>DASVRQ010000077.1:0-3899 GCA_036388535.1 Flavobacterium sp. | reverse complement strand
CACCATCCTATTTTTACATCGGACATTTCTCAAAGTTCATTCGGCCAAATGCAAAAAGAGTAAGTACAACCGTAAGCAGAAGCGATCTGTTAAGCACATCATTTTTAAATGAAAATGGTAAAATGGCAACCGTGGTAATGAACAAGTCAGATAAAAAAGTGATATACAACCTAATTGTGGGCAATAACAAAGCATTGGTCGCAATTCCGCCACATGCCATTCAAACACTTATTTACTAACTTGTTATGAGAGTACCAACAGTTATTTGCTTTGTATTCCTGATTATGCTACAGTCGCAGGCTCAAGGTTTCCTGCACCGCGACGGCAAACGGATCGTTGACGGTAATGGTGACAATGTGCTCCTGCGCGGACTCGGGCTTGGCGGCTGGATGGTTCAGGAAGGCTATATGTTGCAGACAGCAGCATTTGCAGGAACGCAGCGTGAAATCCGCCAGAAGATCACCGAACTGATCGGTGCCGAAGATACTGAAGCTTTCTATCAAAAATACCGCGATAACAATGTAACTAAACGTGATATTGACTCTCTGAAAGCCTGGGGATTCAACTCTATCCGGCTTCCAATGCATTACAATCTGTACACGCTGCCGATCGAATTAGAAAAGCCAGGCCAAAACACCTGGCTGGCCGAAGGATTTGAACGAACCGACAAACTTCTGGAATGGTGTGCGCAAAATCGAATGTACCTCATATTGGATTTGCACGCAGCGCCTGGCGGACAAGGCAAAGATGCTAACATTTCTGATTATGATCCTGCAAAACCAGGCCTTTGGGAAAGTAATGCCAATACGGAAAAGACGATCGCGCTTTGGGTAAAGCTCGCTGAACGGTACAAAAACAGTCCGTGGATCGGCGGTTATGATTTGATCAACGAACCAAATTGGAACTTTTCAGGCACCAACCAAAACGGATGCGACGAAGCACCTGATGGAAATGGCCCGCTTCGGGATCTACAACTGCGGCTGACGCAAGCGATCCGTAAAGTCGACCAGAAGCACCTGATTATCCTCGAAGGAAACTGCTGGGGAAATAACTACAATGGCATGTTTCCGCTTTGGGACGATAATCTGGTTTTAAGTTTCCATAAATATTGGAACAACAATGAAATGAAATCGATTCAAAGCATCATTGATCTTCGGGAAAAACACAACGTTCCCATTTACTTAGGCGAAAGCGGAGAAAATTCGAACGTTTGGTTCAAAGATGCGATTGAGTTGGTTGAATCACAGAATATTGGTTGGGCTTTCTGGCCGATGAAGAAAATCGATAACATTGCAGGTGTTACCAGTGTCATAAAAAATGCCGAGTATCAAGTATTGCTTGATTATTGGAAAAATGGCGGGATGAAACCTGCTGTTGCTTTTGCAAAAGCTGCGCTGAATACAATGGCTGACAACTTCAAGATGGAAAATGTGGCGGTTAAACCGGATGTCATTGACGCGATGTTTCGGCAAGTTTACTCGGATGAAACAAAGCCGTATAAGAAGCTGGTTGTTCCCGGTATTATTTATGGATCAGATTACGATATGGGCTATCAGGGTTACGCCTATTCAGATTCAGATATTGCAACATATCGCACAGATACAAATCAAAATACTGAATGGAACAGCGGCAAGCAGCTTCGGAATGATGGCGTTGATATTGAAAAATGTACCGATCAAATAACTAATGGTTATTCAGTTGGTTATACCAAGCCGAATGAATGGCTGCAGTATACGATTAACGTTATGAAAAGCGGAAATTATGTTTTGGACCTTCGATATTCAGGTGGAGGAAAGCTTCATTTTTCCGATAAGACAGGAAAAATATCCGAGACTGTTACAATTCCCGATACGGGCAGCTCTACATATTGGAAGACCTTTACGATGGAAAAGATCCGATTGAAAGCGGGAACAAATAAACTTCGCGTATATTTCGAGAGCGACGGCATCAACCTAAACTACCTACAATTCAAAAAAAAGTAAGATGAGATTAAATAAACAGAAGATGAAAAAGCTCTTCACGATGTTCAGCGTGTGCTTCGTATTTGTTGTACAGAACAATTGCTCGTCATCGTCAGATGGTGGAAGTGATCCTGTCGATCCGCCACCTGTTGTTACAGATCCTGCAACTAATGAAGTCGATTTCTATATGACCAACGGCGGAGGAACCTCCAAATTAGCGAAGCAGAACACCGTTCTTGCCTTTGGGACCGTTGCAAACAACAATCCAACCATTGAAATAGATCCTGATGTAACCTACCAATCCATCGATGGTTTCGGTTATACGCTGACCGGTGGCAGTGCACAAGTTATCAATGACCTATCTGCAGCAAAAAAGCAGGAGCTGCTTCAGGATCTATTTGGAGCGGGAGGAATTGGAATAAGTTACCTCCGGCTCAGCATCGGTGCATCCGATCTGAACGCTGCGCCATATACGTATAACGATTTGCCGGTCGGAGAAACCGATATGGACTTAAGCAATTTCAGTCTTGCTCCCGATGCGGAGTTGATCGATCTGCTTCAGGAAATACTGCAGATCAACCCAAATATTAAATTCATGTCGGCACCATGGTCGGCACCTGTCTGGATGAAAGACAACGGCAGCTTTATCAACGGCAGCCTTCAACCGCAGTATTACAGTGTTTACGCTGATTACTTTGTGAAATATGTTCAGGGAATGCAGGCAGAAGGTATTACAATTCATGCAGTCACACCGCAAAATGAACCATTGAATCCATACAACAACCCGAGTTTGGTGATGCAGGCAAATGACCAGGCGACTTTTATTAAAAATCACCTCGGACCAGCATTTGCATCGGCTGGTATTACAACGAAAATTGTTATTTACGACCACAATGCCGATGTGCCATCCTATCCCCTTTCAATACTGAACGATCCTGCAGCAAATCAGTACGTTGATGGTTCGGCATGGCATCTATACGCAGGTGATATAAGTGCGCTCTCGGTAGTTCACAATGCACATCCTGCAAAAAATATTTATTTCACAGAACAGTGGACATCAGGTAGCGGCAGTTTTGCGGGTGATTTAAGATGGCATGTAAAAAACGTCCTGATTGGTTCTACAAGAAACTGGAGCAAAATTGCACTGGAGTGGAACCTTGCATCCGATCCAAATTTTGAACCTCATACGCCGGGTGGATGCTCGGAATGTAAAGGCGCAATTACTGTTACAAGCTCGGGAAGCTATACCAAAAATGTAGCATATTATATAATAGCCCACGCGTCCAAATTTGTTCCGGCAGGCTCGGTTCGGATCGCGAGCAATATATCTGGTAATCTGCACAATGTCGCGTTCAAAAGGCCCGATGGCAAAACTGTTCTGGTTGTGCTAAACGACGGCACTTCACAAACGGTTTTCAATATAAAAGTGAACGGGAAATGGACGGCATCGACACTTGAAGCAGGCGCAGTAGGGACGTATATTTGGTAGCTGGTCCAGCAGGTACATAGAGGTGTTAAAATAACTTTATATCTTCCTCGTGCGAGTTCGATATGGGAAATGACCTTCCATTGACGGGACAATTCGATTTTTTTGATCGAATTGTCCGTTTTTTTTAGAAAAACTTAGCAAAAATACTTCAAAGTAAGGATATGTTGCTTCAGACAAAGTTCACGAACTATGTTGTTAAATCTAATACAACAGCGTATAATCTCCATGAGCCACCACTTACGCTATTACTTGATGAAACACCTGAAATTCAGTATAAATACGTATTGCAAGCAATTAGAACTCTTCTATTTTTACCGCATCTACTGCTCTATTCTTCCAGCGAATGAATTTTTTCTTGAAACTCGTTAAGATTAGGGATGAATTGAGGTAGTGTGCAACACTGCAGCAATGCCATTTAAAAAGCAGGCCGAACCACCAGCGGGAATCCG
>DASVRQ010000076.1:0-94691 GCA_036388535.1 Flavobacterium sp. | reverse complement strand
CAGAATTTTGCTACAAATGATCACGGACTGCATGTCGACGCCAACTGCAACCGAGTCTATTTGACTTTATTTTTGATAAATTTTAATACAACGATCCCGGTTGATTATTTTGAGTACCTGAGTGATGAACCTATTACCTCTCTTATGCAGAAACTTCTACTCTCATTGCTCTGATGATGTGAAAAGGATTTGTATGAAAATGCCATACGGGGCTATTGAACACTCAGCAGTTATTTTAACATCAACATCATAAAAAAAGGAACCTTCGGGTTCCTTTTTTTATGATGCTATTTGAATAATTATGCGCTGCAAGCTTTCTTTGCTGCGCAACAAGCTGGCTTTCCTGCTGCTGCTTTCTCTTCAGGAGAACAACCGGCTTTAGCCTCACATTTTTTCTTTTTAGATTTTTTCTTTTTGCCTTTTTCTTTATCGTTGTCATTATCGTAGACCATTGCCTGGTCGCCAGATGATTTTACGTTCGACACTTTGTATGTTTTTCCATCGGCGTAAGCCTCGACAGCCTGTACCAGTTTTTCAGTTGATTGCTTAGCGGCATCAAATTTTACTGTAGCTGTTTTTGTCTCAAAATTGACCTTCGCTTGCTCGACGCCGTCCATCTTTGCAAGTTTCTTTTCAATTCCGTTAGCACACATAACTGCACACGACATTCCTTCGATATTAAAGCTTGCAGTTTCAGTCTTTGCGGCAACTGCTTCGGTTTTTGAAGCATCAACATCTGTGACAGCTGCGCTGTCAGTTTGTTTACAGCTCGTTGAAAACACACCAACAGCAACTGCAAAGAAAATGGATTTTGTAAAATTCATGATATAAATTGTTATGGATTAGCCTTTTAATGATGCAACAAAAATAACCAAAAAAGCCTCGGTAAGTCACAAATATGTTGGAATTTTGCATCCTAAAGTTGTTAAAGATGAATGCAGTTCAAGTAAAATGGTTCTACCTGACATTATTGGCGCTGATTTGGGGAAGTTCTTTTATTTTGATAAAGCGCGGCTTGATGGGCTTGAATGCGATTCAGGTTGGTTCGTTACGTATGGTATTTGCAGCCATTTTTCTATTGCTGATCGGATTTAAGACACTGCCTAAAATTCCGCAGGACCGATGGAAATATATTGCATTGACAGCTCTTTTCGGGACCTTTGTACCGGCATTTTTATTTTCGATTGCGCAGACGGAAATAGACAGCACTGTCAGCTCCATATTAAATTCGCTTACGCCTTTGAACACGTTGATCCTCGGTTTCCTGTTCTTTGGACTAAGCTTTCGACGCAATCAAATTTTTGGTGTTGTCATCGGCCTTATCGGAAGCGCATTGTTGATCTTAAATGGTGCGATGCATCATCCTGACCAGAACTATTACTACGCAATTTTAATCGTGATCGCTTCAGTTTGCTATGCGGCGAATGTCAACCTGATCAAGAAATATTTATCTGATCTGAGTCCGCTCACAATTTCAACCGGCAACTTCTTTGTAATGCTGTTTCCAGCTCTTGCAATCTTGATCTTCTCCGGATTTTTTGAGGTTATTGATGTGCCGAAAGTTCAAACTTCAACACTTTATATTTTGGTGCTGGCTGTTGTTGGAACAGGAATCGCCAACTTGATATTCTTTAAACTGATCCAGATCTCCTCACCGGTATTTGCAACATCTGTAACCTATCTTATTCCTGTTGTTGCGTTCTTTTGGGGATTGGTCGACAATGAAATGCTGACACCTGTACAATTTCTCGGCGCATTGATCATTTTAGGTGGCGTCTACCTTTCGAGCAAGAAATAAAAAGGCTGCCCTTTTGAGGCAGCCTTTAATTAATCTAAAAAATATATTTACAAGAAATCAGCGTCGGTTACACCTTCGTTAATTTTAACATCGGTTACTGTAAGCTCAATTTCAAGCCCGATGTTCAGCGCCGTTTTATACGGAACTTTCACGCCTTTCACATCCCGGTAATCGCTGAATGGCGTCACCACTGTCATTTTTTGTCCGGGTGCCATTTCCACTTCTTCACTTTCAGACACTTTCAAGCCACTTTTTACATCGAAGTACATAGCGTGCTCGCCATCTTTCAGGACATAGGCCGGAGATCCGTTAACGTCTTCAATTCCAACAAGGACAACATCCGCTTTATCGCGTAAGGCTAATTCCGGAAATGGATGTGCGTAATATTTCATCGAAGCCAACTCTTCAGCATCAAAAGGTTTCTTCTGTGCTCCTTGTGACTGGTAACCTTCTTTTCCGTTATAAACCTTCTTCATCGACTGGCCCATAACTGAAAGGCCTTCTGTAATTTTGTTTGCAGAGGAAGCTTTTTTATCATAACCCAAGGTCATCCCTTGTGCCGATCCTGTAGCTTTTACTGACAAGGTCTTAACGGCAGCAACCGCTTTTTCGCCACCAATAGCCGTGATATATGAATTTAATACTGTTTTAGCAGTTACTCCGGCAGGAAGCGGTTTGTTGAATACAGGTTTGTCAACCGGATTTCCGTACTTATCGAAGTAAAACATCGGAATACCAAGTTTATCAAGTGACGGCAGGACCTCTGATCCTTTTCCGACAATTATGATTCGCGTATTATCACCAAGGAAATATTTGTTGGCAACACGCTGAACATCTTCCGGTGTTACAGCGTTGATGTTTTTGATATAGTTTCTATAGAAATCTTCAGTCAGGCCTTCAGTTTGGATGTTTAGTGCATAACGCGCGATTGTTTGAGGTTTTGCAACCTGCATTACGAATCGGCCGATGTAACCTGCTTTCACATTGTTCAAAACATCTGCAGTTACTTTTTCAGTTCGGATCCTTTTGATTTCCTTCATGAATTCAACAACAGCACTATCGGTTACGGCATTTCTGACACTTGATGAAGACGTGAAAGCCGAAACATAACGGCTTCCGCCAATGTTTGATCTTGCTCCGTATGTCCAACCATGTGCCTCACGAAGGTTCATGTTCAGGTAACTGTTGAAGTCACCACCTAAAACCTGGTTTGCTACGATAGTTGGGAAGAAATCAGGATCTTTCATCTCAAGTTTTACAGTGTTCACAAGAGAAATCTCTGATTGAACAGCGTTTGGCATGTCGACAAAATTGATCTGCGTGAACTGAACATTTTGCGGATCAGTATAGCTTATTCTTGGAGCCGTGGCTTTTGCCCATTTTCCAAACAATTTTTTAACCGACTTTTTGATATCTTTTGTTTTCACATCGCCGATTATCACCAGATAGGCATCTCCAGGAGTAAAATACGTGCTGTAGTTTGCACGTACGTCATCAAGAGTCACGTTCTTGATAGTCTCTTCGCTAAGATATTCGCCTGACGGATGATTTCTGCCGTATGCCAATACATTACCAACTCTTCCTGCGACGGCAGTTACGCTTTTTTCTTCAGACCGAAGTCCTTCGAGAAGCTGTTCTCTTTGTTTGTCAAGTTCTTCCTGAGTGAAGTTCGGCATCAATGCGCCTTCCGCCATCAGTTCAAGAACGCGTTTTGAATATTTCGAAAGTGAGCTTGCGTAAGCTCCGCTTGAGCTGAAGCTGATGTTTGCACCAAGAAAGTCCACTTCTTCATTAAAGGCATCTTTTGGTGTTTTTGAAGTTCCGTTACCGATAAGCGCGCTTGTCAGGTCAGATACTCCTTTTTTATTTCCTTCTGCGTATGGCGCTGTGTCGATTGTGAGGCTGAATGATACGCGTGGAAGTTTATGGTCTTCAACAACCATTACTTTCAGCCCGTTTGGCAACGTAAATGTTTCC
The DNA here is from genome assembly GCA_036388535.1 of Flavobacterium sp. Taxonomy (GTDB): domain Bacteria; phylum Bacteroidota; class Bacteroidia; order Flavobacteriales; family Flavobacteriaceae; genus Flavobacterium. The sequence goes on along the minus strand of DASVRQ010000076.1, from coordinate 90,916 downwards.
GGTGTTTTAACGTTGACTTCCGGTGCTGGTCCCGGTTTCGGTTGTGATCTGTCTTGTGCTTGCATAGTGATTGTTAAAAACAAGCTTGATAATACTATAAGTGTTTTTCTCATGATCGGTTTCTTAGTTTTGGGCTTTGTCTTTTGCTGGAACATAATCCAAAAGAAGTCGTTGGTTAGGATTTAGGTATTTTTTCGCGATGTCCCTGATTTCTTCACGCGTAATGTTTCTGTACATGTCGATCTCAGTGTTGATCAGGTTCACGTCGCCATATAACATATAGTATGTAGCAAGGTTGCCTGCAATTCCTTCGATGCTAGCATTGCTGTTCACATACTGATTTTCGAATTTGTTCTTCAATTTCTCAAGATCTTTCTCTGTAATAAGGTCACTTTGGATCTTCACGATTTCCTCGTCAATTTCTTTCAGCAAGTCAGCAGTCGCTGTTTGTCCAAGTGGAAGTCCGTACAAAATGTACATTCCGTAATCTTCTTGGCTGAATCCGACCGCTCCAACCTGAAGTGCCATTTTCTTATCGTCAACGATCTTTTTGTAAAGTTTGGAGCTTTTTCCATCGCTCAGATACGTAGAAATCATATCAAGCACACGTGCATCACGGGTTTTCATCGACGGAGTCCTGTAAGCCGCAATCATCATTGGGATCTGGATATTCGGATCTTCATAAGTTGCACGAAGAGTTTGCGTGATTGGTGCTTCCGGGAATGATTGTCGGTTCACGTCTGCTCCACGCGGAATTGATCCAAAATATTTCTGGATCCATTCTTTGGTTTTCGGTATATCGGTCAAATCCCCGGCAACTACCAAAACTGCGTTGTTCGGAACATAGAATTTTTTGTTGAACGCCTGGAACTCGGCCAGAGTTGCAGCATCAAGGTGCTCCATTGATCCGATCGTAGCCCAACGGTAAGGGTGGTTTACAAACATATTTCGTTTTACTTCAGCAAGTAAATTTCCGTAAGGTTGATTGTCTACACGAAGCCTTTTTTCCTCTTTTACGACTTCATTTTGTGTATCGACACCAATTTGGTTGATCACGGGATGCATGAGCCTTTCCGATTCCATCCACAAACCAAGTTCGAGGCTGTTCGAAGGGAATACCTCATAATAATAGGTACGGTCATCAGTTGTATTGGCATTGTTGACTCCGCCATTAGCGGTAACGATCTTAAACCATTCGCCGCGTTTGATGTTTTGCGTCCCTTCAAATAAAAGGTGTTCAAAAAAGTGAGCAAATCCTGTACGTTGAGGATTTTCGTCTTTTGCACCAACATGGTACATAACCGAGGTGATAACTGTTGGCGCCGATGAGTCGTTGTGAAGAATCACATGCATGCCATTCGCCAGGTCATACTCCTCAAACGCCACCTTCTGAGCAGAAGCAGCTCCTCCAAGCATTAATGCAGCGCTTAAAGCCATTATTGATTTTTTCATAAGTTATTAAAATGTTTATTGATTTTTGTATTGGTATGCAACAACGTAAATTGTTACGCCAAAAATACCTTTTTTTGCTTACAAACCTTTGGTGGGATTGTAAATATTTGCGTAAACGGGTGAGCCGCAGCTTGCAACAATAACGCCAGAACGCACATAGCCGAAACTTTTTTGGCCAACAGGTTGCATGGGTGTTATTTAGTTGTATATTTGCATCCATTTTATAAACAAATAAACATTATTGTTATGTACGCAATCGTAGAGATAGCAGGGCAACAATTCAAAGTAAGCAAAGACTTAAAGGTTTATGTTCATCGTTTGACTGACAAAGAAGGAGACGCAATTTCATTTGCAAAAGTCCTTTTATTGGATGACAACGGAGCAATCACTTTAGGCGCCCCGGCTGTAGAAGGTGCTTCAGTAGAAGCCAAAGTGTTACAACACTTAAAAGGAGACAAAGTAATCGTTTTCAAAAAGAAAAGACGGAAAGGTTACAAAAAGAGAAACGGACACCGTCAGCATTTGACGCAAATCCAAATTTCCGGAATTACTTTACCCGGAGGTTCAAAAAAGAAGGAAACAGCTAAACCAGCTACAACAGAAGAAAATAATTAACATTTAAAACCAATACGTCATGGCTCACAAGAAAGGTGTCGGTAGTTCCAAGAATGGTAGAGAATCAGAATCGAAACGTTTAGGTGTTAAGATTTTCGGTGGACAAGCTGCTATTGCTGGTAACATTATCGTTAGACAAAGAGGTTCTAAACACAATCCGGGAGAAAACGTTTACATGGGTAAAGATCATACTTTGCATGCAAGAGTTGACGGAGTTGTTAAGTTCCAGAAAAAAGGTGAAAACAAATCATTCGTATCTATTCTTCCTTTCGAAGCATAATACCTGAATTTATCCTATAAAAAAACCCGCTTCAATTGAAGCGGGTTTTTTATTTGTATTCTTTTGATTAGTTACCGAACCCGATTCGTAATCCCAATTGAAAATTAGGAGCCGATTTTTCAGTTTTTTGAGTATGAAGATCATACTCCTGTGTTGTGTCATTATAAGTAGAAGTATAATAATCACGTGTTGTGTTTGCTATACCAACTCCGATAAATGATTCAAAAGCAATGTTTGAATCCTGGAAAATCTGTTTTGAAATGATAAGGGAAATACCTGTTTTGACTTTTGTATCCTGCTTTCCTTCAAGGGAAGTTGTAAGATCGCCGCTGTCGGTATAATCACGGTTGGTCGTTTTGGTGAAAACCTGAACACCGAAAGACCATCCTTCAATTGCATCATAATCAGATGACGGGTAAAATTTCACAGTTCCCCTAAATGCAGAACCCATTGCTGCTTTTGATTCGAAGGTTACATCGCTATCCTCTTCTTCCTGACCAAAACTTGAAAGATCATTTCCTAAAAAGCTGTACGTAACTCCGGCACTCACCTCGGCACTAAGCTTCTTTGCGAATCGGTACTCGCCGATTAGCGCAAATTCACCTGTGATATAAGCAAATAAATCGGTTTTGACTGCCCATTTATACGAGTTGTCTTCTCCTGAAGTGGTCGACGATGTCGGACTGTATACTCTTACTTTAACTGGTTGATTGACGGTGTCCGTCTTGGTCTGTGCACATAAACTTCCGCCCATAAGAATTGCTGCGGAAACAAATAGTAAACTTTTTTTCATAATTGTGGTTTAGTAATATTATTTGTACAAAAATATGTTATTTTTACCCAAATTAATTTGATATCTCATGAAAAAACGTTACATTTTATTTCTGCTGTTTATTGCAGCAACAGGTTACTCCCAAACTGCCGAACTAAGGTGGGCCGAAAAAATCAAGACCAAAGAGAGCGTTTCCGTTCTTGGTGGAAAAGATGGCACTTACTACACAAGCCACAAAGACGATGACAATCGATTGATCATCCGTAAATACGACAAAAATCTTGCTATGAAAAGCGAGAAACCTTTGGAGCTTGACATGGATTCCAAGAAGAAGATGTATTCTGGCGCTTACTTCGTAAACGATAAGATTATCCACTTTATAAGAGAAACAGTTAGGAAAGAAGACAAGCAGTACATATATGGTGCGATCAGCGATCTTAATCTAAATACAAATAAGAAGATATTCGTACTTGACGAAGCTGAAGATGACGCAATGACATTCGGTGTTCTAAACATTTCTCCTGATTCAACCAAAATATTGGTCTACAACGAATTGAAAGGCCGGAAAAAAGATCCTAGCGTCCTGAACCTGAAAGTATACAACACTTCATTTACAGATGTACTTTTCCAAAAGACCGTAAGTCTTCCTATTAAGGCGTCAAAATTCGATATGACGTCAGTAAGTGTTGACAACCTGGGCAACATTTTTGTATTGGCAAAAATCTACAAAGAGAAAAACCAACGTGAGAAAGATCAGAGTTTGTATTCATACAAGGTTTTTGCATTCAGCAAAACAGCAGGAGACAAAGAATTCGACTTCGATTATCCGGATCGCGACATCGAGTCGATTGGATTAATCCCAGGTGCAAACAACACGATGATCTGCACAGGATTTTTAAAAATCCTCAACAAAGGAATGTTCGGTAAAGGAAAGAAAACGTTAATTTCTGACGAAGTATTTACATCTGTAATTGACGGAAATAGCCTGGCTCTTAAGTCGGCTACAAAGTTCGACCTCGAAGGACTTTATCCGGAAAAACCTAAGAAAGCTGAAGATTATGTTCCTTACAAAGTAAGAGAGATTTTTTACAAGCCAGACGGCGGTTCGGTAATGGTCGCTGAGCAATACAAATTGGTAGTTACTACACATTCAACTCCACAAGGAACCACAACAACTTACCGTTATTACTATTGTGACGTTGCTGTGATCCATATCAACAGCAAATCAGAAGTTGAATCGGTTTCGAAAATGCCAAAGTACCAATTGAATGCTGCTAATCCTTCTATTTTGGCGACGTACTATAATGGAAACACGTATATCGTGTACGAAGATCTTGAAAAAAATGCTGAAGCTTCAACGGATAAAGAAACTAAAAGAAGCTCTGCAAAAATGTTCTCTTCTGGTTCTAAAAATGCACTGATGCTTCTTACCGTAAACGCTAAAGGTGAAATGGACAAAACGCCAATTTTCTCTTACAAAGACAGTAAAATTAGGCCAAGCATCCGTTCAAGTATGGTTATCAGCCCTAATGAGATCATCATGAATGCGAATGATCAAATCGGAGTTTTGAAATTCTCGAAATCGTAATCAAGATTAGAATAAATATAAAATCCCGAACTCACGTTCGGGATTTTTTTGTTTTATAAAGACCTGGGCAAAAAACGGTAAATTACTTTATTCGGTTTTAGCTTTCTCCAAAGCATTGTTATATCCATCCTTAATATCTTGTCCGGCTTCTTTGGTCGCTTCCTTGGTTTTCGCAGCGCCTTTCCTTACTTCTTCTTTAGTTTTTTCCCAAGCTGTTTTTGCTCTGTCAGCTGCTTCACGGGCAATTCTTTCAGCATTGGTGTCGCCTTTCTCGCGTGCGACTATAACATCATTTTCGGCCGCCGTATAATCCGCTTCGGCTTTTCGCAGTCGCTTCACATCGTAATCCGTGGTTGTTTTTGTGGTAGTTACCGTAGAACCATCGGGATTTACAGTTGTGGTTTGTTCAACGACAGTTTCCTTTTTACAGGAAGTCAGCGTAAGCATTCCCCCAATAGCCAATGTTAAAATCAGATTTTTCATAATGAAGTATTTAATCCTAAAGATACAAAATCAAATTTCAAAAGTCAAGCTATAAAAAAACCCACTCTTGTGAAGTGGGCTAAAAATTTATTCTGCCTTAGCGTCTTCAAGGGCTTCATTATAACCTTCCTTGATGTCTTGTCCAGCTTCTTTTGTAGCTGCTTTAGTTTTGTCCCACGCCGCCTTTGCTTTGTCTGATGCTTCCTGAGCAATTCTTTCCGCTTCGGTATCACCTTTCTTACGTGCTTCTTCTAAATCACGCTGTGCCTCGTTGTAATCAGCTTCAGCCTGACCTGCGTCAAGATCGTAGTCGGTGTCAGTTTCTGTTTCCGTAGTTGTCGATCCGTCTGCATTAAGCTCAGTTTCTGTTTCTGTTTCAGTCTCTTTTTTGCATGATGTCGATAGTATCATCGCGCAAGCGGCTATCGCCAAGGTCAATTTTCTCATAATGTTGATTTTAAAAGTTTAAATAAATTTAAGAAACCTTTTATAACTGCTTGTTGCAGAATTTATCAATATGATTACAAAGTCTGCACAAAAAAACCCCTGCTTCCGGCAGGGGTTTTTAAGTCTAAAGTCTCGGATCTAACAATCTTCCGTCCGGACTAATATCTGTAATATTCCGGCTTATACGGTCCAGTCACCTCAACACCGATATATTCCGCCTGGTCTTTTCTGAGAACCTCAAGCTCGACGCCTAATTTTTCAAGGTGCAATGCCGCTACTTTTTCATCAAGATGCTTTGGCAGCATATAAACGTTGTTCTCGTACTTATCAGAGTTTTTCCAAAGTTCGATCTGCGCAAGCGTCTGGTTCGTAAACGAGTTGCTCATTACGAAGCTCGGGTGACCCATAGCACATCCAAGGTTCACCAATCGGCCTTCAGCCAAAATGATAATGTCTTTTCCGTTGATCGTATATTTGTCAACCTGTGGTTTGATCTCGATTTTTGAAGAACCATGGTGTTTGTTCAGCCAAGCCATATCGATCTCATTATCGAAGTGCCCGATGTTACAAACAACCGTCTTGTCTTTCATTTTTTCGAAGTGGCTTCCCACAACAATGTCTTTATTTCCGGTAGTTGTAATTATAATATCCGCAGTAGCTATAACCGTATCAAGACGTTTTACTTCATAACCGTCCATTGCAGCCTGAAGCGCACAAATTGGATCGATCTCAGTTACAGTGACAATTGATCCGGCTCCACGGAACGAAGCCGCTGTTCCTTTACCAACATCGCCATACCCACAAACAATTACTCTTTTTCCGGCAAGCATCAAATCGGTCGCACGACGGATCGCATCAACAGCTGATTCCTTACAACCGTATTTATTGTCGAATTTTGATTTTGTGACCGAGTCATTAACGTTGATTGCCGGCATTGGCAATGTCCCGTTTTTAACGCGCTCATATAATCTGTGAACACCTGTTGTAGTTTCTTCCGACAATCCTTTGATTCCCGATACCAATTCAGGAAAACGGTCAATAACCATGTTAGTCAGATCGCCACCATCATCCAGGATCATGTTCAACGGCTTTCTGTCTTCACCAAAGAACAAGGTCTGCTCAATGCACCAGTCAAATTCTTCTTCATTAAGCCCTTTCCAGGCGTAAACCTGAATTCCCGCAGCAGCAATCGCAGCAGCAGCCTGGTCTTGTGTAGAAAATATGTTGCACGAACTCCAAGTCACTTCCGCGCCCAAAGCAATAAGCGTTTCAATTAAAACTGCTGTTTGGATCGTCATGTGAAGGCATCCTGCGATACGCGCGCCTTTCAACGGCTGCTCGTTTTTATATTCGTGACGAAGCGCCATCAAACCAGGCATTTCCGCTTCAGCCAGTTCAATCTCTTTTCTTCCCCATGCAGCAAGGGATATGTCTTTAACTTTGTAGGCCACAAAAGGCATTGTCGTTGTACTCATTATAGTATATTTGTATTACTGAATAGTTTGCAAATTTACGGATTAGTTTTTATTTAATAGAACGATTTTGTGACTTTTATAAGACAAGTAAAACCTTAATCTTTTGGATGACAACAAAATGCAATTTCTATTTTTTCAGGAGCTAATCCTGCTCTCGCCTTTAGCTTTTTTGCCGGTCTCAGTTATTATTAAAACCACCTCACGACAACAACCTGAAAGGAAATTTGAGCAAAAAAGGCTACCGGCTCCATCAGGGCTAAATCATTAATCATAATGCCGCTACATTTAGACATCTTCGTTCATCAAAACTCCCGATTGCTCGTCTGGAAAGTAACTGAACCTCTTGATCTGCTCAAGAGCGAGATCATCCTGAACGAGTCAAACCAGGTTCGCGTGACATGCATGAAATCCGAGCTGCATCAACGCGCATTCCTAAGTGTTCGAAAGTTGCTGGCTATTGCGGGTTACTCCGACTTCGATTTGTATTATGATGAGTTCGGTAAACCGCATCTGAACTCTGAAAAACATATTTCGATTTCCCATTCGCACAACTTCGCCGCGGTCATAATCAGCGACAAAACTGTCGGGATCGACCTCGAATGGGCCCGTGAAAAAATAATCCGTATTGCCGATAAATTCGCATCAGGCGAAATGCATTTTTTACTTCCTAAAAACAAACAGGATTACATCGAAAAACTCACCGTGATCTGGGGCGTAAAAGAATCGATATTTAAGATCCGAAACGAACCAGGAATAAGTTTTAAGCATCATATAACGGTGCTTCCGTTTGAGATGGAAGATCAAGAGGCGGTGGGCCAACTCCACTTTGGAACCAGCAATGTAGATTTCGATATCCATTTTCTGATTATAGAAGACTTTGTCCTCGTGTACGCTTTTGAATCGGCACACAAATAATCTTTGCGTAGCTTTGCGGCCGAACTTTCATGGAAATGCAATTATACACCAACATCTTACTGGCGAAATCCGAAAACCGAAAGCTGCTCGCGATCCTGCTCGATCCTGACAAAATCGATTGGGAAAATTTGCCTGAATTGATTGTGGCAATCTGTGATTCACCCGCAACACATGTTTTTGTCGGCGGAAGCCTTGTGCTGTCAACTAAGATTTGCGAACTTATTGGTGCATTAAAAGCTGCCTGCGAACTTCCTGTCCTGCTTTTTCCCGGAAATCCGTCGCAAATATCAGATAAAGCTGACGGAATATTGTTCCTGTCATTGCTTTCAGGCCGCAATCCCGATTACCTGATCGAATATCACGTTCAGGCTGCACCAATCTTAAAAAAATCCAAGCTCGAAATAATTGCGACCGGCTACATATTAATCGAAAGCGGAACACAGACCGCAGTTGAAACAGTCAGCAAAACTTTGCCGCTTTCACGAAACAACAACGATCTTGCTGTGGCAACGGCGCTTGCAGGAGAAATGCAAGGCAAAAAACTGATTTATCTCGAAGCCGGAAGCGGTGCACAAAATGCGGTCCCGCTTGAAATGATCCAAAAAGTATCAGAAGAAATTTCTATCCCCTTAATTGTTGGCGGCGGAATCCGCACACATACCGGAATCCAACAAGCCTACAACGCAGGAGCTGACCTGGTCGTGATCGGAACAGCATTTGAAAACGACAGCAACTTTTTCAGGCAAAGGTCATGATCGAGTTCTTTTCAAATGCTTACCGCGACACGCCAACGTTCGTCATCATACTCGAAGCTATTGCTTTCTTCTTCGGAATTGCGAGCGTATATTTTGCGAAAAGAGAAAATATTCTTGTTTATCCGACAGGATTAATTGCAACTACAATCACCATCTACCTTTTATACCGTGCCGAATATTTTGGCGAAATGGTACTCAATGCCTACTATTCGCTGATGAGCATTTACGGATGGTATGTCTGGACAAGAAAAACCGAAACCCAGGACACGCTTCTGATTACGCGAACATCAACAAAAGAAAAAATTATCGGCGTCGGGATGTTTCTTCTGACAATTATTGTAATTTTCGGCGTCTACACGTTCTACGACTATAAAATTGAGACCGCTAACTATATTGATATTTTCCTTTCAGGATTATTTTTCACTGCAATGTGGTTTATGGCCCTCAAAAAAATAGAAAACTGGACGCTGTGGGTTATCGGTGACATTATTGCTATTCCGCTTTATGCGTATCGCGGACTCGGGATGCTGTCGCTTCAATTTATAATTTTTACAATATTGGCCATTCAGGCTTATTTCGCATGGAGGAAAATCTTAAGCAACTCCCGGTAAATTCCGATTCAAAGTTCTACAGGATTGCCGTGTACGGACCTCAATGTACGGGTAAAACGACGCTCGCCAAGCAATTGGCTGAATACTACAATACGGTATACGCTCCGGAGTTTGCGCGCGATTACCTATCCCAAAAAAGTGAAACGACTGCAAGAATCTACGAGCCAACCGATTTGCTTCCGATTGCCATCGGACAAACCCAACTTGAGAATGAAAAACTGCAAGAAGCAAACAAATTTTTATTTGTCGATACTTGCGTTCTGGCAACAAAAGTTTTCGCCGATTTCTATTATAACTTTTCAGAACCCGCCATTGAGAAAGCAGCGCGAAAACACAAATACGACCTTTTCTTCCTGACTGATATCGATGTGCCTTGGGAACAAAACGACGTACGCACTCAGCCAACCGAACGAGAAGCTGCTTTTGAAGCTTTTAAGTTGGCACTAATTCAAAATAAAAAACCATTTGTTATACTTTCCGGCGATGCCGAGACCCGTCTAAAATGGGCGATCCGAACATTGGAGAACCTGCAAACGGCTCGGGAAATGGGATTTACATCAACCGATTTCGTTCAGCTTAACGAGCACGGAGTTCCATTACCTGTTGTCGCAGATCAAATGCGGATTTTAAAATTTGGCATCAAAAAGACGATCCTGGAAAGGCCGGCGCTTGAAGGCGATGGAATCCGTAAACTTTCAAACGCCGACTTTAAAAATTACGCTGACTTTTTTGATGAGCAAAAAGCAAATTTCAAGCTGACCAAATTTGTTCCCGCTTCAGGAGCCGCAAGCCGGATGTTCAAATTCCTCACTGAGTTTCTGAACGAATATGATTCTGCCAATGAATCGATAAATGCGTATATCAACAGGAAAAAGGCAAATGAACTTACGACTTTTCTCGCCGGAATGGAAAAGTTTCCATTTTTTGACGCGGTCCATAAAAAACTTAAAGCAGAATTTGCCGATTTTAATGCGATGCCGGCAAGCCAGAAGAATTTTCATTTTATTGAATTGTTGCTATCACCCGGCCATTTTGATTTCAGCAACAAGCCGAAAGGGATTTTGCCGTTCCACAAATATCCAGGCCGTATTGCAACCCCGATTGAGGAACATCTCAAAGAAACTCTTGCATATGCAGGCTCAAACGACGATTATAATTTGCACTTTACCGTGACTGAAGTTCACCAAAAGCATTTTGAGGAAATAGTTTCTACCGTTGGCGCAGCGTTGGAAGAACAAAGTGGATTGAAGATCAACACTACTTACAGCTATCAGCAAAAGGCAACTGATACGGTCGCTGTCGATCTTAATAATGATCCGTTTCGCAATAAAGAAGGGAAGTTGGTCTTACGACCCGGCGGACATGGAGCACTTTTGCAAAACCTCAATAATCTCGACACTGATATTATATTTATCAAGAACATCGACAACGTTATTCATGATCATACTGACGTCATCGCGTATAATAAAAAAGCGCTTGGCGGAATCCTGATCGAGTTACAACAGCAGGTATTCCAGTATTTACAACATATAAATAACAATGCCGTTGCAGAAAATCAAATCGAAGAAATCATCACGTGCCTTCAACAAAAGCTTAACATAATCATTACTGCTGATTTTCCGAAATATACATTTGAGAACAAACTGCAACATCTGAAAGAACTGTTGAACCGGCCGCTTCGCATTTGCGGAATGGTCAAAAATGAAGGCGAAACCGGGGGTGGACCATTTTGGGTACAAGATCGCAAAGGCCAAGTTTCCCTTCAAATCGTAGAAACGTCACAAATTGATGTACATGATCCGCAACAGCATAGAATATTTTCGTCGTCGACGCATTTTAATCCGGTTGATATCGTTTGTGCGGTTAAGGATTATAAGGGTGAACAATTTGATTTTAAACAGTTTATTGACCCGGAAAGTGGATTCATAGTCCAGAAAAACAAGCATGGAAGAGAACTGAAAGCTTATGAACTGCCAGGGCTGTGGAATGGTGCGATGGCTAAATGGATCACAGTTTTTGTTGAAGTTCCGTTGATAACGTTCAATCCGGTCAAAACCGTAAATGACCTTCTAAAACCGGCGCATCAGCCAGATTAAATGGATTCCGGGAAACTAATATCAGAACTGCACTATAAAGCTGTACGAAGCAGCGGCGCAGGCGGGCAGAACGTCAACAAAGTGTCGTCAAAAGTCGTCCTTACGTTCGACCTGGAGAATTCTTCCGCCCTTTCCGAAGAAGAAAAAGCGCTCGCCCAAACCAAACTTGCAACGCGCCTGACCAATGACGGTATCCTGATCTTAAACTGTGATGAAGACCGCAGCCAGCTCAAGAACAAGGATATTGTCACCAAGCGTTTCCTCGAAATAATCAGAAAATCGCTTATCGTCCCTAAAGTCAGAAAAGCCACGAAAGTTCCAAAATCAGTCATTAAAAAAAGATTAAAGGATAAGAAGAATCTGTCCGTAATTAAAGTTAACCGTAAAAAACCAAATCTTGAATAGACAGAAATTTTAGCTTCCAAAATGCAATAATGATGGGTAAAATTGGAGTTTAAATTTTGAATTTCGGTATTTTAAATCGTACTTTTGCCCCGTCTCAAAGGGGTGCTCTACCAAGGGCTGAGATTATACCCATAGAACCTGGGCAGGTAATGCTGCCAAGGAAGGCCGAGCGTTAAAAAACGATCCAGCGGACTGTTTTAGCGAAGGAGCCAGGTGGCGCGTTGGCCATCTCACTATAATCCAACGTGACCAAAACTATTATTTAACAAAGAATAATTCCCCCTTTTATTCGTAAAACTATTTACGAATGAATACCATTCACTTATTTAAGGTTGGCCAGGCCCGTTTCTGGAAGTCTGGCTTCTCGCCGTCTCAAGTTGATTTTATGGGGCGTATGCTTCGCCCGTTCGGCTTTGCTGCGCCAATTCACTGTCGCTCGTGTGAGCCTCAGATCCACAAGAGCCGGTCTGCAGTCGCTACGCGGTACCTTGCCTTTCGCCCTCACGCGGCTGCACTCGCCTTTTCACTCTTTTATTATGCAGGTTTTTCCCAGGAAATCCCGCCCGATTCAACTGCAACCAATTCAGTTCCGCTTGATGAAGTCATCATTTCAGCGGTCCGCGCCGACGCAAAAACTCCGGTGACATTTACCAATGTGACCAAAGCTGAAATTGCCGCCCGCAATCTTGGCCAGGACATTCCAATTTTGCTAAACTTCCTTCCATCTGTTGTGACAACTTCTGATGCAGGCGCTGGAGTTGGATATACCGGGATCCGTGTTCGAGGATCCGATGCGACCCGCGTTAATGTTACAGTTAACGGGATTCCCTACAATGATTCCGAATCTCACGGGACCTTCTGGGTCAACATGCCCGACTTTGCTTCGTCAGTCGAAAGTTTACAGTTACAGCGCGGCGTGGGAACATCAACCAATGGAAGCGGTGCTTTCGGCGCAAGCCTGAACCTGCTCACAGAATCTTATTCGAACACAGCAAATGCAGAAATTTTAAATTCGGCAGGAAGCTTCAACACCAGAAAACACACGGTCAAGTTCAGCAGCGGATTGCTGGATAACAGATTTGAACTTGCAGGAAGATTATCTAATATCCATTCGGATGGTTTTATCGATCGGGCCGAATCGGATTTGAAAGGTTATTTTCTGCAGGGAACTTTTGTCGGGAAAACAACACTGATCAAAGCACTCGTCTTCGGCGGAACAGAAAAAACGTACCAATCCTGGAACGGACTCGAAGATCCTGAAAAACTTGCAAACGACCGGACGTACAACACAGCCGGTGAATATGTCGATGCAAATGGCGTCAGACGTTTCTATGACAATGAAACCGATAATTACCAACAAGATCATTATCAATTGCATTGGAACGAAAAATGGTCGGTGAACTGGAACACCAACCTTGCTTTTCATTACACGAAAGGTTCCGGTTATTACGAGAATTATAAAGTTGGCGAAAGCCTCGAAGATTATGGAATCGAGTCACAAATCATCAACGGCGATGAAATTTCTGAAACAGATGTGATTCGGCAGAAATGGCTCGACAATGATTTCTACGGAACTACATTTTCAGCAAATTACACAAAAGGAAAAGTCGGTTTTATTATTGGTGGCGGCGCAAATAAGTACGAAGGCAGCCATTTCGGAAACGTCTTGTGGACACGTGATGTGATTCTGCCATCTTATAACTTCAGGTATTACGATGATTCATCCGTAAAAACAGATTTCAACATTTTCGCGAAAGTCAATTACCAATTGTATCCAAAGTTGAATCTATTTGTTGATCTGCAACAGCGAAACGTGAGCTATAAAGCCAATGGAAATGATACCGGAAATATAGACGACAGTTTCAATTTCTTTAATCCGAAAGCGGGAATAACTTACACGGTCCATCAAAAAAGCAATGTATACTTCTCCTACGCAAGGGCAAATCGGGAGCCAAACCGAAGCGATTACGAAGCTGGAAATCCACGTCCTGAGGAGTTAAACGATTATGAATTAGGTTGGCGTTATGCAACTTCTAAAGCAAAACTCAACATTAACGGCTATTACATGCGTTACAAAGACCAATTGGTACTGACCGGTGCTTTGGACGATGTTGGAGCGCCAATCCGTGAAAACAGCGGAAACAGTTACAGGCTCGGAGTTGAAATTGATGCTGCGATTTCAGTTTCAGATAAATTAATTCTGCGTCCGAATTTGACCGTCAGCACCAACAAAAACGAGGATTTTGTATTTGCGCGTAACGGCATCCTGCAGGACCTCGGGAATACCAATATCGCGTTTTCCCCAAATGTTATTTTCGGAAACGCCATCACTTTCATTCCTGTCGCGAATCTTCAGCTCTCGCTGCTTACAAAATTTGTGGGCGAACAATTCATGGGTAACATTGATTCCGAAGCATCAAAATTGGAAAGTTACAGTGTAAGTGATGTAAATATATCATACGAGATTAAGCCGAAGGGCATTTTCAAATCGGTTGTTTTTTCAGCGCTGGTCAACAACATTTTTGACCTTGAATATGAATCAAACGGCTATTTCTATACCTATGATGACGATTTTTCAGCTCCGCCAAATGTTACCACCATTGAAGGCGCGGGATATTATCCGCAGGCGGGAATTAATTTCCTTGTCGGAATGGCATTAAAGTTTTAATTTTTGTTCTTAGTTAGGGAAGCCGGCAGTGATGCCGGCTTTTTTATTGCTTAAAATTGCGGTACTTTTATGGTTCAAAATACTACTATGAGAATTGCGTTTATAATCGCTCTGGCTTGTATAACATCTACGCAAGCGCAACAAAAAAAGAACTTCAAATATATCAGGCCGCTGGTCGGAACGCAAAGAATGGGACATACATTTCCTGGCGCGACAGTTCCGTTTGGATCGGTACAACTGAGCCCGGATACTGACACGATCTCGTACGAACTCAACGGAAAATATAATGGCAAAGTTTACGAATATTGCGCCGGATATCAATATGAAGACAAAACAATAACCGGTTTCAGCCACACGCATTTTAGCGGGACGGGCCATTCGGATCTCGGCGATTTTCTGATAATGCCAACTACAGGCGAGCTTCAACTAAATCCCGGAACAGCGTCAAATCCAACGAAAGGTTACCGGTCAGCGTTTTCACATGCCAACGAAACTGCCGAAGCAAATTATTACAAGGTCAAACTCGACGATCACAACATAACTGCAGAACTTACGACATCGCAACGGGTTGGCTTTCACCGATATACTTTTCCCAAATCAGATTCAGCACATATAATTTTAGATCTGATGGCCGGAATCTACAACCATAATGAAAAGAACGTGTGGACATTCGTTCGTATTGAAAACGACACTTTGATAACAGGTTACCGGCAAACCCAGGGCTGGGCAAGAACGCGGACAGTATATTTTGCGATGTCGGTTTCCAAACCATTCAAAAGTTACGGCTTCCAGAAAAATGATGAAAAGAACATTTACAATGGTTTCTGGCGCAAGTTCGACCAGACAAAGAATTTCCCAGAAGCTGCAGGACGAAAACTCAAAATGTATCTGGATTTTAATACTGCTGAAAACGAGCAAATTAAATTCAAATTTGCATTATCACCTGTGAGTACGGCTGGCGCATTGGCAAACATGCGGCTCGAGGTTCCTCATTGGGATTTTGATCGCACTAAAAACGAAGGTCAACAACTTTGGGAAAAGGAACTTCAGAAGATTGAGGTCGAAACCCTATCGGAAGATGATAAGATTAACTTCTACACGGCAATGTACCATGCGTTCATCAGCCCAACAGTTTATATGGATGCCGACGGACAATATAAGGGACTTGACCAAAACATCCACAAAGCAGACGGATTTACAAATTATACGACGTTTTCATTGTGGGACACCTATAGGGCGTTGCATCCACTATTTAATCTTGTCCAGCCAAAGCGCAATAGTGACATGATCAATTCGATGCTCGCTCATTACGACCAAAGCGTACATAATGCGTTGCCAGTTTGGTCGCATTATGCGAATGAAAACTGGTGCATGATCGGGTATCATTCTGTTTCAGTGCTCGCCGATGCCATTGCAAAAGGCAATACGGATTTTGATATCAATAAGGCACTTGAAGCAAGTATTTCTTCATCAAATTTTGATAATTATGACGGAATTGGCGCGTATAAAGAATTTGGTTATGTTCCCGAAGACAAGAGCGGCGCATCGGTATCGAAAACTCTTGAATACGCTTACGATGATTGGTGTATTGCACAGATGGCCATGAAAATTGGCAACAAAGAAATTTTTGAGATCTATAGCAAACGGTCGGAAAGCTATAAAAATGTATTTGATACTTCTTCGGGATTTATGAGGCCAAAACTCAGCAGCGGTGAGTTCAAGAAAGAGTTTGATGCACTTGATACGCACGGACAGGGATTTATTGAAGGAAATTCATGGAATTACAGTCTGTATGTTCCGCATCATCCCGAAAAACTCGTCGAAATGAATGGCGGCAGACATAAATTCGCACAACATCTGGACGAACTTTTTACGATGGAACTTCCCGACAAGTACTTTGCTAACACGGAAGACATCACGCGCGATGGGATAATCGGCAATTACGTACACGGGAATGAACCATCACACCATGTTGCGTACCTGTACAATTGGACTGATGAACCATGGAAAACGCAGGAGAAAGTCAGGATGATCATCAAAAGAATGTACCGTGCGGCTCCCGATGGACTTGGCGGAAATGATGATGCTGGGCAAATGAGTGCCTGGTACATTTTCTCTGCACTTGGTTTTTATCCCGTTGCGCCTGGATCACCTGATTATGCACTTGGAAGTCCGCTTGTGAAAAGTGCGGTTTTACGATTTGAAAACGGAAAGACTTTAAATATAACAGCCAAAAATCAAAGTGTGAAAAACGTCTATGTGAAGAGAATTGAATTGAACGGTTCAGCATTAAAAGGCAGATCAATTACGCATGAACAACTTATCAATGGCGGCGCATTAACGTTTTATATGGCCGGCAAACCTGCAGAAACACCAAAATGAGAAAAATCCTGATTTTGTTTATCGGCTTACTTCCATTTATAGGATCGACGCAGGAAGTTGAAAAGGTTACCGATCCGGTTGAATGGGTAAATCCGTTGATCGGTACAATGTCGAGACCTGAAATGTCGAACGGAAACACTTATCCTGCAATTGCACTTCCATGGGGAATGAACTTTTGGTCGCCGCAAACCGGTAAAATGGGTGATGGCTGGATGTATTCGTATACATCAGAAAAAATCCGCGGATTTAAACAAACGCACCAGCCTTCGCCATGGATGAACGATTACGGGCAATTCTCGATTATGCCTGTAACAGGTCAATTTCGCTTTGACGAAGATGATCGAGCAAGTTATTTTTCTCATAAATCAGAGATCTCCAAACCATATTATTACAGTGTTTATCTGGCTGATTATGATATGACCACTGAAATAGCCCCAACAGAGCGAGCGGCGATCTTCCGCTTTACATTCAAAAAAACTGACAGCGCAAGCATTGTCATTGATGCATTTGATAAAGGTTCCTATATTAAAATAATTCCATCAGAGAATAAAATCATCGGTTACACAACCAAAAACAGCGGTGGCGTCCCGGCAAATTTTAAGAATTTTTTCGTCATCCAATTCGATCGGCCATTTGTGTCAACTTCTACGTTTGCGAATAAACAGCTCGTTCATAACCGATTGGACATACAGGAAAATCACGTCGGAGCTGTCATTGGATTCAATACAACTAGCGATGGCGAACAGATCTCTGCAAAAGTTGCCTCTTCGTTTATCAGTTTTGAACAGGCTGAGCGCAATCTGCTTGAAGTTGGCACCAAAAATTTCGAAACTATAAAAAAAGAGGCAAAAGACAAATGGAATGAAACTTTAAGCCGAATTGAAGTCGAAGGCGGAACTGTAGATCAGATGCGTACTTTTTATTCATGCTTGTACCGGTCGGTATTATTTCCACGGGCTTTCTATGAAATAAATGCAGAAGGAAATCCCGAGCATTACAGTCCGTATAACGGCAAAGTAATGCCCGGATATCTTTTCACCGACACAGGATTTTGGGATACATTTCGCGCTTTGTTCCCTTTTTTGAATCTTGTCTATCCTGAAGTCAATCAACAAGTACAGCAAGGATTGGTCAATGCGTATACTGAAGGCGGTTGGCTACCGGAGTGGGCAAGTCCGGGTTATCGTAATATAATGGTAGGGAATAATTCGGCTTCAGTGGTATCCGACGCTTACATCAAAGGGCTGCGAGGCTATGATATTGCAAAACTATATGAGGCGATGCTGAAAGGCGCCAACAATGAAGGTCCGATAACTGCTGTCGGACGAAAAGGCGTCAGCTATTACAACGAACTTGGATACGTTCCTTATGATGTCAATATTAATGAAAACGCTGCACGCACATTGGAATACACATACGATGATTTCGCGATTTATCAATTGGCGCAGGCATTAAATCGGCCACAGCCTGAAATAGATTTGTATCGCAAAAGAAGCCTCAATTATAAAAACTTGTTTGACCGTTCAACTGGATTGATGCGCGGAAAAAATAAGGACGGAAGCTTCCAGTCGCCTTTTAACCCGTTCAAATGGGGCGATGCCTTTACGGAAGGGAACAGCTGGCATTACACATGGTCGGTTTTCCATGATGTAAAAGGGCTTGTTGATTTGATGGGTGGAAATGAAAATTTCTCAAAGAAGCTTGATAGTGTATTTGCACTACCTCCGGCTTTTGACGAAGGATATTATGGAGAAGTTATTCATGAAATCCGCGAAATGCAAATCGCCGGAATGGGCCAGTATGCACATGGAAACCAACCGATACAACACATGCCATATTTGTACAATTACTCGGCCCAGCCCTGGAAAACGCAATATTGGGTACGCGAAATAATGAACAGGATGTATTTGCCAGCACCTGATGGATATTGCGGAGACGAAGATAATGGGCAAACCTCGGCCTGGTACGTGTTTTCGGCATTAGGGTTCTATCCTGTTACGCCTGCATCCGATCAATATGTTATCGGAACGCCGTTATTTAAGAAAGTTACGATCACGTTCAACACTGGCAAGAAACTGATAATCTCAGCGCCTGACAACAGTCCTGATAAGCGTTATATTACAAAAGCGAGGTTGAATGGACGAAAATTCACCCGCAATTACTTTACGCAAAATCAGCTGACAACGGGGTCAAAAATTTTGTTTCAAATGTCGGATCAACCTTCAAAAGAAAGAGGAACCAAACCTGAGGATGCGCCGTATTCGTTATCGTCGGAGAAGAATTAATTATAAACCCGGATGCTCGCACCGTTAACCTGCACACGATATTGCTTCATCGGGTACGACTGTCCTTCGGAAATTCCAGTGTAGAAACTATATTGGGCTCCATCGCAATCGCAAACAGCATAAATGCCATTCTGGGTCATTGTTGAGCACGAAGAAAGCTCCTGGTTTGGGCATGCTGCATCAAATGCATTATAACCACTTCCTGTATTGAAAACATAAACGCCCCGAGCACCGATGTCACCGATATAGACGGCATTCCCAGCAAAGGTCAGCTGGTTGTATAGAGGAAGGTTTGTATTGATATCGTAACTGAAGGAATAATTCGGTATGTATGGATTATTGTTGTTGGAGCCTTCATTATCACATGCAAGAAGGATTGGCAACAGCAACGCCAACAGGTACTTTTTCATTTTAACGTATTAAAGATGCTGTAGCAAATTTAATTTAATTAACTTTGGATTATTGATGATTAACATATAATTATCGGCTAACTGGTTTATGACTATCTTTGTGGAAAAGAAATCCCGTCCTGATGGGATTTTTTCTATTTATATATCCCATGTCAATGTTGCGACAGCATAATAAAATAACGGTCACATTGACTTCGGAAGCAGAGGACATTAAAAATAATGATGAATTATGAGTGCAATATCGTACTACACAGCAGAAGGATTAAAGAAATTGAGGGAAGAATTGGATCATTTAAAAAGTGTGATGCGGCCAAAAGCCTCACAGGATATTGCGGAAGCACGCGACAAAGGCGATTTATCTGAAAATGCTGAATATGACGCTGCAAAAGAAGCGCAGGGCCTTTTGGAAATGAGGATCGCGAAACTTGAAGAAGTCCACGCAAATGCTAGGCTAATAGATGAGTCGCAGCTCGATGTTTCAAAAGCATTGGTATTGTCGAACGTCAGGATCAAGAACCAGGCAAATAACCAGGAAATGACCTATACGCTTGTTGCGGAAAGTGAAGCCGATCTAAAGACCGGAAAGATATCAGTTACCTCACCAATTGGAAAGGGTCTATTAGGAAAATCGGTTGGCGAAGTTGCCGAGATCACTGTTCCTAACGGTATGCTTAAATTCGAAGTATTGGAAATCACAAGAGACTAAATTTATGAGTTCGATCTTCACCAGAATAATCCAAGGCGAGATTTCCGCGTTTAAAGTAGCCGAAGATGAAAATTATCTGGCATTTCTGGATGTGAATCCGAATGCGAAAGGTCATACTTTGTGTGTTCCGAAACAGGAAACGGATAAGATTTTCGACATTGAAGAAGAGCAGTATTTGGGATTGATGCGCTTCTCAAGAAAAGTGGCAATTGCACTTGAGAAAACGGTTCCCTGCAAACGCGTGGGAATGGCGGTTATCGGACTTGAGGTGCCTCATGCGCATGTTCATTTGATTCCACTTAATGAAATGGACGAAATGCGTTTTCAGAAGAAAGTCAGCCTTTCTAAAGAAGAATTTGAGGAGCTGGCTGTTGAGATTCGGAAAAACCTATAACAGTTAGCCATAAATCTACGAATTTATAAGGCAGTTTTAGCTAGCTTTTATAACCTTGTTCGAAAATTAACGGCAAAGCGTCATGACTTTTTTTAATTAGTGAATTCGCGGCCACACTTCTAACTTTCTTTATTAAAGCAAGCCTGCATAATCGTTCCCTTTCCAATTTCGGAAGTCAGCACTTTTATCTTTCCCTTGTGATATTCTTCCACAATGCGTTTCGTCAACGATAATCCAAGGCCCCAACCACGCCTTTTCGTCGTAAAACCAGGTTCGAATACCCGTTTGAACTGATTTTTTGGGATGCCTTTCCCTGAATCACAAACATTGATCTTTACCTGTTTCATATCTTCGTCAATTCGGATTGCCAATTTGCCGCGCCCTTTCATCGCGTCGATGGCATTTTTTACAAGATTTTCGACTGTCCAGCTATGCAAAACCGGATTAAGGGATACCATTATTGCCTTATCAGGAGCATCAAATGAAAATTCGATCTGGTTTGAAAAACGCGACTGAAGATAATCATACGACTGGCGAGTTTCTTCAACTATATCGCGGACTTCAAGCACTGGTTCAGAACCAATCTTTGAGAATCTGTCGGTAATTCGCTGAAGCCTTACAATATCTTTTTCTATTTCCGTAACTGTAGTTTCATCTACATTATCCACTTTCATGATTTCAAGCCACCCAATTAATGATGATAGTGGAGTTCCGATCTGATGCGCCGTTTCCTTAGCCATTCCGGCCCAAAGCTTGTTCTGCGTCGCCATCTTTGTACTTCGGTAGAAATTGTACACCACAGCGCCAAACAGCACGATTATCAGCAATAACGCGACCGGATAATATTTTAATTTGTTCAACAATGAGGAATTGCCGTAATATAAGTTCCAAAACCTTCCGGGAACATATTCTATTATAATCGGGTCATTTTCCTTTTTAAGATCCTCTAGAAATTTTTTTGCTTCAACTTTGTCAGCGACTATCTGTTCCTCAACATTGGTTGTGTTGATGATGCTGTCATTTTCGGTTACCATGATCGGAATCGTAGTATTGTTCCGAAAAATCTGCAGCAACAGATCGATATCTGTGTCGGCATCTGAATTTATGAGTGACTTCTGTGCCGACGCCCAAAGTTCTGTCTTGATCCGTTCCTCACTTTTAAATATCTGGAAAAAGCTGTAAGTGTTCCATAAAATCAGTGATATTATTATAAAGGACGCCGCAATAATAACCCAACGCACGGTGTCTCTCCTTTCAGAAAACTGCATAAAATTAATTTTGTCTAAATATAACGAATATTCGTGTGTAGGATTGAAAAAGCTCGATCCACATTAAAAAGTACGGTATACTTTACCTTTGCTTATATTTGTAATATGGCTGAAAAACTGCTTCCACTTATCGATAGTCCAATCGACCTGCGACTTCTTGAGGAACAGCAACTTCCTGCGCTTGCCAAGGAACTGCGCGAATTTATCATTGACGTCGTATCTGTAAAAGAAGGCCATCTGGGTGCGAGCCTGGGCGTTGTCGAACTGACAATAGCCCTGCACTACGTATTCAATACTCCCGAAGATTTGCTGGTTTGGGATGTCGGACACCAAGCCTACGGACATAAAATCCTTACGGGAAGAGCTTCTATTTTTGAAACGAACAGGCAATGGGGTGGGATTTCGGGCTTTCCGAAACGAAGCGAAAGCATTTATGACACATTTGGCGTCGGACATTCATCAACTGCGATCTCTGCAGCACTCGGAATGGCATTAGCATCGAATTTAAAAGGCGAAACCGAACGTTCGCACATTGCTGTCGTCGGAGATGCTTCGATTGCGTCAGGAATGGCTTTTGAAGGGTTAAATCATGCCGGCGTTACCGATGCAAACCTGCTTGTGATCTTAAACGATAACGCAATTGGGATCGATCCAAGTGTTGGCGCACTTAAACAATATCTGACTGCTGTTAAATCGGGTAAGAATCCGAGGCAGAACAACATGATCAAGTCGCTCAATTTCGATTATTCGGGACCGATCGACGGACATGATATTGTTGCAGTCGTATCAGAACTGCGCCGACTCCAAAAGGCAAAAGGCCCAAAGTTCCTCCATGTTATCACAACAAAAGGAAAAGGATTAAAGCAGGCCGAAGACGATCAGGTGAAGTATCATGCACCAGGAAAATTTGATAAGTTAACAGGTGTATTAAATGCTGTCACTACTGAAAACCTACCTCCGAAATTTCAGGATGTTTTCGGACTAACAGTATTAGATCTTGCGTTAAAAAATGAGAAGATCATTGGAATCACACCGGCAATGCCCTCTGGAAGTTCTTTAAAATTTATGATGGATGCCTTGCCTGAACGTGCGTTCGATGTCGGAATTGCAGAACAACATGCAGTAACATTATCGGCGGGAATGGCAACCCAGGGAATGATTGTGTTCTGCAACATATACTCTACATTTTTGCAGCGTGCATACGACCAGGTCATTCATGATGTGGCATTGCAGAATCTGCCGGTCGTATTTTGCCTTGACAGGGCCGGACTCGTAGGCGAAGATGGCGCAACGCATCATGGCGCTTTCGATATTGCTTATTTAAGATGTATTCCAAACATAATCATTCATTCACCTTTAAATGAAATTGAACTTCGGAACATACTTTATACATCACAGCTTGGTTTGAAGCATCCGATTGCGATTCGATATCCGAGAGGCCGCGGAGTCATCAAAGATTGGCAACAGCCTTATGAAACAATTGAAATTGGAAAAGCACATTGCCTAAAACCGGGAAATAAAGCCGCAATTCTTTCGAATGGATTTATTGGAAACAATGTGATTAAAGCACTTTCGAGCATCGATAATTGCGAAGACTTTGCTCATTATGATTTTGCATTTGTCAAACCTATTGATGAAACTTTGCTACATGAAATATGCAGGACATTTAAATCAATTATCACCATTGAAGATGGCACAATAAAAGGCGGATTTGGAAGTGCTGTAGCGGAATTTTTAATTGCAAATAGATACACTATAAAACTTACAATTATGGGAATTCCAGATGCATTCATAGAGCATGGAACCGTTGAGGAACTTCAGCGTTATTGCAAACTGGACAGTAAAAGCCTTGAAGAAACTTTAGTAGCTTTTCGGAACGAATAATTGTCTCGGTACTTTAAAAATAAAAAAGCCTGCAATTTACATTGCAGGCTTTCTCTTATTGACGAATATTCTTAGTTTATAATAATCTTGCGAGTCACATTAAGTGCTTCTCCCTGAAGTTTCAGAAGATAAACACCTGAAGCAAGGTGATTCAAATCTATTGTTTTTTCTACATTGAAATCGTCATCGGCAGCAGTGAAAACAACACGTCCGTTGATGTCAACAACCTGCATTTTGACTTTTCCTGAGAATTGGTTGATCCTTACATTTACCATTCCGTTTGACGGATTAGGATAAACTCGGATCATATCTTCAGCAGTGAAATAATCGACTGCTAGTGTACAGTTCGGTCCTGGAGCAGGCTCTGTAAAGCTTTCAATCTGATCATTAATTCCGGCTGTACCTGTGTTTGTTCCCGATGAAGCGCCTACGCCTAATCCTCTTCTAGCGAAAACTTCCCAAATCATACAATAATCATCACCACCTGTTGTTGCCTGATCTGCAGCGATAATTGCATCACGTGCATTTACGAAAGATGGCCCGCATGGTTGTAGTTTCATGGCATTGATTATGAGGGTCATCACTTTATTGTTTCCACCTGTACCAGTGTAGATATTAGGGTCATAACCATACTTTTCAACATAGGCCCATGTAAGATCCCAAAGCATTGTTGCCCATACTGAACCTACTGAGTGCACATCGATACGAGTATTTCCGTTTTCGTCAACGTAAGTCATTCCATTTGTGTCACCGAATGTAAATGGGTTCACGTTCATATCGGTTGAATAAGGAAAACCTCTTAAACCTCCGCCTGCCGGTGACTGGCTTAGCGCAAAAGTTGCTATTCCTCTGGGACTTGTTCCAACATCGCCCGGTTTCATTTGCATCATCAAGGCAACCCAGTCAGACCAGCCTTCGCCTTGTTGTTCTGCATTATTTAAACATCCTGAATTAGAAGGACCACCTGTAAGTCGGCCCGAAATCCCGTGTCCATATTCGTGTGCAATGATTCCGTTATCAAAATCGCCGTCAGCGTTTACATATGGTGCGCCTGACAATTGAAGTTTACCCACAACTGTTTCTACCTTAATTCTTGCAATTAAAGGTTCTCCAACTGCCATGGTAACGCTTATAGCTGGAATCGTTATTGTTGCATCGGCACCCGACATTGAAATTACGGCTGGATCAGAAACATTATTGACTATTACTACACCTGCCGCACCTGCATTTTGTGCATTTTTGACTTTTTCAGCAAAAGGACATGGGGTTCCTCCAAGTGCTTCGGCTGTAGATCTTCTGATCACTACTATCTTACCGACCATTGCTGCCGCATTAACTGCCGGTCCGCAACCATCTGCGTTATCAGTTTGGCCAATGTCTGGCGTTCCATCATCATATAATACTAAATCAGATTGGATCAGGTTCGGCGCGATCGGAATTGCAACATGGCCAGGATCGAATGCATTATCGCGTCCTCCTCTCGGACCAGCAATATCGGCAGGAGAAAGAATGTGCAAAGGCTGTGGTTCAGGAGCAACATTCCAAAGATACATCTGCACCCTTGGTTTTTGTCCGTCAACAGGCGTGAAGAAATTTGCGTTATTAATATTTGGAGGTGTCACAGATGCTCCATCTTGTGCGTCTGCCTGAACTGCATCACCACCAAAACCAGGCTGTACGAATCCCGTATAATTTTTTTGCTGAAAGTTACCATTCGCCTCATTGAAGCCGTATCGGTACCAGACATCGTGCATAACATTCGACATGTAAAACAAGTTCGTAGTAGCAGCACTTAAATACGTTTGAGGCTGATCAGTAACTCCGCCGTAAGGAAAATCGAAAGTCAATGAAGCGCCACCATCAGGGCTAACACCGTCAGTACCGTTGTTTGCATTGCGATCATCCATAGCGAAAACATTGTTTCCTCTTGTAATGGTAAATTCATTTCCTGCAATACCGTTGGTATCATGCCATCCGTAAGGAGAAGCAACCGGATCGTGAGGTGTAGAAATCAACTGGCGCGGGCTATGTGACGGGCTTTCGTAGTTGTAAGGAATTACACGGTATGATCCTGATTGAATATCAAGAAGCGTCTGCTCACTTTTAAAGAACTTCTTATTGAAATCAAATGCGTGATCGTGGCCTGAATGATCGGATTTAGCTTCAAAACTACATGAAATGATCATGTCAAATTTTTCCAACAACGATCCATCGATAGCATCAATCCTGACGCTCCACATATGCTTGTAATCTTGTGTAAAGAAATTTAGATCCCATGCAAGGCGCAGCTTATTGGCGGCAGTCAAATGATAAACAAGTTCCGCTGTCATCGGATCTTCTGTCAAAGCTCCGTTGCTCAATGTAAAATGTTTGGCATCGGTGCTTTCGATAATTTGCACACTTACCGGCGCAGTTGACAACGCCTGAAATGCTTTTGCTGCAGCCTGAGTGACCGATAAAGTTGGCGCAACAGCATTTACTTTTTGAGCGATGTTGCTAACAAAACGATCTTCAATGTTAATGACGACATCATTCTTAACCCATACATTCGATACAGCATAGTAAATTTCAGTTCCCTGATATCTTTGCTTGATGTAGTAGTTGTTGATCATTGTTGAAGTTGAACTGGCTTCGCTTTCGATTATCCAATCGGAAACATCCTGGCTTGAATGCCCGAATTTAATGTGATTAGCATCGAGATAAGCTTGTATTTTCTGGCTCGCCGACTGTGAAAAGCCCATAAGTGGAAGCAGGAAAATAAGAAGTATTGTAATTTTTTTCATTATAAAGTAGTTATGAAATTTCGCGTAAATACAAACTTAAATGTTATTTGTCGGAAAACAACAATTCAATTGTTAAATGTGATAGTCTTTAATTATTTCCGGATGTTACTATTTTATTGTAAACCAATGCTTTTCCATCTGTCAGCAATGAAATAAAATGGCAGATATGCAGCAACCGGTCGTATAATGACGTTTTTTCGAGGTTGTGCCTTTCGGGAAGTATCTTAAGCAGCAGCGTATCGTAATTGGTCGCTGTTCCGTCATATCGATTGTTATAAGCAGTAATGAACTTGTCTAGCAGGTTGTTGATGATCTGATAGCCGGTCAATTCCTTTTCAATCACCTCGCGGCTTTGGTAGATGTTTTTCACGCTGAGTTTGATGATATCGTCCATCTGCGCCTTGTATTTACTTTTGTCCATGAGCGCATGTGGAAATTTCCCTTGCAAAATCAGTTGCTCATTTTTAACAAAAACGTTGACCGCATCGTTTATCAGGCTGCCGATAGCAAGTGCCCGTAAATAACTAATTCGATCTTCTTTGGTTGCCAGTGTCTGATATTTAGTTGTATCGATACTGTCTTTCACCAATTTGATCAGGTATTCCAACGCAAAATCTTCCGATACGAGTCCGAGGTTGATTCCATCTTCAAAATCAATGATCGTGTAACAGATATCATCGGCAGCTTCAACAAGATAGGCAAGCGGATGCCGTTCGAAACCAATATCTGCAGCAGTTTTGTTTGAAATAAGTCCAAGTTCAGAAGCCACTTCCACAAAGAAATCTTTGTCGGACTGAAAGAACCCATATTTTTTATCAGCTATCCCCGATGTGGGTTTTTTAGGAAGGCTTTCTTTCGGATATTTCATAAATGCACCCAATGTCGCATACGAAATTCGCAGGCCGCCTTCATTCCCGGGACGCGAACCTGTAAGCACCGAAAACCCATTGGCATTGCCTTCAAAATCAATAAGATCCTGCCATTCTTTATCGGTCAGATGTTGTTTAAATTGTTGGCCTTTGCCGATTTTGAAATATTCTCCTATTGCTTTTTCACCCGAATGCCCGAAAGGCGGATTCCCGATATCGTGCGCAAGCGAAGCTGCCGCTACAATTGCACCGAAGTCATTCATCTGAAAACCGTGGATCTCGTTCAGGTATGGATACTTTTCTATGATTTTCTTGCCTACGAGCCGGCCAATCGACCTGCCCACAACAGAAACTTCCAAACTGTGTGTAAGCCTTGTATGCACAAAATCTATTTTTGAAAGCGGGATTACTTGTGTTTTATCCTGCAGACTCCGGAAAGCTGAAGAAAAAATAATTCTATCGTAGTCAACCTCAAATCCAAGTCGGGTGTCGTCCTGCTCTTTGCGCAGCCTTTTGCCTTTGTCGCCTTGTCTTTTCAAAGAAAGCAGCTGTTCCCAATGCATCACGTTCGGCATAATTACTTTCTATATTTATCGTCCGGATTACCCTTTTCGTTTGCAAGGAAAAAATTCCGCGACTTTTCCGGATACCAGCCTGCGCTTGCATCACTTGGATTTGCGATCACCGTTTTAATATTAACCTCATCACCAACTTTAAACTTGTTCTGCTCCGTATATTTATAATCAAGCAGATACGGTCCGCAGAAATAATTCCCGAACTCGTCTTTCTCTATTTTGCCGGTGTAGACACCTTTTTCTTTACTCATAAATTTGGTTTACGGTCTAGGGTTTAAGGTAAAGGTAAAGAAGATCGGAACTAGCTAGCAGCTCCCTATACCATATACCTTAAACCCTACACCTTTATTTAAGAGAAAAACAGCCACCTTTCGATAGCTGTTAATCTAAAATCTCTAAAATCCTATTAAGACCCGCACATTTCGCAATCATCAGGCTCTGAACTTTTGCTTCTTTCGAGCATGGCCCTGAAATCGTCAACTGCAATCGCCTCAACTGGTTCAGATACTATCGCTTCAACAGCAACAGCAGGAACTTCAACCGCAACAGGTTCTGCTTTTTTATCGTTGTTCAATGTGAATTTTATCGCATCGACTGCCGATTTCGTCCTTAAATAATACATTCCTGTTTTCAATCCTGATTGCCATGCATAAAAGTGCATCGAGGTCAGTTTCGAATAGTTAGCATCCTGCATGAACAGGTTCAATGATTGCGATTGGTCAATGAAATAGCCACGCTGACGCGACATATCGATAATATCTTTCATCGACATTTCCCAGACAGTTTTATAAAGTTCTTTCAGGTCTTGTGGAATATCTATATTTTGAACAGAACCGTTATGACGCATGATTTGTTGTTTCAGGTCTTCTGTCCAAAGCCCGCGTTTTACCAGATCCTCAAGTAAGTGTTTGTTCACGACTATAAATTCGCCCGACAAAACCCTTCTTGTATAAATATTTGAAGTGTATGGTTCGAATGCTTCGTTATTTCCTAATATCTGTGAAGTGGAAGCTGTCGGCATTGGTGCAACCAGCAACGAGTTACGAACTCCGTGCTCAACGACTTCCGTACGAAGTGATGCCCAATCCCAACGACCTGACAAATCAGAATCGTTTAATCCCCAAAGGTTATACTGGAATTCACCGTTTGAAATTGGTGATCCTTTAAATGTCGAATACGGACCTTCTTCTTTTGCAAGCTCCATCGATGCTGTAACTGCAGCGAAGTATAGCGTCTCGAAAATTTCCTGGTTCAATTGTTTTGCTTCATCGCTCGTAAACGGTAGTCGCAACAATATGAAAGCATCAGCCAAACCTTGTACGCCCAAACCAACCGGCCTGTGTCGCATGTTTGAATTTTCAGCTTCAGGAACCGGATAATAATTGCGGTCGATAACTTTATTTAAATTTCTCGTTACGCGTTTTGTAACGTTGTATAAAAGGTCGTGGTTAAATTTACCGTTTTCGATGAACATCGGAAGCGAGATCGACGCGAGGTTACAAACTGCGATTTCGTCTTTTGATGTATATTCCATAATCTCAGTACAAAGGTTCGATGAACGGATTGTACCCAAATTCTTTTGGTTGGATTTGCGGTTTGCCGCGTCTTTATACAACATGTACGGAGTTCCGGTCTCGATTTGCGACTCCAGGATTTTCTCCCATAATTCACGTGCCCGGATGGTTTTTCTTCCTTTTCCTGCAGCTTCGTATGATTCGTACAATGTTTCGAATTCTTCTCCGTAGACTTCAAAAAGCCCCGGGCATTCGTTCGGGCACATCAATGTCCATGATGCATCGTCCTGAACGCGTTTCATAAATAAATCCGATGTCCACATTGCAAAGAACAAGTCACGCGCGCGCATTTCTTCTTTACCTGTGTTTTTCTTCAAATCGAGGAAATCAAAAATGTCGGCATGCCACGTCTCGATATAGATCGCGAAACTGCCTTTACGTTTTCCGCCACCTTGATCAACGTAGCGGGCCGTGTCATTGAAAACTTTTAGCATCGGAACAATTCCGTTTGAAGTTCCGTTTGTACCACGGATATAGGAACCAGTCGCACGAACGTTATGGATAGACAATCCGATTCCGCCAGCCGATTGTGAGATTTTCGCCGTTTGTTTTAATGTATCGTAGATTCCGTCGATACTGTCATCCTGCATCGCCAGAAGGAAACACGATGACATTTGAGGTTTTGGTGTTCCGGCGTTGAATAAGGTCGGAGTTGCATGCGTAAAGAACTTTTTCGACATCAGGTCGTATGTTTCAAGCACCGAATCAAGGTCGTTCAAGTGGATTCCGACTGCAACACGCATCAGCATATGTTGTGGACGTTCGACTATTTTACCATTGATTTTCAGCAAGTAAGATCGTTCGAGGGTTTTAAATCCGAAATAATCGTAGTTGAAATCGCGGTTATAGATCACATGCGAATCAAGGAATGCGGCATTTTCTTTAATTACTTCATAAACTTCTTCTGATAAAAGTGGCGCTTCCTGGTTTGTTCTTGGATTTACATAAAAGAACATGTCGGTCATTGTCTCAGAAAACGACTTTTTGGTATTCTTATGCAGGTTTGATATTGCAATCCGTGCCGCAAGCTGGGCATAATCCGGATGCGCAATTGTCATTGATGCGGCAGTTTCAGCAGCAAGATTGTCAAGTTCGGAAGTTGTTACTCCGTCGTACAATCCTTCGATCACACGCATTGCGACCTTTACCGAGTCGACCAAATCATTGAGCCCGTAGCACAATTTTTTGATCCGATCTGTGATTTTGTCGAACATTACCGGTTCTTTTTGTCCGTTTCTTTTAATTACATACATAAGATAAGTGTTTTATGAAATAGGAAATCCCTTTCCAATCCCGGGGTTATTTGTATAGTGAAAATTTGAAAATTCGTTAATTTGAAAAATTTGAAGATGTTTGGTGATTTGTCGTTTGATAGTACCCGTCCTAATTATCAAATTTTAAATCATTTAATCTTCAGATTCTATTAGAAATCGGCGTCAAAAGATATTTTCTGTGATTCAGTATCGTCATTGGTACTGTTCATAACTCCTGCTTTTTGGTATTCGGCAACCCGCTTTTCAAAGAAATTCGTTTTTCCCTGAAGCGAAATCATGTCCATGAAATCAAATGGATTGTTGGTATTGTACACTCGGTCGCAACCCAATTCAACTAGCAACCTGTCGGTTACAAACTCGAGATATTGCGTCATCAATCCGGCGTTCATTCCGATAAGGCTCACAGGAAGCGATTCAGTAATGAATTCACGCTCAATAGTCAATGCTTCGATGATAATTTCTTTGATCCGATCTTTAGAAACCTTGTTGACCAAATGGTGATTGTGCAGATGCACTGCGAAATCACAATGCACGCCTTCATCACGCGAAATCAACTCATTTGAAAACGTTAGCCCCGGCATCAAGCCGCGTTTTTTGAGCCAGTAAATCGAGCAGAACGCACCCGAAAAGAATATTCCTTCAACGGCAGCGAACGCGATCAATCGCTCGGCAAATGAATCGGAATCAATCCATTTTAGTGCCCAATCCGCCTTTTTACGAATCGCGGGAAACACTTCTAAAGCTCGGAATAACTGGTCTTTTTCGACCTCATCCTTAACATACGTATCTATTAAAAGCGAATAGGTTTCGCTGTGGATATTCTCCATCATTATCTGAAATCCGTAGAAGAATTTTGCTTCGGCATATTGCACTTCATTTACAAAATTCTCTGCGAGGTTTTCATTTACGATTCCATCAGACGCCGCAAAAAAAGCTAAAATGTGCTTAATGAAATATTTCTCTTCGTTGTTGAGCTTGTTGTTCCAATCAGAAAGATCCTGATGAAGATCGATCTCCTCCGCAGTCCAAAAACTCGCTTCCATTTTTTTGTACCATTCCCAAATATCATGATGTTTAATCGGAAATATTACGAATCGGTTTTTGTTTTCCTGCAAAATTGGCTCTATCGCTGACATATCTGTGGGGGTTTGAAGTTGGGGCTTTTTAACAAATAATTAAGTATTATCCGGATTACAAAGATTGCTAAATCTTATGGTTAATTGAACTCAAACTTATTCACAATCGGAGAGAGTTTTTAACAACGGTGGCGGCTGTGTCATAGTATACGAATATGGTTAATTTACTGATAACTAGCATATTGATTTTAAGTTGAAAAATGGCTGCTATAGTAATAATGCGGGCTTCAGCATAGAATGTGGAGAAGAAAATTTCAATTTATGTGTGTCTATCTGATTATTATTCACAGTAGTTTGGAATGGCAGATTATAATTAAGTTATTTGACAAAAATTCATAACCTAAACAAATACCACGGTGAAAAACTTAGTACCCATCCTCGCACTTTTTATTGCGCTTGCCGGTTGTACCGGAGATGATCCATTCGGACTTGATCCCGATCCGGAATGTGATTTGACTCCGCCTACAATTACCACTAATTCACCTGTGACAGCAGGAACAGACATTGTGCTTGAAACTTCGTACGTCAATAATGGCATTTATAACTGGAGCGGTCCGAACGGATTTGTGTCACATGAGCAAAATCCGGTCATAAACATTGCAAGTCCGGCAATGGCGGGCACATATTCACTGTCTGTCGGAAATGGAGTTGATGGTTGCGTAACGCACATAGCAACAGAAACTGTGGTTGTATTGCCAGCGGTTGCACCATGCAATCCCGTAAACAATACGGTAACGACTTCCGTTTTTCCTGACATTTCACTTTATTCGATAAATGTTTCGACTGTCGCCGACTTTTACGAAATCAATGCAAGTGGTTCTGGGGGTGATTTGACAATCACCTTTAAAGATGAAACGCAACCCACGGCAGGTATGTACTCGATTTGTCAAGATTGCCCAACTTCCTTCCTTGAAGCTAACCAGGTCTGTGTTTCAATGGTAGCGGGCGGATCGTTCTCCTATTATTATGTTGCACAGTCTGGTTTCGTATACATTTCTTACATTGGCAATAAGATTTCTGCCACGTTTTGCGACGTGCCATTTGCCGGAGCCGGAACCAATATCACTTTTACGGGTTCTGCGAAAATAACAGAAGAATAAAATCAAAATGTTTACAAACTAAATCCGGTCAAAAGCCGGATTTTTTTATTTTGCCGGAGTATTTAGTTCCTGGGCTACTTTTTCGAGTTCCATATACCAGTCCTCGCCAAATTTCCGGATCAGCGCTTCCTTTACGAATTTATAAACGGGAACTTCAAGCTCGGCTCCCAATGAACATGCCGGATCACAAATGTCCCATCGATCATAATTTACGGCAGCAAATTCTGAAAAGTCTTTTACCCGAATTGGATATAGGTGGCAACTGACAGGCTTTTTCCATGAAATTATCCCTTGATTGTACGCCTGTTCAATTCCGCATAAAGCCGTTTTTCCATCATAGATCACATAGGCGCAATCTTTTTCATCAATAAGCGGTGTTTCAAGGTCGCCATCGGTGCCAACGCGCCATGTTCCCTGGGATTCAATTGCGGCAATTCCTTCCTTGCGTAAAAAAGGTTTCACTTTAGGATAGATCTCTTCGAGTATCCTGGTTTCATCTACAGTAAGCGGAGCTCCCGCATCGCCATCTACGCAACAAGCACCTTTGCATGCAGAAAGGTTACACACAAAATCCTTTTGAAGGATGTCTTCCGAAACAATAGTTTTTCCAAGTTGAAACATTTTGCAAAGGTAATTCCGATTTTTGGAACTAATAGTTAAATTTCTAAATACGTAGCTTCGAATAAATTAACTGCTTATTAAGTGTGTTTTCTGCCATGATGCAATATTTTTGCGTCAAAATCAGCATTATGAATTTAGACTTCCGCGAAATCACAACTGTAGCCATGGTGCTTTTTGCCGTAATTGATATTGTAGGTACAATTCCAATCATAGTCGACCTGCGTCAGAAACACGGAACCATCGAATCCGGAAAAGCTTCAATTGTAGCTGCATTGATTATGATCATATTTTTATTTGTTGGAGAGGAATTGCTCAAGCTGATCGGGATCGACGTCAATTCATTTGCGGTAGCAGGTTCGTTCGTGCTTTTTTTCCTGGCTTTGGAGATGATCCTCGGAATCCGGATTTATCGCGACGAAGAATCAAGTTCGGCTTCGATTGTGCCTATCGCATTCCCATTGATCGCCGGTGCCGGAACAATGACAACGTTGCTCTCACTTCGGGCACAATACGATCCGGTCAATATTATTGTTGCAATTTTACTCAATTGCCTCCTGGTTTATAGTGTGCTAAAAGCATCTCCACAAATAGAAAAAAGACTGGGTAAAAATGGTCTCGGCGTAATACGTAAAGCCTTTGGCGTTGTACTGTTGGCCATTGCTGTTAAATTATTTGCCGCTAATGTTAAAGGTCTGTTTGTATAAAACAAAGTTCATTAAATTCACAGTCACTTACTTCATACTCAAATGAAAATTTTCACATCCATATTGGTTATTCTGGCTTTGGCCTTAATCATCTTCAATATTACGCTTCTTGATTTCAGTAATTTACTCGAAGGTGACAGCCTTGTTGGCTTGATTGGAATCGCAGCTTCTTTTTGCGCTGTTTGCATCATCCTTATCTTTAGGATGTCAAAAATGATTGAGGAACGAACCAGAAACCACTAGTTCATGTTTGACGTCCTTATCATTGGCGGTGGCGTTGCAGGAATGTCGTGTGCGCTCGTATTGGGATCAGCCCATAAAAAGCATTTTGTTACCGACAAGAAAATTGGAATAATCGCGCATCAAAAAGGATCATCATTGCAAGATGCTTTGTTCAATAACGCGTACGGAATCCCGGCCGGAACATGGGGATCCGATTTACTTGAAAGAAGTATTACGCAGCTATCGCAACTTTATCCGCATGTTGATCAGATTTTCAATGAAAAAGTCCTTCGCATTGAAGGAGAATCGCCAGATTTTACTGTGATTACAAACAAAAACGGTTACAAAGCAAGATGTATTGTTATAGCCGTTGGGTACTCAAATAGCTTCTGTATTGATGGCTTAATGCAATTCGTAGAACCTCATCAAAAGGCAGTTCCTGAAAAACAACGCGTGCAACTTCGCAATATCGACCATAAAGTTACTGAGGGAATCTATGTTGCAGGAAACCTTGCGGGCTGGAGAAGCCAATTGTCGATCGCAGCAGGAAGTGGCGCGGCCGTTGCTACCGATATTCTTTCCCTTTGGAATGATGGAAATCATTCACAAAGCCACGACAAACGATAGTTGTTATTTCTTGCCTTCAAGAACCGCTTTGATCATCGCGTCTTCTTTCAGTACAATTTCGTAATATTTGTGTTCTCCGTAAAGTTGGCGTGCAAATTCGGCTGTCAAATATCTTTTTACAAGCGGCTTGCTGTGCTTCAATTGTAACGCCAGTCCATTTCTGGAAAGGTACTGCTGGAAATTATTGAAATATTCGTCGGAAGCGTTCATCTTTGTTAAGAAGTCTGCATATGAGAGTCCGCTGAAATCTTTCCTTTTTGTATCCAATTGTTCAAAAACAAAATAACTAACAGCTCCTGACTGCATCAAATAAACAATGCTTTCGTCGCCATGTTCCACTTCTAATGGCACAAAAACATCCGGTACTATTCCGCCGCCGCCATAGACGATCTTGCCTTTCGGGGTTTTGAACTTTAATGTATCAGCGACCTTAATGCTGTCTTTTTCATATAATTCACCGTTTTCAAACCGGCGGTCAAAGTCTTTGAAATATTCATCCTTGCCTTCCTGATACGCTTTCTGGATTGAACGTCCTGTCGGCGTAAAATATCTTGCAATGGTTAACCGGACTGCAGATCCATCATCGAAATTCATCTCGCGTTGAACCAATCCTTTTCCAAATGAGCGCCGGCCCACGATTATTCCGCGATCGTTATCCTGAATAGCGCCTGCAAGAATTTCGCTCGCTGAAGCGGAGTTTTCATTAATCAAAACATAAACTTTTCCTGCTTCAAATTTCCCATCCGCTGTGGCGTAGGTCTTATCTACACGGCCATTTTTGTTTTTCGTGAAAACGATAAGTTGGTTCTTTTTGAGGAACTCATCAGCAATTTCCACAGCGCGTTCAAGGTAGCCGCCGCCGTTATCTCGTACATCAAGAATAATTGTCTGCACGTTCGACCTCTTCACATTTTCGAGCGCCACCTCAAATTCATCATAGG
The DNA here is from genome assembly GCA_036388535.1 of Flavobacterium sp. Classification (GTDB taxonomy): domain Bacteria; phylum Bacteroidota; class Bacteroidia; order Flavobacteriales; family Flavobacteriaceae; genus Flavobacterium. Next base: position 54,599 of record DASVRQ010000076.1, on the reverse strand, counting down.
TCGTTTCGGCAAACCTGTTGATCTTAATATATCCTGTAGTATTGTTCAACATCACTGACGCATCGACGCTTTTTATCGGGACGACATCGCGTTTAACGCGGACTTTTATCTTTTTGTTCGTGCTTTTCCTGAAAATGGTAAGTTCTACTTCAGAACCTTCAGCACCTTTAAGTTTGGAGAACAAGCTATCAGTTGGTAATTTCCGTCCGAACAGCTTTGTGTTATCGGCAAATAAGATTCGGTCACCTGCTTTTATTCCGGCTTTTGCCGCGGGACCTTTTTCAACCGGCATAATCACCGCAACCGTGTCGTTGTACATGTAAAAGTTGACTCCGATGCCGACGAAGTCGCCTTTCATACTTTGTGCGACTTCATCCTGCTCACCTCTGGAAATATATACTGAATGCGGATCGAGCTGCGCTAAAATATTATTGACTGTTAGATCCACAATAGAATCAGTGTTGACTTTATCGACATATTCCGTATCAATAAAATCAATTAATCTGTTGAGTTTTGTTTTGTAGGGATTTGCATTAACTGACGTGGCCGCAGACGGGAAATTCAACATTCCGCCCAACACGATTCCAAGTGCCAATGCTCCAAAAATTATTATAGGTAAGTATATTCTACTGCTTTTCATTTATTCTAATATGGGAATTTGTTCCACCTCTACACCTGCTTTTCTCAAAAATTCCAATCCTGATTGATCCCGATAGCCTGTTTGATAAACAACGCGTTTTATGCCTGATTGATGGATCAGTTTACTGCATTCCCGACAAGGCGAAAGGGTTATGTATAATGTGGCGCCTTCACAAGATTGAGTTGAATGCGCAACTTTCAGAATGGCGTTCGCTTCCGCATGTAAAACATACCAAAGTGTCAGTCCTTCCGGATCTTCACACGAATTCTCAAAACCCGAAGGAGTTCCATTATATCCGTCTGAAATGATCATTTTGTCCTTTACAATTATCGCGCCGACTTTCTTGCGGTGGCAATAAGAAAGATGACTCCATTCCAATGCAATCCTGAGGTATGCCTTATCGTATTTATTGAGCTTTTGCTGTTCCATTAAATTTAATCAATTATTTCCATATTTCACTTGAAATCAACATCGGAACCACAACTCCCGCGACAAATGCTGAAAGGACAAGCGTAAAATCACGTTTCGAAAACCGAAAGAATGTCTGAACCACATATGACAGAAGCAAAACCGCCATCACGACCATAACCTGGGCAAGTTCAATGCCCAACGCAAATTCCAGCAGCGGAACCAGCTTGTCACTTGGACTTCCCATTAATATTGACTTGAAGTAATTCGCGAATCCGAGACCGTGGATGATTCCAAAGAACAACGTAATAAATCCAATTACACCAAGGTTATCGTGCTTCGCCGATTTACCAGCCGTAAAGATGTTGTACAACGCCGTAATCAGGATCGTAATCGGAATAAGGAATTCGACCACTTCCTCTTTAATGATCACAATTTTAAAAACCGCAAGAATGAGTGCGAGCGTATGTCCGATTGTAAATATCGAAACAAGCAACAGTACTCTTTTCCAATCTTTAAAAGTATAAGGTACGGAGAGCGCCATCAAGAACAGAACGTGGTCGTAGGCGCTGATATCCAATACATGCCTCAGGCCGATTTCAAGGTAGATCCAGAATTCAGACATTGTTAATTATTTAGTGATTTGGGGTATGTAAACATACGATTTATTTTGAATTAGAAGGGCTGAAGAGCGGGAATTAGCCGAACGCCAGAACTAAGATCGGGTTCATCTACGAGCAATATTTTTAGCAGAAATTGTCCGTTAAAAATCAAATACGACTATCTTTGTAAGAACCAATAAAAATACTTTTTATGTCATTTTCTGATATGTTCGACAGCGAATTCAATGCCCGCAATAAAGGCCATTTTTCATCAATTGTACGTGTTGCCATGAGTGACGGAACCATTTCATCGGAAGAAAAGGTTTTTCTTGACAGACTTGCTGCGCGCTTGGATATTTCGGCCTCGGAATACGAGGAAATTCTTGAAAACCCGAACCGATACCCGATTAATCCGCCATATCTGCATTCACAGCGGTTGGAAAGGCTTTACGATCTTGCACGAACGGTACATGTCGATCATCAATTGGGCGATAAACAAGAAACTTTGCTTCGCAAATTTGCGATTGCATTGGGATTTACGCCCGGAAATGTGACGTACATTGTTGATAAAGCTTTGACGTTGGTTGATCAGGAAGTGGATTCTGACACGTTTCTGTATGAGATGACGCATATGAATAAATAAACTTCGTTAAAAGTCGAAAGTCCATGCGGCTAATACATAATAAAAGAGGCTTCAAAATTTGAAGCCTCTTTTCCTTTTATAACTGGAGTAACTAATTGTATTTTCTCATAAATTCTTCGGCTTTCTCAACCATATTCGTGCAGCCGCAGAAGAACGGGACGCGCTGGTGTAACTCAGTTGCCTGGATTTCCATGATGCGGCCGAAACCATCAGATGCTTTTCCGCCAGCTTGCTCAACGATAAACGCCATTGGGTTGCATTCATACAAAAGACGCAGTTTTCCTTTTGGTGCTTTTGAACTGGTCGGATAGATATATATTCCGCCTTTGATCATGTTTCTATGGATGTCGGATACCAAACTTCCGATGTATCTTGAAGTGTACGGCCGGTCATCTTCTTCGAGTTGGCAATACTTGATGTAATCTTTTACTCCTTGTGGAAAATGGACATAATTTCCTTCGTTGATCGAGTAAATACTTCCATCAGCTTTGAAGGTCATGTTCGGATGCGAAAGGTAAAATGTCCCAATGGCAGGATTTAACGTGAATCCGTTCACGCCATGGCCTGTTGTATAAACGAGCATTGTTGAAGTTCCATAAATCACATATCCGGCCGCGACCTGGTTAACTCCGGGTTGAAGGAAATCTTCAAGTTGGACCGGTGTCCCGATTGGTGTGATTCTCCTGAAAACCGAAAAAATAGTTCCGACAGAAACGTTGACATCGATATTTGATGAGCCGTCAAGCGGATCCATTAGTACGACGTATTTGTTGTTATGTCCATTGTCGGCTCCCGCAACGGTAATAAAATCGTCATTTTCTTCAGATGCGATTCCGCATACGATCTGGCGGTTGATCAAGGTTTGGATGAAAACCTCATTAGCATAAACATCTAGCTTTTGCTGGTCTTCTCCTTGAATATTCTGTTCGCCTGCCGCGCCGATTATATCGACAAGGCCTGCTTTGTTTACTTTATAATTCACAACTTTTGCCGCCAAACGGATCGAGTTGATGATTCTTGAGAGTTCGCCCGAGGAAAATTGAAATTCTTCCTGTTTGGAAATAATAAATTCCCCAAGCGTCCTATTGCGTTCTTTCATAGCGAAATCGATGTAGTTAAGGTGCAAATATCGGATAATTTATAAAAACCGAAAGCATTTTAAACAGATACTTCTCGGATTTGTATATTTGCTCAATACCAGTCATCAACCCTAGCCCCGATAGCGCGTAAATCCTTTTTATTTTTCCTTTAGAAATAAAAAGATTGCAGCAATAGCGGGACAAAGCTCCTGAAAATGATTATCCGAAAAGGCCAAAAACAAGATATGCACGCGGTTCTCGAACTGATTCAGGAACTGGCGGAATTCGAAAAAGAACCTGATGCCGTTGTTGTGACAGCAGCGGATTTGGAGCGCGATGGTTTTTCAGAAAATCCGCTGTTCTATACTTTTATCGCCGAAGTCGATGATCATATCATCGGAATGGCCCTTTATTATTACCGATATTCGACTTGGAAAGGCAGAACGCTGCATCTTGAGGACCTTGTCGTGAAGGAAAAAATGCGTGGTAAAGGCGTCGGAATGGCATTGTATTCGGAGATCATCAAGCAAGGGAAATACGATAATGTGCGCCGGATCGAATGGAATGTTCTTGATTGGAACAAGCCTGCGATCGATTTTTATGAAAAAACCGGAGCAAAAATATTGGATGATTGGCGGGTTGTGAATATGGACGAGGACAGAATAAAAAAATTCCAATAGTAAACCACTAAATTCCAAGCGGCTGCTGCTACCTGGAATTTGGACCCGGGCCGAAAGGCGAACGGAGCGAAGCTAATTCAACCTTTGAAATTAATCTTTTCGATTTATGCGGATATTTAAATTTGGTGGTGCGTCAATAAAAGATGCTGCGGGAATTCAAAATGTTTACGATGTTTTGCAACAGACAGGCGTCGAGGATGTCTTGCTTGTCATTTCTGCGATGGGGAAAACAACGAACGCGCTTGAGGTTGTCGTGAAGGATTATTTTCGAAAATCGGCTGCGTTGAAGTCGTCTGTTCAGGAAGTTAAAAAATACCACAACCAAATTTTGATCGATTTGTTTGATGATGAAGGAAATACAGTTTTCACCGATGTTAACAGCCATTTCTCGGATCTAGAATACTTTCTGAGCCACAATAAATCCCCTAACTACAATTTTGTATACGATCAGATAGTCAGCTTTGGCGAATTGATCTCAACCACAATAATCTCAGGTTATTTGAACTACCGCGAGATAAAAACAAACTGGATCGATGTGCGGAATTTCATTAAAACCGACAGTAATTACCGCGATGCAAATGTTGACTGGGAACTGACGCAGAAGAACATCGCAAAACACGTAAAGAAGAAAGTCCTCAATGTCACGCAAGGATTCTTAGGTTCAGACGAAAATAATTTTACAACAACTCTGGGTCGGGAAGGTTCCGATTATACGGCGGCGATTTTTGCATACTGCTTAAACGCTGAAAGCCTGACGATTTGGAAAGATGTGCCCGGAGTCATGAATGCCGATCCGCGATATTTTGAAAATGCGAGGTTGCTGAACCAGATTTCCTATCGGGAAGCTATCGAACTTGCCTTTTACGGAGCGACCGTGATTCACCCGAAAACGCTTCAGCCATTGCAGAAAAAAGAGATCCCACTATTTGTAAAATCGTTCATCAATCCGACGCTTCCCGGAACAAAAGTTTCAAAAGGAGCTGCACTTGAGCCGCATCTGCCATGTTTTATCGTCAAGAAAAACCAATTGCTGATCTCGCTTTCGTCGATCGACTTCTCCTTTATAATGGAAGAGAACATCAGTGAGATCTTCGCATTGCTGCATCAATACAAGCTCAAAGTACATTTGATCCAGAATTCAGCGATCAGTTTTTCAATATGTGTGGATGATAAATTTGGCAACTTTCCCGAACTGCGCAACATCCTTTCTAAAAAGTTTAAAGTTTCCTATAATGAAGATGTTTCGTTGTACACAATTCGCCATTTCGACGAAAGTGCAACAAAAATTATAGAAAAAGACAAAAAAGTTTTGCTGAAGCAGGTCAGCCGCGAAACAATGCAAATCGTCACAAAGGAAGCGTAAACTTTATCCGATACCTTTAAACACTACATTTGAGGTATTGGCGTTATATTTCCTATGTTAAAAAAAATGATTCTTTTAATGGCGCTCGCCTTCTTTTCCGGAATGTACGGACAAGATGTTGGCAGCCGCTATAGAACAGTCAAAACCGTTGCTCGCGACACGATTAAAATCGACAGCGTCAGCATCAATCCGGAGCAGTTTCGAATTATTTCTAAAGGCCGGCAACTCGACCCGACCAAATATAAGATTGATTTCCAAAAAGGAATTTTGGTTTTAAATGACATCTCGGAATTCGCGGCAGATACACTTCAAATCGAATACCTTCCACTTCCAGGCTACTTAACGCGAGAATACAGCATGTATGACAAAAGCCGCGTCGTGAGTAATGAAGCGTTTGCGGGAAGATTATACCAGGTAAATCAAGATGCAAGGAAGAAATTCGTGCCGTTCGACGGACTCAACACTTCTGGAAGCATAACGCGTGGCGTGACTGTCGGGAACAATCAAAATGCGGTCGTCAACTCTGCTTTGGATCTTCAGATCACAGGTAAGATTTCAGATAAGGTTAGCTTGCGGGCGTCAATCCAAGACACGAATATTCCGTTGCAGGAAGGCGGATACTCGCAGAAACTCGATGAGTTCGATCAAATATTCATCGAATTGTTCAGCGACAAATGGAACCTTCGCGCAGGAGATTTATTCCTGGAAAACCGAGCATCGCGGTTTTTAAATTTTAATAAAAAGGTTCAAGGATTGTCAGGAAAGTTTGTTTTTGGAACACCTGAAGCCAAGACGACGGTTTTTGCATCGGCTGCGCTCGTAAGGGGTCAATATGCGAGAAGTGCTTTTGTCGGACAAGAAGGAAACCAAGGTCCGTATAAGCTTACGGGTCCGAATGGCGAGCTTTTTATTTTGGTGATTTCGGGTTCCGAACGCGTGTACGTTAACGGAATCTTGCTCAAGCGTGGCGAAAGCAATGACTATGTGATCGATTATAATGCAGGCGAAATCACGTTTACATCTCTTTTTCCGATTACTTCCGAAATGCGTATCAATGTCGAATATCAGTACGCCGATCGTAATTATACCCGATTCGTAACGTATGCCGGAGCAACGCATGAACAATCTACATGGAGCATCGGTGGTTATTTATATTCGGAAAATGACGTGAAGAACCAGCCGCTTCAACAGAATTTGTCTCCGGAACAAGCTCAGATATTGGCTGCAGCAGGCGATGATCGAAATTTGATGACAGCGCCTTCAGCTTATGTCGATTCGTATTCAGAAAATAAAATCTTATATCGGAAAACGATCTTTAATAATGTCGAAATATTTGAGTTTTCGAATAATGAAGAAGACGAACTGTATAATGTCAAGTTCACGTTGGTTGGAAACAATCAGGGAAATTATATTTTGACAAATTCGGCTGCTGTCGGACGGATTTATGAATATGCAGCTCCAATAAACGGTATTCCACAAGGAAATTATGAGCCGGTTGTTCGGCTTGCAGCACCTGAAAAAATCCAGATCGCGACCGTTTTAGGTAAATACAGCCCCAACGAAAAAACGAGTGTTGATTTCGAAGTTGGCATCAGCAACAACGACCTAAACCTATTTTCGAATGTCGGAGACCGAAATAATAAGGGCGTGGCAGGAAAATTAAATGCAAAGCAGCGGTTGTTCACCAATACGTACAAGCTTGATGCTTTTGCGAATTATCAGTTCGTGCAGAAAGATTTCCGAACGATCGAAAGGCTTTTTGCTATTGAATTCAACCGCGACTGGAACCTGACGAATCCGATCGGAAGCCAGAGCTTATTGATCAGCGGATTAAACTTCGACTTGCCTGAAAAAGGATTCGCCCGTTACCAATTCGAAAAACTTGATTTCACCGAAAGCTTCTCAGGAAGCAGGCATGTTCTTGAAGGCCAATTTAAATTCAAAAAATTGATGATTCGCAACAGCGGAAGCTTCCTGAAAAGTAACGGTAGCTATGCCGAATCACAGTTTGTGCGGAATTACACGCACACTCGCTATAACTTCGGCAAGAATTGGGTTGGCGCCTCGCTGCGTTTTGAGGATAACGAAGAACGGATCGTTGCCACAGATCAGCTGTCTGCTTTGAGTCAGCGCTTTACTGAATACGGCGCCTTTGTCGGCCGCGGCGACAGCACTAAAGTTTATATGGAATTAGGCTATTTCAACAGAACAAATGACAGTTTGCAAAATGGCTTTGTTCGAAGAGTGAACAATTCGCACTCTTACTATGTGAAGTCAAAACTGATTCAAAATGAGAAAACGGATCTTGCGGTATTCGTCAACTACAGAAATCTTGACTTTGATGATGCAAACCGGCCTGATGAGCCATCGCTGAACTCACGGCTGATTTACAGCGACCGGTTTTTTAATCAATTGATAAACATAACTGCATCTTACGAAACTACTTCGGGGACATTGCCACAGCAGGAATTCACATATCTGGAAGTCGAGCCCGGACAAGGAATCTATACCTGGAACGACTATAATAATAATGATATTCAGGAGCTTGAGGAGTTTGAAGTCGCGCAATTTTCGGATCAGGCCGAGTATGTGCGTGTTTTTCTTCCTAACCAGATCTTTATCCGAACGCATCAAAACCGTTATTCGCAGTCACTTACGCTGAATCCAATTCAGTGGCAGAACGAAAAAGGCATGAAGAAATTCCTTTCGTATTTTTATAATCAGACATCATTTCTCAGCGAACGCAAAACGCAGCGGAACGGCAGCAACTTCGATTTTAATCCGTTCGCTGGGAAGGAAGAGGATTTACTTGGCCTCAGCTCCAGTTTCCGAAATAGTTTTTATTACAACCGCGGAAAGCAAAAACATTCGATCACATATAACTACCTCAGCAGTTATGGTAAAAATTTACTTTCGATCGGATCGCAGGAAAGTGAGAATAGTTCGCACCAACTCCAATATGCGCACTTGATCCAGAAATCATGGCTGTTGGCTTTAAGCGGAAAAACAATCGAGTCGGCAGCAATATCAGAAAATTACCAGTCTAAAAATTTTGAATTGGACGGTTACCAAGTTGCTCCTAAAGTATCTTATTTGTTCTCACGAAATGCAAGCTGGGATTTGTTCTACGAATATCAAGAAAAACAAAACCACATCAATGATCTTGAATCGCTTGATCAGCATCGGGTTGGATCGTCATTTACATATGCAAGCGAGAAGAAATTTACTACAAGCGGCGAGTTTTCCTTATATCAAAATAAATTCACGGGAGACGAATTTTCACCTGTTGCCTATCAAATGCTTGAAGGCCTCCAGGCAGGGCAAAACATGACGTGGCGGCTGTTGGTGCAAAAAAACCTGACTCAGTTTCTTGACATCAATGTCAATTATCAAGGGCGCAAGAGCGAAACAAGCAAGGCAATTCACACAGGAAGTGTTCAGTTAAGAGCGTTTTTCTAAGGATAAATCAAACATTATCAGTGACTTTAACAGCCAAAATTTGCATTGCAATGACGTAAATCACATTAAAGCCCTATATTTGAAAACCAAATTAATAATCGATATGAAAACTATATTTAGTTTGCTGATAGTTGGTTCACTTGTTCTGACATCATGCAGAAAAGATCTTGAACCACAGGAAAGCTCAACTACACTTACGACAACTTCGGCTGAAACGGCAGCTGCGACTCCGTCGACTCCAGGTGTTGCTTCTCAACCGCAACAACAGATGCAGCAAAATCCTGCTATGACAACTACGACCACAACAACTCAAACCGCGCCTCCGCCGGTAGCAGTTGCAAAAGGAATGAATCCTTCTCATGGTCAGCCTGGACATAGATGTGATATAGCGGTTGGAGCTCCATTGAACTCACCTGCGAAAACCAACCCTGGCGTTACGCCACAGGTTACGCCTGGAGGAAGCGCCCCGATTAAAATCTCGCCTACAACTATAAGTTCGAATGGAACAGTGACACCCGGATCAAACACTTCAGTCACAACATCAAACAACAGTGCTCCGGCGATTTTACAAGCTCCGGGTGCGGCAACACCAGCAGGTATGAATCCGCCTCACGGTGCGGCTGGTCACAGATGTGACGTTGCAGTTGGTGCTGCATTACCAAAATAAATTTTAAATTTTTTTTTAATATAAAAAAACCCGCAACTTCAATTGCGGGTTTTTTTATGTTTACAATGTCGACATATCGATCACAAACCGATACCTGACATCCCCTTTGTGCATCCTTTTGTAAGCAGGTTCAATGTCTTTCATGTCTATCATTTCGATATCGGAAACAATATTATGTTCCGAGCAAAAATCGAGCATTTCCTGAGTTTCAGGCAATCCGCCGATACTTGATCCAGCGAGGCTTTTTCTTCCTCCGATGATGCTGAATGCCATCACTTTGTAGGCTTCAGTCGGAATACCGACACATATATGCACGCCGTTCGTACGGAGCAGTTTCAGATACATATTAATATCATGATCGGCAGAAACAGTATCCAAAATAAAATCAAAACTACCTTGGGCAGCTTTTAATTGGGCAGCATCTTTTGTAACAACAAAATGATGTGCGCCAAGACGTTTTGCATCTTCTTCTTTTTCAGGCGACGTACTCAAAACAGTTACATCCGCACCAAAAGCAACCCCAAACTTAACAGCCATATGTCCGAGTCCGCCCAAGCCAAGCACGGCTAACTTATGACCTTTACCAACTTTCCAGTGACGAAGCGGCGAATATGTTGTGATCCCGGCACAAAGCAAAGGCGCAGTTGCTGCAAGATCGAGGTTTCCAGGAATCCGAAGCGTAAAGTCTTCATGTACGACAATCGTGTTCGAATAACCGCCGTAAGTTGGCGTCTTCTTGTCCTGTTCGTATGAATTGTACGTTCCTGAACTTCCGGTGGCGCAAAATTGTTCCAATCCTTCTTTGCAATTATCACATGTGCGGCAAGAATCGACAAGGCATCCTGTTCCAACAAGATCACCGATACTAAACTTCGTAACATGCTCGCCCACCTTTATTACCCGACCCACGATCTCATGACCTGGAACCATGGGATATTTTGCATTTCCCCAGTCGTTCCTTATTTGGTGCAGATCGGAGTGACAAACGCCACAAAAAAGTATGTCGTACTGAACATCGTGCGGTCCGACTTCACGGCGCTCAAACTCCCACGGCGCCAGATCTGACGTACTGTCATGCGCTGCGTATCCTTTAGCTGGTATCATATTTTGGATTTTAATATTATCTATAAAGTTCGGAAATGCAAATAAAAAAACCCCTAAAACCGGAAGATTTTAAGGGTAAATTGTGTTTGTGGAGAATACCGGATTCGAACCGGTCACCTCTTGCCTGCCAGGCAAGCGCTCTAGCCAAATGAGCTAATCCCCCAAAACGTACGCAAAGATAGCATTTTCGTACAGATACAAAACATGTTTAGCAAAAAGTGTAACTTTAAACCAAAATAAATCCAATGAACCAAAGCGGCTCTCTCTCTACTACAATCCTCGATAAAATTGCACGCGTCACGTTCGGACATCCTTCAGGAAACTCTTTCCCTTCGGCACTTCTTCAGAAACTAACTGATGAAATGAACAGCCTGAGCAAAAATGAAAATGTGTCTGTAATCGTCTTGCAAAGTGAAGGAACCGGAGCATTTTGCGCAGGGGCATCTTTTGATGAACTCCTTGCTGTTGCCGATCTCGAACATGGAACAAGATTCTTCTCGGGTTTTGCCAATGTGATCAACGCCATGCGAAAATGCTCGAAGTTGATTGTTGGAAGAATTCACGGAAAAGCGGTTGGCGGCGGCGTCGGACTAGCAGCAGCTTGTGATTACGCGTTTGCAACAACTGCGAGTTCGGTAAAGTTATCAGAACTTGCAATCGGAATCGGGCCGTTTGTAATTGCACCTGCAGTCGAGCGCAAGATGGGTCTGGTTGGTTTGTCTGAAATGGCTTTGGCGCCATACGAATGGAAATCCGCTAAGTGGGCGCAGCAAAAAGGCTTGTTCGCAGAAATTTCGGGATCGGTTGAAGAACTTGATTCTACACTCGAACAGTTTGCATCCAAACTTTCAAAATGTAACCCGGAAGCTTTATCTGAAATGAAGAAAGCGCTTTGGCAAAACACCGATCACTGGGGAACTTTACTTTACGAACGTGCTGCCATTTCAGGTAAACTAGTTTTGTCCGATTTTACAAAAGCAGCTTTGAAGGAGTTTAAGAAGTAATTTCAGGAGCAATTTCCTGCTGTTCGCTCCTATCTTTTTTGCTGAGATCCTTCGCAAGCTCAGGATGACAACAGCAAAAAAGGATAACCGCTGCCATCCGGGCTAGGCATTCTCTTACCATTTTAAATTTTCGTAAATTTGCGCCAAACAAAATATAATGAGCAATATCAGGATTACCAAACAGTTCAACTTCGAAACCGGCCACGCATTGTATGGCTATGATGGTGCCTGTAAAAACGTCCACGGACACAGCTACAAATTATCGGTTACCGTAATCGGAAAGCCTATTGAAGACCGCAACCATGTGAAATTCGGAATGGTGATCGACTTCTCCGATCTTAAAAAAATCGTGAAAGAAGAAATCGTCAATCGATTTGACCACGCTACAGTTTTCAACGAAACAACTCCGCATATCGAGCTTGCGAATGAACTGAAAAATCGCGGACATGACGTAATCTTAGTCAATTATCAGCCAACAAGCGAAAACATGGTAATTGATTTTGCACAAAAAATAAAGAACCGGTTACCTCAAAATATCGCGCTCCATTCATTGAAACTTCAGGAAACTGAGACCTCATTCGCAGAATGGTACGCAAGCGATAATTAATCCGTTTTTGTTAACTTCGCATATGCAGCTTCCTCCTGACAAGAAAATATACTTCGCATCCGACCAGCATTTGGGAGCTCCAACAGCCGAATTGAGTCTGCCGCGCGAAAAGAAATTCATCGCATGGCTTGACGAAGTAAAGCACGATGCAGCTGCAATTATTCTGCTTGGCGACTTATTTGACTTTTGGTTTGAATACAAAACCGTAGTTCCACGCGGGTTTGTACGGGTACTCGGGAAACTTGCTGAAATCCGTGACAGCGGGATTCCGATACATTTTTTTGTCGGGAACCATGATTTGTGGATGAACGACTACTTAGAAAAAGAACTCAATATTCCCGTTTACCATACGACCCAACAATTTAAGTTCAACGACAAATTGTTCCTGATTGGTCATGGCGATGGCCTGGGCCCGGGCGACAAAGGCTACAAAAGAATGAAACGGGTCTTCAGGCATCCGTTTTCAAAATGGCTTTTCGGCTGGCTTCATCCGGATCTTGGCGTTCAACTCGGACAATATCTGTCCGTAAAAAATAAATTGATCTCAGGTGATGAAGATGTCGTTTATCTTGGCGAAGACAAAGAATGGCTGGTTTCCTATTCAAAGCGTAAACTCGAAACCAAGCATTACGACTACTTTATTTTCGGACATCGCCATTTGCCACTTGAGATCAAAGTTGGGGATCGCTCTACATATATGAATTTAGGCGATTGGATTACCTATTTTACGTATGGCGTTTTTGACGGCGAAACGCTTGAATTAAAAAAGTTTGAACAAATCTAGCATTCCCGAAGATCCTTCAGCCTAAGCTGCATCGATACTTCGCCTTTCCATTCATTCTCATCGATGCAGTAAGCAATTTCAAAGCTTTTCTGACCCTTTACCAAATCAAGCTTCTTGCCCAATCCAAATCCGATCGCGTTAATTCCGCCTGTGTCTTTTTGCCTTACGTAAAGTTTCAGGTGTTCGCAATCCGAGCCAAGAGTTCTTGCAAATCCTGTATCACAAACTTGTTTCGTTGCGAAAACAGGCGTCATGTTCATCGGGCCGAAAGGCTCAAATTGTTTTAAAATTCGAGTCAATTTTGGAGTGATCTGATCGAAATCAATTACTGCATCAATTGAAATTTCAGGCGTGAGCATATCAGGATGGATCGATGATTCCACGCATTTTTCGAATGCATCTTTAAATTTTTGGTAGTTTTCTTCTTTCAACGTCAAACCGGCTGCATACATGTGTCCGCCGAACTGCTCAAGATGTTCCGCGCAGGAATCCAAAGCATTATAAACATCGAAACCTTTTACAGATCGCGCTGAAGCAGCATATTTATCACCACTTTTTGTGAATACAAGTGTTGGCCGGTAATAGGTTTCGATAAGCCGCGAAGCCACAATCCCAATTACGCCTTTATGCCAATCTTCCTGGAAAACTACGGTTGTAAAGCGTTCATGTTCGCTATTTGTGTCAATTTGAAGCAGTGCTTCTTTCGTGATCTGCTTATCAAGATCTTTTCGGTCTGAATTGAATTTTTCGATTTCAGCAGCGAACTGTTTAGCCTGATCCAGATCATATTCGGTTAATAGTTCGACCGCGCAACGACCATGTTTGATTCGGCCAGCAGCATTAATTCGAGGTGCGACAATAAAAACGACATCAGTAATATCAAGCGCTTTTTTGTTGACATTACAAATTAGTGCTCTTATTCCGGGACGCGGGTCAGAATTTATCACCTCAAGTCCGAACGTTGCCAACACACGGTTTTCACCCGTCATCGGAACAATATCAGCAGCAATTGCAGTCGCAACTAAATCGAGATATGGAATCAAATCTTCTGTTGTTTCTCCACGATTCTGACCAAGTGCCTGAATCAGTTTAAATCCGATTCCGCAGCCACAAAGTTCATCATACGGATAATCACAATCAGGACGTTTCGGATCCAAAACAGCAATTGCATCAGGTAAAAACTCACCCGGCCTGTGATGGTCGCAGATTATAAAATCAATTCTCTTTTCTTTTGCGTAAGCGACGTGGTCAATTGATTTTATTCCGCAGTCCAAAGCAATAATTAACGAGCAGCCATTATCATCGGCATAATCGATTCCCTGGAACGACACGCCATAACCTTCAGCATAACGATCGGGAATATACGTGTCAACATTCGGATAGAATGTCCTTAAATATGATGCAACCAGCGAAACTGCAGTAGTTCCGTCAACATCATAATCACCGAAAACAAGGATGTTTTCACCATTGGCAACAGCCGCTTCAATGCGCGAAACCGCTTTGTCCATATCTTTCATCAAATACGGATCATGTAAATCGGCTAAAGTCGGGCGGAAAAATTTTCGCGCATCTTCGAAGGTTTCAATTCCGCGTTGAACAAGAAGTTCAGCGATAAAATCTTCGATATTTAAAGCATTGGCGAGAAGCCGTACTTTATATTCTTCTGGTCGGGGTTTGACTGTCCAGCGCATAATTTTGTATGGAGTATAATATTGGGTAATAGGCTTGTATGTGGCAAATCTACGGAAAAATATAACTCAAAAGCTATTCTCTCTTTTCTTTAACGACGACTTTTCCGCCAACAACCACGACAATTTCACCTCGCGGCGCGGTTTTTTCAAAATGGGAAAGTACTTCAGCGACAGTTCCGCGAACATTTTCTTCATGCATTTTAGAAAGTTCCCGGCAAACGCAAATTGGTCTGTCTTCACCGAAATACGTTTTGAATTCTGTCAATGTCTTAACCAATTTATGAGGAGAAACATATAAAATAATGGTGCGCATTTCCTCGGCAAGAGCCAAATAACGTGTCTGACGGCCTTTTTTATCTGGCAGAAATCCTTCGAATACAAATTTGTCATTCGGAAGTCCGCTGTTTACCAGCGCCGGAACAAAAGCGGTCGCGCCAGGCAAACATTCAACAGGAATATTATTTTCAACGCAAGCTCTGGTCAGCAAAAATCCAGGATCGGAAATCGCCGGAGTTCCAGCATCGGAAATTAATGCGATAGTATCTCCGCCTTGTAATCGCCCGATCACATACTCAATCGTCTTATGCTCATTATGCATATGATGGCTGTGCATGTGCGTCCCGATATCAAAATGTTTGAGGAGCTTGGCGCTTGTCCGTGTGTCCTCGGCCAAAATCAGATCTGCTTCCTTTAGTATGCGGATCGCACGAAAGGTCATGTCTTCAAGATTGCCGATCGGAGTTGGGACGATGTAAAGTTTGGACATAATCTTAGGTGAACCTCTTCTCTACAATTTCCATAAAACGTTGCGCATATTCGTCTTTGCCTTCCCAATTGTCGTAGTCGGGCTTCACCATCTGATCGATAAATTCCTGCGCTTCTTCATATGTGTTGAAAGTCAGAAGTTGCGACAAAACGCGGTTGTAGTCTTCGCTGCTGTTTCCGAAAAGGTGCTTCATGAACGCGATACGGTCATTGAGCCCAATCGTGATACCCTTTGCAAGTCGGTCATTCAATGAAACCGCTTTATGATCGGGCTGCGTCGGCGGAACATAAGCATTTGTAGTCGGAGCTGTGAATATATTTGGCTTTGGCTGATTTTCTTCAGGCGTAACAAACACCGGATCGGCATAATCTTTACCTAATAAGTCATCAAAGGAAAACTGCGGTGTAATATTTTTTGCCGTTTCAACAGAATCATCTGTTTTAGGATCAAAAGCCAATTCAAAAGAAGGAACAAAAGGTTCGTCTTTAGCAGCTTCCTGAGGCAAGCTTAATTGTTCAGAGGTAACTTCCTCGGGTTGATCATCATCATTAGCATCAGATTCAGACTCTTCTACTTCTTCATAAGCATGTGCGACTTCAATTTCAGGCGGCGAATCAGGCGGAACAGTCGTTGGCGGAACATCATCCGGAATTCCCGATCCTTCTGATGCATTTTGCTGATCTCCTGTTTGCGGAACTTCAGTTTCTTCTTTTTCCTCAGGTGAAATTTCTTCCACTTCAGGAGTTTCGGGTTCAATTGTAACTTCCGGCTCTTCCTCATCAGGTTGCTGCGAAGAAGTAATTTCAGCTGGTTTAGGAGATTCAACTTCTACAGCTGGCGCTATATCATTGGCTTGAGCCGGTTCTTCATCAAAAAATTCCTCAAGTTTGCTTTCAATTTCAGATAAGCCGATTGTAGGTTTAACATCCCCGAACTTTTCTTCGACAAACCGCAAAACCGACAGTTTCTCATACAATCGTTGCGTTTCCTGATGCAGTGCAACTACATCGGATTTGTTTTTCAACTTCAATATTCGGTGTGCGATGCTGATCAGTTCTGCTTCAAGCTTCTTCTTCATAACTTATGATTATTTTGGGGTATGGCATTTCAAAAAGAGCGTCTGCCGATGTTCATAAACTGTATTTTTAACACGGTGTTTGAAACTTCGAATTGACAAAAATTAGCTACTTTTGAAACCGACGCAAAACGGTAAACTCGAATTTTCCGCTTCCGGTCAAAAGAACAAACTAATCCTTTTCAGGGCTGAAAATTACAAAATGTTTCTCGAAAATACAGTAAATCATAAAGAACAATTTGGCTGGATAGAAGTTATCTGCGGGTCAATGTTTTCAGGCAAAACCGAAGAGCTGATCCGCCGACTGAAAAGGGCACAGTTCGCAAAGCAGAAAGTTGAAATATTTAAACCTGCCATCGATACTCGTTATCACGACGAAATGGTCATCTCGCATGACGCTAATGAAATCCGGTCGACTCCTGTTCCGGCTGCTGCCAATATTGCTATTTTAGCTCAAGGTTGCGATGTGGTCGGAATTGACGAAGCGCAATTTTTTGATGATGAAATTGTCAGGATATGCAACGACCTGGCCAATACGGGGATTCGTGTAATTGTTGCGGGATTGGATATGGATTTTAAAGGAAATCCTTTCGGGCCGATGCCTGCTTTGATGGCGACTGCCGAATATGTCACTAAAGTCCACGCCGTTTGTACACGAACTGGAAATCTCGCCCATTTTAGTTTCCGAAAAGCCAATAACGACAGCCTGGTTCTATTAGGTGAAACCGAAGAATACGAACCTTTAAGCCGTGGGGCGTACTTTCATGCGATGCAGAAAAACCAGGAAGCCGACGGGCTTGCCGCAAGAAAAACCAAACACCAACCCGACTTTTGACAGTTAACCTCAACGATATTATTACTGTAATTGCCGCAGATCTGATCGGAACAAGTGACAGTCTCGTTATTGATTCTGTTTCGATCGACAGCCGGTCGCTTCAAAATGGTGCGAATACATTGTTCTTTGCATTGGTTGGCCCTAACAATGACGCCCACAATTATATTGAAGAACTGGTTAACAATGGTGTTCGGAACTTTGTTGTCAGTCACGTTCCCGAGCAATTTGCAGGCCAAGCTGCTTTTTTAGTTGTTGAAAACACGCTCGACGCGTTGCAGGCATTTGCTTCATGGTATCGGACACTTTTTGATTTTCCTGTAATTGGCATAACAGGCAGCAACGGAAAAACCATCGTAAAAGAATGGCTCAACTTTCTTTTAAGCCCCGATTATAATATCATCCGAAGTCCGAAAAGTTATAATTCTCAAGTTGGCGTTCCGCTTTCAATCATTTCAATCAACGAACATCATAACCTTGGGATCTTTGAAGCGGGAATTTCGATGGTTGGAGAAATGGAAAAACTGGAACCGATGATCAAGCCTAAAATTGGCATTCTCACCAATATCGGATCAGCCCACGATGAAGGTTTTGCCAATGTCGGCGAAAAAATCAAGCAGAAACTTAAGCTGTTTAAACATGCTGAAATCTTAATTTGCCAGAAAAATAAAACCGTAGATGCTTTCATCGGCTCACAAACACACACTTTCACATGGAGTTGCAAAGATGAAACTGCAGATGTGATTCTGTCTTTAAAGCCTATCCTCGACAAGACATTATTAAAAGTAAAATACCAGAACAATACCTTCGAAATTCGTATTCCTTTTCAGGATGATGCATCGATAGAAAATTCGATCCAATGCCTGATGGTGATGCTTCACCTGGGTTACGACGCAATGACTATCGAAAGCAGAATGGAATTGCTTTTTCCGGTCCAGATGAGGCTTAAAGTTAAAAACGGCGTCAACGACACAACAATCATTGATGACAGTTATAGTTCTGATTTTCAATCGCTGAAAATTGCACTGGATTTTCTGGAAAGCCACAAGCACCATAAAAAGAAAACGCTGATCCTTTCGGATATTTTCCAAAGCGGATTATCAAACGACGAACTCTATTCACGTGTATCGCAACTCGTAATTTCGAACCGCATTAACCGCGTGATTGGCATTGGCGAAACCATTTCAGCATATAAAAATAAATTTGGAAACTGTATAACGTATACAAATACTGATGCATTTACAGCCGATTTCGAAAATATAAGTTTTGGACATGAAACAATTCTTATCAAAGGTGCGCGACAATTTCGATTTGAGGAGATTGTTTCATTGTTGGAGGAAAAAACACATGAGACGGTTCTTGAGATCAACCTTAACGCGATCAGCCACAATCTGAATTTTTACAAGGCAAAGCTCAAACCTGAGACGATGATGATGGTCATGGTCAAGGCTTATGGCTATGGAAGTGGCGGATTCGAAATTGCTAAACTGCTTGAACATCACAAGGTCGACTATCTTGGAGTTGCTTTTGCAGATGAAGGAATTGCACTCACAAACGCCGGAATCAAGCTGCCCATTATGGTCCTCAATCCGGAAAACACCAGCTTCGCATCGATAATCCAGCATAAGCTTGAACCGGAAATATATAGCCTGAAAGGGCTCGCAGCATTTATAAAACTGGCAAAACAGAAGAAACTGCGTGATTATCCGATCCATATAAAAATCGATACGGGAATGCACCGACTAGGTTTTGACGAAAATCACTTTTCGGAACTTATCTCTGTGCTTCGTGGTACAAGAGCAGTTCAGGTGAAAAGTATTTTATCACATATGGCGACAACCGATGACCTTTTGCATAGGGAATTTGCAATTTCGCAGATTGCATTGTTCGAAAGGCTTTCTCAGATACTAATGCTGGAACTGAACATCAAGCCGATCCGGCACTTACTTAATACGTCGGGAATCAGCAATTTCACGGAAGCGCAATACGACATGGTCCGGCTTGGAATTGGCATCTACGGGATCTCAAATGATCCTTCCGAGCAAAAACACCTGCAACTCGTCGGAACATTAAAGTCGATTATTTCCCAAATACGATCAATTCCGGCTGGCGACAGTGTTGGCTATGGCCGAAGATTTGTTGCCAAAAAACCTACAACGATAGCGACAATTCCAATTGGTTATGCTGATGGGATTCCGCGCAGTTGGGGAAACCAGGTTGGATTTATCACTGTAAATAATCAAAAAGCTTCCATTGTTGGAAGCGTTTGTATGGATATGCTGATGGCAGATGTAACGGATATTAACTGTAAAGAAGGTGATGGCGTTGTGATATTTGGTGAAAGTCCGTCTGTAGTTCTGATGGCCGAAAAACTCGGAACAATACCTTACGAAATAGTTGCCGGAATTTCGCAGCGTGTCAAAAGGGTTTTTTATCGGGAGTAGGTTTCACAGTAATTAATTTTTATCTTCGTTAAAAAGTTCAAGTATGGGAATGATTTCAGAATTCAAGCATTTTGCACTCAAAGGAAATGTGATGGATTTGGCTGTTGGAGTTATAATTGGAAGCGCGTTCAATGCAATTGTAAAATCGCTCGTTGATGACATTGTCACCCCATTATTGCTGACACCTGCGCTGAAAGCTGCCCATCTTGAGAATCTTGCACAATTGACGATTCCGGGAACGGC
This sequence comes from Flavobacterium sp., assembly GCA_036388535.1. Taxonomy (GTDB): domain Bacteria; phylum Bacteroidota; class Bacteroidia; order Flavobacteriales; family Flavobacteriaceae; genus Flavobacterium. The sequence continues at coordinate 34,508 of DASVRQ010000076.1, read as the reverse complement.
AGTAAAATACGGGAGTTTCTTGTCGAATTGCCTTTCATTCATTATTACCGCATTTGCGCTCTTCATTATCATCAAAGCTATGAATGCTACGAGAAGAAAAGATGCTGACACTCCTGCAGAACCGCCTGCTCCAACGACAGAAGAAAAACTGTTGATGGAAATACGTGACGAATTGCGACGTCGGCCTTAATACTAAAGTACCGCTACATTATATATTCTAACTAAACCACGCCTTGGGCGTGGTTCTTCTTTTAAATCAGTTTGCAACAGAACGATAATCGCAGTACTTTTGCAATTCAAAACTAAGTTTCATGAAAGTAGCTGTTGTTGGTGCGACCGGAATGGTTGGCGAAGTAATGCTTCAGGTGTTGGCAGAACGAAATTTCCCGGTAACGGAACTGATTCCGGTTGCTTCTGAAAAATCGGTCGGAAAAGAAATCGAATACAAAGGGCGAAAATATAAGATCGTCGGAATGCAGGAAGCAATCGACATGAAAGCTGACATCGCTGTATTTTCAGCAGGTGGCGAAACTTCACTTGAATGGGCTCCTAAATTTGCTGCAGCCGGAACAACGGTTATAGACAATTCATCAGCTTGGAGAATGGATCAATCCAAAAAATTGGTTGTTCCTGAAATCAATGCTTCGGAACTTACCAAAGAAGACAAAATCATCGCCAATCCGAATTGTTCCACAATTCAAATGGTTTTGGCTTTGGCGCCTCTTCACAAAAAATATACGATCAAACGCATCATCGTTTCGACATACCAGTCAATCACAGGAACAGGCGTGAAAGCGGTACAACAACTCGAAAATGAATATGCCGGCGTAACCGGTGAAATGGCTTACAAATATCCGATACATCGAAATGCGATTCCACAATGTGATTCGTTTGAAGAGAACGGATATACAAAAGAAGAAATGAAACTCGTTCGCGAAACGCAAAAAATCCTTGGCGACAAAACAATCCGCGTGACGGCAACTGCAGTTCGTGTTCCAATTGTAGGCGGACATAGCGAAGCGGTAAATGTCGAATTTGAAAATGATTTCGATGTGAACGATGTACGCCGGATCTTGCATGAAACTCCCGGAGTTGTAGTTCAGGACAACACCGATACTTATACTTATCCGATGCCAATGTATGCGCAGGGAAAAGACGATGTTTTTGTTGGAAGGATCCGGCGTGATGAGAGTCAGCCGAACACTTTGAACATGTGGATCGTTTCCGACAATCTTCGCAAAGGCGCTGCAACAAATACAATTCAGATTGCGGAATATCTGGTTGCAAATAATTTAGTTTAATCCGAGAGAGTTCTTTTCGATGGAAAAAAAACGTGCTTTATTGAATGTCTCTTTAGCGTTTGCAGTATTGTTCTCGATATTGTTCCAATCGCTGCATTCCCTTGAGCACCTTGTTGAGCAGCTTACAACTGAGATTTGCGAGCATGCGCATAGCGACAGCAAAGCCGAGTTCACGCATGAACATCATAAGTTCGATCATTGCGCTATTTGCGACTTCACTTTCAGCAGTTTTGTTGGCACTACATCCTATCAGTGCTCTGCGATTCTTTCCCGTATTGAAGTTCCCTACTTCAGCTTTTACTGTGAACTTCCAATCTCCTTTTCCGGATGCAGCTATTCCCTTCGCGGACCTCCATTTATTGTCTAACTAAGTCCTGTTTTCAGGAAACCTTATCGTTAACAATAAATTCAAATAATGAAGAGTATATTTTCAGCAGCCCTATTATTGGGTTTGTCTGCGTTTGGCTTTGCGCAGAATAAAATCAGCGGCGTCGTAACAGACGTCAACAAAGCACCGCTTGTGGGAGTTTCCATTTACATGCCCGATTTACAAAAAGGTACAGTTACAAAGTCGGATGGCTCTTATAATATTGCGAATCTGCCTTCGGGAAATATTCGTGTCCTTTTCTCTTATGTCGGATACAATTCCCAAAATGTAGCACTGGCAATCCTTCAAAATGATACAAAATTTGATGTTGTGCTTGAAGAAAGCGTGCATCAAATGGATGAAGTGATTGTTTCAACTGCATTCAACCGACTACAATCGCAAAACGTCATGAAAGTGGAACATGCGACAATGGAATCACTGCAACGTAGCGGGGCGGCAACTTTATCCGAAGGGCTTGCGACAATTCCGGGTGTTTCACAAATTTCTACAGGAACATCAATTGGAAAACCTGTAATTCGCGGCTTGAGCGGAAACCGTGTTCTTGTTTATTCACAAGGCGTCCGAATAGAAAATCAACAGTTTGGCGACGAGCACGGACTGGGTTTGAACGACTCGGGAATTGAAAGCGTAGAAGTAATCAAAGGTCCCGCTTCTTTGTTATATGGATCTGACGCTTTAGGCGGAGTTCTGTATTTTAATCCCGAGAAATTTGCCGACGCGAACACATGGAAAGGCGATTTCAGGCAAAGGTTTTTTTCGAATACCTTGGGAAGCAACACATCGATTGGAGTTAAAACTTCGACTGATAACTGGCGATTTCTGGCACGTGGCAATTACGCCACCCATTCAGATTATGAAATTCCGAACGGACAGCGCGTGACCAACAGCCGCTTCAACGAGCAAGATCTGAAGTTCGCGGTCGGACATAGCAGCGCTAAGTTTTCATCGGTACTGCGGTACAATTATAACAAGCTGGATCTAGGACTTCCGGAAGAAATCGGAATCCAGTCTAAAAACAAAGAGCCGTTATCTCCAAAACAAGACGTTGAGAGCCATATCATGAGCTTGCACAACAGATTATTCTTCGGAAAATCATCGCTTGAAGCGGATTTCGGATATATTTCAAACATCCGTCAGGAATTTGAGGAAACGGTCAGTCCGATTCTCGATATGAATCTGCAGACGTTAAATTACAACCTGAAATATCATTTTCCGAAAGGACTGAAATTCGAGGCGATTGGCGGAATCCAGGGTCTATACCAGACAAATGACAACTCCGGTGAAGAATTTTTGATTCCGGATGCAATGACAACCGACTTTGGGGTTTTCACAACCATCAATTATGAATGGAGCAAGAATGTGCTGCAAGCCGGCGTCCGGTTTGACAATCGACACATTAAATCGTATAAAAACGGGGTTGTTGGGGAAGAAGGATATTTCGCTCCAATCAACAATTCCTACCAAAGCTTTAATGCATCTGCGGGATTAAAAACTGAATTGTTCCCGGCGCTTACGCTGCGAATCAACCTCGCGTCAGGATATCGTGCTCCGAACTTGGCAGAACTTACTTCAAATGGCGTTCATGAAGGAACGAACCGCTATGAAATCGGCAACAGCCAGCTCGGTATTGAACGTAACTTTCAGACGGATGTCAACTTTGAATATAAAAGCGGCCATTTCGAGCTGTTTGTCAACGGATTCTATAACTATATTTCAGATTACATTTATGTGACGCCTACTGGTCAAACAATAGATGAAAATAATGTATTTGAATATGTTCAGGATGACGCAAGGCTTTATGGCGGAGAAGCAGGTATTCACTTACATCCGCATCCATTTGATTGGCTTCATTTTGAAAGTAGCTTCGAAACAGTGACAGCAACGCGAGCCGACGGAAGTTTCCTGCCGTTGATTCCTGCAAATAACTGGAACAACACGATCCGAACCCAATTTTCGGCAAAAAGCTGGTTGAAGAACGGCTATGCGAATGTCGGGATATCATCTACTTTCAGCCAAAAGAATGTAGGCCTGTTTGAAACAGGATCAGCCGGATATACATTGGTAAATTTGGGAGCTGGTGGCGACATTACTATCCACAAAATGAAATTCAGCCTCCAACTTGGTGCCAACAACTTATTGGATAAAACTTACATTGCACACTTATCCCGACTTAAAGCTGATGGAATTCCGGATATGGGAAGGAATATTTTCCTGTCAGTCAACTTCAATCTATAATTATAAAGCGTCCTTAACCGGACGCTTTTTTTAAAACTTGTTGTCGCCATCAATTAAATTTCCAAGACCGCCGAGAATGCTGCCTTCGCCTCGTGAACTTCCTCCCGATCTTGGTGCGGATGCAATGATCCTGTCGGCAAGCCTGCTGAACGGAAGCGATTGGATATAAACCGTGCCTGGTCCGCGTAAAGTTGCATAAAACAACCCTTCGCCACCAAATACAGAATTTCGGATTCCGCCGATAAACTCAATATCGTAATCGACATCTTTTGTAAATCCGACTATACAGCCTGTATCGACTTTAAGCACTTCACCAGAAGCCAGCTCGCGTTTCGCTAAAGTTCCACCCGCGTGAACAAATGCCATCCCGTCGCCTTCGAGTTTCTGCATGATAAAACCTTCACCGCCGAAGAGTCCGCGGCCAAGCTTTCGGGAGAATTCAATTCCGACTGCAACACCTTTTGCAGCGCACAAAAAAGCATCTTTCTGACAAACAAATTTCCCTTGTAGTTGAGCAAGATCGATCGGCAAAATCTTTCCTGGATAAGGCGACGCAAAAGAGACCTTCGATTTAGATTGATTCATGTTCAGATACGCTGTCATAAAGAGGCTTTCGCCAGTCAGCATCCGTTTGCCGGCTGAAAGCAGACTGCCGAACAATCCGGTTTGCGGTGCGGATCCGTCCCCGAAAATTGTCTGCATCTGGATCCCGTTGTCCATCATCATAAAACTTCCTGCTTCCGCAACGACGATTTCCTGTGGATCCAATTCGATCTCTACATATTGCATTTCTTCGCCAAAAATCTGATAGTCTATTTCGTGTGCTTTCATTTGTTGTGTTTTAGTGTAAATTAAAAATAAAAACTGTGTGCAAATATTCTTGGCCACGACCCGAGCTCGCGAACGGGCGAAGCAATTCACGAATTTTAAAACTCGGTAACTTAATGTAGTTAAATAAACCTCAACCGAATAAGTCAGCGGAACTTTACCGTGATTGTGATTGCTTTCGACCACCTACTTCGTGCATTCGTGGCCGAAAAAACTATTTCCCAGAATCTTCTGTTTTCTTATAATATTCCAGTTTCACATATCGCATGTGCCGCTGAATCCGTCCTTTCCTCCTGTTGATGAATCCTGATGAATTGCTGGCGCTGTATTTACGTGGATTGGGCAGTATCGCGGCAATTCCTGCTGCTTCACGCTTTGTCAGTTGCGATGCGTCCCTGCTGTACCAGTGTCGTGATGCAGCTTGCGCGCCGTAAACGCCATTGCCCATTTCGATGCTGTTTAAATAAACTTCCATGATGCGTTCTTTTCCCCAAAATAACTCAATTAAAGCGGTAAAATAAGCTTCAAGCGCTTTTCTGAAATAACTTCGGCCCTGCCAAAGGAAGATGTTTTTAGCGGTTTGTTGTGAAATCGTGCTTCCACCTTTGATTTTTTTGCCCTTGCTGTTATTCTTAAGGGCTTTTTGCATGGCATCAAAATCAAAACCGTTATGAAGTAGAAAGTTGGCATCCTCACTTGCGATCACGGCCTTTTGAAGATTCGGGGAAATATCCTCAAGCGGTTCCCAATCATGCCCAAAGTAATTCTCTTTCCCTGCACTTTCATTTTCAAAATACCGGATTGCCATCAGCGGCGTAAACGGCACCGGGACGAACTTATACAAAATCACAAGAAAAACCGATATGCCTACAAACCACAGCATTGCTTTTACTAAAAATCCGAATATTTTCTTTATCATATCAGTTATATAAGATCACCGAGTTCGGCTCCGACCATACTTCCAATTGCGACTCCCATTCCGCCAAGGCGCGCACCGCAATACACATGCTCCGAAATTTGCTTCACGATAGGAAGTTTTCCCGAACCCATTCCCATTATTCCGCTCCAGCGGTGTTCGACTTCATAATCGCGACCCGGCAAAATTACTTTTTTTAGTAATTCCTCGAGACGGTTCTGAATTATTTCTGTATTGCCCAACTCTGTTGTCGTCTCGGTTTCAAAGTCGAGATTTCGTGCGCCGCCAAATAATATCCGGTTGCCGACATTCCGGAAATAATAATAGCCTTTATCAAAGTGAAAAGTTCCTTTTATTTCAAGGTCTGGAATGGGTTTGGTTATCAATACCTGAGCTCTTGCCGGCTTTACAGCGCCATTTGTTAGTTGGCCAGCAAAACCATTTGTTGCAAACAACAGTTTTTTCGTTTTGAAAGTGAAATCATCAAGACTTACTTCAACGCAGTCTTCTTTTTCATGAAAAGCCGTAACCGTTTGCCGGTTGAGAATCAAAATGTTTTCTGCAAGCGCATTCTTCAACAAAGCGTGCATCATCATCCCGGTGTCAATTTGGGCTTCAAAAGGATTGTAGATCAGATTGTCTTTCGTTGCTCCAAAATTGAAGCGATCAGCCTCTTGCGAATACACATGTTTCTTAAAAAGCGGACGAAGCATTTCATTGATCAAAGGCATTTTTTGAAGACAATTCGAATAGGATGCATCATCGTCTTCAAGGAAAAGTTCGTAACCTCCGTAAGACCTGAAGTCGATTGCGCCATCACCTAAGCGCTTTCGCAGCATCTGCAAACCGTTCCATCGCTTTTCAATCAGTTGAATTACCTGTTCTTCGGAATGTGACTCAAGATCCTCGATTATTTCTGACAAGCTTCCGAAGCACGCAAATCCTGCATTTTTCGTACTCGCCCCTTGTGGCAGCATTCCTCTTTCAAGCACGAGGATTTTACTTTCGGGAAATCGATCCCGCAACCGAAGAGCTGCATGCAACCCGACAATACCGCTTCCTACGATAGTATAATCTACATCGGTGAACCAATGCTTGAGCTCCCAATAACTTAAATGCATTTCATTTTTTTGTAAAAGTAGCTCTTTTGAATGAGGCTTTCTTATGGAAGCTGATCCAGCTATTCGCTATTATCTTTTTTGAAAAAAAATTCCAAAAAAGGATAACCGCTTCTATCTGGGCTAGGGCATTTGAATATTATTCAGAAAAAGGATACAGAAATTGAAAATTTGTTAACAGGGAACCACGTAGTTTGTCGATTCGGTATAATTTTTCCCTATTTTTTGAATCATCGAATTAGATTTACATATATATTTGAGCAATTAAAATTTCTATTTAACCTCCCCAATCTATTTTTATGAAAAGCAAATTACTCTGCATTGCGCTGCTCGCGATTTCCAGTTTTTCGTTCGCACAACAAAAACCGATCTGGAAATCGGCAGTAAAAAAGACTGACGCCGTCGTCTTTGAAAACAAAACAACTATTACCAATCCACGTCTCTTTGAGCTTGACGTAAACCAGCTGCGACAGCAGTTGGCTGATTCGCCTAAACGTTTTGGTGCGAAACAGTCTAATGTAATCGTCTCTTTTCCGAATGCTGACGGACAACCTGAGCAATTCCGAGTTATGGAATCGTCAAACATGGATCCGGCTCTAGCTGCAAGATTTCCTGAGATCAAATCGTATGTCGGCCAGGGAGTCGACAATCCGGCTTCGACGATCTACTTCAGTTTATCGCCATTAGGATTGCAGACGATGACGATCAACGCCGACCGTTCTGCAATTTTTATTGAGCCTTACACAACCGACTTATCAACTTACACTGTCTTTAAAAAGTCGGATAAAGCTGCTTCATTGAACAAGTTTGAATGTAAGGTAATCGCCACTGCACATGAAGACCTTGACTCAGAATTGGCACTACGCCCAAATGCTGACGATGGCCAATTGCGCAACTACCGACTTGCAATGTCGGTTACCGGCGAATACACATCGTATTTCGGGGGAACAAAAGCTTTGGCATTAGCGGCAATCAACAACTCAATGACGCGCGTAAATGGTGTTTTTGAGAAAGATTTCGGGATTCACATGAATTTGATCGCGAACACAGATGCTGTAATTTATACTTCGGCTTCAACTGATCCATATTCTGTAGCTTCAACCGGAGCAGGCGGCGCGTGGAACCAGGAACTTCAGACGACACTTACCAACGTAATCGGAAGTTCCAATTATGATATCGGGCACTTGTTCGGGGCATCAGGCGGCGGCGGAAACGCAGGCTGTATCGGATGTGTCTGCAAGAATCCAACTTCATCAGTTCCACTAGGAAAAGGAAGCGGCTACACATCGCCAAATGACGGGATTCCACAAGGTGACAACTTTGATATTGATTATGTCGCACATGAGATCGGACACCAATTCGGTGCCAACCACACTTTCACGCATAGCAATGAAGGAACCGGAGCACAAATGGAACCGGGAAGCGGATCTACGATCATGGGTTATGCCGGAATTACAGGCGCGACAAATGATGTTCAGCCACATAGTGATGCGTACTTCCATGCTTTCAGCATTCAACAGGTAACGAATTATGTGAAAACTACAACTTGTCAGACATCAATCGCTACAGGAAATTCGGTTCCGACAGCAAACGCCGGACTTGACTTTACAGTTCCAAAAGGGACGCCTTTTATGCTTACCGGTTCAGCGACGGATGCAAACGGAGATGTACTTACATATGATTGGGAGCAGATGAACGTTGGGACACCAACATCTACAATTCCGAGTGCAACCCGAACAACAGGTCCTGCATTTAGATCGATTCTGCCTTCGGCTTCGCCTTCACGATATTTCCCTCAGATGTCGACAATCAAAACCGGAGCAACCTCTTGGAAATGGGAAGTAGTGCCAACAGTTGCACGAACAATGAATTTCAGGATGACTGTCCGCGATAACCGCGCAGGCGGACCGGCGAATAACAGTGACGATATGATCGTAACTGTAAATGGAACAGCCGGCCCATTCACTGTAAGCGCACCAAATACAGCCGTTTCATGGGCTGGCGGATCAACACAAACCGTAACTTGGAACGTTGCAGGAACAACTGCAAATGGCGTAAATGCTGCAAGCGTGACAATTTATCTTTCAACTGACGGCGGAAATACATATCCTGTAACGTTATTGGCTTCAACACCAAATGATGGAACCGAGTCTATCATTGTGCCGAATACTCCGGGTGCACAAAACCGTATTATGGTTAAAGGTGCAAACCATATCTTTTTTGATATTTCAAACGCCAACTTCACGATTACGGCAGGTTCATCTGACACATCAGCTCCATCGACTCCGAATAACGTAGCGGCTTCAGACACAACGCAATCTTCAACGAACTTGTCGTGGACAGCTTCAACCGATAATGTTGCTGTAACTGCATATGATATCTACCAAAATGGATCATACAGAACAACAGTAAGCGGAACATCATCAACAGTAAGCGGATTGTCGGCTTCTACTACATACTCGTATTATGTGGTTGCTAAAGATGCTGCAGGAAATACATCTCCGGCAAGTAATACGGTAAATGTAACGACTTTGGCTCCGGCATCAGATGTTACTGTGCCTTCAACTCCAACTAACTTGGCTGCGTCGGGAACTACACAAACAACTACAAACCTGACGTGGAGTGCATCAACAGATAATGTTGGCGTGACAGGATATGATGTTTATCAGAATGGTGCTTATAGAACTACTGTTAGCGGAATATCATCAGCAATTACAGGATTGACTGCTTCAACTACATACAGTTTTTACGTTCGCGCGAAAGATGCGGCCGGAAATGCCTCTACAGCAAGCAATACAATAAACGTTACCACATTAGCAGGCGGAACTGTGACTTATTGCGCTTCACAGGGGAATAGTGTTGCAGATGAGCTTATTGGGCGTGTGATAGTTGCGGGGATCGATAATTCCTCAACAGGCGGAACAGGATATACAAATTTTACCGCGGTTTCTGGAAATGTCAATAAAGGATCTGCTTATACGATCTCAATTACACCGACATGGGCTTCAACAAAATACAATGAAGGATATGCTGTTTTCATCGATTACAACGGCGATGGCGACTTCGTAGACGCAGGTGAAACAGCGTGGACAAAAGCTGCTTCTCAGACGACGCCTGCGACAGGAACAATTACAATCCCGTCAACAGCGATCAGTGGATCTACAAGAATGCGTGTTTCGATGAAATATAACGCGGTTCCAACTTCATGCGAAGCTTTCTCTTATGGTCAGGTCGAAGATTATACCTTAAACATCGGCGGATTGGCAAGAGCCGAAGCACAACTGGTTGCTTCTCCTGAATTTACATTGTATCCTAACCCGGTCAAAGGAGATGTTATAAATATTCATGGTGTTGAAAACAATGCTACGTACAGAATCATCAACTTGCTTGGACAGGCAGTTTCTGCTGGAAAAATCAGCAATGGTGTGATTACAGCACCTAATGTTGGAACAGGAACTTATCTTCTTGAAATTACATCAGGACAGACTGTTGCTGTGAAACGATTTATAAAGATCTAAACACAATTAAAAACAGAAAAGGCTGTCCGAGATGGCAGCCTTTTTTATTTCCAATATATTAAAAAAAACCCGCTGATGCGGGTTTATGTTTTATGCAGGATCATTCATTTTAAAAGTATCCATGAATGCTGTAGTATAATTTCCTTCAACATAAGCCGGATCATCCATCAGTTGACGATGAAAAGGGATCGTTGTTTTAACTCCTTCTATCACAAACTCATCCAAGGCGCGCTTCATCTTATTAATTGCTTCCTGACGTGTTTGTGCAGTTGTAATCAACTTGGCAATCATAGAGTCATAATTCGGCGGAATCGTATATCCTGAGTATACGTGCGTATCCAGTCGCACGCCATGTCCGCCAGGCGTATGCAATGTTGTAATTCTTCCCGGAGAAGGCCTGAAATCATTATAAGGATCCTCAGCATTGATACGGCATTCGATCGCATGGAGCTGCGGCAGATAATTTTTTCCCGAAATCGGAACACCTGCAGCAACAAGAATCTGCTCACGAATTAGATCATAATCAATTACTTGTTCGGTAATTGGATGTTCTACCTGAATACGGGTATTCATCTCCATGAAATAAAAGTTCCGGTGCTTATCGACCAAAAATTCAACTGTTCCGGCGCCTTCATATTTGATGAATTCGGCAGCTTTTACAGCAGCTTCACCCATTCTTTCACGAAGCTCGTCGGTCATGAAAGGAGACGGAGTTTCTTCAGTAAGCTTTTGGTGGCGTCTTTGTACCGAGCAATCCCTTTCAGAAAGGTGACATGCTTTTCCATATGCATCTCCAACAACCTGGATCTCGATGTGGCGTGGTTCTTCGATCAGTTTTTCAAGGTACATTCCGTCATTTCCGAACGCGGCAGCCGATTCTTGTCGGGCACCTTCCCAAGCTTTAAGCAAATCTTCTTCTTTCCATACGGCGCGCATTCCTTTTCCGCCACCTCCGGCAGTAGCCTTTAACATCACAGGATATCCCATTTCGGCAGAAAGTGATTTCGCTTGCTCATACGATTCGAGCAACCCTTCAGAACCGGGAACGCAAGGAACACCGGCTTCTTTCATTGTCGCTTTCGCGGATGCTTTGTCTCCCATACGATCGATCATCGCCGGTGAAGCACCAATAAATTTTATTCCGTGCTCCTGGCAGATCTTTGAAAACTTCGCGTTTTCAGATAAAAAGCCGTAACCCGGGTGAATTGCATCAGCATTGGTAATTTCAGCAGCCGCAATAATATTTGACATTTTAAGATAAGACAGGTTGCTGGGCGGAGGACCGATACAAACCGCTTCATCGGCAAATCGGACGTGAAGGCTCTCGGCATCTGCAGTTGAGTACACGGCAACGGTTTTGATACCCATTTCCCTGCAAGTCCTGATAATCCGAAGTGCAATCTCGCCTCTATTGGCAATTAGTATTTTTTTGAACATCTTTTTAAAAGATTAAAATTCCAGATTGAAAATTCCAAATTCCAAAGCTGTGATTTGAAATTTTCGTTGGAATTTATTAAAAATTATGATGGATCTACCAAGAATAACGGCTGGTCAAATTCCACCGGCGACATGTCGTCAACAAGAATTTTGACGATCTTGCCAGAATATTCCGATTCGATCTCGTTGAATAATTTCATAGCTTCGATTACACAAAGCACGTCTCCTTTGGCGATCGCGCTTCCAACCTCTACAAACATAGGTTTATCAGGAGAAGGTTTGCGGTAAAAAGTTCCAATAATCGGCGATTTGATTGTGATGTACTTCGCATCTTCACTTGCGGCAGGCGCTTCAGCCGGAGCTGTCGGAGCTACAGGTTGCGGTGCAGCTGCTTGTGGCAACGCAGGCGAAACGGGAGCTTGATGCATATAACTGACTTCCGGAGCGGCGTTTTCATTAGTGGTTTTAATGGTGATTTTGAAATCGTCCATCTCCAATTTGACTTCTGTCGCTCCTGATTTGGCAACGAATCTGATTAGGTTTTGAATTTCTCTAAGATCCATGATAATTTTTATTTGGTTGTTTATTTGCTGTCGTAGGCCCACGTCAGATAGATGGAACCCCAGGTAAATCCGCCGCCAAAAGCAGCAAAAATTAGTTTATCTCCTTTTTTGAACTTGTGTTCGAAGTCACTCATTAACAATGGTAAAGTTGCTGATGTTGTATTTCCGTATTTTTCAATGTTTACCAGGACTTTCGATGAGTCGAGTTCCATACGGTTTGCAGTTGCGTCAATTATCCGTTTGTTTGCCTGATGAGCCAAAAGCCAATCAACATCCTCATTGGTAAGGTTGTTTTTCTTCATGATCTTTTCACTGACATCGGCCATTCCGGTAACGGCATATTTAAAAACCGTCTTCCCATCCTGAAAAACATAATGCTGACGGTTTTCGACTGTTTCCTTTGATGCAGGCAACAATGATCCGCCCGCGTCTATCTTGAGGAATTCACGCCCAATAGCGTCAGACCTCAGGTATTCATCTTGTAAACCAAAACCTTCAAAGTTGGGTTCAAAAAGCGCAGCACCAGCTCCATCACCAAAGATGATGCAGGTTGCGCGATCAGTATAATCGATAATAGATGACATTTTATCGGCACCGATAACCAATACTTTTTTGTATCGGCCGGTCTCTATATATGCAGCGGCAGTCGACATTCCGTAAAGAAAGCTCGAACATGCAGCCTGTAAATCGTAAGCAAATGCGTTGACGGCGCCAATTTGGGTAGCAACCTGTACTGCAGTTGCTGCCACGGGCATATCAGGTGTTGTAGTAGCAAGAATTACAAAATCAATCTCGGCAGGATTTACGTTACCGCGCTCGATAAGGTCTTGTGCAGCCTGAATTGCGAGATAGGAAGTTCCTTTAGAATCATCTTTAAGGATTCGACGTTCCTTAATCCCGGTTCTGGAAGTGATCCACTCATCATTGGTGTCAACCATTGACTCGAGGAGTTTATTGGAGAGGACAAAATCAGGGACGTAGCCTCCGACAGCTGTAATTGCCGCTGTTATTCTATTCATAGGTTGCTCAATTTTCGTCACTGATAAGCCTTTATCAGAAAGACGATGAAATTACGAAAAAATTTCTAAACCAAGTAGCTTGCTGTTCTATAATTAGCATCCTGGTTGAGTCCAACAAAAAAAACTCCCACGAGGTGAGAGTTTAAATGTCTTCTTCTATAATGTATTATGCAACAGCAACCTGCTTGTCAATAACAACCTGTCCTCTGTAGTACATCTTACCTTCATGCCAATAAGCTCTGTGGTATAAATGTGCTTCACCTGTGATTGGGCATGTTGCTATTTGAGCAACTGTAGCTTTATAGTGTGTTCTTCTCTTGTCTCTTCTGGTTTTGGAGATCTTTCTCTTAGGATGTGCCATTTTACTATATTATTTATCCGTTAATAGTTTCTTTAATTCGTCCCAACGCGGGTCTGTATTTTCTTCTTCTACGCCGTCGCCTTTAATTTCGGTGACCCGTAATTCTTTCAACTTTTCAAGAGCCTCGGTATGCAGAGTCCCGTCTTCAACACCCGGATGAACCCTTCTGAAAGGTACTGAAAGTGCTATCATTTCATAAACCATCTGTGCGATGTTTATCTGGTGCTCGCCATGTGGCAGGATCAACAACTCGTCATTATCGTCGTTATATGACTCTCCAAACTGCACCACCATCCTCATTTTCCCTTTAATCGGAAGGTCAAACATCTCACTTGTCAGATCGCATGGGACGTGAACTGTTCCTTTGTGCTTGAACTCAAGCTCGAGCATTGTGCTCTTCTTTTCCAAAACAACACTAACTTTTATATTACAACTTTCAAACTCGTCATAATCAAAGCTTTCAAAAAATCCTTTATCTATCTGAAATTCAAATTGGTGTTTTCCTAACTTTAATCCTATAAACGGGATTAAAAATTCATTTAGCTTTTTCATCGTAACAACCATTTGACCCATTTCCGATTCTTGGAAACGGGAGTGCAAAGATAAAAAATAAATGCAATATCAAAAGGTTATCATCCTTTTTTTGATTCCAAATGTTTTTCTTTGATTTTCAGAGGATTTTTACTGATATGCTCATATTGACATCTTGAATGATAGACATCGATCGCAAGGTAAACCGCTTCTTTAAAAGAATTATGTTCGGCAACCCCTTTCCCAGCAATATCATACGCCGTTCCGTGATCAGGCGAAGTACGTATTTTATTTAAACCGGCAGTATAATTGACGCCTTTCCCGAACGACAAAGTTTTGAACGGAATCAACCCCTGGTCATGATACGTGGCGATTACAGCATCGAACTTCTCATACTGTGCGTTACCGAAAAACCCGTCTGCAGGATAAGGTCCGAAAACCATAGTTCCGCTTTCGAACATATTTTTAACCACAGGTTTTATTATTAGATCTTCTTCTTTTCCGATGACGCCGTTATCACCAGCATGCGGATTGAGTCCGAGGACCGCAATCTTTGGTTTGTTGATGCTGAAATCCCGTATCAGTGAAAGTTTTACGGTTTCTATTTTTTTTCGGATCAGGGCCTCCGTCAGATGCGATGCAACTTCGTTAACCGGAACATGATCTGTCAACAAACCTACACGAAGATTATCCTGAACCATGAACATCAGCGCATCGCCTTCAAGTTCGCGTGCCAAATAATCAGTATGGCCCGGAAACTGGAAATCTTCTGATTGTATGTTGTATTTATTAATTGGAGCCGTAACCAACACGTCGATCAAATCATTCTTTAAAGCAGCAACCGCCGCAGTAAATGACAAGATTGCATATTTCCCTGCGTTTGGATCGCTTACGCCAAAATTAACCTCAACATTCTCTTTCCAAACGTTCAAAACGTTGATCTTTCCCAAAACAATCTGATCCAGCGAATCGATCCCTTGTAAAATTGAAGCAGATTCAAACGTCTTCTTCACAAACGACAGCACTTTTACATTGGCAAATATCACAGGCGTACAAAACTCCAGCATCCGTAAATCTTCAAACGTTTTCAGGATGACTTCGCTTCCGATTCCGTTTAGATCTCCGATTGAGATTCCGACAATGATATTTTCTCTTTTCGCGACCATGTACGTGTTATTATTGCTAATTTTGAGGTGCAAATCTACTAAAATAAAACAAGAATGTTCACAGGAATCATAGAAACGCTTGGGACCGTGCACGCAATCAGACGCGACGGTGGAAACCTCCATATTGTGGTTGCTTCTGAATTTACGCACGAACTCAAAGTCGATCAAAGTGTTTCGCATAACGGAATTTGCCTGACCGTAGTTTCTATTGATGCGCCAACCTATACTGTTACTGCAATTGCCGAAACAATTCTTAAGACAAACATTGGAAATTGGAAAGTTGGCGATCTGATTAATTTGGAACGCGGTATGAAACTCGGCGACCGGCTCGACGGGCATCTCGTACAAGGGCATGTTGACCAAACCGGCACATGTTCATCTATACAGGAAGCAGATGGAAGTTGGAATTTCACCTTTAAATATGACCACAGCGAGAACAATATCACAATAGAAAAAGGATCCATAACCGTTAATGGCGTAAGCTTGACGGTGGTGAATTCCAAAGATGGCGAATTCAGCGTATCAATTATTCCATATACCTATGAACACACCAACTTCAGCAGTTTTACAATTGACAGCAAGGTTAATCTGGAATTTGATGTTGTAGGGAAATATATTTCGAGACTATATTCAAAAACATTAAATTAGCAAAAAACTGCTATGAAAAAAATAATGTTTTGCACCTTAATGGCATGGTCTTGCCTGTCTTATGCACAAGAAACTGAAACTCCTCCAATTGAACGTCGCGATGAAGTAAAAATCAATGCGCTTTTGATGATTTTAGGAGCCATTGAGGTTGGATACGAACATACTCTTTCCCATGAGTCGGCATTTGGCATCACTGGTCTTTATGGCTTTGACGACGACCTCGGCATCAACTACATGATAACGCCTTACTATAGATATTATTTCGGAAAGAAACCTGCACATGGATTTTTTATGGAAGGATTCGGTACTTTAAACTCAGTAGACGATTATGTCTACGAAGAGTATGATCCAGTGAACTTTTACTACAATTACGAAGAAAAAACGATCACTGATTTTGCGCTCGGAATTGGTCTTGGTGCCAAATGGATGACATCAAAAGGAGTAACATTGGAGATCAATGCAGGAATTGGCCGGAACCTATTTAGCGGTGAAGAAGATCGGGACTTTGAGATTATTGGCCGCGGCGGAATATCAGTTGGATATCGATTCTAGACAGAACTTCCTGACATAAAAAAAGCCACAAGTTATATTGTGGCTTTTTTGTTTCTGTATTGGTTCAATTTGAATAATCCGAAGATGATTGCCGCAACTACCAGAAACCCGATGTTCCCGTCGATGGGAAGCCCAGGCGGTATAGGTGGTATCTCTTGTGGCGGTGGCGGGTCAGGTGCTGCAAAGCAATTTGCAGTCGCCAACATTACAATAAGTAAGGTTAATAAAAAATTTGGGACAATTTTCATAGGGTGTAAAAGTAAATAAAAATTCTTTTTATCAAAATAATTAAAGAAATAAAATCGAAACGGCGAAAATTCGCTGAACATAAGCCTTAACGGTGCGCTTTTCCCGATTAAATGCGTAATTCGCTGAGAATCTTAATATACGCCTTCCAAATGTTCGTTCAGAAAATTACGAAATCCGTTCCAAATACGGGACCATTCTTCTTGCCGGGAGCAAATAGCAGCTGAAAACGCCATTTTTTTCCCTGCGTTTTGGTTGTTAAATTTGACACCAGAAGTTAACATCCCAGAACTGAAAATTAACTTATTTCGTATCTGAAAAAGGTGACGGAATGATTAAATTTCCGAACTTTAAATCCTTCAAATGTCATATCGAATTCGTGAAAAACTGGTCATTCTTGCAGATGCGGCAAAGTATGACGTTTCGTGTTCCTCGAGCGGTAGCAATCGCAAAAACACCAACAAAGGTTTGGGCGACAGCAATGGCGCCGGAATTTGTCATTCCTATACCGAAGATGGGCGCTGTGTTTCACTTTTGAAGATCCTGTTTACAAACCATTGCATATATGATTGCGCGTTC
Source organism: Flavobacterium sp. (assembly GCA_036388535.1). GTDB lineage: Bacteria > Bacteroidota > Bacteroidia > Flavobacteriales > Flavobacteriaceae > Flavobacterium. The sequence goes on along the minus strand of DASVRQ010000076.1, from coordinate 17,102 downwards.
TGCGTTTCGCGCAAGAGCAACGATGTTAAACGGGCGGCTTTTACCGTGGATGAGGTCGTTGAGCTCACGATGAGCTTCTACCGACGAAATTATATTGAAGGTTTATTTTTGAGTTCAGGCATATTTAAAAATGCTGATTACACTATGGAACGGCTGGTCCGGATTGCCAAAAAGCTGCGGCTCGAGAACAACTTCAACGGCTATATCCATTTGAAAACTATTCCGGGTGCCAGTGAGGAGCTTCTGACAGAAGCCGGCTTGTATGCCGACAGGATGAGCATCAACCTTGAGATGCCAACGGAAGCCGGATTAAAATTACTTGCTCCTGAGAAGTCTCATGATGATGTCAAAAAACCACTTGCGTTCATCAAAGAGCGCAAAATCCAGTTTGCAGACGAAAAGAAACTGATTAAGAGCGTTCCAAAATTCGTTCCAGCCGGACAAAGTACGCAAATGGTTATCGGCGCAACACCTGAAACGGATATGCAAATCATGTACAGCGCCAACGAATACTACAAGAACTACGACCTCAAACGCGTGTATTATTCGGGCTATATTCCGATAAGTTATGATGAACGGATGCCTATAATTGGATCGCAGCCGCCATTGCTTCGTGAAAACCGACTTTATCAAACCGATTGGCTGATGCGTTTCTACGGCTTTGATGTTCATGAGTTGCTTAACGCCAAAAATCCGCATCTTGATGTTGACATTGATCCAAAATTGAGCTGGGCGCTCCGAAATATGGATCAGTTTCCGATCGACATCAACACTGCCGATTATAATATGATACTACGTGTTCCGGGAATTGGTGTCGGTTCTGCAAAAAAGATATTTCAGGCGAGGAAATTCGGCAAACTTCGATCGGATCAGCTGAAGAAAATCGGAATTGCATATAATCGCGCAAAATATTTCATCCGTTGTGCCGACAGTACTTTTCAGCTAAATGCGCCCGAAGGCTTTAGAATCAAGAACCTGATCTTGTCGGAAAGCAACAGTAAGTACACCAAAATTCCGCAGAACCAATTGACGATTTTCTAATGGTTACTTATGTTTTTGACGGTTCTCTCGAAGGACTGCTTACTGCTATCTTTGAATTTTACGAACAAAAGCCTGGCAGAGTGGAATTGGTGTCGAACGCAAACTACCAGCCTGCTTTACTCGATGACGCTGTTGAAATAATCAGTGATGAGGCAAAATCAGCGCGGGTTTGGGACGGATTAAAGAAGAAACTCAGTACCGACTGGCAGATGCGGTTCTACAAAACATACTTGTCAGAGACCGCCGAAAGCTATCAGAACCTGTTCGACTTCGCCTGCTACATTTTCGATAATAAAAAAGGTGTCGAAGTAAATTATGGACATCCGGCGGTTATTGCAATATTCAAAATGGATAAGAGCGTCAACAGGGAACGGCATCGGATGAAGGCGTTTATTCGGTTCCAGGAAACGGCTGACGGAATATTTTATGCTCCGGTCGAACCTGATTACAATGTGCTTCCGCTGATTGCCGGCTTTTTTAAAAATCGATATGCCGATCAAAAATGGATCATTTATGATCTGAAACGCAAGTACGGTTTGTATTATGATTTGGATAAAGTGGAAGAGATCAAATTCGATTTTGTGCCTGAAGCCATTTCATCCGCACCAGCGTTGCCATCGGAAATATTAAATACCAAGGAAGAACTATATGCGCTGCTTTGGAATGATTACTTTAAAAGCACGAACATTCCCGCGCGCAAGAACATGAAATTGCATATCCAGCATGTCCCGAAGCGCTATTGGAAATATCTGACTGAGAAACAAGGGAAGAATTGAGATGAAGAGTTTGTATTTTATTGCGATCATTCCGCCAGAGCAAATTTGTGATGAGATCACGGAATTCAAATTGCATGTTGCATCTGAATATGAAAGCAAGGCAGCACTTCGAACTGTTCCGCATATCACTTTGATCGCACCTTTCAGTATTTCATCGGAAAAACATCAGGAGTTGTTGCAAAAATTCCAAGACCTGACTTTTAACCAGGAGCCGTTTGAGATGCATCTTAAAGACTTTGGAGCGTTCAAAAACAACAAGAGGCCTGTCATTTTCGTGAAGCCGTTACCTAGTGAGGAATTGAGGAAGCTGCAATTTGAGATGCGTTCGCATATGATACCTATTTCGTCTGTTGAACCTTCAGGCAATGAACGCGATTATGATCCGCATGTGACAATAGCGTTTAAAGACCTGTCACGCGAAAACTTCAAGAAGGCTTGGGAAGTTTATTCCGAACAGAAATACGAGTCAAAATTTGTAGTTGATGCCGTTCACCTTCTGCATCACAATGGAAATAAATGGAATGTTGCTGCGAGCAGTAAATTACTCTGACGCCGAATCTTTCTTCCCTAGTCCGACTTTTACTTTCCCGTCTTTATCATCCTCGGCAACAAGATGCAGTACGATTCCGCGGTTTCGTCTTTTTGCGAGTTCCTTTTTGTCGACAATCTCTTTATCCTTTTCCGGATTCCGAAGCGGTACTGATAGAAAGATTTCTGTTCCTGGTCCAAATGAGTAAACGCCTTCCATATCCATATTGAGAACGCTTGAATTGATCTTCATCGGTTCAATCCGGACTTTTTCTCCTTTTATATTAAATTCTCCATCAAGACTTGCAATAGAAATATTATTGAGATCACGATTAGGAAATGCGAACTTCCCAACATCTTTAACCGGTGCAAAATTAAGTAAAGCACCTTGTCGGAGTGAAAATAAAACCTGGCCATCCATCGATTTTGGAACCATTGCTCCGGCATCTGTAACGCGTCCTGACAAATTCGATTTCAGTGAGATAAATCCTTTTAGATTTTGTGGCTGTAGTGATTCCAACCCGAAATTGTCGAATGCGCGGAAAAACTTACTGATGTCGACATGGCTTACAACGGCGTTGACGTTGTAAAGGCTCCCATTGGTTTTTTGGGCGAGTGTCCCGCTGAGTTTCATCGAACCGCCCGCATGCTTTAAACCTGCGTCCTGTAAGGTTACGCCAGCTTCATTGAGCAGCAGTTGCGCACGTACATCAGTCGCAGTGAAATTACCATAGTATAGTTGGTCTACCTTTACATTCATATCAACATTACTTTTTGCAAATAACAGATCTATATCAGATGTGAAGTTGCCTTTCGCAGGTTGCTTTTTAAGCACTCCAGTTTTTCTTGTGCCGAGAAATCCGATAAACTCCTTAAGATGCAATTGCGGACTGGTTACGTCCCATTTTAAAACCATTTTTTCGGGAGCTGTATAATATAAATTGAGGAAATTCAGGATGTGGCCTTCCATATCTACGATGCTTTTGCCTGTTTGCAGATGTATTTTACTGATAAACAGATTTTCGTCTTTGAAATCGAGAGCGACCGAAATGTTCTTGAACGGCAGGTTTCGCGGAACATAACTCAAATCAGCATTTTTGATGTTGATTATCCCTTTCAGAATTGGTTTTGAAAGTTCGTAGTTGACAATGTCAGCAGTATACGACAGCTTCACTTCCGCTTTTCCTTTAGTAAAATCAACTAAATCAGCATCAATCAGGTTATTGAGTTTTTTGACATCAAAATCCGATTCAAATTCTCCTGTTGCGATTGGATTTTCAAGGTTCAGGATTGCAGCCTGTTTCATCCGTATCGGAATTTCAGCATAATCACCTGTAAAATTCCGGATTTTTATCGCGGAGTTTGCATCATTGTAACCTCTTCCCTTAATATTTCCGTTGATGAATTCGCCATTAAATGAGCATTTTCTAACAGTTCCGCCTGGCGTATCAAGCGTATTATTCCTGATTTTTGCCTTCACATGAATAAGCGGATCGCCCGCAACATTAAGATCTCCGGCTATCAGGCAGGAGACAGCAATTGGTTTCTCAAGATCGTACATGTCGAGGCGCGAACTGATATTTTGCGACAATAGGTTGGATGCGTTCCGCCACAGAATTTTGTCATTTACAATATCGATCTGGAATTTAGATGATTTCCCGCCGATAGCGAATTTGGCACCGATAACAAAATCTTCACCGCCGATTTCCATTCCGCTTTCGCTTAACGTCAGCACTTCTAAAGTCCGATCGAACGCCAGATTGAGATTGCCTTCTACATCTTTACCTTGAATAAAGCTTCCTTTTTTGGTGTTGAAGGCCATGCTTTTGACGTGTGTCGCAACATAAACGTCAGCTTTCCAACCTTGCGAATTGTAGTTTATTCCGCCTTGCAGATTTTTCAGAGCAAATTCGTGGCGTTTGTGTTTGTGCTGGTTATCGATTGCAAGTGACACATTTTCGAGAGAAAAACGTCGGATTTCAGGATAACCGCCGCCGCCTGATTTCTTTTTATCACTTTTTCTAAAAATCGAGGTATTGCTATAACCTAGAGAATCGGTATACATCGATATTGACGCATCACTGATGGCGATTTTTTTGATCTCGACCGCGCCTCGTAAAAGAGCCAGTGCATTGACCGAAATATCAAAATTGTTGGCACGCAAAAATAATCGTTTGTGTTGTGGATAAAGGCTGTCGCTTATTCGGACATCCTTAAGGTTTAGTGAAAGTAGTGGAAAACCTTGCAGAAATGCGGGTTCCATGCTTCCGACGGTAAGGCTACCGTTGATATTTTCATTCATTTCGGTTGTCAGCGCAGCAAGAACCTCCTTATTGTTCTTGTTGATATACCAGGCCATCAACAAATACGCAATTACTATAAGTATAATAAATACCAACATGATGCGCAAAATCCATTTCGTGTAAACCGATTTTCTGAAAGTTTGCCAATAATTGGTTGCTGATTCGTAATAGTATTTCATTGTCCGCGCTTCATTTCCACTAATGTACAGCAGTGGAAATTGAAAACGGTTTAATGTTTGTTAAATTATTACAAGCACAAATTGACCAACTGCTGCGGAAAGCTGATAATCCTTACTCACTAATCCCGTGCTCCATCTATCTTTCTTTGCCATTCTCTCGTTTCTTTTTTTACTAACGCAGGATCAATATTGTCGACACCGTATTTTATTTCAAAATAACTTTTCGATGCATAACCCTCCGAATTTGCAAAGTAAATGTTAGGAAAGGTGATACGGTAAGAATTAAGTCGCAAACCTCAGCGTTATAGTGATCAATTACTTGATTTAGGTCAATTACATTTGTTCGGATACTTTCGAGCGTTCTCCTCCTTGCGCCATCGGGTTGCACTTTAACCGATTTGCGATTTCCCAGTTAAAAGATACCATTTTCCTAGATGGCGAAAAAAAAGTCGAACTTGATAAGTTTGAAGATGTCAAGAATTATACCACCCGCCTTTTTAAAACAAGTGAGATTTTAAAAGCAAACTCTATCATTAACTCTCTTCGGATATGTGATCCTGCAGTTGGTTCTGGTCATTTTCTGGTTTCTGCACTTAATGAAATCATCAGTATGAAAGTAGAATTAGGTTTGCTTGCAGATAGCGAAGGCAATAGCATTAGATGGTATTGTACGAAGCGAAAATGCTAATTTAAGTAACTTTACAACACATCTTCCCGTTCCAAAAAATGAATTTTTATATACCGCCCCCGCAAACAGTATTGTTGACCTGCACTCAGATTTGCCTAAAATCATTCCGCTCACTTCACAAGGTCTTGACGAACCTAATGAATATTGGCTTGCGTATGGCATTGACGCAACAACCCAATATAAAGCCTTCATTACGCCACAGCCAGTTGGAGGTTACCAATATGATTACGACGACTATAAATTTGAAGTATTGGAGCCAGCGCAGGTAACTGTTACTGTAACAAATCCATTCCCTACGTCGATGGTGGCACAGTTTGTAATGCGGCTAATTTAATAGTCGCAACCATGACGATCCCCACCAATTCACCTGCGTCATTAACACATATTCTAGGGCCTGGTCAATGGTATTTGGAAATTTATGGAATGCCTACTGCTTCAAGCTATTCGAGCCCGTACAGCTTCAATCTTTCAGGAATGTTAGGCCTGAAAGATACAGACTCTGGAAAATCAGTGATTTTATATCCTAATCCGGCAGTATCAACTGTATATATTGAATCTGCACGATCGTTTCAGATTTTTGACATCTACAATACGTTGGTACAGAAATTATCATACGGAACCATTTCTAATAACCAGATCGATATTTCAAAGCTAAATTCAGGAACCTACATTGAAAATTGGTCAACGGGGAGCAAAGTGCCATTTTGAAATTCGTTAAACAGTAACAGACTGTCCTACTTTTAAAGAGGCGAGAATAGTTATTACAAGAAAATAGTAAGACTATTATTTTTAATAGGAAACTATCGCTTCAACGTGAAATGTCCTCTATATACTTTTCCATTTGCTCGTTGAATTGAAAACCAATAATCAGTCGCAGGTAACATTTGCCCATTTAAGGTTCCATCCCAACCACGATCGAGTCCGTTATATCCGCTGATTATTTTGCCATACCGGTCGAATATCATGACTTCCATATCAGGTTCTGCTTCTGAAAACTTGATCTTCCATGTATCATTGAATCCATCGGCGTTTGGTGTAAAAAAGTGCGGATACATCAATAAGTAGACTTCGCCGTCAACTGCCCCACATTCCTTTTTGTCATTAACATATACAGTATATTGACCATTTGGCAAACCATAGAACTGATTGCTGTCCTGATAGATACTGCCGTCAAGCGAATATTCATAATCACCTTCTCCTGAAACAAGCACAGTTATCATGTTCTCAGATTGGCTCCAATCCTGCACTTCAATTTCTGTAATAACAGCTACACTTGACTCGTAAACAGGATAGTTTTTTGTAGCCTCACAAATAATATCACCATAATTTTTAGTGACTGTCAGTGAATAATTTCCTTCCTGTGCAACAATTATTGACTGTGTTATTGCTCCTGTTGACCATTCGTAGCTGCTATAGCCTCCAGGACCTGTTAATGTAATGGGACGCTCCTGGCAAACTGTATAGCTATCGCTGACTTGCCAGTCGGGCTTATTCCGCACCTTCAAAATGAAGGAACTCACATCATAACATTGTGGATGCTGAATGTTTTCGACTCTTGCAAAAATCATTTGGGGGTTACTGGTATTCGAGTAGTTTGCGGGCAAAGCATTAGATCCCAGATCAGCATCGCTTTGCGAAAGATGATAGGTAACCTGAAATCCTGTTAGTTGCGTTCCCAGTATTTCTTCATCCTGAGAGGAAAGGTCAAAAATTTCTGAACCATCATTGCCGTGATCATCGCATGCTGACATGGCCGCCGGTTGAAATGCTGTCGGCATTTGATAAACACCAACCTGAAAATTATGTATGTCATAGCAATCGGTATTGCTGTTGTTTTGAATACGGACGTAAATCGTCTGTGGATTTGCGGTATTGGTATAGGATCCGACGATAGCATTCTGCGCAGAATCGGCCTCACCTTGCGAATAATGATAACTGATCGAAAACTCTGATGCGTTCTGCTGCCCTAAAACCGCAGCGTCGTTTTCAGTTAAATTAAAAACTGCAGCATCGTCGTTTGTAGTATCATCACAAACAAAGAGAGCAGCAGGTTGATTCGCAACGGGCTGATTAAAAGCAGTAATTGTAAAACTTCCAAGAGAGTAGCACGATATGTTTGACAGGTTGTATACTTTTGAGAAGATCGTCGTATTTCCTGCGGCAAGGTTATACTGCTGCGGAATTAAACTATTGTGTTGTGCCGCATCGGTAGCATTGGCAAAATATGCTACTCCATATTCTGATGTTGATTGCGTCCCTAAAGCTAGATTGTCATATTGCGAAAGGGAAATGTTCGTGTTTGGTATGTGGCATAACGTCTGATTGCCTATCGAATTTGATATTGGAGTGTTGGAAATCGTCAAATCTTTACTCTTTGTTACGATACCATTAGCGGAAGTGACAGTTACTTCGACAGTATAAACCCCAGAGACTGCATATTGATGAGATGGGTTAGCAACATTAGAAGTGAAGCCATCTCCGAAATTCCACGAAATGCTTATTAGTGCTTGTGTTGAATTTAATGAAAATTCTGTGTTGTCACCAAAGCATAAATGTGTATACGAAAAAGCTGCATCAAAAAAAGAAGTGATAAACGGAGGCAAACCCAGCCTCACCAGCGTGCCAGGAGCTAACGGTTGTGCATTATCCGTATAACTACATGCTAAACCATCAGCATCCGGATTGTTAATTACACCCAAAGAATCCTCATATCCCGTAGCACAATAAATCTTATTGTTTGGTGCTAATTGCAGTGCGTATAAATACAAACTATTATTTTCAACTACAATCTTGGAAGCGGCGACGTTCGGACTTTCGACATTGAACTGCGCCAGTTCCATATTGGCAACTGCGCCATCACGATACGTGGCATATAATTTTTTAGATTGAGCAGAAAATTCTACTCCATATGGTTGTACATTATCTATTACAACTGCTTCGTTCGAAACCAGGCCGCTGTTCTTATTGAAGCTGTACAACAAAACTTGTCCTACATTGAAGGTTGCCTCGCCGGGAGTTGTACCGTTCTGAGCGTGAACCACTGCAATTTTTTCTCCGTCAGGTGACGTTTTTAAATAACCCTGAGCGTTCCTCCGGTATCCTGACAACCCAATGTTGGGTCCGATGGTAGTTGTTATGGGTGAAGTTGTGACTCCAATGCTACTAACTTTGAATGCGTAAAACTTCTGAAGAAAATGGGTGATTACCCAATATTCATTTGATAATTCATTTTTGACGGCCGTAATTTTTTCAGAACATTTATACTTTATTTCTTCTCCTGCAGGATTTGAGTCGTATGTAATCAAGTGATTATTTCGAAATGTCACGTCGCCAAAACTTCCATTACTTCCAGTAATACTTAAATCCACAACAGAGTAGTTGAGTCCCATGTTGAGTCCGTCATCATCAATGGGTGTAATTCCATCTCCAACAGTTACATAAGATCCTGTAAATGCATTAGGATAAACAGCAGCATTCTCGTGATGCGGTTCATCGATGGTGAAGATATAATAGATGTTTGGCTCTCCTGGTTTTGGAACTATGATTGCAGACTGAGTACTTGATGGGTCGCCAAACAACCCCGTGCCGTTGCTGTAGTTCCCGTTTGGCATGATAACGTGATTGCGATCCCAGACCGTGCGGCCATCAGTATAAAATAGAAGATTGCCAGATGCATCAGCAATAGAGCTGCAGCCTTCTTCGGTAACCAATAGCCCATCACTTAGTGGCAGTACCGAACCATCTGCTTGAAACTTTAAACCTGCGTTTTGACCAAAATACCAAACACTCGCTTCCTGTTGGGAGAAAGCGAGTGCGGTTATTAAAATGCAAATTATTGATGTTAAAGTCCTCTTCATATTTCCTTCGGTAAACAGACCTGCGTTTTATTCTTCTCTCGACCAAATAAATGCCTTAACATCCTGAACATCTAACAGAGTCGCAGCTTCATAATAGTCAATTCGCAGTGTCGTACTATTCAGGATGGTGATTTCGCCATTGAAGATATCTGGATCACAGGAGTCAATAACATTGTCGACCACATAAGTACCGGTGCATTGCTGCGACTCTAAAGAGCAGCTAGTCAAATATATGCCTTTTCTATAAGTAAATGGCGCAAAGAACTCTATGTAATCGCGCTGCGTTGTGCAACGATGCTGGTATTGGACCACCTGCCCGTCAGACTTTACGACTTCCTTAAAATGCCAACGCCCTATGAGGTCGCCGAATTCAACATTTAGAGGCGGAGGACTATCATCTTTGCTGCAGGAATTAAAGCAATAGCTGATTAATAGAATGAAGAGGATTTTTTTCATAATAATTTGGGTTTAATAAATTCCGAATACGAATGTAGTTTCTCCAGGGGCAAGTGGTTTTGCTTCCCCAGTGTTCTCGGGTTTATAATATGCCGTTCTTTTTGATTTATTCACTACAAACGGTTTTTTGCCATTTTCAGTTGATTCGATTGCAGTTTCATCTTTTCCGCCCATGTCTTCGTCACCTTGGGAATGCATCGCGTGATTCAATCCACTTACAACTAATCCCGTTACAGCACCTTGCCAAAAGTTACCTTTTGTCATTGCAGCGCCTGCACCTCCACTAATTGCGCCAAAGGTAAGGATTCCACCAATGTTTTCAGAAAATTTTCCTCCGAGCCCCTTTACAGTGCCCGGTATTCCTTTTGAATCTACAGTTTTGCCGCCCATCCAGGCTGAAGTTGCAATGCTACTTAATGAACCGCTTGCAAAGCCACTGAAAAAATTACCGTCTTGCACTCCTGAAACCATTCCCTGAAACGTCCCGTGCGCTACTGCCTGAAATGTAGCCCTACTGGCAAAATGTGTTATTCCAGATGCGAGTTCCCCAATACCGCAGGTTACAGCTGCATTAAAGGCCCCAATGACCACGCTTTTAATAAGGCCTGCCCACGTAAATGGCACCCCGGCTATCATAACGCCAGCTGTATACGTAAGTGCTGAAATTACGGCGCCTATTATAATAGCTTCAAAAAATAGTTCTCCACTGGGATCAGTATATTTTAACGGATTATTTAAAACATATCAATTCGGGAAATTGCGGAGATCGAACTGATAGACCATCCCATACCGGCAATTCCTGCCATTTGTCCTCCGACATATGTCAGGTTTAATACCGGCCCAACATTTTGTATACTGGGCGGAAGAGCGATGGGTAAAGTGTAGGTAGCTTGACCTCCGTTTGAGATTTCCAATTTTCCTTGTGTATCATGGTAATAATTTTGTGCCGACACACCTGTTATAGCCAATACAAGGGCAATTAAATAGAAGTTCTTCATAATTACCCTTTAATGATTTTTAATGTTTTTCGTTCTGCATTTGAATATACCAGCACTAAGGTGTATAACCCTTGCGGATATTTTTCAAAGGCGACCGTTAGTTCTGCTGATCCCTTTTCTATCTTAAAGTGTTCAATTGATTGGCCCGAAAGTGAAAATAATTCAGCCCCTGTTACATATAAATCGGGAAGATTAGTCCAGCGCACGTATAACTGCTCTTTTACAGGATTCGGATAATATTTTATGTCATTGTATATATCCGCTTCTATTAAATCTGCTTCAGTAAGCTCCTCAATATTTTTAGTAAGGCTATCTGTTTCCTTTCCTGGAGTAATGTCGACTACATATCTTTTGATTTGATTACCGGCAGCATCATAATCAAAAAGAATATGATCTATTGTTTGAGCCGATAGGTAACAGCAAATTAATAAACAAGTAATCGTAAATAATGTTTTCATAGGAACCCTTTTAAACATGTTTGGAATTTTTGCGCCAACCATAGGTCTTTGATTATCGCGGAGGTCTAAATGAGAGCCTGAAACAAAACTTTTTAAGGAGCTTACGGTAAAACCGTAAATAGCATTAAAGTTTTGAAGAAAAAGTTTTCTTGTCCAGTTTAGGCTTAATAAATCGCTTGTAGCAGCAGGCAGCGCTAGAATACGAGCAGTAGTGAAAGCTAAGTGACAACATTTGTTCCGATATATTCTATAAGTCACTTCGAAAACTTATATAACACTTAGTAATAAACTTAGGATGATTTCAGAAATGGGATTCCACAAGCCCGAGCTTTTAGAGTATTCTGGTTAGCGGCTATTAAAAAGTATACACAAAGTATACATATTGGGAATAAAAAAACCATAGACTCTTGGCTTACAAGAATCTACGGCTTAAAAGAGTGGTCCCACCTGGGCTCGAACCAGGGACCACCTGATTATGAGTCAGGTGCTCTAACCAGCTGAGCTATAGGACCGGTTAAGAGGTGCAATATTACTACTATTTTTGTTGCGTTCCAAATGTTTTTAAATCGGATTTTGTGATTTTTGTTCGGAAATATCATCGCGAATCTCTTGGCAAAGCTCAATCAATACGCCATTTGTGCTCTTTGGATGAAGGAAAGCCACCAGCTTATTATCCGCTCCTTTTTTAGGGACTTCATTTAAAACTATAAAGCCTTCTTGTTTGAGCCGGGCGATTTCTGACACGATATCATCAACATCAAAAGCGATATGATGAATGCCTTCGCCCCTTTTTTCGATAAACTTTGCAATCGGGCTGTCGGGATTGGTGGCTTCAAGCAATTCTATCTTGTTCGGGCCATTTTTGAAGAACGACGTGTTGACACCTTCACTGGCAACTTCTTCCATTTTGTAAGCAGCAGCTCCAAAGAGCTTTTCAAATATCAGGTTAGAGACTTTAAGATCTTTGACAGCGATTCCTATATGTTCTATTTTATTCATAATTTTATAGTAAACAGCGGCCGTTTTAGCCCTGATGGAAGCGCCATCCTTTTGCCGACTTCTTTAGGCGGCGAAAGATATAGCGTACAGCAGGATCGGCTTCTAATTCCAAAATCAAATATAGCCAATTGGTTTCAGGTTCGCGCTATAGTTGATTTTGCTGATCGTATTTGAAAGACTTTGTGATATTCCAACTTTAAAAATCCGTATTTTTGCACTATGGAAACGAACAGACAGAAAAAAATTGGCGGAGTGATTCAAAAGGATTTGGTGGATATCTTACAAGGTGAAATCCGCAGAAACAGCATTCCTAATCTTGTGATTTCTGTTTCGAAGGTGTACGTAACTTCTGATTTGTCGGTTGCAACCGTGCATCTAAGCATTTTTCCGCAAGACAAAGCCGCAGAAACACTGGCCGCAATAAAAACAAACTCACCGCTTATCAAGCACGATCTTGCCCAGCGAGTAAAACTTCAACTACGCCGGGTTCCGAATTTGGTTTTCCGAATCGATGATTCGTTAGATTATATTGAAAAAATAGATAACGCACTTTCGGCTAAAGAAAATCCGATAGAAAACCGCGACCTGCTTGAACGACGAAAGAAATCGTAAGTTGAACTTTCCTTTTTACATAGCAAAACGCTACCTGAAGAGCGCCAGCAAGAATAATGCGATCAACATTATTAACGCGATTGCGGCTCTGGGAATCATCGTTGGGGCTATGGCGCTTTTTATCGTATTGTCGGTTTTTAGCGGCTTAAAAGACTTCAGCCTGTCGTTCAGCAACGAGTTCGATCCCGATGTAAAAGTAATAACGAAAGTTGGTAAATCATTTCTAATTACACCGCAACAACACGAGCAACTACAAAATTACAATGGAATCTTGGCTTACAGCAGCGTCATTGAAGAACGTGTCCTCTTTATGTTTAATGAAAAGGAACATGTAACGTATCTCAAAGGCGTCGACAGCTTGTTTAGCAATGTCAACGATGTAAAAAAGGCAATTTATCAGGGGCAATGGGTTGAGCCCGAAACTTCGCAGGTGGTTGTTGGACACGGAATTTCGCAAAAGCTCTCGCTCGGATTATTCGATTTCAATAATCCATTCGAGGTTTTTGTGCCGAAACCCGGAAGAGGCGACATTGAAAATCCGGAAGATGCATTTCGGAAGTCGGCATTGACGCCAATTGGAATCTATGCAATTAATGAAGAACTGGATTCGAAGTACGTATTCGCCGATTTGGCACTCACTCAAGAATTGCTTGATTATGCACCAAACCAAATTTCAGCTATTGAAGTCAAATTGTCTCCCGATGCCGATGAGCAGCAAGTGATTTCGAAGCTCAACGCGATCTTTGATAACAAATTGAGCGTCCGAACACGCGCACAGCTCAACGATTCGCTGTACAAGATGCTCAATACCGAAAATATTGCGGTTTACCTGATATTCACATTAGTAATCATAATTGCGCTTTTCAACCTAATTGGCGCGTTGATCATGATGATCCTCGATAAGAAGTCGAATCTTAAAACGCTGTTCAACCTCGGAACAGAAATTAAGGATCTGCGGAAAATATTTCTTCTTCAAGGAACTTTGTTGAGCGTTGGCGGCGGGATTATTGGCCTGATCTTAGGAATAATTGTGGTTTTGGTCCAGCAGCGATTTCAATTGATTATGATAACGCCTACGCTTGCCTATCCTGTGGTTTTCTCGTTGCAGAACGTTTTGATAGTATTGGCAACAATTTCCGCATTAGGTTTTGTGGCGTCTTTAATTGCATCAAGTAGAGTTTCAAAAGGTTTACTGGAATAATTTTTGGCCACGAATTCACGAATTTATATCAATTAATTCGTGTCTATGAAAATTTGGGGCTTCCGCTAAAGCGGCGGGCTGTCCGCAGTGCACGGCACTTTGCTTACATCCCTAAGCCAAATCCTGCAAACTAGAAGTTATCTACACAAATTGATAATCTGAAAATACGTCTTCGATTTCAGCAAACACTTGGTATAACTCAGCTGCCGTATCGGCGGTCACCAAGCGTTGGCGGTATTCTTTAAAGGAAGCAATTCCCTTAAAATAGTTAGTATAGTGCCGGCGCGTTTCCACAATTCCGACCCATTCGCCTTTCCATTCGATTGCCCACGTAAGGTGATTTTTGGCAGCTTCGATTCGATCGTGCATTGTAGGCAAAGGCAAATGATTCCCTGTTTTGAAGTAATGTTTGATCTCGTTGAAGATCCACGGATAACCAATTGCACCACGTCCGATCATGATTCCATCTACGCCGTATTTGTTTTTGTATTCTAAAGCTTTTTCAACCGTGTTGACGTCGCCATTTCCAAAAATTGGAATCGTAATCCGTGGATTATTTTTAACTCTGGCAATGTGCGACCAATCGGCTTCACCTTTGTAAAGTTGGGCGCGTGTTCTTCCGTGGATTGAAAGTGCTTTCACGCCGATATCCTGCAAACGCTCGGCAACCTCATCAATATTGATGGAATTTTCATCCCAGCCGAGCCGGGTTTTTACCGTAACTGGTAAATGTGTGCTGTCGATAACGGCCTTTGTGAGGCGGACCATGAGGTCTATGTCTTTTAAAACTGCAGCTCCGGCGCCTTTGCAGACGACTTTTTTAACCGGACAACCGAAGTTGATATCGATAAGATCAGGGTTTACGGCTTCTACGATCTTAGCCGACATAGCCATTGCTTCCTCGTCGCCGCCGAAGATCTGGATCCCGACCGGTCGTTCATAGTCGAAGATATCGAGTTTTGCCCGGCTTTTAATTGCGTCCCTGATTAGTCCTTCGCTTGAAATGAATTCCGAAAACATCAAGTCGGCGCCATGCATCTTGCACAAACGGCGAAATGGCGGGTCGCTTACATCTTCCATTGGAGCGAGCAATAACGGGAAATCGGGTAATTCTATGTTGCCAATCCTGACCATCTTCAATTTTTTACAAAACTACGACATAAATCCCAACGGCGAAAGCGCTGAAAACGCGGCCTCTATTAACTGAAAGTTGCTGAACTTATTGTTCTTAACGCCCTTTGGAATGGAACAACTTTAAGCTATATTTGCAGATTAATCAGCCACATGATGGTAACTGCGTTAAGGATTGCAGTGGAAATCCTTTTATTTAGCAGAAATATGATTCCGATGGGGAACATTTTAAATAAAAGATTGTAACGAAAAGCCTGACCCTTGGGTAACGCCCAACAAAAATTGACAAATACACACATGAAAAATATCCGGAATTTTTGCATCATTGCGCATATTGACCACGGGAAAAGCACATTGGCCGACCGGTTGCTTGATGCCACGGGATCAGTAACTGCCCGTGAACAACAGGCGCAGTTGCTTGATAACATGGATTTGGAGCGCGAACGTGGCATCACAATTAAAAGCCACGCGATCCAGATGGAATATAAATATAAAGGCGAAGATTATATCCTGAATCTCATCGATACGCCGGGACATGTCGACTTTTCGTACGAGGTTTCACGATCAATCGCCGCTTGCGAAGGCGCATTATTGATCGTTGATGCGGCGCAAAGCATCCAGGCACAAACGATCTCGAATTTATATTTGGCGCTTGAAAATGATCTTGAAATCATTCCCGTGCTGAATAAAATCGATTTACCGAGTGCCAATCCGGAGGAAGTCAGCGACGACATTGTTGATTTGCTTGGATGTAAACTAGAAGATATTATTCCGGCTTCGGGAAAAACCGGGCTTGGCGTTGAAGCGATTCTTGCTGCGATCATTGAACGGATTCCGCCTCCAAAAGGTGTGAAAGACGAGCCGTTGCAGGCATTGATTTTTGACTCGGTTTACAATCCTTTCCGCGGAATTGAAGTTATTTTCCGGATCAAGAACGGTGAAATCCGAAAAGGCCAGAAAATTAAATTCATGGCAACCGGAAAAGAATATTTTGCGGATGAAATTGGTACGTTGAAACTGAGCCAGGTTCCAAGGCAAGTTATTTCGACTGGCGATGTTGGTTATTTGATTTCGGGAATTAAGGAAGCTAAAGAAGTAAAGGTTGGTGATACGCTTACAGATGCAAAAACGCCGACAACTAATATGATCACGGGATTTGAAGATGTAAAACCTATGGTATTCGCCGGGATTTATCCTGTTGACACTGAAGATTACGAAGAACTTCGAAACTCGATGGAAAAGTTGCAGCTCAATGATGCTTCCCTTGTGTTTTTGCCTGAAAGTTCTGCTGCATTGGGATTTGGATTTCGTTGCGGATTCCTCGGAATGTTGCACATGGAAATTATCCAAGAAAGGTTAGAGCGTGAATTCAACATGACCGTGATCACTACGGTTCCGAACGTTTCCTATTTGGCTTACACCAAAAAGGACCCTGAAGTTGGGCAGGTTGTAAATAATCCGTCTGATTTGCCTGAACCTTCAAGATTGGATCACGTAGAAGAACCTTACATTAAAGCGACGATAATCACGAAATCGGATTTTGTCGGAAATGTAATGTCACTTTGTATTGAAAAGCGAGGCCAGATCACGAACCAGACATATCTAACGACTGAGCGTGTCGAGTTGAATTTTGACATGCCGCTTGCTGAGATCGTATTTGATTTTTATGACCGATTGAAAACTGTCTCAAAAGGATACGCATCGTTTGATTACTCTCCAATCGGAATGCGGACGTCAAATCTTGTGAAAGTTGACATTCTGTTAAATGGCCAAATTGTCGATGCGCTTTCCTCATTGATACACGTAGACAATGCCTATCATATCGGAAAGAAAATGTGCGAGAAATTAAAAGAGCTGATCCCGCGGCAGCAATTC
>DASVRQ010000075.1:0-5424 GCA_036388535.1 Flavobacterium sp. | reverse complement strand
GCAAAACCATGCAAAGCCGCTCGAAGCCCATACCCGTGTCGACATGTTGCGCAGGAAGTTTCTCAAGCGAACCATCAGCTTTGCGGTTAAATTCCATGAAAACGTTGTTCCAGATCTCAACCACATGCGGATGATCATTATTAACCAAATCCTTTCCCGCAGTTTGTGCTTTTTCAGAAGCTAAACGAATATCAACGTGGATTTCAGAACACGGACCACACGGACCTTGGTCGCCCATTTCCCAGAAGTTGTCTTTTTTGTTACCAAGAAGAATTCGATCTTCAGAAATCAGGCTTTTCCAGATATCATAGGCTTCCTGATCAAACGGAACATTTTCTTCTTTGCTACCTTCAAAAACCGTCACATACAGAATATCCTCATCGATTTTGTAGACTTCCGTCAGTAGTTCCCAGGCCCAATGAATCGCATCTCTTTTGAAGTAATCGCCAAAACTCCAGTTTCCGAGCATCTCGAACATTGTGTGGTGATAGGTATCGATTCCAACTTCCTCAAGATCATTGTGTTTTCCAGAAACGCGAAGGCATTTTTGTGTATCGGCGATCCGCTTGCTTTTTGGAGTTCCGTTGCCGAGGAAATATTCCTTAAACTGCGCCATTCCCGAATTGTTGAACATCAGCGTAGGGTCATCTTTGAGAACGATTGGCGCCGAAGGAACGATCAGGTGGCCTTTGCTTTGGAAAAAATCCAGGAATTGCTTGCGAATTTCTTGTGAAGTCATTTCTTTAATTAAATAGTTGAACAATTTTAATGTCCAATGACAGAACCAGTCCCCATTGTTACATAATTAATTGTTATATGGATACATTAATCGCCCCGACAGCAGTGGAAAGCTTTGAGCTTTTAAAAGCCCGATCTTCCCGTGGCGGCACAGCGACCGAAGGGAGCTCGTGACGGCGCGTGGAAAATTGGCTTTTAAACCGAAAACTTGCAACGTATGGCGGGATCAGGCGCTGAATACGTATTAAAAACCGTAATCCTGAAAAAGCAGAAGAATTTTATTAAATTTGTTAATCTGCGTCTTTTCGGTAGCGCAAAAATAGGATTTTTTAGATTATGAAGAAGGTAAAATATTACTACGATTCGGAAAACCTCGCGTACCGGAAGATCAAGGTAAAGCAATCGACCAGGGTAGGTTACGTGCTTCTTTTTTTGCTTGCCTCGGCGATGTTTGGGCTGCTGGCTTTCGTGCTGTTGCTCAACACGCCATATTTTGAGACGCCTAAAGACCGGCTTCAGGCTCGGGAGATCGAAAATTTCAAGCTTCGATATGCAATTTTGAACAAAAAAATGGACCAGCTCGATGAAGTTCTCGCCAGCATCGAAGAGCGCGACAACAATATCTACCGAACGTATTTCAACACCTCGCCTATTCCGCCTGAACAACGAAAAGCGGGATTTGGCGGCGTGAACCGTTACAAAGAACTGGAAGGTTTCGATAATTCCGAGCTTGTGGTCAATACCTCAAAGCGTGTCGATATTCTTTCAAAACAGCTTGTCATTGAATCGAAATCGCTTGATGAAATCCTAAAGCTGGCCAAAGAGAAGAACAAATTGCTTGCTGCGATCCCCGCGATACAACCAGTACGCAACGAAAACTTAAAGGCAGTCGCTTCGGGATTTGGATATCGAAGCGATCCGTTTACTAAAGCACGGAAATTCCATGCAGGAATGGACTTCACGGCCAAGTCGGGAACGCCGATTTTTGCATCGGGTGACGGCGTCGTGGCTAAAGCCGATAACAGCGCATCGGGTTACGGAAACCATATCGTGATCAGGCATGGCTACGGATACGAAACGTTGTACGGACATTTAAGCAAGTATAAAGTCAGGGCCGGACAACGTGTCAAACGCGGCGATGTAATCGGATATGTAGGCAGCACTGGAAGATCGGAAGCGCCACACCTTCATTATGAGGTACATAAAAACGGCGAGGTCGTAAATCCGCTTAATTTTTACTACGGAAACATCTCGGCAGCGGAATATGTTGTAATTTCGAGGCTTGCCAACCAGGAAAACCAATCATTAGACTGATGCACATAGATTTATCGCCCGACAAAAGGTATTACAGCATTGGTGAAGTCGCAAAGGCTTTCGATGTGAATGCGTCGCTGATCCGCTTTTGGGACAAGGAATTTGATATCCTTAAACCGAAAAAGAACGCGAAAGGCAACAGGATGTTCACTCCCGAAGACGTAAAAAACCTTAAATTGATTTATCATCTGGTAAAGGAACGGGGGTTTACATTGGAAGGCGCAAAGACACATTTGAAAGAAGGCCAAAAGAAAACGCTTGACAAATATGAAATTATCAGTAAATTGGAAGCTATAAAAAAGCAGTTGGTGAATATTAAAAATGAGCTTTAGCAATATCAATTGCAATGGCAATGACAATATCAATAAGAAGTCAAATCAAAATCAATAATTAAAATTAATAAAATGAGAAAGTACTTACCGTGGATAGTAATTGGTGGAATTGTTTTAATTCTGTTCTTTTGGATAAAAGGCGTCAACAATACGGCTGTAACTCTAAATTCGAATATCGAAGAATCATGGGGTAATGTGCAAACGTCTTACCAACGCCGGAACGACCTTATCGGGAATCTCGTCAACACCGTAAAAGGTGCTGCTGAACACGAAAAAGGAACGTTGACTGCCGTTATTGAAGCGCGTTCAAGAGCAACTGCCGTAACTGTTGATCCTACAAACATAACTCCAGAACAACTTGCCGCATTTAATTCGGCTCAAAGTGGCGTTTCATCAGCTTTGTCACGATTACTTGTTAGTGTTGAGGCTTATCCGACCCTTCAGGCCAATCAAAACTTCCTGAAGCTACAGGATGAATTAGCGAGTACTGAGAATCAAATACTGACAGCCCGAACCCGTTTTAATGAAGCGGTGAAACCATATAATAACCATGTGAGCACGTTCCCGAACTCCATGTTCGCAGGAATGTTCGGATTCCAGAAAAAAGCATATTTCGATGCTGTCGAAGGTGCCGATCGCCCGGTTGAAGTACAATTCTAACCGATATGTCAGACGTTGAAAAATTTCTTTCAAAAGACGATGAGCTTGAAATAGTTGAAGCTATCCGAAGAGCCGAAAAGGAAACTTCAGGTGAAATTCGCGTACATATAGAAAAAAAAGCTTCCGTTGACGCATTTAAACGTGCGACGGAAGTTTTTCATATGCTCAAAATGGACAACACGAAATTGCAAAATGGCGTGTTGATTTATTTGGCTGTCGATGATCATCAGTTCGCGATTATTGGCGATAAGGGAATCAATGACATCGTCGGACACGATTTTTGGGATTCGACTCGAGACATCATGGTTTCGCACTTCAAACATGCCAATTTCAAGCAAGGCCTTATCGACGGAATCACGAGGGCTGGTGAACAACTGCAGAAACATTTCCCATGGGAAAGCCACGACACCGATGAATTATCGAATGAAATATCCCGAAGCTAATGGCTTTTAAGAACATGAAAAATATACTGTTAGCTACTCTTTGTCTTTTTATTTCAAATTACGCAGCCGCGCAATTTAAAATTCCGGATAAACCCAGCTTTCAAACAAGCTTGTACGACAATGCGAACCTGCTGAGCCCGACTGAGAAGGCAGCGCTTGAACAGAAATTGATCCGCTATTCAGATTCAACCTCAACCCAGATCGTTGTTGTGACAACACCAACTATCAACGGCGAAAGCATTGGAATACTCGCCCCAAAGTGGGGTCATGCTTGGGGCGTAGGACAAAAAAATGAAGATAATGGCGTTTTTATTCTTTTAGCAGCAAAGGAACGCGAGATCTGGATTTCCCCCGGCTACGGTGTTGAAGACAGGCTTACAGCCGGAATAACAGGTCAGATCACACGTAATGTCATTATACCTGAGTTTAAAGCCGGCAGCTACTACCGCGGACTTGACAAAGGGTCAGATGAGATCTTTAAGGTTTTAACCGGAAAGTATAAAGGGACCCGAAAACAAAGCAGTGACAGCAAAGGTTTTCCTTTACCATTTATCATAATCCTAATCATAATCATTCTCATTATTGCATCGCGACGCAAAGGCGGCGGAAATTCCGGTAATCGTGGCGGCGGTTTCGGCCTTGGTGAAATGATTATCCTGAGCAGCCTCGGACGTGGCGGCTTTGGCGGCGGCGGCGGTTTCGGCGGTGGCGGTGGCGGATTTGGTGGTGGCTTCGGCGGTGGCGGATTCAGCGGCGGCGGCGCAGGTGGAAGTTGGTAGTTTTGTGGGCGCAAGGTTCAGGGTTCAGGGCACAAGGTTTATAATGTTTGAGGTTTAAACCGTGACCTAAAATTATATTATCCTGCACGTACTTTATATTCCTTCTTTTTATTGCTATTACTTTCTTATTGACATTGATATTGTAATTGTAATTGTAATTGAAATTGTAATTGTAATTGTCAATGCATCATCATCCTACTTCCTTCCTTTTTCTTTTCTCCGAACTTATCAAGCTTGTACGTCAGCGAAAACATCAAATATCGCTGAAGCACGATATTTTCCTCATCGCGTATTGATGTAGCTGAAATAGTTCTGGTCGCGCTTTGGTTCTGGTTCAGGACATCATAAACTTTGACTTTTGCAAGCAGCTTATCTTGGAAGAAGTTGTACCCGATACTTGTGTTCCACAGATAGAAATCTTTTTTGAATCCGTCAGCTATATTTGAATTGTAGGTATATCCGAAATCATTCCCAAAAACAACATGCTTCGGCCAATAATTCGTCGTCTGCAAATTGATACGATGAGTGACGTTTTCGGCACTATTGATCATGTAATTTCCATACTTGGAAGCTTGAAATGACACATTATAAGTCGGGTTTATGGTCAGCAATTCACCATACTCGTAGGTAAACGTTGCCCTTGGAGTGAATCGGATTGTTGTCGCATCAAATAATTGTTCGTTCGTAAAGCCTTTACTCTTGCCGAAATTCACGTTCAAGCCAATCCCGTACTTATATGTGTGTGCTTCCTTTTTAACCGACTTGTTCCAGTTTCCGCCCAACCACGAGGCAAAAGTCCCCGATACATTTTCATAGGTTGTAATTCGGCTTCTGCTTTGAGTAAAAGTGGTTGAGGATACAATCTGCGACTCCATAAAATTTCCACCTGCGTAAATGCTGTATCCGCTTTTTGTAGCAAAGTCGTAATCGCGAAAATTCATATAGACGCTGTGCGTTTGATTCGGATCCAGATCAGGATTCCCAACCGTCACGAATAGTGGATTAAAGGAATCTGTGATCGGCAGAACTTGCATCGCGGTCGGAAAGTCGGTTTGAAAATTGTAATTTAACCACAAAACCATCGATTTTGTGAACTTATAACTCAGTTGCGCATTCGCATACGGCAACATGTAAATTTTACTCATACGATACTGATCA
>DASVRQ010000074.1:0-97787 GCA_036388535.1 Flavobacterium sp. | reverse complement strand
ATTCAACACGCCGATTCTTCGTTTCTTAAATTTGATACCATGTTCAAAAAGCTAAACCAATACCTTCTTATCAATCAACCGCTGATCTGGAACCTTAAGGCCGTTCCGCTTGCAGGTTTTTTGCTGGTCTGCCACCTCATTTTTTTTATATTGGGATATATAAATGGCGCGATCGATTTTGAAAAAGCCGAAATGTACGGCAGTGATTATATTGACGGATTCATAATCTTTTTCAGCATTTTAATATGCATCCTGACCCTGGTCGTGTGGCTCGTGTATTATTTCAAAAACAACGGATTTAAATCCTACTATCCGAAAAGCAAATTCGCACTTTTTAAAGAATGGATCTTGCTCTTGCTTTTGAGTTTCCTTTTATCTTCTTTTTCAATTTCTTATTTTGCTGCAAAGGACCTTCGCGTCCGCAGCTATTTTACCGAGCAAGAAGCAGAATTGAGATGCGAAGTACTTGCGTTGGCATCTATTTTCACAGATGGATCCTTTGAGCATCCCGGATATAAAACTGTCGACAGCGCCGGATACCAAATCACTGTTATGATCAATTCATTTGATTATCGCGGACGCAGTTATCCGCTGACATCATTAGTGAATAAGAATACGCAGGGATTCCAGTTTTTTGATCGTTATGAAGATTCATTGATGCGAAAACGGGTTCGGGATTGGCTTCATACCGGTGAAAAAGATTCGGTTTATAACCTTCTGAAAAAATTTGAAAAGATCGCGGATGAACATCATCTGAAAGGTAATATTTCAGCCAAACAATGGCTGGACATTGTATATAAACCTCCTGTGTTCGACAATGATACGATTGTTGCAGATAGTAAGGGCGACGACCTGTATGATGAGCAATATAGCCCGGATGTCTATTACGAACGTGGGCCCCAAGTACTCGACAGTACAAACCAATATGTCGAGTTCAGGAATGGGAAACAATACACATATAACCGGTATTATGTTCCTGAAAACGAACTGCATCATTCGTATGGGCGTGTTGCCGAAAGCTGGACATCGCCGATGGTTGACATGGATTTTGTGACCGGCATACTTTGTTGCGCATTTGCCCTCGCTTTGTTGATCTTTGCCTTTCGCATAACATCGGGACGAGCGTGGTTGATCGCCGTACTCGGACTTGGTGTGATCTCGATCATTTTCGGGATCATATCTGCAATTTTATCATCTGAATATATTTTCCTGACGATGTTGATCCTGTTGTTTATCGTCCTCGTCATTTATTTTTTCGTGGTATTGACCAGGAACAAAGGGAAAGGCTGGAGCGACATCACGCTGAACGCAATGCTTTGGATGCTGCCTGGATTTATTCCCGCACTTTATACCTGCGCAATTGAAGTCGTAAAACGCAATACAGGATATTACGACCGAGGAATAGATTATATACGTGAACTGAATACGTCACCGCAAGTCACTCTTCTTGAGGATAATGTTGAATTGATGATTATCTTAAACCTGGTCTTTGTGTTTCTGGCGATGATTTTATTAACGGTTAAGATCCAGCAATGGAAAGGTGTTGCTGAAAATTAGCGCGACAGTTTTGGTAGTGTCTGCACATATAATTCTTCCACTTTTTTCCGGGCCCATTCTGTTTTTCGCAGAAAAGTGAGACTTGATTTAATAGTTGGATTGTCAGTGAAACATTTGATTTTTATCAGTTCGCCTAAAGTGTCGAAGCCATAAAATGCAACAAGATCTTCAAGAATTTTCTGAAGCGTGATTCCGTGCAGCGGGTTGTTTTTGTGGTTTTGTTCCATACGCAAAGATATTGCATTTCTTAAAATTTAAAGTGGCCACAAATTCACGAATATATTAATACGTCAATTGCTTAGCCAGTTGCTTTAGGCCGTGCCGAACATTTTCTAATCACAGACCAATAATTTAATGATATCCGTGGCCAACCTTTCGTCATGATATTTTACAGCATATCGAATTTAATTCATGAATTCGTGGCCAAGGAAAAAGGTTGCGGTTTAAATCTTTAGTTGCTACCTTTGTCTCCTATGCTAAAAACGGTCAACATACTCAATAAACGCGCACGTTTCGATTACGAGGTTATTGAAACATATACGGCCGGAATCGTGCTTACAGGAACGGAAATCAAATCGATCCGACTCGGGAAAGCACAAATTACCGAGAGCTTTTGCGAATTCAGTAATGGCGAACTCTTCGCGATCAATACCTCGATCGAAGAATATGCTTTCGGAAACCAGCACAATCACTTTGCAAGATCGGAACGCAAACTGCTTCTTAATAAAAAAGAGCTCAAAAGCCTTGAAAGAAGCGTCCAGGCAAAAGGTCTGACGATTATTCCACTTCGGCTATTCACCAATGAAAAAGGAATTGCGAAGCTTGAAATTGGGCTTTGTAAAGGAAAGAAAACTTACGACAAACGCGAATCTCTGAAAGAACAGGATACGAAACGCGATCTCGATCGGATCAAAAAAGAATTCAGGAAGTAATCCGATGACCACCATTCTGAAAGATGCGCGAACTGCAAAAGGTTTCACTACCAGGGATGTTTCCGAAAAGTTAAAAATCGACCAGGCATTGATCAGTAAGTTTGAAAACGGATTGCGAGCGCCTACGAAACAGCAAATTCTTCAGTTATCGGAACTATACGAAATAGAACCCGAACCACTGCTGGTTGATTTACTGAAAAACAAAATTGTTAAGATCGCCACTTCCGATCCATTGGGAGTAAAAGCACTCAAAGCTGCCGAACACGAACTTTCTGCCGAATCTGAAACACCATCTGCAGCTCCCGCCTCTTACGAGAAACTGATGGCTGAAATGGAAACCATAAAAGCAATGCTATCCAAAAAGTAATGCTATTTGACCATCTCTCGAAAAGTCAGCATTATCTGCTTAATTTTTGCCACAGAATGGTCGCCGCAAGTTCGACGTTATTCCAATCATCACCTTAGCAACAGCCTAATTCTTGTTTTCCAATAAAGGCACAAAACGAAATTCACCAAATTCCTGTTTTTCAAACTGCGTTTCATTTTTTCGGATCAGCAGCGTCATGATCTGGTGGTCTTCCCCAAGCGGGATCACGAGCCTTCCTCCTATTTTGAGTTGAGACATCAATGGCTTCGGGATGATCGGAGCGCCGGCTGTAACGATAATGCTGTCAAACGGAGCATGATCCGGCAGTCCTTTGTAGCCGTCTCCAAATGAGAGATGTTTAGGCCGGATCCCGAGTTTCGGAAGTAAAAGCGAAGTCTGTTTAAACAGTTCATTCTGTCTTTCGACGCTGTAAACCTTTGCTCCCATCGCACATAAGATAGCTGTTTGATAGCCACTTCCGGTACCGATTTCCATTACTTTATGATCCTTTTTAACCTCAAGCAGCTGCGATTGGAACGCAACAGTATAAGGCTGTGAAATGGTTTGTCCGGCAGCAATCGGGAACGCTTTGTCCTGGTATGCGTATTCGGAGAAGCTAGATTCCAAAAATAAGTGCCGCGGAATCTTCTTGATTGCCTCAAGCACATTTTTGTCGGTGATGCCCTTTTGCTCAAGCACGCTCACCAACTGGTTGCGAAGTCCCTGATGTTTGGAAGTATCTTTCAATTCTTGGTTGGTTTTGGTGGTAAAATTACAAAACAAATGATGAATTTCAGGAGCTGTTTCCCGCTATTCGCTGTATCTTTTTTTCGTGGCCTCAAAAAAGGATGCCGCTGCTATCGGGGCTAAAATATTCCCGATATAATAATGTCGTTGCCCTTTTATTGCTATTTTTGTTCAATCACGGTCGACGGCCAAATTATTTGAATAAAAATACATCTATATGTTGAAAATCGGGGTTTTAGGTGCCGGTCATTTGGGAAAAATCCACCTGCGCCTGTTGCAGCAGTCCGAGAAATATGAATTGGTTGGTTTTTATGATGAAAATCAAGAGAACGCCGAGAAGATTTCAAAGGAATTCGGCTATCGCCACTTTCATACGATCGCAACCTTAATCCACGCTGTTGATGTAATCGATATCGTAACGCCAACACTTTCGCATTATAAATGCGCGAAGGTCGCGATTAAATCAGGCAAACATGTCTTTATCGAAAAACCGATTTCGAATACTGTGGAAGAAGCCGAAGAAATAATTGCCCTGGCAAACGAATACCATGTAAAGGGCCAGGTCGGACATGTTGAAAGGTTTAATCCTGCATTTATCGCGACCAAGGATATGATCGACAACCCGATGTTTATTGAAACGCATCGGCTGGCCGAATTTAATCCGCGTGGCACCGATGTTCCTGTCGTCCTTGATTTGATGATCCACGATATCGATGCGATCCTAAGTGTTGTGAATTCGCCTGTAAAAAATATTAACGCGAGCGGCGTTTCAGTGATTTCAGACACGCCCGATATAGCAAATGCCCGAATAGAATTTGAGAACGGTTGTGTCGCGAATCTTACGGCAAGCCGGATTTCTCTAAAAAACATGCGCAAATCAAGGTTCTTCCAGAAAGACGCCTACATATCAGTTGACTTTCTTGAAAAAAAGTGTGAAGTCGTAAAGATGCAGGATGCACCAGAACATCCGGGTGACTTCGATATGATCCTTCAAAATGCTGAAGGTGTCAAAAAACAGATTTATTTTGATAATCCCGAAGTTCTCCAAAACAATGCAATCCTCGACGAACTTAATTCATTCGCCGACGCGATCACAAACGATACAACGCCAATAGTGACATTAGAACAAGGAACCGAAGCGCTTCGTGTCGCCTATCAAATTATTGACTGCTTCCGGAAATAATCTTTTAATCTTCAAATCTTTAAATTTAATGAATACAATTGCCGTAATCGGAGCCGGAACAATGGGTAACGGAATCGCACATACTTTCGCACAAAGTGGCTATACCGTAAAACTGATTGATGTTTCGGAAAAATCCATCGAAAAAGGAATTGCAACTATTGCCGCAAACCTTGACAGAATGGTTACCAAAGGAACCATTTCTGCTGAGGATCGCACGAAAACCTTCAACAACATCATCACCTATACAGATTTACAAGATGGCGTCACGGGAGCCGATCTTGTAGTTGAAGCCGCTACTGAAAATGTTGAGCTTAAGCTCAATATTTTTAAGCAGTTAAACGATGCCTGTTCACATTCCACGATTTTAGCGACAAACACCTCTTCAATATCAATTACGCAAATTGGTGCGGTTGTTTCACATCCGGAGCGTGTTATCGGAATGCACTTTATGAATCCGGTGCCAATTATGAAACTTGTCGAGATCATCCGTGGTTACAACACATCCGACCAAGTGACAAAAACCATAATGGATCTATCCGTGAACTTGGGAAAGACTCCGGTCGAAGTCAACGATTATCCCGGATTTGTTGCAAACCGTATCCTGATGCCGATGATCAACGAATCAATAGAAACGTTGTACAATGGCGTTGCGGGAGTTTATGAAATTGACACCGTAATGAAACTCGGAATGGCGCATCCGATGGGACCATTGCAATTGGCTGACTTCATCGGACTTGATGTCTGTTTGGCGATTCTGAACGTAATGTACGACGGATTCAAAAATCCGAAATATGCTCCTTGCCCATTGCTTGTGAACATGGTTCGTGCTGGTAAACTTGGAGTAAAATCAGGTGAAGGATTCTATGATTATTCCGAAAGTAAGAAAGCTGAGAAAATATCCAAACAGTTCAGCTAAAGAATGGCTAAAATTATTCCTTTTAAAGCTGTTCGACCGACGCGTGAAAATGTCAGCCTTGTCACCGCAAGATCATACGATGATTACTCTGCAGCCGAATTGGCCGCGCAATTAGAGTTTAATCCGCTGTCGTTCCTGCATGTTTTAAATCCGGCGTACACGAACCAGATCAGCGTTTCACACGAGAAAAGATATCGGCTCGTACACCAGAAATACACCGATTTCAAACAAGAAGGTGTTTTAAAACAGGATGGGAAGCCGGCAGTTTACATCCATAGAATCGTTACAAAGGAACAGGTTTTCCTCGGCATCATCCTTGGGACGAGCATTGAAGATTATAAAACGGATATCATTAAGAAACACGAGGATACGCTTAAGTACCGCGTGGAATTGTTTAAGGATTATATCAAGTACGCAGGCTTTAATACAGAGCCTGTTCTTATGACTTACAAGGACAATGAATCTGTTCAAGAGTGGATCTCCGATAAGGTTGCCGTTGCTCCTGATTTTGAATTTACCACGACAAGAAAACACAATCATTATTTGTGGAAAATTGATACGGAATCCGACATCCAAAAGCTGCAACAAATATTCGACGAGATCGGGGTTGTATATATCGCCGACGGGCACCATCGTTCGGCTTCAGCCGAAATGCTGTACGATGAAACTAATGAACCCGATGAAGCCAAAAGCCATTTTTTGAGCTTTTTGATAGCCGATAGTAATGTTAGGATCTATGAATATAACAGGCTCATTAAAGATTTGCACGGACTCACGAAGGAGCAATTTCTTAAACAATTATCGGATTGGTTCCTGATTACAATAAAAAACCAGTTATTTCATCCGATGCAAAAGCATGAATTCGGAATGTACATGGATGGCAACTATTACTCGCTGCTTCTAAAAAAGGACAAATGTGATTTCAGCTCGCCATTGGATCAGCTTGATGCGCAGATCTTGTACGATAAGGTTTTGCTGCCAATATTAGGCATTGCCGATTTACGGAATAATGAGCGAATCGAATATATTTCAGGCAAACGATCGGTTGATGAGATTAAACAGAAAGTTGATGAAGGTTCATTCAAGCTCGGATTTACATTGTTTCCGTCCGACATTACGGAAATAAAAGCAATTGCTGATGCCAACCAAATCATGCCGCCGAAAAGTACTTACATCGAACCAAAATTTCGCAGCGGTTTAATCGTTTATGAACTATAAAATGGGAATAAAAGCAAACATACTTACAATAAAAGAGGCATTGCCTGAGCATGTGACGCTGGTAGCGGTTTCAAAAACCAAGACGGTTGCCGACATCCAGCAAGCTTACGATGCAGGTCAGCGCATTTTCGGCGAGAACAAAATCCAGGAAATGGCCGAAAAATTTGAACTGTTGCCGAAAGATATTGAATGGCATATGATCGGTCATGTCCAGAGCAACAAAGTAAAATATATGGCTGGTTTTGTGAGCCTGATTCACGGAGTGGACAGTTTCAAATTGCTTTCAGAAATCAATAAACAAGCCGCAAAACAAAGCCGGGTCATTGATTGTTTGCTTCAAGTCCACATTGCTGAGGAAGACACCAAATTTGGCCTTGATTCAAATGAACTATCAGAATTATTAAATTCCGATGAATTTCGCTCCCTCAGTAACATCAAAATTAAAGGCCTGATGGGAATGGCAACATTTACTGAGGATCAGCAACAGATCAAGAAGGAATTTAGTTCGTTGAAAACACTTTTCGACAATCTTAAGTCGATTTCATCGTTGAACAACCTGGATCCCACCATACTTTCAATGGGAATGAGTGGCGATTATGAACATGCAATCGAATGTGGAAGCACCATGGTTCGAATTGGAAGCAGTATCTTTGGCGGAAGAAATTTTTAAATAGCATTATCAATTGCAATGTCAATTTCAATGTTGAGGACAATCCAATTAACTATAATAGCAAATAAGAAATGGAGCTGCGGGAACCTGAGTTTGAGAAAATATACAACTTTGAAGATCGGCTGGTTCGGTTTGCAGGAGAATGCATCTTATTTGTCCGGAAGCTCGAAAGAATCTTCGAGTTAGATTATTACAAAAATCAACTGATCCGTTCATCCGGAAGTGCATCATTAAATTATGGCGAAGCACAAGGTTCAGTTACAGACAAGGATTTTATCTTTAAAGTCTCGCTAGTTGTCAAGGAACTGAAGGAATCTAGAAACACATTAAAAATACTAGAATACATTAAAGAAGGTGACAGCGCTGACAGGGCGTTTCTCCTAAGTAAAGTCGAAGAATTAATTGCAATAGCTTCAAAAATGATTGGTAACAAAAAACACAAATGATGGCATTACAACATTTAACTAATACTCCAATTGATATTGATCTTGCCATTGATATTGCCATTGATATTGCCATTAATTGATGTACGCAATCCTAGACATAGAAACAACAGGTGGGCAATTCAATGAAGAAGGCATTACAGAAATAGCCATCTACAAATTTGATGGTCATGAGATTGTCGATCAATTCATCAGCCTTGTCAATCCGGAGATTCCGATCCAGCCTTTTGTTGTTAAACTTACCGGAATCAACAACGCAATGTTGCGAAGTGCACCTAAATTTTTTGAGGTTGCAAAACGCATTATTGAAATAACCCAAGATTGCGTTCTGGTTGCGCATAATGCGGTATTTGATTATCGGATATTGCGCACGGAGTTCCGCCGACTCGGGTATAATTTCGAAGCTCACACACTTTGCACGGTAGAACTTGCACAAAAACTTTTGCCCGAACAACCTTCGCATAGCTTAGGAAAGTTGGTACGTGCACTTGGGATTCCGATGGCCGATCGGCATCGTGCAAGCGGTGATGCAATGGCGACCGTGAAACTTTTCAAATTATTGCTGGCCAAAGATGTTGAGAAAATAATTGTCAGGGAACTCATTAAAACCGAAGTTGAAAAAGGCATTGCGCCACGATTGTTAGATATAGTTGAAAGTTTGCCATCACGCACCGGAATCTATTACATCCACAAGGAAGACGGCACGATAATTTTTATCGGCAAAAGCCAAAACATCAAGAAGCGAGTCAACCAACATTTTACAGGAACGTCTCCAAAATGCAAAAAAATACAAGCGGAAGTCTTCGCAGTAACCTTTGAGGAAACGGGAAGCGAATTGATCTCGATTTTGAAGGAACTCGAGGAGATTAAAGTAAACCATCCTATTTACAGCAAGCCCCAAAGTCGGTCTGGATTTCCTTATTCAGTCTATTCTGAAAAAGATGCCGATGGATATCTGAATTTACAACTGCAAAAGTCCGATCGCAAAAAGGATAGCATAGTTGCTTTTTCATCTTTATCAGAAGGGAAAAACACACTTTTCCGTTTGACCGACCAATACCATCTGTGCCAAAAGCTTACAGGATTATATGAAACCGAATCGAATTGTTTCCTGTATACGATCAATCAGTGCGACGGCGCATGTATCGGAAAAGTTGCTCCTGATGAATATAATGCGCGAGTTACCGAACTGATAGCTGATCTGTCATTGGCTAACAGGAACATGATGCTGATCGACCGAGGACGGACAATATCCGAACGCTCGGCCATCTTGATTGAGAACGGAAGCTTTAAAGGATATGCATTTTACGATTTGAATTACCAGATTACTAACATCAACATCCTCAAAAGCATTCTTGTTACAATGCCTGACAATCGTGATACGAAAAACATTATCCAGACCTATATCAGGAAGAATAAGAGGATTAAAATAGTATCTTTTTGACAGATTGCCTATTTTTGAGCTAAACCCAATTCCATGATATTTCGGTTACCTGAGAAAGCACGCAGTAAATTACATACCATCATTTATGAGGCTGATACGCCATCAGGTAAGTTATTCGACCTAATACTTGTAGCACTTATTGTTATCAGTATTGCTGCGCTGATGCTCGAAAGCGTGCCTGAAGTCAATTCCCTGTACGGCGCCGAACTCGAAGCTATTGAATGGGTGATTACCATATTTTTTACACTTGAATATATTGCCAGGGTTATAGCTGTTCGCAGGCCAACTCATTATATCCTTAGTTTTTACGGAATCGTCGATTTGATTGCGACACTTCCATCTTATATCGACCTGCTTTTCCCAGGCTGGCATTTCCTGCTGGCATTGCGGGCTATCAGGCTATTGCGGATTTTCAGGATATTAAAATTAGCTCATTTTATCGGCGCGTCCAACCAGCTTAAAGCTGCATTATCGAAAAGCAGGACAAAAATCGCTGTGTTCTTGTTTACAGTTGTTGTTCTTTGCATAATATTCGGCACTTTGATGTTCATGATTGAAGGGCCTGAAAATGGTTTCACAAATATTCCCGTGAGCATTTATTGGACAATTGTAACATTAACAACTGTCGGATTTGGTGATATCACACCACAAACTCCTCTCGGGCAGTTTCTTTCAATGATAAT
This sequence comes from Flavobacterium sp., assembly GCA_036388535.1. Classification (GTDB taxonomy): domain Bacteria; phylum Bacteroidota; class Bacteroidia; order Flavobacteriales; family Flavobacteriaceae; genus Flavobacterium. The sequence continues at coordinate 87,627 of DASVRQ010000074.1, read as the reverse complement.
CATGATCATGGGATACGGAATCATTGCCGTTCCAACCGGACTGGTAACTGCTGAAATCATGTCGAAGAGCACTGTTCATGTCAATACCCAGTCTTGTTCAAACTGCAGTGCCGATAGTCATCAGGATGATGCTAAATTCTGCTACAATTGCGGCTATAAACTCTAATATTTTTTCCTTGTCTGCTAAAAAATACCTTATTACTGTTGTTGGGCCAACCGCAATCGGAAAAACCGCCGTGGGAATTAAACTGGCGCAGCATTTTGGTTGCGAGATATTATCAGCTGATTCGAGGCAGTTCTTTAAGGAAATGTCTGTTGGGACAGCAGTTCCTTCTGATGATGAACTCGCAGCGGCGAAGCATCATTTCATCCACAATAAATCAATATATGAAAATTATACAGTGGGCGATTACGAAAAGGAAGCAATTGCGAAGCTTGATGAAATTTATAGTGATTCAGATTTTGCTGTACTTGCCGGCGGCTCCGGTTTATATGTCGATGCGGTATTAAAAGGGTTTGATGCATTTCCGGAAGTGGATTCGATTTTACGGAAGACTATCACCGAGCAATATGAAAACCTTGGCATTTCATACCTACAACAAGAACTTCAAAGGCTTGATCCTGCATATTCGGAAGTTGTCGCGATGCAAAACCCACAGCGTTTGATGCGGGCTCTTGAAATCTGCTTGGGAACAGGAAAGCCATATTCCTCTTTTCTGAACAAGAAGAAAAACCAGCGCGATTTTATACCGATCCAGATTGGGCTTGAGGCTGATCGTGAAATTATATATAGCAGGATTAATTCGCGTGTTGATATAATGATTGGATCGGGATTGCTTGAGGAAGCGCAACGTCTATACCCTTTTAAACATTTGAACGCATTGCAGACAGTCGGCTATCGGGAGCTTTTCAGTTATTTTGATGGAGAAATTCCATTGGATTTTGCTATATCTGAAATCAAAAAAAATACAAGGCGGTTTGCGAAGCGCCAGCTGACATGGTTTAAGAAGAATCAGGATATTAAGTGGTTTGATATTTCGCAGGCAACTGAAATTACATCCTATATTACACAGGAAATTTCTTAATAAATTAAAGCAACTATTTACATAAGAATGCATCTAGACTAAAACATACCAATGAAAAAATTCGCAGTTTTAAGTGTTTTGCTCTTGCTTATCTCATGTGCAAAAGAATACGACGGCGAGACACGCCTGATATTCACGTCAAAAGTTATCGACTCAGGCGGTAATCCGGTTCCGAATCAGCTTGTCACAATCGAAGTTACCGATGTTGATGATCTGGACAGGATTTCGGAAGGAACAACAAACCAGGCAGGTGAAATTACATTTATTTTTCCAGCGCCTCATGAGGAAACTGATAAGATGTACATTTCGATCTCCGGCAGTGGATTCCATGACAAGCTCTATGCAAATGTCACAAAAGCAGATTTCGTCGGGTACAAACTTAATTTAGGTGATGTAACATCTTTTCGGCTCTCAGAGGTAGTGGAATTAAGAATTGATTCGAACCTCGCGACTCCTAATACATCTGTTACAGAGGTTAGTATCGAAGGAGAAACCGTAGAAAATGTAGTGGATTATGATCCCATTACCGATGATTTTTTAAGTTTTCCGATTATGTACCATGTGCTGTTAGACCAAACCGTTGTGCTTCATTATACAATACGGGATAATAGCACAGGTATCAGTACCCAGAATGCTGTCGATATTCCTGTTGCAAATCAGGATATAACCTACGTAATCAATAACTAAATGAGGCAGCTGATTATTTTGTTACTATTAAGTGGAATATCTGCTTTTGGTCAACCTGCGAAATCCGAACCTTTCGAAATCAACGGATTGTTGAGATTTGAATTGGTAAAACCAATTGCATTCGGAGATAATGCACTCGCCAAAGCGCATCAAAGCGTACTAGGCCTGGGCGTCGGGATTGGTATCTTCCGATATCAAAATTTCAGATTGGGCTATGGTTATCATTTTTCACGATATAATATTACCGATCAAACTTTAACCGGAAATATGGATCACACTAATTATAGCTCACATTATGGTGCCATTTCCTATGAATTTCCCGCGGCCGACAAAATTACTGTCACGCCCGAAGTCGGATTTGGACAGGCACAATTGAAACAAGCATATTCGGGAACGCGATATAGCTATCAGAAAGGATCGGAATTTAGGCTAGGTGCCCGTGGCAATTTCTATTTGACCGAAAGCACCTCGGCTTATGTTTCGTTACAATATGTTCATGCCAACCTTCAAATCGAAACTGCACCGGAATATGTTGACTTTTTTGGAAGAGCCCAGCAACTACAACTTGCGGTTGGGATTCAGTTTGATTAAATTTGGCTAAAAAAGCGAATGCCTCTTTCTAAAAAATTTACTTCGATCTACAGCAGCAACCATGTCGTTGATTTTACGCAATGCTCACCAACCGGACACTTGAAATATACTGATCTCTGCAACCTTTTACAGCTGACTGCGGCGCAGCATGCTGAATTGGGCGGAATAAGTTTCACCGATATGCAGCAAGCAGATCAGGCATGGGTTGTGAGCAGGATGCGGGTCGAACTGCACGCGCTTCCGCGGTGGAAAGACATCGTTACCGTAAAAACATGGATCGTAAGCATGGAGAATTCAAGATCGGTGCGCGCACTTGAAATGTATTGCGGCGGCCAAAAGATTGTAGGCTGTGAAACTTTCTGGGCAGTTTTCAATACTAAAACACGACGTCCTGAATCATTGGCGTTACCTTATGATCATTTTGAAATTTACAACGGACGGTTTTCTTCGGAGGAACGTGTCAAGAAGATAACCATGCCTGATACTATGGCTGAAATTTCCCGGCGTAAAGTCGTGCTGTCAGATCTTGATATTGTGAATCACGTAAATAATGTCAAATATCTTGAATGGAGCCTCGACCTTGTTGATACGGATTTGGTCCTGGAGCAGAAACTCAAAAGCTTTGACATGAACTTCATGAAGGAACTGACTCTTTCGGATCAGGTTTCGATCATTGGAGACCGACATGAGAAGACGTATTACATCCTCAAAGACGGAAAGCCTTGTTTTGCGCTTGAACTTAACTGGCGAGATTAATCAGTCATAGTATACAGTCGCAGTCCGCCGATTTAGAATCATGTATCGTATTTCAAGAGGTGGACTCGTACAAAGTATACAGCCGCAGTCAGCCGATGTATCTCTATTCCAAAGTATTCGTGCATGCTTATCCATTTCACAATTGCTGTTGGCAAGAATAATAACTAAGCTACGGGAATGCCCTAGCCCGGATGGAAGCGGCTATCCTTTTTCGTGCTTCTTTAGCACGGAAAAGATAATAGCGGACAGCCGGAATGCTGCTAATAAAAATCCTCGTACTTTGGAGGCCTTAAAATATAAAAAATCACGGAGTACAGTCACAGCATACAGTTACAGTCTACAGTCGCAGTCTACAGTCGCAGCTCTACAAAATCGTGTTTATTTTTTCAAGACTTGGACTCGTACATTGCTTCACCGGTTCACAATGGCTGGCAGCAAAAAAAAGCCCCAGAAATATCTGAGGCTTGATTTTTTATTTGTCTTCCGACACTTTGTTTTTCACAACGAGCCTGAATCCTTCTCCGTGGATGTTGAGGATTTCAACCTCATCGTCACGTTTCAGATATTTTCTGAGTTTCGCGATGTAGACGTCCATACTTCGTGATGTGAAGTAGTTGTCGTCTCTCCAGATTTTTGTGAGGGCCAACTCCCTTGGCATCAAATCATTTTCATGAAGTGTCAGCATTTTAAGGAGCTCATTCTCTTTCGGAGACAATTTTATCGGTTCTTCATCTTTATAAGTCAGAAACCTCAGCTTTGAATTCAGGTGGAAATTTCCAATCGTGAACTCAAAACGAACGTGGTCGTTCTTGGTATCGGCTGCTTTTCTTTGGATTATTGCCCTGATCTTCATCAAAAGCACTTCAGAATCAAACGGCTTGTTCAGGTAATCGTCGGCGCCAACTTTGTAGCCTTTAAGCACATCTTCTTTCATCGACTTTGCAGTCAGAAATATGATTGGCACGTCTTTGTTTTTCTCCCTGATCTCTTTTGCGAGAGTATATCCGTCTTTATAAGGCATCATTACGTCAAGAATGCACAGATCGTATGTGTCTTTCTTGAACTTTTCAAATCCTTCCATTCCATTCTTGGCAAGAGTGACATCAAAGTCATTCAGCGTCAAATAGTCTTTCAGGATCGCACCAAAATTTTGGTCGTCTTCAACTAAAAGAATTTTTTTATTTTCAGTTTCCATAGCTAGTTAATTAATGGTATTTTTAATATGAAGGTGCTTCCCCTTCCCTTTTCACTTTCGACAAATATCTGACCGTTATGGTCATCTACAATTCGTTTTACGTATGCCAGCCCGAGGCCGTGCCCTTTGACGTTGTGCAAGTCGCCTGTATGTTCGCGGTAGAATTTTTCAAAAATCCGCTTTTGTGCGACTTTACTCATTCCGCTGCCGTTATCCTTTATCTTGACGATCACGAAATCTTTGACGGTTTCGGTGTAAACATCAATCTTCGGGATGTTTGGCGAATACTTTATGGCGTTATCCAATATGTTGACAAGAACGTTCGTAAAGTGCACATCGTTGAGCAGGACTGTTGTTCGCCTGGCACCAAAGTGCGTTGTGATCGTACCTTGACGGTCTTCGATTATGAGGTTGACGTGTTCGATCGCTTCCTCGATAATTTCGTGTATGTTGTGCGATTCCTTTGATATCTCGAGCTCCTTCTTCTCTAATTTTGAAATCCGCAAAACATTTTCTACCTGCGCATGCATTCTCTTATTCTCGTCGCGAATCATTTGAAGGTAGCGCTTCACCTTCTCGCTGTCGTCGATTACTTTCGGGTTCTTGATCGCGTCGAGTGCCAAATTTATTGTTGCAATCGGCGTCTTGAACTCGTGTGTCATATTGTTGATGAAATCGGTTTTTATTTCCGAGATCTGCCTTTGGCGTATCAACTGGTTCAATGCACTTGAATACGCTATAATGATAATCAGCGTAAATACAATCGAGAGAACCGTTATCCCGATCAGGTCGGAGAACAAAAACGTCTTCTTCTGCGGAAAGCTCACCAACAGTTGATATTTGTTGTTGCCTTCATTATCGGTAAAGACAGGAATTGAATACGTCGCATCCTTGTCATATTTAAACTTTGCCGATTGAACTTTCGTTGGTCGTCCGTTGCTATAAACACCGAATTCAAATGGCGTCTTTATCCCGAAATCATCCATTTCGGTAGCAAGAAGCTTTTGAAGGTACGCTTTCGAAACGCGGTCTTCCAAAGGTGTTGCAGCAGCGACATCGCGGAAATAAATCTCAAACTGCGCATGATCCAGAATATCAAGGTTACCGGATTTTTCAATTCTGACATCAGGAGCAGCGTTCTGTTGCATGCCTAAATTATCGATGTCATCATTGTCATAAACTTCCGTAACACGCTTGGATGAAAAATTCTTAAGCTTTACGCTATCCATTTTTTTATCAAAGAGCGATGACGATATATTGTAATCTTCCGAGATAATACTGCTCGAATAGATGATCGTCTCATTGGTTCGCGGATCCCGCTGGTAATAACCGAATTCAAGAAAATCACTTTTCTGGGGAACCTGACCTGTGCTATCCCTTAGCCGTTTGTACTTATTAATGAAACTATACGCTTCCTGCTTCTGTAATTGATAAGCAACATTGCTGATGACCTGCTTAACATTAAACTTGAACTGCTCCTCATTATTCTTGAACGATGTGTTAAACCAGTAAACTTGAACCAAAATTATCCCAATTAAGGATAAACTCATTAAAACAACAAGTAATCGGAAAAACAATCTATTCATGCTCACAAAATTAACATTTTAACACTAAAACAATTAATGCATTAACCAAATATTAACAGCAATATCTTAAATTATGGAATTATTAATTAAATTAAAAATTTCCGCAACCTGTTGCTGCGTTTTCAAATGGTTTACATTGGTAATCACGAAGTTGCTCATCGCCACTTTCTTTTCATCGGGCCACTGTTTATCCATTCGCGCAAGTACCTCTTCCCTGCTTATGTTGTCACGTAATAACAGTCTTTTTATGCGATCTTCGACAGGTGCTGTTACGGTAATAATTGCGTCGCATTGGGTATAACTTCCAGTTTCAAACAGTATGGCTGCTTCTTTAATTACGAATGGAACGTGTTGTTGGTTTAGCCATTCGTTAAAATCTTCCCGAACTGCCGGGTGAACGATGCTGTTCAAAAGTTGTAATTTCGCCTGATCATTGAATACTATAGAAGCTAATGTTCTCCGATTAATTTGTCCGTTCTCAAAAACATCAGCACCAAATACAGAAGTAATTTTTTCTATAAACTCCTTCTTCTCCAAAATATCTTTCGCAGCGTCGTCAGCGATGTAAACAGGAACGCCAAGATCAGAAAAATATTTGGCGACAGTTGACTTTCCGCTGCCAATTCCGCCTGTGAGTCCGATGATCTTAGTCATGATTTAAAAAATAATTCAGGAAAGACAACTTTCGGATCCCGATTTAAGATACTGATATAAAAAAAGGATTTTAGAAAACCAAGTCCGTACCCGTAAAATTGTACCGCAACTGCAATTAACGCAAAGAGCCCGATTTTTATGCTTTTATATTCTATAGACGCAAGCATAAAAGCCGCTGAAAAGTAAATACCGTAGCAAGCAATCGGTTGCCATACTCCTATCAATAACAGTACCATAGCAATGACAGATCCAAGTAAAAACGCTGTTGGAAAGAAAAAAGTTACTTTACCAGAGCCGGGATGCCATTTGTTGAGGATCGGCCGTGCTTTTCCGAACTTATTGACCTGAACAAAGAACTTTTCCCAGTCGATACGTCTTTTATGATAAACATAAGCGTTTGGGAACAACAAAGTTTTGAAGCCGAGCTTCCATAATCGGAGCGACAAATCGGGATCTTCTCCTGGATGAATATTTCCGAAGCCACCTGAACTTTCAAATGCTGCACGTGATAATCCCATATTAAAGCTACGCGGCTGAAATTTTCCGGCTACTTCAGATCCGCCGCGGATTCCACCTGTGGTCAGAAATGATGTCATGGCAAAGCTGATAGCTTTTTGAACATCTGAGAAAGCGGGAAGTGCTTTATCGGGACCACCGAAGCAGTCACAATAGCCGGAAATCAAATAATCGGAAACAGTACAAAGGTATTGTTCAGGAATGATACAATCTGAGTCAAAGATTATAAAATAGTCGCCGGCCGCTTTTCGCATTCCAAAATTTCGAGAATCCCCCGGGCCTGAGTTTGGCTTCGCAAAGTAAGTGATGTTTAATTTCGCCTGATACTTAGCAATAACGTCTGAAGAAGGAAGATTTGAACCATCCTCAACAATTACAACTTCAAAATCATCTTGATAGGTACTGCGTGATAGACTATCCAACAGTTCATTGATTTCATCTGGTCGGTTATAAACCGGAATAATTATCGAGAAGTACATGATCAAATTTTAACAAATATAGCATAAAACAGAAAAGCTACCATGAGGCAGCTTTGTGTTGTTTGCAAAAAAAAGGCTGCTCAATGAGCAGCCTTAAATTTAGGACGCGGAATTGTTATTCCTTGATCACTTTAATGGTGTTTGTCTGTTGATCAGCAGTAACTTTTACTAAATAAGTTCCACTGGCTAAACGTGACATATCTACCTGGCCTGTTGTAGCATTAATAGACCGTGTAACTACTTCCTGACCAAGAAGGTTGAATACGCTTACATTTGAAATATTTTCAGTGTAAGATAGGTTCAACACATCTTTAACCGGGTTCGGATAGAAGCTGAAGTTTGCATTGTCGAATGAAGCTGAAGCAAGGCTGGCATCATAAGCAGAGATTCCAAAAGCACCCATACCATCATTATTATACTCGTAAACCCGGACGTACAATGTACTTCCTGGAGTAAGACCTGTCATTATTTCTTGCGAGTAACCTCCGGTTGCAGCACTATCATCGTCGCAACCTACCTGCGTAAGTGCTCCACATGAGCCTGAGTAAACCGTAAGTGCAGAATCAAATCCCGAAGTACCTGTTGTGGTATTTCCTGTCTCGATAGTTAAAGATCCGCTAGCCGGGACAACGACCGAGTACCAAACATCACCTCCAACATAGCCAAAGCATGTAGTAGGAGCCGTTTCAGTTGAAGATGCAGTAGCACCGATGTTAGTTCCGTCAGTCACAAATTGCCCGTAAACGCCTCCCGCAGTTAGCATAACAGCAGACGAACAGTTGTCGTTCGCCGGAGCTGGAGGAGCGGTAACAGTTAGTACTCCACTGTTGTGAGTAGTACCATTCCAGAAATTTCCGTTTCCTGCAGAATCCACACCACCATAAGCGTAAGCACCGTTATCTAATCTGAATCTTGTTGCGTAGTAATATGTGCCTGGCGTAAGGTTTGCACCAATAGTTGCCATGTACTCGTCATTATTGCTGACGTGTGCTGCGTTATGCGTCGCGACAGTCCAGTTTGTCCATGTACTTGGGTTGGTGTTTGTTGTACTGTAGCCTACCCATGCCTCAATTCCTGGCGCCTGTGAAGATACAGGTGCAACATCAGTCAGTCCAGCTTCGTAAATTTGACCATACACAGTTATAGTTCCACCTTGAGTAATTGTTTGTGAAACTGGTGCCTGCAGGCTAACGTAATCAGGAAAGGCTGTTGACGCAGAAGTCACGTTCAAGGTAAATAAACCCTCTGGTGAGTTCGTAAATCCGCTATAGTGTCCGATGTTGATGTAGTACGTCGTACCTAGAACAGAGTTTTCAATCAGAACCGTTTCAGCTCCGTTAGTTCCGCCATTATCAGCAGATGCAACACAGGTAAAAGTTCCGCAAGATCCTGAATAGACATCTATCTGTGGATCCCACGCCCCTACGGATGAAAGTGCAGCTGTCAAAGTTAATCCGTTACCAACTACTGTATACCAAACTCCATCATTCATGCTTGCGCCGCCGATAGTACAGCTTGTTATAAATCCTGCATTATTAGTTGCAGTTGTAGCATCTTGCGTGTTTGTGTACGGAAAAGCAGCAATTGCGATTGCAGTACCACAGCTATCATTTGCAGGTGGACAAATGTACGTGAACGATCCCAATGGAAGATTGCAGACCGCATCTGAACCATGGTTCAATGTCAAAACGTTAGTTGATCCGTTTGCAAACGGTCCTACGTGAACAACTCCTACTGCAGTAACAGGATATGTTGTAGTTCCGCTAGTGATAGATGGAGTTCCGTTGCCCATTCCGGTAACATTAACATCCACAAAGTATTGGTTATTTGCACAATCAGGCGCCAACGTTGTTGTTGCGGTAGGCGCTACACATGAAGCAGTAATTACATTTACCTGGAAGTCAAGAGTAACTCCGTAGAATCCAGAGAAACAAGGATTAGGCGGCACCTGACCTGAATCAGCTGTACCTATTCTCATTCTGTGTTGTCCCAATGCCGCAGAAGCAGGCATGATAAAAGACGCGTTTAAAACACTTGGATTCGGAGCTGGTGACTCACCGCTGTAAACCAATTCAGATGCTTCAAACACAATATTATTATTGAAGTCAATCCAAATATTAGTATTATAAGTGTAACCTGTCGCAAATGATATTTGAACATTGGTATTTACACCTTGTGCAACGTCAACAACTGGTGTGCTGTGGTTGACATAAGTAACATCCGCTGTTGGGAAATTTGTACTTCCTACCTGTACATTTGTAACTCCAGCTCCGTCATTTGAAACCGGTACAGAGGTGCAATATCCAGTAAAGAAAGAAGCAGGTCCGCCCCATGAGCTTTCAGATGTTGCGCTACAGATAGCCTTTACCCAGAAATAATAAGTTGACTCCGCAGTCAGTCCAGTTAGGTTGGCTGTAGTAACACCAGCTGCAGTCGTGCCAGAAGCTACTGTAGCATCGGTCGGCGTTGTATTTGATGTACTATAGTAATATTCATATCCGTTAGCAGGAACACTGCTTGAGGCCGCCCATGAAATTGAGGCAGTTGTAAATCCAGTAACGCTTGATGTTAAGTTCTGAGGAGCAGAACAACTTGGGGTCACCTCTAAACGGAAATCGTCAAAAGCAAGATACCACGGCGCATTTGAAGGTTCATTCACCCGTACACCAAAGTAATATGTTCCTGTAGTAGTAGGTGTGAATGTTCGTCGCATTTCAACATATGGCTGTGGACCATAATTACTTCCGGCGCCTGGCACTGCATAGCTACCTCCAAGTTGCGTAGCACCGACTGACGATGGCGAAGTATTAGCATACATATCTACAACCCAGCTGTTCCCATTATCACCTTGTACAAAGGTTGAAAAATCATAAGAAGTACCCGCTGTCAGGTTAAAACCTAATGTCCAGATGTATTCATTGACCGCGCCCCAATTATTATAAAGATAGTTTGCTCCTGAACGAGGGTCATTGTAAGTTGATGTACCTGCATTTCCTGTAGCCCAAGGTCCGTTTTCAACACTCCAACAACCTGGAAATACCGCACCAATTGACGGCAAACCATCAAAATTTTCAATCCATGGAAGTGTAGTGACTGCGCCACATGTTGTAAAAGATGATTCGGTACAACCCGTAGTTTGTCCAACGCCGTTGTAAGGCAATACAGTGACATAGTACGTTGTTCCTGGTAATAACCCTGTAAGTGAATGCGTTAAAACGTTTCCAACGTCAAACATATTTAATACTTGAGTACCACCCGGAGTTGTACCAACATTTAGCTTATAGCCAGTTGCCCCTCCGGAAGCAGCCGGCCATGTAATTGTAGAACTGTTGATGTTTGTTGCACCATTGACAGGTGAAGATAAGGCTACACATCCCGGTGTTGCAGTAGGCGTAAATGTAACTTCAACCCCGATTGTGATCGTGACAGTATCAGTCCACTCGTCATCATCGTGTGACTTTATGGAAATGGTATTAAAACCTGTCACGTCGACGTTGTTAAATGATGCGCCACACATCGGAACACCCGCAGCACCGTTGATCGACAAATCAAACCCAAACCAACTTGAGCCGTTTGTGGTACAAAACCCGGAAGTCAAACTTCCCGCGGCGTTAACCAATTTTATACTTGTTGGCACCGCAGTACCCATGCAAGTAAGATCTGATGCATTGATTGTCAGGGTCGTAAAACCTGAATCAGGACCAGTAATAGTGAATGTCTGTGTACAGACGGATTGCGCATAATTATTTCCGATAAAGGACAATAAAAACGCAAACAAGAACGTAATTTTCTTCATGCTTAATAGTTTATGGTTAAATATTCGCTAAATATAGAAAATTTAGATTCAGGAGCTAGCACCCCAATTGTTTTATTGTGAACTTCAGCAAAAAAAAACATAAAAAAAGGCTGTCATAACAACAGCCTTTTAAATAATTCCTATGTGAAAATTAGTCCTTCATCACCTTAAATGTCTGAAACTCATCGTTAGCACGTATTTTTATCACATACGTTCCAGCAGCCAGAGAAGACATATCGACCTCACCTGTGGTTGCATTTATTTTTTTTGCAATCACCTGCTGACCAAGTAGATTATAGACAGCAACATCAGTAATATCATTTTTATATGAAAGTTGAAGAATATCGTGAACCGGATTTGGATAATAAACAAATGCTGCTGCATCAAATCTCGCACTAGCCAAACTGGCGTCATAGGCAGATATTTGGAACTCGCCACCAACTCCGGAACCAAATCTCCAAACACCTACCAACAAAGTAGATCCTGGCGTCTGTCCTGTTACAGTTACAAGTGAAAAGTTACCTGTTCCTTCGTCATCGCTGCAGCCAACTTGGGTTAAACTATTGCATGATCCCGAAAAAACACTTAAAACAGTATCCGTTAAGCTGGAACCTGTTACGGCATTTGTTTCGATTGTGATGCTTCCCGAAGCAGGAACTACCACTGAGTACCAAACATCCAAAGAACGGCTTGTCTGGCAAGTATATGTAAGTCCGGTATTCGTAGTTGAAGCTGCAAGCAAAGTTCCTACCTGGTCATTATCAGCAAATGTACCTCCAGGAACTAAAGTAGCAGCATTCGCACAAAGATCATTGGCAGGTGAAGCAGGCAACGTTCCTACGCACACAGTAAATGTGGTTGAAGTTGTCCCGGCAGACGCAGTTGTATATACCCTTGCATAATATTGAGTACCAACTGTAAGCCCGGTAAAATCCTGAAGTAATCCACTCTGACAACCATTTGCAACAACTGCCAAGCTGCCAGGTGTTCCGGTATACAATGCTGTGGCGATAGTTCCGGAGGTTACATTACTGTATACAAAACGAAGATTTGATGATGTAGCTGTAAAAGTATACCATACATCATCGTTTACTCCTGTTGCACTACATGTCGGAGCTGCTTCGGTTGAAGGTGTCGCTGAAATCGTAGTACCGTTGGCTGTAGCCGTGCATGTCAAATCCGCGTTGACGGTCAAAGGCAGTGCACCGGAAGGTTCGTCATTTGCAGGTGCCGCAGGATAGGTTCCAACACAGATATCGAATGTAGCACGTGATGTCGCAAAGTAGGTGTAGACACGTATAAAATAAGTCTGGCCTGCTGTTAATCCTGTTACCTGCGCTAAATTTGGATCGCTGCACAATACTGATGTAGTTGCGTTACAAGAACCTGACATTACCTGAAACATCATATCGGTACTTGTTCCTTCAACGGCATTGACATTTGTAAGCGAAACTTGATGTGTCGCCGCAGTTGCGACAAAGCTGAACCACACGTCATCATCGGGTGTTCCTGTACATGGCGTTGCTGCCATCGACTGTGTAGAAAATGCTGTCGTTCCTGAAGTCACTGCTGTGCACGCCAAATCACTGTTTACAGTTATTGCAGCAGCGCCATTGCAATTGTCGTTAGCTGGGGCTGCAGGTGGCGTTCCTACACAAACAGTAAAGTTTGTTGTAGTGGTTGCAGTTGCCACAGTTGTAAATATTCTTGCATAATAGGTTGTTCCTGCAGTAAGGCCTGTAAAATCCTGCGTAGCTCCACTTGCACACGCACCTGCTACCTGAGTTAAGCTTCCAGGGGTTCCAGTATATAATGCAGTTGCAATCGTGCCGGTTGTAACCGATGAATAGACGAATCGAACGGCAGTTGATGTTGCTGTAAAAGTATACCATACATCATCATTGATTCCGGTTGCGTTACATGATGGTGCGGCTTCGGTAGATGGTGTTGCCGATATGGTCGTGCCATTGGTAGTTGTTCCGCATGCAAGATCAGGATTGACTGTTAAAGCCAAGGCTCCGTTCGAATTATCATTCGTCGGCGCGGATGGTGCTGTTCCAACACATACTGAGAATGTAGTGGTTGGTGTTCCTCCTGTAGCATAACTGAACACCCGAACATAGTAGGTATTACCAGGGACAAGTCCTGTAGGGTTGCTTGTATTAGGATCACTAATTAATACACTTGTAAGCGCACCACAAGTACCTGATAATGTCTCATGTACCAAATCAGTTGGCGTACCAGCAACATTTGTCAACATAATCCTATGTGTCGTTGCTGTTGCAACAAATGAATACCAAACGTCATCGTCCGGAGTACCTGCGCCATTATCTGTAACTGCTGATGCTGTTGCACCAACAAGTGTCCCGGAGGCTGTTGAAGCACAATTATAATCAGTATTGACTGTAAGCGTAACGGCGCCCGAACAATCATCATTAGCAGGCGGAGTTCCGGTCGTGAATGAAGTTGCGGTACAACCTGTAGCCGGTCCCACCATATTATAAGGTACCACAGTAACATAATAAGTAGTATTTGCATTTAAAACACCAGGAATATTGTACGTGGTAGCGTTTCCAGCGTCAGCCATATTCACGATGTTTGTTCCACCAGAGGTAGTGCCCACACTGACATAATATCCTGTCGAAAGTGGAGCAGCTGTCCAACTCAAAACTCCTTCAGTATTAACATTTGTTGCGCCATTTGCCGGCGTTGTTACTGTAGTACATGCAGGGGCTTCAGTAACAGGCGTTGCAGTGAAGTTAGTTACATCAAAATCAAGTCCGTTTGGCGTACCCCATTGACCCGTAGCAATATAGACGGTTTGCCCGGGATTTAAGATTGCACTGACCGTTTGTGATATATTTGAGCTACTCGAACTTCCCGCAGCACTAAGTTCGCCCGCGAAAGTCGTACCCGTACAACTTGAAAAAATACCTATTCCATTCCAAGAATTCCTTGTAAATGTAGTCATCGAAATCTGTTCGGCTGTTGCTCCGGCAGTGTAGCTGAAAAGATAAACATCATCGTCCCAATAGCTGGCACTTATTGATGTTCCCGTTGGAAGTGTAGCCCAGTCCTGTGGGCCACCATTTCCAGGTGTCGTAATTCCAGTCGCAGTATAGCCATTCGTCAGGGCGACCGCGGAATTACAACCGAATTGTGCACTTGCAACCAGCGACGTAAACAGTATCGTCAAGGTTAACAAATACTTAAGCGTAATTTTTTTCATTAGTAGTTTTTTTAACGTGAACCCCTAATTTACGGCGCTTCAACAAAATATCATAAAAAAAACCCGAGAGAATTTCGGGTTTAACATTATTGAAAAATATGTAAATTTTTAGCTTTTGATGCTCGGAATCGCTACTACTTCGTTGGTCTCCGCAGTATAATCTACACCATCATACTTAAATCCGAAAAGATTATAAAAGTCAGATCTGTAACCTTCCAAATCGGAAATCTCCTCGAGGTTATCGGTTGTAGCTTCACTCCACAGTTCGGCAACTTTTTGCTGAACATCTTCGCGCATCTCTAAATCGTCAATCCTGATACGTCCTTTTTCATCCGTTTCAACATCTTTACCTGTATAAAGCCGGTCCTGATACAGCCTTTGTATCTGCTCAATACATCCTTCATGAATATTTTTCTCCTTCATTATCTTGTACAACAATGAAATATATAGCGGAATTACTGGAATCGCTGAACTCGCCTGTGTAACCAATGCCTTGTTGACGGATACATACGCTTTCCCGCCGATGTCTTTAATGCTGTCCGAAATTGAAAACGCAGTAGCTTCCAAGTGATCTTTTGCCTGGCCGATTGTTCCCTTACGATAAACAGCTTCAGTTAAAGAAGGACCGATATACGAATATGCGACCGTAACAGCATTGGGTGCAAGCAAATCCGCATCTTTCAGAGCGTTGATCCACATCGACCAATCCTCGCCGCCCATTACGGCGACGGTATTTTCAATATCATCTTCTTTAGCGGGCTCTATCGAAACTTCCGATACTTTCCCTGTATGAAAATCGACAGTTTTATTAGTGAAAGTGCCACCAATTGGCTTCAAAACAGATCGATGCGTCACGCCTGTATTTGGATTGGTGCGAACAGGTGAAGCAAGGCTGTAGATGATTAGATCCACCTGTCCAAGATCAGCTTTTATCAGGTCTAAAGTTTCTTTTTTGATTTCATTTGAGAAGGCATCTCCGTTGATGCTTTTGGCATACAACCCTTCGTGAGCAGCAAATTTTTCGAATGCGGCAGAATTATACCAACCAGGTGACGCGGTCTTTCCTTCAACCGGTGGTTTTTCAAAGAAAACCCCAATTGTAGCAGCACCCGATCCAAAAGCGCTTGTGATCCTTGATGCCAATCCGAAACCTGTTGAGGCTCCAATTACCAGCACTTTCTTCGCGCCTTCTATATGTCCTTTTGATTTTACGTAATCAATCTGTTTTTTTACATTTTGTTTGGCTCCATCTGGGTGCGCAGTCAAACAAATAAATCCCCGCATTCTTGGCTCTATTATCATAAATTGGCTTTTTGATCAGTTGAAAATAACTTGTTTTTAACAAATATTACCTGCAAATATAGGCCGTTTTTTTAGTTCAACAAGGCTTTTGCATGATTTATGGCCGAGTCAGAAACGTCTTTTCCCGATAGCATTTGCGCGATTTCCGTGACACGTTCATCTGAAGACAATAGCTTTAATTCGGTGAATGTCTGGTTTTCAGCGGTAGTTTTAAATACCTTGAAGTGCGACGTTCCTTTGGCGGCGATCTGCGGAAGATGCGTGATCGCAAAAACTTGCATTCCGCTGCTCATTCCTTTCATGATCTCGCCCATCTTATCAGCGATTTCACCTGAAACGCCAGTGTCGATTTCATCAAAAATTATGGTCGGCAGATTTGAATATTGCGCAAGTATGGCTTTTACGGCTAACATTATCCGTGACATTTCTCCGCCCGATGCTACTTTTTTAAGCAGTCCGAAGTCAGATCCTTTGTTGGCCGAAAAAAGAAATTGCAATTCATCTTTTCCATTTGGAAGATATGTGGACGAAGAGGAGATCTGAATATTAAACCGGGCATTCGGCATTCCGAGCAATTCCAAAATTTTTATGATCTTTTCAGACAGAACAGGAACCGCTTCAGTTCTATTGGAATTCATTTGTAAAGCGATTTCGTCAAGGCTTATCTCTAGATTCCTGATCATTTCTTCCGATCTTACGATATCATCTTCAAGGTTTCCCAGCGAAAGCACTTTATTATCGAGCTCATTTTGAATCTCCAACAATTCGTCAACAGTTGAAACCTGATGCTTTTTCTGCAGATTATAAATGAGTTGAAGCTTCTGCCCTACTTGTTCCAACTGTTCAGGATCATGATTTATCGATTCTGCTGAAGCTGACAATTCATCAATTATATCAGCAAGTTCAATTGTCACACTTGTAGTGCGTTCGGATAATTGTAAATATGCAGGCGAAAACTGTGCGATCTTTTGCAGGGCCGCTTTTATTTCTTTCAAATTTTGCAGAACTCCAAACTGCTCATCATTCGCCACGGCGAGCGACTTTTCGAATTGCTCCCGAATTAATTCAACATTGCTCAGCTGCTCATGAACCGATTCAAGTTCTTCCTGTTCGCCAGCTTTGAGTTGTGCTACCAGTAATTCTTCAAGCAAGAACGTGTTATAATCCTGCTCCTTTGACGCATTTTGAAGTTGTGCCTGAAGAGCGGAAAGTTTGGTTTTATGCAGTTTGTAATCTTTCAGAAGTTGTGCATATTGCTGTAAGAATTTTCCATTATCTGCAATCGCATCGATAATTCGGAATTGAAAATCTTCATCCGAAAGTTCCTGTGTTTGATGTTGCGAATGGATATCGATCAGATACTCGCCAAGATCCTGTAATTCCTGCAGGTTGACGGGACTGTCGTTTACAAACGCCCGGGATTTTCCCGAAGGAAGTATTTCTCGGCGTAAAATAGTTTCATCATCATAATCAAGATCATTTGCTTCAAAAAAATCTCTCAGGTTATAATGCGAAATGTCAAAATTAGCTTCGATTATGCACTTATCCGACTTGTTCTTGAGTGATGACAAATCGGCTCTCTTGCCCAATACCAATCCCAATGCTCCAAGCAAGATTGATTTTCCCGCTCCGGTTTCTCCGGTGATTATTGAAAAACCACGCGCAAAGTCAATTGACAATTTTTCAATCAACGCGAAGTTCTCGATCGAGAGGGAAGTTATCATGGTCTTGTTTCTGGTGCGTTATATTCGGATTCTGCCCCATTTGCTGACGTTCAGTGGCGAAAGGCGATTTAGGTTTTCAACAAGGTCCGCAACCGGAATTGTTGGTCCGCCGGAATAGATGGAAACGATCTCATCCGTCTTTGCATCAAAAAATACGCGGCTTAAATAGGAGTTCGGCCGCACTGCATGTACTTCAGCTAAAGTAACCAAAGCTTTCTTTATCTTTTCTTTGGCGGTCTTTTGGTCGTTTGACATAGCATCCAGCCCTTCGAAATGATATTCATACATCGCTTGGCGAAATGGCGCGAACGTTTGTGAAAGCATGTCATTGATCAAGAAGTACCGACTTTGGTTCCCGTCTTGCTGGCCCCATCCTTTTGAACCGCTTTGCATCGCAACGTTGGCAAAATCCTGTGCAGCGCTCAAATACTGATCACCGCCTTGTGGTGCAAACGTGTCGGCATCCATGCCAATGATCATATAACTATAAAAGGCAAGAACGGATACAAGATTCGATTCGAACGAATTTGGGTTAAAAGTCAGGTTTTCAAACTCGATGTAATTAAAATCAAAAGCCTTATCGTTTACGTTTAGCACAGGCGTTGCATACGTAGAATTAAATACCGGACGTGCCGATTGTACCTGAATCGATGCACTGAAACTTCCTCCTGTATAGGAGTTTACCGTAATAAACATCGAACAATCAATTTTTTCGTTTGGCTTAAATGAGGCGCCTGTCCATGAAGTCCTGTTAACAAATTCATTAAGTGCGTTTTGAAGCGTGATAAACACCTGGTTGTTTTCTGCTTTTATTTGGTCGGCATTGACCGTAACGGTGCAATTTAATTCCTGAGCCT
This sequence comes from Flavobacterium sp., assembly GCA_036388535.1. Taxonomy (GTDB): domain Bacteria; phylum Bacteroidota; class Bacteroidia; order Flavobacteriales; family Flavobacteriaceae; genus Flavobacterium. Next base: position 69,170 of record DASVRQ010000074.1, on the reverse strand, counting down.
GTGAAACTCCGAAGATCATCAGGAAAAATAACGTTATTATTTTTTGCATAGTGCTATTACTTTTTTTATTATATCGTCAGCTACAGCTTCTTTGGATTTCAATTCAAGCGGATCTTCATTGAAATCCTTATCAATGAAGGTAACTTTATTGGTATCTCTTCCAAAACCTGCCCCATCATCCCGCAGCGAATTCAGGACTATCAAATCTAAGTTTTTTTTACCGATCTTCTGCTTTGCATTTTCCATTTCATTTTCAGTTTCAAGTGCAAATCCAATCAGCAATTGGTCTTTTTTTATATTTCCAAGCGAAGCAAGAATATCCTGGGTCTTCTCCAATTCGATCGTCAGATTTTGCTCCGATTTTTTAATCTTATGTTCAGCAGGAAATTTCGGCTTGTAATCGGCTACAGCTGCTGCGGCAATCACGACATCACAAGCAGAAAAATGCTCATGACACGCTTCAAACATCTGAGCTGCCGAAACAACCGGAATAATTTCTACAAGAGAATGTTTCAATCTACAGTGCGTTGGCCCTGAGACCAAAATCACTGAAGCACCTGCATTAGCCGCGCTTTTTGCAATGTCGAATCCCATTTTGCCTGACGAATGGTTCCCTATGAAACGTACGGGATCGATCGCTTCGTATGTCGGACCTGCAGTAATAAGTATTTTTTTTCCTTTGAGCGGAAGTTTTCCCAACAGATCTGCTTCCAAAAAAGAAACAATATTTTCGGGTTCCGCCATTCGGCCTTCGCCTGACAAGCCACTTGCGAGCTCGCCATCTTCAGCAGGAATCATAATATTTCCGAACTTCTGCAAGGCAGAAAAACTTTCAATTGTTGATGGATGCCTGTACATGTCCAGATCCATCGCTGGAGCAAAATAAACCGGACATTTAGCTGAAAGATATACGGCGATCAAAAGATTGTCACAGTTGCCGTTTGCCATTTTCGAAAGCGTATTCGCTGTCGCGGGCGCGATCAATATTAAATCCGCCCAAAGACCTAGTTCGACATGGTTATTCCATTGTGCGTTCACATCATCCTCATCATAAAACTGCGAATGCACAGGATTTTTGGACAATGTCGATAAGGTAAGCGGAGTTATAAAATCAACAGAAGCAGGTGTCATGACCACGCGGACATCGGCACCTGCTTTTATGAATAATCTAACCAGACTGGCTGTTTTATAGGCGGCAATTCCACCGGAAATACCCAGCACTATTTTTTTACCGCTTAAAACTGACATTCGGTTTATTTGTTGGTATCCCTGTGGTAGATTTTATCATCCAACCACTCCTGAACTGCCAAAGCATGAGGTTTAGGCAATTTTTCGTAAAATTTAGAAACTTCGATCTGTTCTTTATTTTCGAAGATCTCCTCAAGACTGTCATTATAGGTTGCAAATTCCTCTAATTTTTCGGTCAGCTCTTTTTTGATTTCAGAGTTGATCTGGTTTGCCCTCTTAGCCATAATTGTTATCGCCTCATACACATTGCCGGTTGGTTCCTCGATGATACTTTTGTTGTAAGTAATCGTGTTTACCGGCGCATTCGTCTTTTTTAAATCCATGACTTTATTATTTAGAGAATTGTTTTAAATCGTTTTCAATTTTAGCAAGCATTTCATCTGCTTCCTTTTTATACGTAGTTTCCGGGCTGAACCTGATTAAACCGCTGTAAGAGCTTTTTGCGACTTGAAGCCGTTCCTCCATTCGTGACTGTATGCTGTTGATCGCAAGTTTATAAGCGGAATCCAACTTATAAAACAATGCTGCCTCTTTATAAGGAGTCCCCGGATAGTCTGCAATAAAGTTATCTAAAGCCACAAGAGCCGATTTATGGTCGGATGTCACATTGTATCCTTTTGCAATTTCAAAAGCTTTCTTTTCAACCTTCTCACGCATCGATTTCACCAGTGTATTTGCTTCTGCAAAATATTGCGACTCTGGAAATCTATCAATAAAGGCCTGTAACTTACTGATTGCCTTTTCGGTATCTGTTTGATCAATGCTATAAACAGGCGACAGCATGGAGTAACTTTTTGCTGACAGAAACGAGGCCTCTTCAAGTTTCTCGCTCTTCGGATAGCTTGATGCAAAACTTTCAAATTGATATCCGGCGAGGTAATATTGTTCGGTTTTATAGTAAGACTGTGCAAACATGTAAAACATCTTCTCAGCTTGCGGTTTTCCACGGTATGTGGTTGCGAGTTGTTCAAACAACCGGATGGCTTTTGAGTATTTTCCGGCATTGTACTGCTTTTCGGCTTCAGCGTACTTAACTGCTACATCTTCCGATTTAATTGCCTTTTGATAACTGCTGCATGAGCAAAAAAATACGGTTAGGAGTAGTATCGAAATTATTTTTTTCATTCTATGGACACGGTTTTGTGGAAAAATGGCACTTTTAGCCACTGCAGAAACCAACTGCAAATTTAGTTATTAATTTAGCTATTGCAAATTTTTTCTTCGGAATTACAAATCAGGCCCGAAGCTACTTATTTGCTGCCTGTTTTGTGAACTCGGTAAGGCGCGCCGCAAGATCATCTGAAGCTGATACCAAAGGCAAACGAACTGTATTTCCAGATAATCCCAATGATTTGAACACCTCTTTGATTCCGGCTGGATTGCCCTGTTCAAATATCATGTCAATCGCATCAGCAAGCATATAATGCAGCTTGTACGCTTCGTCAACTTTACGTTCGAGGCCGAGTCGCACCATATCTGAAAATTGACGTGGGAAACCTTCGGCGATCACAGAAATAACGCCGCTTCCTCCTGCTAAAATCATCGGCAGCGTAATCATGTCGTCGCCGGAAATCACAAGGAAATCTGCAGGTTTGTTTTGCAAAAGTTTCATTGCCTGTACGATATCGCCCGCCGCTTCCTTTATTGCAACAAGATTCTTGAAATCATTGGCCAAGCGTATTACGGTCGACGGCAGCATGTTGCTTGCGGTTCTTCCCGGCACATTATATAGAATTACAGGTAAAGGCGATGCTTCGGAAACAGCTTTAAAATGCTGATAAATTCCTTCCTGTGTAGGTTTGTTATAATAAGGAGAAACTGAAAGTATGGCAGTGAAGTCCGAAAAGTTACGGTTTTTCAGTTCTTCTACTACATGCGCTGTGTTGTTTCCGCCTACTCCAAGTACGAGTGGCAATCTTCCGGCATTGGCCTCGACAACAGTCCTGATCACAAGTTCTTTTTCGTCCTGGCTTAGCGTAGCGCTTTCTGCCGTGGTTCCCAGAACGACCAGATAATCGATACCGTTGTCGATCTGAAAATGAACAATTCGTGCAAGCGCAACGGTGTCGACCGAAAAATCCGCTTTAAAAGGTGTGACGAGCGCAACACCTGTTCCAATTAATAACTGCATGTTAAAGTTTGTTTAGTATTTTAAAGATATTTGAAAAGTTCTTCCATGAATACGTTGTAATTCTCAGCTGTGGTATTGATCATGAAATGGTTTAGCTTTTTGTCAACCGATGCAAAACCAACTTTAAATTTCGCTTTTGAAAGGTTTGACACAATCATCAGTGCGGATTTCTCGATGTCATAGTAGTTTATCAGAAGATCAAAATCGCGATCAATAAAGTCTTTAACTTCCGAATTGCTGAATGTCGCACGCCAACTCAAATCTTTATGGCTGAACACAGGATAATCAAAAACCTCGTTTTTCCGTATTTTGTTCTTGAAAACCAGGATGCTGACGTTTCGTTCCTGAATTCCGTTTTGCAGAAGTTCCGCAACCAGCGCCTCTTTTTCGTAAAAGTAACTTTCGTCAAATATTATTCCGACTGTTTTTATTGTACTACCTGTCGCGTGAACAACATTTAACAAACTGTTTTTAACCGCTTTTTTAGTAAAAAAATCCTTCAGGTAATTTAAAAACATACTACTTTTACTCGGCTGTAAAATTAAATTAATTTAGTCGGAGAACGGTGGTAAAGCTAAAAAAGTATAATGCTGCGATAACGCATTTTGTTTTATTCTTAACATATGTGATGCTTTCGTCGTGTGGCGGGAAGCAACTTGCGGTAACTAAAATAAGCGGCACCGACATGGGTGTTACCGCAGCCAAAGGTGAGAATGCTGCGATTGAAAATTTCATTAAACCGTATCGAGAACATATCGACAAGGAACTGAGCACGGTTCTCGCATATGCACCACAAACACTGGACAAATCGGGTGAATGGCAATCCAAGATCGGGAATTTGTTTGCCGATGCCTCTCTACAGAAAGGAAACCCGGTTTTTAAAGCACGAACCGGAAGCAATATCGACATCTGTCTTTTAAACCATGGCGGAATAAGATCGATTATTGCGATGGGAAATGTGACAACACGGACAGCCTTTGAGATTATGCCTTTTGAAAATAACTTGGTTGTTGTTACGCTAAGCGGAGATCAGGTTCTTGAAATGGCACAATATATTATCAATGAGAAAAAGCCGCATCCGCTATCGGGCATGACATTCACAATTGATAAAAGCAAGCAACCGACCAAAATTTTGATTGGCGGACAATTATTTGATAACTCGAAAACCTATAATGTTGCTACGAGCGATTATTTATATAACGGCGGCGACAACATGATTTTTTTTAAAAAAGGAACTGCTGTCTATGATCTCGATTGTAAGCTTCGGAATGTGCTGATTGATTACTTTACAGATGTTGATACGATCCCGATAATCACCGATCAACGGATAACGGTCGAAAAATGAGATAAAGCCCCAGCCCTGATTGCGCCATCCGAGCAAGGCGCACTGGCAAGCATATCCTCGCAATTAAATGGAGAGATAAAAACGAAAGCAGGAAACAGCTTCAAAATGAAAAGAAGAGAATTTATACAAGGTACGATTGCCGGTTCAACGCTACTTGGCGTGGGCGGACTCAATGGGTTTGCAACTGCTCCAAAACAGAAGCACCTGACGATCTTGCATACGAACGACGTGCACAGTTATATCGATCCTTTTCCGGCTGATCATCCGAAGAATGCGAATATGGGCGGTATTGCGAGAAGATCGGCGATCATTGAATCCGTCCGGAAAGAGAACTCAAATGTATTGCTGCTTGATGCGGGTGATATTTTTCAGGGAACGCCCTATTTTAATTATTATGGCGGCGAACTTGAGATGAAACTGATGAGCATGATGGGTTATGACCTTGGAACCATGGGCAACCACGACTTTGACAACGGGATCGACGGATTTTATGCGCAGCTTCCGCACGCAAAATTTGATTTTGTTTCGGCAAATTATGACTTCAGAAATACAGTACTCGACGGAATCGTAAAGACTTACAAAATATTCAATAAGAACGGAATCAAAGTTGGGGTTTTTGGCCTCGGAATCGAACTCGCAGGCCTTGTCGATAAAAAGCTTTACAAAGAAACAAAGCATATCGACGCGCTTGAAACCGCGCGGGAAATGACACGGATACTGAAAAAGGAGCGAAAATGCGATCTTGTGATTTGCCTTTCTCACTTGGGCTACGAATATTCAAATGACAGAATCTCAGATATGAAAATTGCGGCACAAACATCAGATATCGATTTGATCATCGGCGGACATACACATACTTTCCTTACAAAGCCAACTGTGACCAAAAATGCCGCGGGTAAAGATGTACTTGTTAACCAGGCCGGCTGCTACGGAATAAACCTGGGGCGAATAGATTTTTATCTTGACGCAGAATCAGGTACTTCATCCGCTGGCAAGACCATAATTGTTTGATTTTCGGTAGCGATAACAAATCTGTAAAAGGTATAAAAAGCGAAAACATTCAAAGCCATTGCAACTGGCCGGAAAATCGTAGGCGATAAACCTGACAGATAATACCGTTCCAGGAAGATTATGAACTGCAGCGCCACGAATAGGAGGCCGCATATAAGCAACCACATATTCTTTTTTTCATCATCAACCAGGTAATTCGATAATGCGATCCCGCCTAAGATCGCAATAAGAAAGTTCTGAATGATCAGTATCCAAAAGCTGTTCTCGGGAATTCCTTCGGTAATGGCAAACAGGTAGAAGAAGATCATCAACAGCGGAATCGTCGCAATAACCACAGGAATATATTCTTTGATCTTCAGTACTTTGTATATCAGCCAGATGACAAATATACGATGGAACATAAATGCTATGATTCCGAAGAACAGCATCTGATTGTCGTTTGGTGTAAAAAGGATATTTGTTAATGCAGAACAAAACATGGCAAGGAAAAACAGAAGTTTCCGTTGAGTTGAAACGATTGTGTATAAAACAATCAAGATCAGCGGAATAAGAGGTTTAAGGATAATAATTCCTGGCTTATAATTTAGCGATTCCGATACTATTTCGGAAAACGCCACCATAAAATATAGTCCGTGGAGAATTCTATGTATGGCAATATGCTTCATTTTTTACTTTGCGGTTGATTATCCATTGAAGAACTATACTGAGGTTGGTGCTGGCGTTTCTTCATTTAGGATCATAAATTTATAGAATGCAAAGTGTGCCGAAGCGAAAATTATTACCGATAAGGGCTGAAATACAATATTGTCAAGATAGAACCTCTCTATTACAAAGATGAACATCAGCACCACGAAAAGCAGCGAACTGATCAATAGCCAGGAATTTCTGCGGTCATCTTCAAAAATGTAATTTGATAGCGATAACGCAGCAAGCACAGACATCAGTAAACTGGTTGCTACTGCCGGATAAATATTTAGTGAAAGTTCATTTTCAGTTAATTCGATCAGATAACTGAAAGAAAAAAGGAATGGCAGGATTGCTATCCCAAACGCAAGCCAATGAAATTTTGTAATTGATTTAATTACGAGGATAATCATAAAAATACGATAAATCAGGAATGCAACCCCGCCGTAAAGTACGAAATCACTACTTGTCCAAAGAAACAATACATTTGATGTCACTGCGAATATAAGTCCGACCATATAAATTTGATTCCGATGCTGAGAAGTAAACCAGTAGACCAATCCAAGTATCGGAATTAAAGTTGGTTTAAACACCGCAACCAATATCCGGTTGTCAATAACTTCCGCAAACACAAGCACACACGCAATTGCGAAGTAAAGAATACTCAAAGTATGCCTTGGCGTAGGTTCTTTCATCACACAATATATATATAAAGAATTTACAATATTAATTCTTTCGCACCACAAAATATCTTACACTGAAGTAATACATCAGTAATTGTATGGCAAGATCGTAATATCTCAGGTTTGGAAACAGCAGAAGTACGCTCGTCAATGTAAACAACACATCTGAAACAACGCACGCAAGTCCGGACATGATCATATAAAATGCAAGATTTGAAGCGGTGGCAAAGAAACAATAGCCTCCGAGTGCCGCGTAAGCAGCAAGCACAGTTCCATAAATATAGGTCGGAACTACCAACTCCTGCTGATCGAACGAGTAAAGCTGTATAAGTGTAAACGTAAGTAGCAACAACATAATGAACATGAAACCTCCTATCGCGGCGGCAAACAAATCAAATTTGATTTTTCGGACATCACCAATTCCTGCGCGAAGCAGGATTAAGTACGAAAGGAAATAGGGAATCATAATAACCAATGTCGACTGACGGAAGTCAAGTAAAATTATGGTGTCGCCAATAAAATTCAGCAGAAAAAACAGAAATACGAAGATGTCCTTCTTTACAGGCTTTGCAGATAGATAGTAAAAGTATATGGCAGGTATAATGACCGGATTGGAAATCAGCGCCAGCGATTCACTTCCGATAATTGCAGCCACTACAGCCAGCACACACGCGATTATATAAAGCACTAAGGCAGGCTTTCTAGCTCTCATTGAGTAATTTTAGAAATTCGACCTCAGTGATAACTTTTACATTTAGTTTTATGGCTTTTTCAAGTTTTGCCGGGCCCATATTATCGCCTGCGACTACAAAATCTGTCTTGGCCGAAATTGAACTTCCTACTTTACCACCATTATCTTCGATCGCTTTTTTGAGCTCGTCGCGTGAAAATTGTTCAAATACGCCGGAAACAACAAATGTTTTTCCGAGAAGTTTTTCAGTTGCATCAGGATTGTGATCCGATACAACTTCGAGCTGTACGCCATAGTTTTTCAATCGGTCGATGATGACTTGATTTTCAACGTTTTCAAAAAACTGGACGACACTTTGGGCGATACGTTCTCCTATTTCATCAACTAATACCAACTCAAGCATCGTAGCCTGACGCAATGCATCAATGTTTTTATAATGCTTTGCAAGCTTCTTGGCGACTGTTTCCCCGACGTATCGGATTCCGAGCGCAAACAGCACTCGCTCAAATGGGATCTTTTTCGAGTTCGCAATTCCATTGATCAGGTTATCGGCCGACTTCTTAGCCATTCTTTCCAAAGGCATCACTTGTTCAACGGTCAGATCATATAGATCAGCGTAATTCCGTACAAGTCGGCTGTTATAAAGCAACGCAACCGTTTCGCCACCGAGTCCTTCAATATCCATTGCCTTACGCGAAATATAATGTTGGATGCGTCCGATGATCTGCGTCGGGCAACCATAGAAATTCGGACAGTAATGCTGTGCTTCGCCTGCAATCCGAACCAGCTCGTTTTGACAATCCGGGCAATGTGTGATGTACTGTGTAGCTTCTGTATCAACAGGCCGCTTGGTAAAATCAACTGCTATTATCTTAGGAATTATTTCGCCTCCTTTTTCGACAAAGACTGTATCGCCTACGCGAATGTCGAGCTTTTGGATTTGATCGGCGTTGTGTAAAGATGCACGTTTGACGACGGTTCCGGCCAGAAGCACAGGCTCGAGATTGGCAACAGGCGTGATTGCTCCGGTTCGGCCGACCTGATACGTTATCGCCTTTAATTTGGTGAAAACCTGCTCCGATTTAAATTTGTAAGCGATTGCCCAACGTGGAGACTTCGCCGTATAACCCAATTCATCCTGATAATGTAGATTGTTTACTTTTATTACAACTCCGTCTGTTTCATATGGTAAGTTATGTCGATGTTCATCCCAATGGTCGATAAATCTATAAACATCTTCAAGGCTTGTTGCGAGTATTGCTTCATTTGGAACTTTAAATCCCCAACTGCGTGCGCTTTGCAAGCCCTCGAACTGGGTTTTAAACGGCAGGTTATTTCCAACAACAGAATACAGCAGGCAATCAAGAGGCCGTTTGGCAACTTCGGAGTTGTCTTGCAACTTCAAACTTCCCGAAGCGGTGTTCCGCGGGTTAGCATATGTCGGCAGACCCAAATCGACAAGTTCCTGGTTCATCTTTATAAATCCTGCAAAAGGCAGGATGATTTCGCCGCGAATGTCGAATTTGTTCGGAAAATTTCCTTTTAGATGCAACGGGATCGAACGGATTGTCTTTACGTTGTTGGTTACGTTATCACCTTGGAAACCGTCACCCCGAGTTACAGCTTTTGATAGTTTTCCGTTTTCGTATGTCAGGCTTATCGATGCACCGTCGTATTTTAGCTCGCATACATATTCAATCTGAACATCTCCCAAACTGCGTTTAATTCGAGCTTCCCATTCGGCGAGATCTTCTTTTGAGTATGAATTATCGAGCGAATACATCCGGTATTCATGCGGAATTGTCTCAAAGTTTTTAGTGATCATTCCACCAACACGCTGCGTTGGCGAGTTTACGTCGTAAAATTCCGGATACTGGTTTTCGAGTCCCTGAAGTTGTTTCAGTTTCTGGTCGAATTCAAAATCGGAAATTGCAGGATTGTCGAGAACGTAGTAATTATAGTTGTGCTGGTTGAGTTCGTCGCGTAATAGTTCGATTGTATTCTTGATATCCATGAAGTGACTCGGCAGTATTGGTTTGAGTACTAAAATAAGCTATTAAAACTTAATATTTATATAATGTTGTGTTTCGTGATGGAAACGTTTCACAGAGATACGCAGAGAAGGCAAAGATGATTGAAATTCTCTGTGTCTCTTTGTGAATCTTCCTGCATCTCTGTGTAATAAATTATTTCACAGAGCGCCACAGAGTAACACAGAGGCACGCAAAGATGATTAGAATTCTCTGTGACTCTCTGTAAACCTTTGCGCATCTCTGTGGAATAATCTTCAAGATTCGATAATCGTGTTAATTTGCTTATACAACTTCCCATCACTTAAGAACGCACCTTGTTTAATTAATCCGAAAATCGCAAGATTGCGTTCGCCTTCATATTCTTTTTTTCCGATTTTCATCTCAATGGTATCGGTGAACATGTTGTCGCTGAGCCATTGTAATCCTTCGGCTGTAAGGAAATCTGTTTCAGGAACGAGCGATTTTAGTACAATCGAATGCACATGCGTCTCAAGGCAATGGAATAGAAATATATGATGCTTTGAAAAATGTTCCAGATACTCGGCGCGATTTAAAACGCCTTCCCAAATCAGGTCGGAAAAAACATCGAGTTCCTGTTCAGCGATATGCGGCTGCTCAGTTTTGATCTTATCCCATTCGGTTCTGTCGATTGCTTGTGTTGCCAGGAAGTTGACGAATTCAGGGTGAAGCTCGTCGAATTGTTCTTTGGTGAGGCGGTTGTATTTCATGGTGAAATTTCAGATTCAGATTCAGATTGGTTTGGCCACGAATGCACGAATTACAGGAAGCTAATTCTTTAAACCTGTGATAGGAACGATAACATACATGGGAGCAATAAAGTTGTATTTGCAGCTGATATTTATGGCAGCATTACAAATTTAATAATTCGTGAATTCGTGGCTAAACATTTAAACAAAAAAGCCCCGACTTACATCGAGGCTTTTATTTCAATCCGAAAATATTATTTCTCAGCAACGATTTCGTATGGTAATTCAACGATTACATCGCGGTGAAGTCTTACGCTGGCAGTATATTTACCAGTTCGTTTTACGATACCTGAAGTGATGAATTTACGGTCAATTGATTGTCCTGCTTTATCCAAAGCTTCAGCGATGTCGATGTTGGTGATAGATCCGAAAAGTTTCTCACCACCTGCTTTCGCAGAAATTTTGATATCGATTGCTTTTATAGTCTCAGCAAGTTTTTTAGCATCATCCACAACTTTAGCTTCTTTGTGAGCTTTTTGTTTTAGGTTTTCAGCCAATATCTTCTTTGCAGAAGGCGTTGCCATTTGAGCATGTCCTTGGGGAATCAAGAAATTACGTCCGTAACCGGCTTTCACCGATACAACATCATCCTTAAAACCTAAATTTTGTACGTCGTTCTTTAATATAACTTCCATAAATACGCTTCTTTATTATTTTAGTAAATCAGCCACATATGGCATTAATGCTAAATGTCGTGCTCTTTTTACCGCAACAGACACTTTTCTTTGGAATTTCAATGAAGTTCCTGTCAAACGACGTGGAAGGATCTTCCCTTGTTCGTTCACAAATTTCAAAAGGAAATCGGCATCTTTATAATCAATGTACTTAATACCTGATTTTTTAAAACGACAATATTTCTTTTGTTTGTTTGTCTCTATGTTCAAAGGCGTAAGATATCTGATATCCCCGTCTTTTTTTCCTGAAGCTGATTGTTGTAATGTTGCCATAATGGTTACGCTTTTGCTGCTTTTAATTTGGTTCTTCTTCTTTCAGCCCATGAAATTGCATGTTTATCCAAACTTACAGTAAGGAAACGCATGATTCTTTCATCTCGTCTGAATTCAGTTTCGAAAGCGATTAAAACCTCGCCAGATACTTTAAATTCGAATAGGTGGTAAAAACCACTTTTCTTGTTTTGGATCTCGTAGGCCATCTTTTTCAGGCCCCAATCCTCTTTTGATACCATTTCTGCACCTCTGGACGTAAGAAAATCTTCGAATTTGCTTACTGTTTCCTTTACCTGAACTTCAGATAAAACGGGATTTAGAATGAAAACAGTTTCATAATGATTCATAAAAATCGGTTTAAATTATTAAAATGTGTGCAAAAGTAATCAAAGTATTTTAATACGCAAGTAAAAAAGCATTTTATTCGTCGTATGGTAAAAAAATCCGATAAACATTAGGTGGTGTAAAAAAAATAGTATAGTTTCGTTCTACCAAATCTACATTTAAAGAGAAAAATATGAAATTAAACTGCGTAGTTGTCGATGATAGCTCGATCCAGAGGATGATCATCGCAAAGTTAGTAAATAATCACCCAAATTTACATTTGATCGGTGATTTTTCTAACGCAATAGAAGCAAAAAATTGCATGTCGGTTCACACAGTCGATTTGATATTCCTGGATATCGAGATGCCTGTAATTAGTGGATTCGATTTTCTTGATGGATTAAAAGTGAAACCACAGATCATATTTATCACGTCAAAAGCTGAATATGCTATGAAAGCTTTTGATTATGATGCGACTGATTACCTTCAGAAACCGATCGCGCTTGACCGATTCAATGCTTCTGTTAAACGTGCAATGGATTTTCACTTACTTAAAAAGGAAAACCAGGAAGAAGATGGCGAACACATCTTTATTAAGAGCAATCTGAAAAAATTGAAAGTGTTCACGTCAAAGATCAAATGGATCGAAGCATTTGGGGATTACGTTAAAGTTGTCACTGAGGAAGACAGCAACCTCGTACTTTCTACAATGAAATCGTTTGAAAAGGATCTGTCGAAAGACAAATTCATCCGCGTTCATAAATCGTATATCATCAATATCGATAAAGTTGAAAGGTTCAACAGTAAATTTGCGGAAATTGGTGTAACAAAAATACCTTTGAGCCGAAACAAGAAAGAGGATCTTGTCAGAGCTCTTGCAATAGCATAATTTATTACCTAGTAGAAGTCGACATTTACTGTCGTCTTTATCGCCCTGAACAAGGGAACAGCATCAAAACTATCCAGCATTTTCCGGATGGTTTTTTTTGTGCCTTGTAGCGGCTTGTTTGCCGGAATTTTGATCATGATCGTACGGATGTATTCGTTCCGGATACGGCTGATCGGTGGCTCTTCAGGACCAAGTACCGGAATAGTGAGGTTTTGCCGCAACACTTCATAAAGCCACTGCGAACCTGCTTTGAGCTTGTCAAAGTCCCGATGCTTCAATGTGAGCCTTATCAGCTTATAATAAGGAGGATATTTGTAGATATGTCTTTCGTATAATTGTTCAAGGTACATTCCGTTGTAATCGTTCTCTGTAACCTGCCGAATCGTATTATGTAGCGGATTATAGGTTTGGATAACCACTTTCCCGCGCTTTTCAGATCTTCCGGCTCTTCCGGAAACTTGTGTCATCATTTGGAAACTCCTTTCAAAAGCACGGAAATCAGGATGGTACAGCATGTTATCAGCATTCATGATTCCGACCAGGCTTACGTTATCAAAATCCAATCCTTTTGCAAGCATCTGGGTTCCTACTAATATGTCCACTTCCCTATTTTTAAAACTGTCGATTATCCTTTCAAACCCGAACTTACCGCGCGTTGTGTCCTGATCCATTCTTCCTGTCTTCGCAGATGGGAAAAGTTCGATGAGTTCTTGTTGGATCTGTTCGGTTCCGAAACCTTTTGTAGTAAGGTCGAGGCTGCTGCAGACGTAACAACGCTGCGGATTAGCCATCGAATAGCCGCAGTAATGGCATCGCAACTGATTCTTGTGCTTGTGATAAGTCAGACTCACATCACACTGCGTGCATTGCGGAACATGGCCGCACGTCATGCATTCGACAACAGGCGAATACCCGCGCCGATTTTGAAATAAGATCACTTGTTCGCCTAAAGCTAACGCGTCGGCGATTTGTTCCAATAAAGTGTCACTGAAATGACCCGACATCTTCTTGCGGAAATACTTGTCTTTTAAATCGACAAGCTCAATTTCAGGCATCATTACTCTTCCGAACCTTTCGGTAATTTCGACCAATCCAAATTTTCCTGAAACCGCGTTGAAATACGTTTCCAATGCTGGAGTTGCCGATCCTAAAAGCACTTTTGCCGAATGGCTATTTGCCAATACTATCGCGGCATCTCGTGCATGATATCTCGGCGCCGGATCCTGTTGCTTAAACGTTTGCTCGTGTTCTTCATCGACAATTATTAGTCCGAGGTTCTTGAACGGGAGAAACAACGCCGACCTCGCTCCTAATACCACCTGCGCTTTTTCGGAATCCTCGAGAACCTGATTCCACACTTCAATTCGCTCGTTGTTGTTGTATTTCGAATGGAACACTGCGACTTTGTTGCCAAAGTAAGCTGTTAGTCGGCCGACAAGTTGCGTCGTAAGTGCGATCTCTGGCAACAGATACAAAACCTGGTTCTTTTCTTTTAGAAAATCTTCAATGAGTTTGATATAAATTTCAGTTTTTCCGCTTGATGTGACACCATGCAGCAGACTCACTTCCTTGCTTTTAAAGCTTTGCTTAATTGACTCGAACGCTTCTGATTGTGCTGGGCTTAGTTGCAGGTCGTGCTGTTTTTTATTTGCTTCAAAATCTACACGATCGTGCTGAAGATGATATTCTTCCAGAATATTCTTCTCAACCAAAGCTTTGATAATTGCAGCCGATGAACCTGATGTTTCAGCTAATTTTTTTGCAGTGATCGGTTTTTTATCTGTGGCGCCGATTTGAAAATACGCCAGTATCACTTCTTTTTGTTTGCCTGCGTTGTTCAACTTTATGAGTAGTTCATTCAATGCATTGGCATTATCATAATCAGGATGAAGCCTGATGTAACGCACCATTTTCGGCTTGTAGTTTTCCGAAACTTCCTCCTCGATCGTCAGGATGTTTTTGTCAAGAAGCTTTTGGATCACCGGGAAGATATTCTTGCGGTTCAGGATCGACATAATGTCCTGAACTTTGAGGGAACTCTGCTGTTGCAATGCCTGACAAATCAGGAATTCATCGTCGGAAAGATCTGCGCCGACTTCAAACGCACCGTTCTTTTGAGAAATCATCGTTTCACTTTCGAGCAAAAGTGCCGATGGAACCGCACTTCTGTAAACATCACCGATCGCACACATATAATAAGACGCGATCCATTGCCAATGTGCAATCTGGATTTCTGTTACGATTGGACGCTCATCAAGGATTTGGTGTATTTCCTTTGCTTCGTAATGTTCAGGTTGGTTTTGGTGCAGATCGATCGCAAGTGATGTATAGATCTTATTCTTGCCGAAGGGAACTGCGATGCGCATTCCTGTCTTGATGTAACTATATTCAGTTTCCGAAACGCTGTAAGTAAACGTTTTTGCTAAAGAAAGCGGTAAAATAACTTCGACAAAATGCATTGAAAGGATTTCAGGTTTTAGAGTTCAGATTTCAGACAGCTTCTCTCTGTTCGCATTGCAGGTTAAGAATAAATTCCCGTTTACAGATAACAGTTCAGGATTTAGCTTCGCTGCAATCGGCTGCGGCCCGGTTAGAATTTGGAAATTGCTGTTTGAAAATTGGAACGCTGCTGTTGCAAATTTAGCAATGATTCCGCATTTATTTCACCCGATGCCAATATTGAGTGCGGCCAAGTAAAGAAAAACCTATGTAACCGCGTACTTTAAGTTTATCCGGGCCTTCTGCGGTGATGTAGCATTTATATAGTTTGCCTTGTTTGGGATCAAGGATGTGACCGCCGTTGTACTCGTCGCCATCTTTCTGAAGGCCTTTTAAGATTACGAGTCCGAGTATTGGTTTTCCTTTATCATTTCCTGCACACATCTCGCACATTTTGTCTTTGTCTTTTTCAATCAAAATTTCGACGATCTTGCCGTAAATCTTACCGTTTTTCTCGTAGATCTCCACGATACCAACAGTTTTTCCGGTAATGTCGTCAATCGACTTCCAACGACCGAGAACACTTTGTCCGTGTGAAAAAAATAAGGGTAATAGCAGTATGAATGTCAGGACAAATTTTCTCATAAGTGGGATTTTTAGCCCTGATGGCAGCGGCATCTTTTTTTGTTTTACCTACATATGAGGCAGAAATATAACGCACGAAAAACAAAAAAAATATAGCGAACAGCAGGAATAGCTTCAAAAAATGAAAATCCGCGGGAAATCCTTACGTGAAAAGGTTCTTTCTTCGGATGCGGTTCACGGCTGCATTGAGCTCGAAACCAAGGAGTAAGATAATACAGTTTAGCCAAATATAAAACATCAGTATCAATAATGTACCGATCGAGCCGTATAATTCGTTGTATTTTGAGAATTGGACAACCCAAATCCCGAAGAAGTACGACGATATGATTATCAATACCGTGGTAAAAACCGAACCAATAGAAATGAAAGAGCGCTTTCCGCTGCGTTTTGTCCCGAACTTAAAAAGTATTGAAGTTGTGACCAAGATCATCAGGATCACGAATGCGTAACGACCCATTATTATAAGCGGTATGTCTTCGCTAAAAACGTAGCGGCTTCTGAGGCTTTGGATAAAAACTTCGAAAACCACAATGATCGCAACTGTAAAAAGCAAGATGAAAGTGAGCAACATAGACATCCCGAGTGCGACCGCATATTGGCGAAAAAATCCGCGTTTGAGGATGACGTGATGCGAAGTTTCGAATCCGCCTAAGATCGAATTGAGACCATTTGCCATTAAAAAGACCGACAAGATAACCCCGGAAGAAAGTAAGCCGCTGTGACTATTATTTAAAATATCATTGATGGTGATAAAAATTGCTTCATACGTATTTGGCGGAACGCTTTCTTCGACGAACTTCAGGAAATCCTGTTGGAAGTTCTCGATCGGAATGTACGGAATGAGGTTTAAAACGAACAGTGTAAACGGAAAAAGCGCCATAAAAAAGCTAAACGAAATTGCGGCGGCGCGGTATGTGAGCGCACTTTCGGCAACCCCAATTCCGTAGATCTCCATTAAATCATATAGCGAAAGCCCTTCAAGCCATGGCAGCTTGATTGTTTTCAAGAAGCGCATTACGCTGCGGACAACGGGCACTTTTGCGAGCTTTTCTTCGATTTCTTTGGACATTTACAATTTCAGAGTTTAGATTTCAGAGTTTAGAATAAGGGTATAGGGTTTAGGGCAAATTTCGATTTGCATTTATAGTGTGTTTATTATTGATATTGTAACTGATATTGACATTTCTGTTTCAGGGTTCAGATTTCAGAGTTTAGATTAAGGGCTGTAATGTTTAATAAAATCTTTCAATCTTTAAATCTTTCAATCTTCAATCTTAAATCGCTTTCAAACTTAAATTCATATTATAAACAGAGTGGGTCAATGCGCCTGATGAAATATAGTCTACCCCGCATTCAGCATAATTGCGGATCGTATTTTCGTTAATATTTCCCGATGATTCCGTGAGGCATTTATCGCCGATTAACGCAACTGCCTTTCTCGTGGTTTCATAATCGAAATTGTCGAGCAGGATCCGGTAAACACCATCACTTTGAATGATTTCCGAGACTTCATCAAGATTGCGTGCTTCAACGATGATTTTGAGATCGTAATTGTGTTTGAGCAGATATTGCTTTGTTTTGGATATTGCCAATGTTATTCCGCCTGCAAAGTCGATGTGGTTGTCTTTGAGCATCACCATATCATATAATGCGAACCGGTGGTTTTCTCCGCCTCCGATGCGAACCGCCCATTTTTCGAGTGCGCGGATTCCGGGAGTCGTTTTTCGTGTATCGAGGATTTTTGTTTTCGTGCCTTCGAGCAATCTGACATAACTCGCGGTCTTAGTCGCGATCGCCGACATCCGTTGCATCGAATTCAGCACCAACCTTTCGGCTTTCAAGATTGATTGTGATTTGCCGGTCACATGGAAGACTACATCTCCATGTTGAACAGGCTTGCCATCACTAAAAAATATTTCAACCTGCATTTTGGGATCGACATAATTAAAAACCATCTTGGCAAATTCAACTCCGGCTATAATTCCGCTGTCTTTTACCAGGAGCTTTGCTTTTCCTTCCGCATTAGCTGGAATGCAGGCAAGCGAACTGTGATCGCCATCTCCGACATCTTCACGAACGGCATTTTTTATGATGATTTGCAACTCCGATCGAAACTGTTCTTCACTTATCATTGTAAAAAATTTGTCGCTAAAATAGGATATAATTTGCAGTTTTTGCCGCTGCCAAGTTATTTTATGACTGCACATATACTCGACAAACCCGCTGCTTTCCCTATATTTGTTGAAGGACCCAAAACATCAATCTTATGAACAACAGGAAACGGACAGCAATCATCGCATTTGTACTGATCATTTCAATCGGCAATTATATCGCAAGGGTTGACAATAATAATGTCACCGCGGTTCAATTTACTTCCATATTTGCCATAGGTGCACTTTCAGCACTTTTGATCCGCGAACTGATAGGCTTTTTCCAAAGAAACAAATAGCCGAATCACAAGCTAAATGAACATTAAACTTATCGCTGTCGGCAAAACCGACAACCGGGAACTGCAATCGTTGACCGATGAGTATTCGCGGCGGCTAGCGTTTTATATTAAATTCGATCTCGAAGTAATCCCTGATATCAAGAATGTCAAAAACCTTTCGGAAGCACAGCAAAAAGAAAAAGAAGGGGAACTCATCGTGTCGAGACTCACATCAACCGACCATCTAGTGCTGCTTGACGAGAACGGAAAAAGCTTCTCAAGCTTAGGCTTTGCAAATGAGATCCAAAAGAAGATGAACTCAGGAATCAAAACGCTGGTTTTTGTAATTGGCGGACCGTACGGATTCTCGGAAGCCGTGTATCAAAAAGCATCCGGAAAAATATCGCTTTCGCAGATGACATTCTCACATCAGATGGTACGGCTGTTCTTCATCGAGCAGGTTTACCGCGCGTTTACGATCTTGAAGAATGAACCGTATCATCATAGTTGAGTACTCAGTCTTCAGTCGCAGTTGGCAGTAGCGGCAGACAGTCGCAGTTAGCAATCGTAGAAACGAGAAATATCAATATCAATGAAGCGGCCGCAGGTTGATATTATATTGTCAGTTTTTGATGGATGTTGATGCATTCCATGGCTTCTTTTACGTCGTGGACACGCAGAATTTTGGCTCCTTTTGAAAGTGCGGTCATGTTTAAGGCTGTAGTTCCGTTTAGGGCCGAATCAGCGTCGCCGCCAACTACTTTGTAGATCATTGATTTTCTTGAAACTCCGATCAGCATCGGTAACTCGGTCATCAAAAGCAATTCAAGGTTTTGCATCACTTCGTAATTTTGGTTGGTAGTTTTTGCAAATCCGAAGCCGGGATCTATTATAAGGTCGTCAATCCCAAAACTTCTTGCTTTCGCAATACGTTCAGAAAAGTAAAGCAACATCTCTTTTATAATATCATCGTAAGAGGTTTGTTGCTGCATCGTCTGCGGATTGCCGCGCATGTGCATCATAATGTAAGGGACTTTCAAATTTGCGACTGTTTGAAGCATATCTTCATCGAGATGCCCCGCAGAAATATCATTCACCAATGCGGCTCCGGCTTCAACTGCTGACTTTGCAACGCTGGCGCGGAAAGTGTCGACTGAAATTAGCGCGTGGGGAAAATCTTCGAGGATTTCGTTGATCACAGGCACAACACGGTTCTCTTCGTCGGCAGCCGAGACAAATTCGGCGTTTGGTTTTGAGGAATATCCGCCAATATCAATAAAGTCGGCTCCTTCGTCAAGCATTTTGGAAACCTGACCGAGCAAGGCTGACCTATCAGGATATTTGCCACCATCGAAAAAGGAATTAGGTGTACTATTCAATATTCCCATAATTTTGGGAGTTGACAGGTCTATAAGCAGTCCTTTACAATTGATTGTCATATGATTATGAATTTCATCCATACACAATAGTATATCGAACCAAACATTACTTGTAAACGATATATATTAATCAAAATAATTCCTATTTTTGGACGGTTACTTACAAATATACATCAATAAATGAGGAATACGCCGCAGGAATATGACGAGATAATTATAATTTGCCGCTCGTTGTTTACCAAGAAAATGAAGGATTATGGCAGCGCTTGGCGGATTCTACGATTACCTTCTTTGACTGACCAGATTTTTATCAAAGCGCAGCGAATCAGGAGTCTGCAGCAGAACGATGTACGGAAAATCAACGAAGACGAAAGCGGTGAATTTGTCGGAATCATCAATTATTCGATAATGGCTTTGATCCAACTTGAACTTGGCGTGGTCGAGCAGCCCGATCTTGATGCGGATACCGCGCTTAAACTATACGATAAACATATTGCGTCGACAAAAGCGCTGATGGAAGCAAAAAATCATGATTATGGAGAAGCCTGGCGCGAAATGCGTGTGAGTTCGCTGACCGATTTGATTTTGCAGAAACTCTTACGCGTCAAACAAATTGAAGATAATAAAGGCCAAACACTTGTCTCGGAAGGAATCGGCGCCAACTATCAAGACATGATCAATTATGCGGTTTTCGCCCTAATTTTAATGGACTACAAGCAATAAAAACATGAGAAATATCATAACTCAATTTTCACGGATATTCGTTGGTCTGCTGTTTATCATTTCGGGATTGATCAAGCTTAACGATCCGGTCGGATTTTCATTTAAACTCGAAGAATACTTTAGCGAAACAGTTTTAAATATGCCTTTCCTGATCCCGTATGCGTTAGCGATTGCGGTGCTGATAGTCATTTTTGAAGCGGTACTTGGCGTCATGCTATTGCTCGGATACAAACCAAAATTTACGATCTGGAGCCTTTTGGTGATGATAGTTTTCTTTACATTCCTCACTTTCTACTCGGCATATTTCAACAAAGTCACTGATTGCGGATGTTTTGGGGATGCACTGAAACTGACGCCTTGGCAGTCGTTTACAAAGGATGTTGTGTTGCTGTTCTTCATCGTAATTTTGGTATTCAACCAGAAAATTGTGCGCCCGCTGTTCTCTAAAACCGGCCGCAACAGCTTAGTTGTAATCAGCTTGCTGCTGTGTATCTTTATGGGATATTGGGTTCTCAATCATTTGCCTCTAGTAGATTTCAGGGCGTATAAAGTTGGAAACAATATCCAAAAAGGGATGGAAATACCAGCAGGCGCTCCAAAATCGGTCACTGAAATGAAGTTCATCTATAAAGTCAAAGGTGTCGACACCGAATTTTCAATGGATGATGTAACGGCAATGAAAGTGCCGACAGATGCTGTGTTCGTTGATCGGGTAGATAAAGTGATTACTCAAGGTTATGTTCCGCCGATACACGATTTTTCGATGGAACTTGGAGGATCAGATTATAAGGATGAGCTTCTGGCAGAGCCCAAATTATTGATATTTGTGGCATACGACCTATCGAAATCAGATCCTGAAGGACTCGCGAAACTACAGGATATCCATGCGAAGGCAACAGCAAAAGGATATAAAGTGATTGCAATGACCGCGTCAGGCGATGAGGAAATTGCAGGCGTAAAACAAAAGTTCGGAATAAAGTTCGATTTCTACTTCTGCGATGCAACAACGTTAAAAACAATTGAGAGAGCGAATCCAAGTATTGTTGTCCTGGAAAAAGGAACCATCGTGCAAAAATTACATTGGAACGATTCCGAAAAACTGACTTTAAAATAGTAACTTAACCCTCTGAATCATGTTCATAACTGACAAGATTTATTGTTGTATCGGAATAGCATTGTCTGTTGTTGGTTTTATCTTGGGAGAAGTGCTCCTGAATACGATTGCACCAATCGAAGCGCTTGAACTCACCACAACTACGCGAATTATTCTAGGTTGTACTTTAATGACGTTATCAATTTTGGCCGGCTATTTTCTTGTGAAACATCTGCTATATCTCGATCGGACCGAGAAACGCAGAAAAAATACGTCGATTGTTTTTCTTGCTGATCAAAAAGAAGCTGCATCCAATAAATAAACACGTCCGTAACGACTCACATTGTATACCATGAAAAAAATAACCTTGATACTTTTTGCCGCATTCCTTGCGTCATCTTGCGAACAGGAGCCACAAAAAGATTTTTCGGCACGGGCACTTTCTGAAAAATTACAGACTCCTTCTGAAACGAATAAATCATTCGCTGAAATTCTGCAACAACATAAAGGCAAGCCTGTCGTAATTGAATTTTGGGCATCGTGGTGTGGGGATTGCGTGAAAGCGATGCCGAAACTTAAAGAACTGCAAGCGGCGCATCCGGAAGTGGATTATGTGTTTATTTCCCTTGATAAAACTGCTGACAAATGGAAGGCCGGAATACAGAAACATGAACTTGCAGGTGATCACTATCTGGTTACAGATGCTGACGGAATGAAAGGTGAATTTGGCAAGAGCGTAAATTTGGACTGGATCCCGCGTTATCTGATTATAGATAAAGAAGGAAAAATTGCGTTGTATCGTGCCATTGAAACAGATTTTGCAACCATTGATGCCACTTTAAATAAACTGAAATAATGAGAAGAAAGATAGTTGCCGGAAATTGGAAAATGCATAAGAATGCTGAAGAAACTGAGGATTTACTTAATGAACTGATCGATAAGCTTCCTGACGATGCCGAAGTTGAAGTCATTGTCGCTCCTACTTTTGTCAACCTTGCATCAGCAGTAGATCATTTGGAGTTTACGAACATTGCCGTCGCAGCACAGAATATGCATCAGGCAGAAAATGGCGCTTTCACAGGCGAGATTTCTGCAGATATGCTTCAAAGCATCGGAGTCAACACTGTTATCCTGGGCCATTCAGAGCGTCGGGCTCAATTCCATGAAACGGATTCAATTATCGCATACAAAACTGATACTGCGCTTAAGCACAATATGACGGTCATTTTCTGCTTTGGCGAAGAACTGAAAGACCGTCAGGCGGAAAATCATTTCAACATTGTGGAAAACCAGTTACGGGACGGACTCTTTCATTTGGAGGAAAATCAGTGGCAGAATATAATTCTTGCGTACGAACCTGTTTGGGCAATTGGAACTGGCGAAACGGCAACTCCTGAACAAGCGCAGGAAATGCATAAATTCATTCGGGAAACTGTCCGCGATAAATTTGGAAGCGATGTTGCAGAAGATGTTTCCATACTTTATGGGGGAAGTGTCAAACCTGAAAATGCGAAAGAGATCTTTTCGAAACCCGATGTCGATGGCGGACTAATTGGTGGTGCCGCGCTAAAAGCAACTGACTTTGCAGCAATCGTTTCAGCGGCCTCGTAGTCGACAACCTACAAAATAAACCTGTTCAATTACGTTAATACTCTTAAAAAGTAGGAATAATCGTAATAACGTCATAAAGTATCATAATTTTATGGCAGGAATTAGTCTACTGAAAAAAATTTTATACTTTTGGAAGGATTTATATGATTTCCCCTAATCTTTACATATTTCCCATGAAAAAGTTGATTATCCTATTTGTTCTTTTTTCGAGTACTGCGCTTCTTGCGCAAGTTGATACGCAAGTCCGTTTTCAGTCAGATTCCCGTCAGTTTTATATGTGGAGTGATGAAAAAGATGGTTATGAACTTCGCGAAACAGAATATGAAAATTCTGTTATTGACATCCGTGAAATCGGATCAAAAAGTAATGGTTATGTCGTAATCAGCTTAAATGACAATGGAGTCGTAAGAATGTTTCACGGTTCGATTACGGACTTTAATGAAAAAGACAGCGAAGGATCATGGTCCTTACGTTCCAAGATCTTAAAAGGGAAGTTAACCTACAACCCAGAAAAAAATACATTTACATACTTGTATGAGGCAACAGACAAACGATATAATAAAATATTCGTTTTTAATGTCTCATCCGAGAAAATCGCTAGTTTGAATTAATGCTTTTCATCCTATTAATCTCTCAAAGACCTGTTTAACGACAGGTCTTTTTTATTCTGAAGGTTGTCATATTCGGATTATCTTTGCAAGAAACAGAAGCTATGGGCATTACCTATTTCGGATATCATTTCAAAGTCGAACCTAAAGAACTCGGTACAGAGATTCTAATCGCAGAACTTGGCGAAAAGCCATTTGAAAGTTTTGTTGAAACTGAATTCGGCGTAGTTGCTTACATTCAAAAGCACTTATGGTCGGAAGAACTGCTGGACGATATGTATATCCTGCATTCACCTGAGTTCCTGATTTCCTATAATGTCGAAGAAATTGAACAGGTGAATTGGAATGAGGAATGGGAAAAGAACTTTGAACCAATCGACGTTGACGGCAGATGCCACGTTCGAGCACCATTTCATCCAAAAACTGAGGCGGAATTTGATATAGTGATCGAACCGAAGATGAGTTTTGGAACCGGGCACCACGAAACCACGCACATGATGATCCAACATTTACTTGAAATTGATGTTAACGGACTCAAAACACTTGACATGGGATGTGGAACAGCAATATTGGCGATTCTTGCAGAGAAAAAAGGCGCTAAGCCCATTGATGCGATTGATATTGATAACTGGTGCTACCTGAACTCGATTGAAAATGCACAGCGAAATGACTGCCATCATATAACGGTTATGGAAGGCGATGCATCTTTACTGATAGGCAAAAAATATGATCTGATCATCGCCAATATCAACCGGAATATTTTACTTAACGATATGCAGCAGTATGTTGACTGTCTCAACGGAAACGGGATTATCCTCTTAAGCGGATTTTACGAAGAAGACATTTCTTTTATTGAAGAGTCGTGTACTAAAAATGGTCTTACTTACGTTAAAAAGTTTCAGCGAAACAATTGGGTCTCGCTAAAGTTTATGAAATCGTCGGCAACCACTAATCTATAATGCCATGAAAGAACAGGTAGCAGAAAGAGTTGAAGTCAAAGAAAAAACAGGACTTGATAATGAGATCATCATTTATAATGATGATGTCAACACCTTCGATCACGTTATCGAAACACTCGTTCGTGTGTGCAAACACACTCCTGAACAAGCCGAGCAATGTTCACTTATTATTCACTATGTAGGAAAATGTACCGTCAAAACCGGTCCGCTATCAGAACTGACTCCAGCATGCACTCAGTTACTGGAGGCAGGACTAAGTGCCGAAATCTTATAAAAAAAGCCCTTGATTATCAAGGGCTTTTTTACTTTTTTACTGATATGTACTTTTCCTAGTTAGTTCTGTCGAAATAAAAGGTAGTAGTTGTTGTTGCGCCGCCTGTAGTCTGCTCGTCACGGATCCAGAGCTCTAAACCAGTTAACCTCAATATTTCGTAAGTACCTTGAAACTCACCACCTGATATTGTTAAAGTGTTATTCGATCTCGTATAGCTCACCGGAGTTGTTGAGCTAACCTGGCAAATATTATTCGCATCCTTGAAACGAACGCTCTTAATTAAAGCACCACCATTAGTAAACTCAAGATAATCATCACCGCAAGTTTCTTCTTCATTTACGTATTCTTCCTCTATTTCATTGCCATTGAATCCGAAGACAGTACGGTCTTGGTTCCACCTTCCGACGATATTTCCGTCTGTCCCTGTATCTTCGCCAGGGCCGTCATCTTTGCTACATGATGTTAATGTAAAACCTGATAACATTACAACAGCAAATAATAATTTAAACCTTTTCATAGTATTTCTTTTGAGTTAGTCAGCAAATTTAACGGATGCTTTCCGGCGTTTCTTTATACTATTTATCTCATATGTTATATAATTCGACGTCGAAGGGGTGCAGTATCAAGGTTAAGTCGTTTGTTTAATTATATTTGTACCTGACCCGACAAAACCCCTAAATGTTGAATTCCTTACTGAAATTGCTTCTACTAGTTTCCTGCTTCTCCTACGCCCAGGAGTTAGCGCCCATTATAAATTATGATGCGGAAACTTACAAAGGAGGTAACCAAAATTGGATGATTGGCCAGAACAAGGACCAATACATCTATGTAGCGAACAACGAGGGTTTATTGGAGTACAATGGTGCTACATGGTCTTTATACCGCTCGCCAAATGAAACAATTTTCCGTTCGGTAAAAGTCATCGGTGACGTGATCTATACGGGTTGTTATATGGAATTCGGATATTGGCAACGCAATCGAAAAGGCGTGCTTGAGTACACCTCCTTAAGTCAGCAAATCAAATCCGGGTTAATTGATGATGAGCAGTTCTGGAATATACTGAGCTACGACCATTGGGTAATTTTTCAGTCCCTAAACAGGATCTACATCTACGACACCACGTCTAAATCCTTTAAAATCATTACCTCTGCGAATGGTATTCTTAAGGCTTTCAAAACGGTAGACTCTATTTATTATCAAACTGTGGATGGCGAAGTGTACGAGATTGAAAATGGAAAAAGCAAATTGATGATTCCGCCCGATGTATTACAGACGAAACGGATTGTAAATATTTTCAACACTTCGGAAGGAATCTTACTGCAAACACAAAGTCACGGATTCTTTAGTCTTGTTGGTAACCAGCTGAACCCGTTCCTGACCCAAGCAGATGCCCTATTATCGAATACGACTATTTACAACAGCCTGCTTCTAGCGGATGGCAGCTTCGCATTGGGATCGATTTCTAACGGAATTTTTATTATTTCGCCAAAAGGAGCTCTAAGATATCATATAACACAAAGTCACGGACTCGGTAATAACACAATTCTATCCCTGTTTGAGGACGCCGACAAGAACCTTTGGATGGGCCTTGACAACGGGATTTCCTGTATAAATATGGCTTCACCAATTAAAAGCTTCTCCGATAATACAGGGATCCTTGGGACAGTTTATACCTCAATTGTTCATGAGGGAAATTTATATATCGGAACAAATCAGGGACTTTTTTATAAAAAGCGATCTGATGGCGGAGAATTCCAATTTATTTCCGGGACAAAAGGCCAGGTTTGGTCACTCTTTACATATGACAACACAGTGTTCTGCGGACACGATCACGGAACATTTATAGTAACAGACAAGTCGGCTTCGATGATCTACAACGGATCGGGAACATGGAAATTTGAAGTAAATCCGGCACGCCCCGGTGAAATCATCCAGGGAAATTACTCCGGGCTCAGCATTTTGAAGAAATCCGGCGGAAAATGGACGTTCCAGAACAAAATCAGCGGATTTAACTATTCGTCCAAATACTTTGAAGTTCTAGGATCTTCTATATATGTCAGCCATGAATACAAAGGCATCTTCAGGTTACAGATGGATCCGCAGTTTTCAAAGGCGATTTCTTACCAGACTTATAAATATCCGGGAAAAGGAAAAAATGCAAGCCTTGCAAAATATAACAATAGAATTCTTTATGCCTATAAAGAGGGTGTTTTCCGACTTGATCCAAAGACAAATACCTTTGAAAAGGATCCTGTTTTAAGTAAGGTTGTGGAGAAAGATGAATATACATCTGGTAAAATGATAGTGGACGAATCAGATAAATTATGGATCTTCACCAAGCACAGCATTAACTATTTTACATTAGGAAAGCTTAGTAGCGTGTTGAAGATGAATGCAATACCGATTCCTTCCTCGCTCAGTAATTCAATGTTGGGATATGAAAACATATCGCATTTAGGCAACAGCCATTATTTAGTTGGAACCACCGACGGATACTATTTACTGAATATCAACAACCTGAAATTCAATAGGTATAAAATAAACATCACGAGTGTTACCTCCAACAAGCTTGATGCCGAAGCTCAAAATATCACTTTGGGTAAAGAGGATGAGATTCCGTACAAGCAGAACAATCTTACATTCTCATATACCGTGCCCGAATACAATAAATATGTGGTGGCTGAATATCAGTATGTTCTCGACGGCCTATCAGACAATTGGAGCGATTGGTCAGAAAAGGCAACAGTTGCGTTTAAAAATCTGCCTTACGGAAGGTATCGCTTCAAGGTTCGCGCCCGCATCGGCAACGGACTTTCAGAAAATACGGCTGTCTATAATTTTACGGTTCTTCGACCATGGTACGCGACGTATCTTGCAATATTCTGTTACCTTTTGATTGCATTGATAGCGGCGTGGTTTATACATAAAACCTACAAATCCCATTATCAACGGCAGAATGAAAAGTTGCTTGAGGAGAATCGGCGTCATCTTGAATTGAAGCAACTCGAAAGTGAACAACAACTGATGAAGGTCAAAAACGAACAGCTTTTGCAGGATGTGGAAAATAAGAACAGGGAACTTGCCGTATCGACGATGAATCTGATACGCAAGAACGAGTTTTTGTCTTTGATAAAAGATGATCTTAAGAAAACGGATGATTCCTCGCGCAATATTAAGACCGTCATTGCGACAATCAATAAAAATATTAGTGAAGAAGACACCTGGGATCTATTTAAGGAGGCATTTAACAATGCCGACAAAGACTTCCTAAAAAAGATTAAGCTGGCTCATCCATCATTAACCCCAAATGATTTGCGGCTTTGTGCCTATCTGCGATTAAATCTCGCGTCGAAGGAAATTGCGCCACTTCTGAATATTTCCGTCCGTAGCGTAGAAATCAAGCGATATCGTTTGCGAAAAAAAATGGAACTAGACCACGAACAAGGACTCGTTGAGTACATTTTAGCAGTGTAGCGAACCTCTACAGGACCGTATATTACCTTTACATTACCACAACAACAACGATGTAATTATCAGCCTTGTCTGTATTTTGCTGATTATTGTAATCCATCAAAATGTTCGAACCCCTACTGTTATTGCCTTTGTTAACTCTTTATGGGCAACTTTGTAATGTTCATCTCGCTGTATGATTTTTGTAAGGGTACCTTTTTAAGTTTCTTTAACAATCTATTATATTTTTATATTTCATTAAAACACTAACCATATGAAGTCAAAATTTCTCTTATTTCTAATTATGCTGTTTTCTGCCGCGGGTGTCGCCCAAAGCGTTCAGATCTCAGGTACTGTCGTAGAATCCGGTACTGGCATGCCTGTGCCCGGTACTAACGTGATTGTACGAAATTCACCTCTGAACACGGCAACCGACCTTGACGGTAGATTTACTCTAGCAGCTGTCCCGGTGGGATCGGTTGTAGTTTTTAGTTATCTTGGATATACAGATGTTGAGTATACTGTAACAGGTGCAAACAGTGCAATATCGATAACCCTCCGCGAAGACAACCAGGTACTTGATGAAGTTGTGGTGATCGGATACGGTACACAAAGAAGAAGTGAAGTGACGGGAGCTGTGGGAGTTTTAAGCGCTAAGACGATCGACCAATTGCGGCCAGTGCGTGTTGAGCAAGCCCTGCAAGGAACTGTTTCTGGTGTACTCCTTACCAGCCAGGGCGGATCTCCCGGTGCCGGATTTAATATTTCCATACGTGGAGTCTCCACTAATGGTGTGAATGCGCCAATAGTTATAATTGATGGCTACCAAGGATCGATGGATCAACTTAATCCACAGGATGTTGAAAGTATCACAGTCCTGAAAGATGCACAGGCTGCAATATATGGTACAATTGGTGCAAACGGAGTAATATTGGTGACAACGAAGAAGGGCCGCAAAAACTCGCCCACGTCCCTATCCTACAATGGATACACTGGCTTCCAGCAAACAACCAGAAAGCTTCCGCTACTTAATGCTACGGAATATGCCCTTTTGCTAAACGAAAGTTATGCAAACGGGGGCCAACCAATTCCGTTCCCAAATGTATCAGGATTAGGAGCAGGAACAAATTGGCAAGATGAAGTTTTCGGAGATGCGCCAATTATAAGCCATGACTTTATGCTTTCGGGAGGTTCTGAAAAAATAACATATGCCGTCAGTGGCTCTGATTTGACGCAACAAGGTATAATCGGTGGCGAAAAATCCCATTATAAAAGAAATACTGCTCGTATTCAACTTGGGGCCGACCTGACAAGCAAACTTAAATTGCAGTCAAATTTTATCTATACGTATATGGATAGGGATGGTTTCAATGATTTTGGTCTTGGTTCGGTGCTGTTCAACGCCGTTAATGCACCGCCAACATTAGGTGCATTCGATGCAAATGGCGCGTACACGCTAATTCCGAATACTCCTGGTCTCGGAATCGAAATAATAAATCCGTTGGCACAGTTGGCTAATACTTTCAATGATTATGATTTGAATCGGCTTAACGGGACCGTAACGCTGGATTACGAAATAATTAAGGATTTGGTAGTAACAGGTCGCCTCGGGGCAACT
The DNA here is from genome assembly GCA_036388535.1 of Flavobacterium sp. Taxonomy (GTDB): domain Bacteria; phylum Bacteroidota; class Bacteroidia; order Flavobacteriales; family Flavobacteriaceae; genus Flavobacterium. The sequence goes on along the minus strand of DASVRQ010000074.1, from coordinate 39,190 downwards.
TCCCAAAACAGCAAATCCCGATCTTTCTCGCCTATCATCAGCTATGGCGGAAAAGTTTTTGATGTTACGCGTAGCAGCGTGACCCAAGGAGCTGTGAATGATAATAGTTATACGCTTGATGTCTTTGCCAATTATAAGCGATCTTTTGCTGAAAGTCACAATTTTGCTGTTACAGTTGGAACTACCGTTTATAAAACATGGGGCCAAGGGCTTTTCGCAACCGGTTACGATGTGCCTAACAACTCGTGGCAGTTTGCAGATATCTCGCTAGCTCAAGGTTTAGGAACGTCAGTGCCTGTAAGTTCGTACAGCTACGATGACAGAAGAAATTCACAGTTCGTTCGCCTACAATATAATTACAAGGAGCGTTATCTTGTGTCCTTTATGGAACGACGCGATGCATCCACGTTTTTTGGACCTGATAACGCAATTGCATATTTTCCATCAATGACAGCAGGTTGGGTTATTTCAAATGAACCGTTCTATGGCACTGATAAATTCGTTAACTTCCTGAAACTAAGAGGAAGCTACGGACTACTTGGAAACGATCAAATTGGCGCTAACCGATATTTAGGCCAGCTTTCAGGTGAAGCAACCTATGTCTTTAATAACCAGTTGGTGAATGGTACAGCTGTGGGTGTTTTACCTAATCCAAACATTGGGTGGGAAGAATCACGTAAAACCGATATCGGGCTTGATTTTAATATGATGAACAATAAACTGCAAATTACAACAGATTGGTATCATAATGAGACTGCAGGACTTCTTGTTGAGCGTTATCCGGTATCTGCCACTACAGGTGTTGGAGCTCCTGGTGCAGGCGGACCAACGATCAACGCTGGAAACACACGAAATAGAGGTTTTGAAATTGGAATAACCTATAATGAAAGGCTTTCTGACAATTTCGACTTTACGATAAACGGAACTATGAGCACGATAGACAATGAAGTCACAGCCCTTAGCGGAGCGAATAACTTTATCGAACAAGGCGCCTTTGGCGTTGGCCAATCACTTATTCCTACCCGTATGGAAGTAGGCCATTCAATTGGCTATTTCTATGGATACCAAACCGACGGAATCTTCCAAAACCAGGCTGAAGTTGACGCTCATCCGTCACAGGCCGCACTTGGAGCTCCTGCTGCACCTGGTGATATCCGATTCAGGGATATAAATGGCGACGGTGTTATCAACCCGAGTGACAGAACCGACCTTGGAGATCCTATCCCAGATATGATCGTTGGTTTTAATATACAAACAAATTATAAGAATTTCGATTTTGTTGCGTTCGCCTATGCATCGGTCGGAAATGACCTTATCAGAAACTACGAACGTACTTTATCGGATGTGAATAGATTGGATTATGTTCTTGACAGATGGACTGGCGAAGGTACCAGCACTACCGTGCCACGCGTGACGACGGCAGCAACAAGCAACAACGTATTCTCCGATTATTTTGTTGAAGATGCTTCGTATCTCCGTATTCAGAACGTTCAGTTAGGATATACGCTGAACAAAGAGTTTACAAAAAGATCGCGTATCGAAAGGGTTCGCGTTTATGCTGGTGTCAATAACCTGTATACGTTCACTAAATATCGGGGTTTTGATCCCGGATCAACTAGCGGCGGGTCGATAACAGCTGGTAATGATATTGGAACTTACCCTATTGCTCGCACTTTCCTATTTGGAGTTAACCTCAATTTTTAAATAAACCGTTATGAAAAAACCCATATTACTATTTACAAGTTCGGTAATGTTATTCTCCGCAGTGCTTTTCTCGTGCAGCGACGAATTTACAGTCCGAACTCCAGAATATTCAATCGATTCCGAGAATTACTTTAATTCGGAAGATGAATACAACCGCGCTTTAATTGGAGCTTATGATTTGCTTCAATCGACCTATCTCAATGTTATGCTTGGCGAAATAGCATCGGACAACACTAATTCTGGCGGAGAAAGCGCTACCGACGTTGTTGGTTTCCAACAAGTTGATGACATGACGCATACACCTGTCAATGAAGACATCTACAATATCTGGAGAAATATGTTCGCTGGCGTGAACCGCTGCAACTACATCATGGAATTCAAAGATAAAACCGACTTCGCCAATAAAAACCAGGTTTTAGCTGAAACGCGATTCTTGCGTGCTTACTATTATTTTGAACTCGTTAAATGGTTCGGCCCTGTGCCTTTGAACGGCGATAAGCGTTTCTCTGCCACCGATATTACTATTCTTCCACGTGCTTCCGAAGAAGAAGTTTATGCTGCAATTGAAGAAGATCTGCTGTTTGCTGTCGAAAATCTTGATCCTGTTGCAGCTCAAACCGGGCGTGTAACTAAAGGTGCAGCTCAGGCTTTACTTGGTAAAATATACTTGTATCAGGATAAATTCACCCAATCGGCTGCCGTGCTGGAAGAACTTATTTCGTCAAACCAATATTCCCTGGTTGAAGATTATGAAGCCATCTTTGAACATTCAGGTGAGAACGGTCCTGAGTCAGTTTTTGAAGTTCAATATACAGATGCTGAAGGCGCCGGATTTGGTTGCTTGCAGTGTAGCGAAGGAAACGTAGCAGTTGGTTTCAATGGCGTGCGGAATTATACGGGTCCTTTCTTCGATGCTGGATTCAGCTTCAACGTTCCGCGTCAGGAAGTAGTCGACGCTTTTGAACCAGGTGATGTTCGTAAAGATGTTGCGATTCTTGACATCGAAGAATGGGCTGCCACCACAAATGCCACGTATGGAATCGGATACAAGCACACCGGATATTACAACCGCAAATATATTCCGAGACAAGGCGACGCAAACACAGGCGACCAGAACCTTACCAATCCAAACAACTATCGCGCAATTCGCTATGCTGACGTTTTGTTGATGGCTGCCGAAGCGTACAACAGAGGCGGAATCAGCGACGAAACTGCCCGTGAGTACTTAAATCAAGTTCGCCAACGTGCTTTTGGAGACAACAATCACAATATCAATGCAACAGGTCCGGCTTTAACTGATGCGATCTGGACAGAAAGAAGAGTTGAGTTGGTTGGAGAAGGCCACCGATTCTTTGACTTGGTTCGAACAGGTCGTGCAGATGAAGAAATCGAAGGATTCGTTTCAGGAAAGCATGAAGTATTCCCAATCCCATTCCAGGAAATCCAATTTTCGAACGGCAACTGGCAACAAAATCCAAATTATTAAAAAAGAAGAACTATGAAAAATATTAAATATTTATTAAGTCTGTTCCTGTTAACAACCATGCTTGGCTGTTCAGAGGATGACAAAGTAGACGGAATTTTAGATGGTGTCGAAGCGCCTCGAAATATCTCCGCACTAATGACTATCACACAGGATAACACCGGAATGGTGACTATTCGGCCCGACAGTGAAGGCGCAACCTCATACGAAATTCAGTTCGGTGACGGATCAGAATCTGAAACTATCGCTCCAGGTGAAGTTGCTACTCATGCTTACGCGGAAGGAACTTACAATGTGACGATCGTTGCGACAGGTCTTACCGGACTTCAAACTACTTATTCGCAACCTTTGACTGTATCATTCGTGGCACCTCAGAACCTCACGGTTGATATTACTCCGCAACCCGGCAATCCTTTCATGATTAATGTATCTGCGGAAGCTGACTTAGCAACTTATTTCCAAGTTTGGCTTGGCGAAGACCCGAGTGAAACTCCGGTTCAATTCAACGAGGGACAAACTGTCAGCCATACGTATACTGCAACAGGAACTTATGAAGTTCGCGTAGTTGCTTATAGCGGAGGTGCTGCAACAACCGAATACACTGAGATGGTCACCATTTTCGATCCGCTGCTGCTTCCTGTTGATTTTGAATCTGCCACGCTGAATTATGCTTTTGGTGATTTTGGAGGAGCTTTCACTTCGGTGGTGAACAATCCAGAACCGGATGCAGTGAATCCATCACCTAAGGTGGCAAAATTGACAAAGACCGCCGGAGCCGAAGTTTGGGCCGGTGTAACCTTGTTACTTGATGAACCGATCAACTTTACAGGCATGCCGATTATCACGATTCGCTCCTATTCACCTGTCGCTGGAGCCACAATCCTCTTCAAATTGGAAAATGCAACTAATGCCGGAGTCTTTGTGGAGCGTACTGCTGTAACTACTGTTGCAAACCAGTGGGAAACATTGACTTTTGATCTTACCGGAGTCAACAATGGCAATAACTACCAGCGTTTGGTTATGTTTTACGATTTCGGAAACAATGGAACGGGAGCTGAATACTATTTTGACGACATCGAGCAATCTGCAGGCGGAGCGCAGTTGGAATTACCATTGACATTCGAAAATAGTGCTCTAACCTACTCTTTCGGAAACTTTGGAGGAGCAAACGCAACAGTGGTCAACAACCCGCACGCAACGGGAATCAACACCAGCAGTAAAGTCGGCCAACTCATTAAAAACGCCGGATCTGAAGTATGGGCTGGAACAGCGATAACGCTTGATAGCCCGATTGATTTTTCGGTATTGAAAAAAGTGAAGGTTAAAGTTTGGTCGCCACAAGCAGGAATTGTCGTGCTTCTGAAACTGGAAAACTCAAGCAATACTACAATCAATACTGAACTGCCTGCAACTACCACAGTTGCCAACGGCTGGGAAGAACTTACGTATGATTTCACCGGAATCAACAACAGCAACAATTATCAAAATGTCGTCCTGTTTTTTGACTTTGGTGTCAACGGCACCGGCGCAACTTATTATTTCGACGATATCCGACTTTCAAATTAAAAAGCTAAAAAAAGATGAAAAATTATTTAAAAAAATTAGGGATCGCCTTCGCTGCAGTGCTCGCTTTCACGGGCTGCCAGGAAGATGAACATGAATTTGGGGCGATTACAACACCTACTAACCTCAATGTTGAGCACACGATCTTAGGTGTAGATTCGGCAAATCCTGATGGTGACGGATCAGGATTAATTAATTTCGTGGCTACAGCCGACGATGCAATTTCGTATAAATACATCTTCAGTGATGGGACCAGTATGGTCTCGCCTTCAGGAGTTGTACAAAAGCGTTTTAACAATCCCGGTACTAATACCTATACAGTTACGGTTTTGGCTAACGGAACAGGTGGCGTAACCACAAGTACGACATTCGAAGTTACAGTTTTCAGCAGTTTTTCTGATCCGGGTGCAATCCAGGCGCTAACAGGAGGAACCAGCAAAACTTGGTATTGGGCTGCCGCAGAGCCAGGACATCTTGGTGTCGGGCAAAACGACGCAAATACGGCACTGAATTTCTATCCAAACTATTATGCAGCTACTCCATTTGAGAAAGCCGGATCGCCAACGAGCGACTGCCTATATGAGAACGAACTTACATTTTCACTCGTTGACGGAATTTTAAAGTATGATCTTGACAATGGTGGAAGAACCTTCTTCAACGCTGCATTCCTTTCAGTTGGTGGTGGTGCCGGAAATGAAGACAACTGCCTTGAATATTCAACATCTGGGCAAAAAACAGTTATCTTGGAACCTTCTTCATCGGTTGTAGATCCATCAAATTCTACTGGAACAACAATGACCTTTTCTGATGGTGGATTTATGGGGTATTACATCGGAACCAGTACTTATGAAATTCTTTCAATTACTGAAAACCGGATGCATGTCCGTGCTGTAATGGGCGGAAATCCTGCATTGGCGTGGTATCATATTTTCACTACGACACCTCCAAACCAAGGTGGTGATGATGAAGATTTCACAAACCTTGTCTTCTCCGACGAATTTGACGTGGCCGGTGCTCCGGATCCTACCAAATGGTCTTACAACATTGGTGCTGGCGGATGGGGAAATGGCGAAGAGCAATATTATACCAATAGTGCAGATAACGCTGTAGTACAAGATGGCGTGTTGAAAATTACAGCAAAAAAGCAGCCTTTCAGCGGCTCACAATATACTTCTGCCCGATTGGTTTCCGAAAATAAATTTGAGTTTACATATGGTAAAGTTGAGTTCAGGGCGAAGCTGCCAGTAGGTGCCGGAACGTGGCCTGCATTGTGGATGCTTGGCGAAAATTATGCAACAAATACATGGCCCGCATCAGGTGAAATCGATGTAATGGAACATAAAGGTAACGCACCAAATGTTATTCATGGAACACTTCATTATCCTGGAAATTCAGGAGGAAATGGGAATAGCGGAACCACAACCATCGCTAATGCGCAATCCGATTTCCACATTTACTCCGTTACCTGGAGTCCAACTTCGATCAAATTTTATGTAGATGGCAACATGTACCATTCGTATGCAAACGTAGCGAGTTCACCATTTAACGCCGATTTCTTCCTTATCATGAATGTCGCGATGGGCGGATCATTTGGCGGTCAGATTGATCCGACTTTTACGCAATCCGCTATGGAAGTTGATTATGTAAGGGTATATCAATAATACCAATTTGATGATGATAACAATAGGAAGGTTGGGAAACTGACCTTCCTATTTTTTAATATTTAACTCCAAAAATGAAGAAACTTTCATTTCCCCTACTATTCCTAGTTCTGATTAACTATAGCTGCAACAATAAAATAGCCCAAAGCACGGCACGATCGAGCCTGACATCATACGAACAGAAAGCTGATTCACTCCTTAAGCTCATGACACTGGAGGAAAAAATCGGACAAATGAATCAATACAACGGCTTTTGGGAAGTTACCGGCCCAGCTCCAACTGGCGGTCAAGCTGCACTGAAGTACGAGCACCTCAAAAAAGGATGGGTTGGATCAATGATAAACGTACTTGGTGTCAAAGATATCAAAGCACTGCAGAAGATCGCTGTTGAACAAACGCGGCTTGGAATTCCGGTATTGTTCGGATACGACGTCATACATGGTTATCAGACGATAAGTCCGATTCCATTGGCAGAATCTGCAAGTTGGGATCTTGAAGCTATTGAACATTCGGCTGCAATCGCGGCTGAGGAAGCCTCGGCTGTCGGACTAAACTGGACTTTCGCGCCTATGGTCGATGTAACACGTGATGCGCGTTGGGGCCGCGTCATGGAAGGCGCCGGAGAAGATGCATATCTGGGAAGTAAAATTGCAATTGCAAGAGTGAAAGGATTTCAAGGTGAAAATTTTTCGGGTACCAATAAAATTTTGGCGTGTGCGAAACACTTTGCTGCATATGGTTTTGCCGAATCCGGTCGTGATTATAACACTGTTGATATCGGATTATCAACCTTGCACAACACTGTACTTCCGCCTTTTAAAGCTGCTTCTGACGCCGGAGTGCGGACTTTCATGAATTCATTTAACGAAATCAACGGAGTTCCTGCAACGGGAAGCTCATATCTTCAAAGGGAAATTCTAAAGAAGGAGTGGAACTTTAAAGGATTTGTAGTTTCCGATTGGGGATCGATGAAAGAGATGATCGCCCACGGATATGCAAGAGACGGCAAACACGCAGCCGAAATTTCCGCAAATGCCGGATCGGATATGGATATGGAATCCTACGTATATGTCGAACATCTTGCCGATCTTGTCCGCGAAGGAAAAGTATCCGAAGACAAGATCAATGATGCCGCCCGTCGGATTTTAACCGTTAAATTTGAGATGGGACTATTTGAAAATCCGTACAAATATTGTAATGAAGCGCGCGAAAAAGCAACTGTTGGCAAACAGGAATTTCATGATGGCGTACTCGAAATGGCCAAAAAGTCGATTGTACTTCTGAAGAATCAAAATGATTTGCTGCCTTTAAAGAGATCAGGGCAGAAAATAGCCTTGATTGGTGCATTGGCAAACGATAAAAGTAGTCCGCTTGGCAGTTGGCGTGGAGCCTCCAAAGACGGAACAGCAATATCTGTATTGGAGGGAATGCAAAAATACACGGGCAATCAACTTCTATATGAAAAAGGCGCCGATTTAGCAATTGGAACTCCGATCTTCGGATCGGAAACCAAGATTAATATGACCGACAAAAGCGGCTTTGATGCAGCAGTTACCGCAGCTAAAAATGCAGATGTGGTTGTGATGGTTCTAGGCGAAATCGGATTTCAGACAGGCGAAGGCCGCAGCCGGACAAAGATCGATCTACCGGGAGTCCAACAGGAGCTTCTGGAAACGGTTTATAAAGCCAACCCTAATATCGTTCTGGTTTTAAATAATGGCCGTCCGCTCGCGATCACGTGGGCAGATCAAAACATTCCGGCAATTGTTGAAGCCTGGCAGTTGGGAACCCAAAGCGGAAATGCGATCGCGCAGGTGCTTTACGGAGATTACAACCCGAGTGGAAAATTACCAATGTCCTTTCCAAGAAATGTCGGACAAGTTCCAATTTACTACAACCGCAAAAATACAGGCCGGCCTGCAAATGAAGAAGCAAACAGCGTCTTCTGGTCGCATTACACAGACGAGGCAAACTCGCCTTTGTACCCATTCGGATATGGATTAAGCTATACGAAATTTGAATATTCGAACCTGAGACTAAGCAATGCAACATTATCAGGTAACGGAACAATAACGGCGTCAATTGATCTGAGGAATGCAGGAAAAGTAGCCGGGAAAGAAGTCGTCCAGCTTTATATCAGGGATCTGTTCGCTAGTTCAACACGACCTGTAAAAGAACTCAAAGGATTTGAATTGGTAACACTCAATCCAGGTGAAACCCGAACTGTCAGTTTTACTATAAACAAGAAGCTTCTTGAGTTTTATACCGCTAACGGGAAATGGGAAACGGAACCAGGCGATTTCAAGCTGTTCATCGGCGGAAGTTCGGATGCGAAAAATGAAGCCAGCTTTCAATTTAATAACTAATGATATGAGAAAGACAATACTACTGCTGCTGATCGCAAATTTTACATTCGCGCAGGCTACAAAAAGGAAACTTGTTTGGGAAGAGGATTTCTCCGGTAAAGCTTTGGATGAATCAGCATGGAACTACGAGTTGGGCGACGGATGCCCAAACTGCGGATGGGGAAACAACGAACGCCAACTGTACACTAAGGATAACCACGAGGTAAAGGATGGAAACCTGGTGATTACAGCTAAAAAAGACGGCGATAAATATACATCGACACGCATTACCACAAAAGGTAAAAAGGAGTTTCAGTATGGCCGGTTCGAAGCACGGGCGAAACTTCCGGTCGGACATGGAATTTGGCCAGCATTCTGGATGTTAGGTTCCAATATTTCAAAGGTCGGATGGCCTAAATGCGGAGAAATCGATATTCTTGAATACGTCGGCCGTGAGCCCGATATGGTGTTTACTTCATTGCATACTCAGGCAAGCCACGGAAACACAATCAATACGAAGAAAACTCAATTTGAAGATATTGAGGAAGGTTTTCACGTTTATGCAGCCGATTGGTCAAAGGACAAAATCGACTTTTTTGTCGATGACAAGTTGGTTTACACCTTTGCTCCTGAAAACAAGCCGGTTGATGTTTGGCCGTTCAACCAGCCGTTTTATATGATCTTGAATGTTGCAATTGGGGGAAACTTCGGCGGGCCTGATGTAAATGACGAAATCTTACCACAGCAATTCATCATTGATTACATCCGCGTTTACGAATAAAGTTAGTTAGTTATGTTTCTGAGACCGGCTGAAGCAATTCATGCCGGTTTTTTAATGTGGCAGACGATCTTTAATTAATCCGTATAAAAAAGTTCCGGCAAGTGCACCTGCCAGTACAAAAAGCAGCGACCAAAAACCTGCGCCTATCAGTATGAAAATCGGTCCTGGACATGTTCCTGCCAAAGCCCATCCAAGTCCGAAGACCAAACCGCCAACCCAATATCTGAACGAACCTTTTTCTTTGTCGGCAATAACAATAGGCTCGCCTTTGATGTCTTTCATGCCGCTTCTCTTAATCAGCTGGACACCAATTAGACCGGTTGCAACTGCAGTCATAATTATACCATACATATGAAATGACTGAAAGTGGAACATCTCGTAAATTCGGTACCATGAAACGGCTTCCGACTTCGTGAGAACAATGCCGAATATAAATCCGACGATAATATATTTAATTGCTTTTACCATGGTTCTTTATTGAAGATTAGTGGAATGATGTAGTGCGCCATTATGAGTCCGCCCACAAAAAATCCGATCACAGCCTTTAACGACGGAATTTGAAGATTGCTTAATCCTGAAATTGCATGGCCTGAAGTACAACCTCCTGCATAGCGGCTTCCGAAACCGATCAATATTCCGCCAACGATCAGCACAAAGATCATCTTTGGTGATTCCATTGCCATTTTCCCGAAGAAGGTATCGGGTAATAATTTACCTTCAGGCGCATCAATATTGAGATATTCAAGTTGCGCAATGGTTTTAGGGTTAAGAGCTACGTTAGACGGATCGCTCATGTAATTTGCGGCTACAAATCCGCCAAGCATTGCACCAGCGACAACAGCGAGGTTCCATCTTTGTGCGCGCCAGTCGAAAACAAAAAAGCTAGACAATCTTCCGGCGCCGGCAATCGAACAAAGCGATCGAAGGTTGGTCGACATCCCAAAGACTTTCCCGAAGTAAATCAGCGCCAGCATAACGAGTCCGATCAGAAACCCTGAAATATACCACGGCCATGTTTGATAAAGTGCCTCCATTGGTTTTTATACAAAAGTAGCAATTCCGCCGATTTTTGAAGCATTACTTCCGCCTATAAAAATAAACAACTAAATTTGGCTAAACTTTCTACATGGGCAAATTCAGCAACGAATTAAAATGGGGGGCGATTTTTACAGTAGCGGTTCTTCTTTGGTCGGTTATTGAAAAAACAGGCGGATTGTACTCTACTCGCATAGATAATTACGCGATTTATACCAATCTGTTTGCTGTCGTCGCAATTGTAATTTATGTTTTCGCCTTACGTGAAAAAAAATTCAAGTTCTTTAGCGGCAATATGAATTGGAAACAAGGATTTGTTTCAGGTTTATATATGACGGTTGTGATCACGATCTTGAGTCCGTTGTGCCAACTCATCATCCACAAAATCATTGCTCCCGGGTTTCTTCCGAACCTGATCAACTACAAGGTTTCAAATGGATATCTGACTAGAACAGCAGCAGAATCTTATTTTAATCTTGAAAGCCAAATATACCAAAGCAGTTCGTTTGCGTTATCGGTAGGTGTCGTAACTTCGGCAATCGTAGCCTTTTTCGTGAAAACCAAAAAATCATGAGTATGAAGACAAAAATATCAATGCTTCTTTTACTGTTCATTGCAGTATCGTGTATCAGTACGAAGTCGACAATTATGAACGTTGACGACACCGCTCCTATTCCGACACTGACGAAGGAAAATACGTTTGTTATCACTGAATTCAGCAATGATAACAAATACGGCTATAATCCGGATTATCCGATAAATGTTTTCTTTCGCAATACGAGAGATGAGAAAATCAATCAGGAACGTTTCCTCAATGCACTTGCCGGACCAAAAGGGGAGAAAATATCTTTTACCAAGATTGAAAGCTGCTGCCCGTTTCCGACCAAAAAAACCGAGGTCGGAGCAGGATTTCTAGATGTGTACGAGTTGACCTGGGCCGGTAAGGATAAACCTGTTCGATTGTACCTGAACATGTATGAAAAAGGGAAATTGATGGTTCCTGTTGGGCTCGGACTTAAAAAACAATAATTAAATTTTACGCTATACTTTACAGATGGATATCAGACACATTCCCGGCATAAAAAATATTAACAGTGGCAATTTCTTCCTTCTTGCCGGACCTTGTGCAATTGAAGGTGAAGAAATGGCGCTTCGGATTGCAGAAACCCTTGTTCAGATAACAGATAAACTGCAGATCCCATTCGTTTTTAAAGGATCGTTTAAGAAAGCAAACAGATCGCGAATTGACAGCTTCAGCGGAATCGGAGATGAAAAAGCCTTACGGATTTTGCGTAAAGTGTCAGAAACCTTTGATGTTCCAACTGTAACCGACATCCATACCAATGAAGATGCTGCGATGGCTGCCGAATATGTAGATGTTCTTCAAATCCCTGCTTTTCTTGTTCGCCAAACCGATCTTGTTGTGGCTGCCGCCAATACAGGAAAGACGGTCAACCTTAAAAAAGGACAATTCATGAGTCCGGAGAGCATGAAGCACGCCGTCCAAAAAGTACTCGACTGCAACAATACAAATGTAATGGTAACCGATCGCGGAACTATGTTCGGATATCAAGATATGATTGTGGATTTCCGCGGAATCCCGACAATGCAGCAATATGCCACAACCGTTCTTGATGTAACGCACTCCCTTCAGCAGCCCAACCAGACTGCAGGCGTTACCGGTGGAAGGCCCGATATGATCGAAACGATTGCCAAAGCCGGAATTGCTGTGGGAGTTGACGGAATCTTCATCGAAACCCACTTTGATCCAGCCAATGCAAAAAGCGATGGTGCAAATATGTTGCATTTGAATTATTTTCAGAACCTGATGGAAAGGCTTGTTGCAATTCGGCAGACTGTAAAAGGTTTTTAAATTACGTGAACTAATTGCAATATCCTGTACTTCCTACTTTCGAAAGTATTGTCATGTAGCGCAGCGTCTGTTTACAGAGACGCAGAGTGGAAACGCATAGAGTTGAGAAGGCCTCGCTTTTAGTCAAGGTAATTTTTACAGTGATGCACGAAGTTACACAGAGACGCGCAGCGTACTTTTATAACAGATAGTAAAAAATAAATAATTTCTTGGCTAACTAAACTTTAATGCATAGCTTTGCCATTCAAAGTACTTTAACCATGAGTGAAAAAGATTATTTAAAAGACATCAGCGAGATCAAGAACATGATGAATAAATCATCGCAATTCATCTCATTAAGTGGGCTCTCAGGGGTTTTAGCGGGGATTTACGCCCTAATTGGGGCATTCTTCGCCCATACTATTTTAAATAATCATGGTTCGACGGATTATATTATGCAAAGCGATGCTTACGAGCCTGAAACGTCGGCGGTAACATCATTAAGTATTATTGCGGTTGTAATTATACTTTTGTCGGTTGCAACCGGACTTATCTTTAGCAACATCAAGGCAAAAAAACAAGGTGAAAGCTTGTGGAACAGCGTTGCGAAGAGGCTGTTGATCAACTTTATGATTCCACTTTTTGCAGGAGGAACTTTTACACTGATATTACTGCGCGACGAATACTTTGGATTAATTGCACCCGTAATGCTGATCTTTTACGGAATGGCATGTTTGAATGCAAGTAAAAATACACTTCGTGATGTGCGGTATCTCGGAATTACAATGATAATAATTGGATTGACCGCCGCTGTTTTCCCACGATATGGCTTATATTTCTGGGCGCTTGGGTTTGGCATCTGCCACATTTTTTATGGCACGGTCATGCATATGAAATACGACAGGAAATAACGTGAAAAATATCATCCAGAATATAAACAAGGCCTTCGATCATCGGATCCGTCTCGGGATCATGTCGGTTCTGATGGTTAACGAGTCGGCTGATTTTTCGACGCTCAAGGAACTGCTCGGGGTTACTGATGGCAATCTCGCCAGTCACGCCAAAGCACTTGAAGCGGAAAAGTACATCACAGTCGAAAAGCAGTTTATCGGAAAAAAACCCAACACAAGTTACATTGCAACCAGGGAGGGAAAGAAAGCTTTCTCCGATCACATTGCAGCACTCGAAAAATTAATCAGCAAAAAATAACTATTTTTTTATCTTTTAACTTTGAAATACAAAGTACTTTAATGAACTAAAACATTTACATTATGGAAAATCACCGTCCTTTTTTACAATCCGCTACAGCGAAAATGATGCTGATAGCCGTACTCACATTGATCTTACTGATCCCGCTATTCTTTGTGCAGGATCTAATCCACGAACGCGCCCAACGACAGGAGGAAGTAATCAGGGAAACATCCGAAAAATGGGGCGAAAGCATTTACTTCTACGGTCCGGTTCTAAAGATCCCGTACCGAACATGGACCGAAAGCGTAACCATTAATGAAAAGACAAAGGAAACCGTGAAGCAACGTGTACCGGCGATTGAGTACGCATTTTTCTTTCCGGATCAGCTGACGAATTCTACTAATGTCAAGATGAGCACACCGCTGCAACGCGGGATCTATAAATCGAATGTATTTACTGCCGACATGGCTTTCACCGGTAGTTATACGCAACCTGACTTTTCGCTGAGCGGGATTCCCGATGAAGATGTGTTGTGGAGTAAGGCAAGCATTTTAATTAAAACGACCGATATGAAAAGCATTCAGAGCCAGGTGAATTTAAACCTTGGCGGAAACGTATACCGACTCGAACCTGTGCAAACCGGTTCGACCGATTCTGTTGCTACTTTGGAAACGCGGGTTGTTGATGTTGAAGGCTTACGGAACAACGTCAAGATGGATTTCAAGTTTGACATCGTATACAACGGTAGCAGCCAGATCATGTTTGCCCCTATTGGCAAGACGACAACGGCTAAGATGGCATCCGACTGGCATTCACCATCGTTTACAGGCTATCGCATTCCTGACGAAAAAAACAAGAAGGTCGGACAGGACGGATTTGAAGCACACTGGAACGTTCTGCACCTGAACAGGCCGTTTGCACAGCAATCATTTGAGAGTCTTCCCGACTTACGTCAGTATGCTTTCGGAGTGGATTTTATTACACCTGTTGATGAATACCAGCAAAGCACACGTGCAGCAAAATACGGTTTCCTCGTAATTGGACTCACGTTCCTGATATTCTTCCTGATCCAATCAGTTAGTAAGATAAGAATTCATATCTTCCAGTATTCGATGATCGGACTTGCGCTCATAATGTTCTACACGTTGCTGATTTCCATTACAGAACACAGTAGCTTTACCCTCGCCTATCTGGTTGCAGGAAGTTCCGTTGTTGCGTTAATTACATTGTATTCGATTTCGATCCTGAAAAATAAGAAGTTCCCGATATTGATTGGTTCATCCCTTTCGGTACTATATACATTCATCTACGTTATCATCCAGCTCGAAGATTACGCACTGTTGGTTGGCAGCATCGGACTCTTCCTGATATTGGCAGCAGTCATGTACTTCTCACGAAAAATAGATTGGGAAACCAATAATTCGTAAATACTTTTGTAAATATAAAAGCCAAAACTTGAATGTTTTGGCTTTTTGTTCTAGTTGATTTGGCGAACGGTAATCTGATTGTCGTTTTCCATCTTCCAGAAATCGCCTGTTACCTTAATTTTGTCGCCAACGTTGTACGATTTGTATTGACCAGGTTCTTTTAGGTTTGCATGACTGATTGTCACAAAGAAGATTTCGTTGTTGGATGATTCGACTTTAGCTGTATAGCCGTCTTTTCCATTTTGGATGCTTGCAACGGTTCCTTCAACTGTTCGTGTTTCCATTGCTGGTTCCGCAGTTTTGTTGATAGTGTCTTCTGAAGGCGTACGCACTTTTACAACTTCGGTGCCGGATTCAGTAATTGTTGATTTCTTATTCGATTCGCAAGACATAATGGCTCCGACAACGGCCACTGCAACTGCAATTTTTAATTTGGTGTGTTTCATTTGGAGGGTTTTAGGAACTAAAGGTAAGCATTTGCAACACAGAAGAATGGTCACTACTGCTTGGCTGTTATCATTTTCTTACAATATGTTGATTTTGAGTGCAGTTCGTCGAAAAGTCGGTGCATGTGATAAACTGAACCGACAATCATTCATATTTTAGCACTGCCATAGAATAACTTTTAGTAGGTTAAAAAAAAGGGTTTGTACTTTATTGTACAAACCCTTTTGGCATTTTTATGGTGTACGTTCTAATGTCCGCCGCTCACATTTTTATCAAATGAGATACCTTGTGCTTTCAAAATTCCTGTAACTCTCCACGCGTAAAATGCGAGATACGCGAAACAGATAACGCCAACTATGTAGCTGAAATGTATTGTTGAAGCATCGGCGACCATACCTTGAATCCAACTGACGATTCCACCACCCATGATCATCATAATCAGGAAGTTACTGCCCTGGTTAGTGCTTTTCCCTAGTCCGGCGATAGCCAACGTGAAAATGCAAGGCCATAATGTGCTGCAGAACAAACCAACGCTTGTAAACGCATAGACGCTTACCATTCCGTCAGTTGCCATTCCAGTCAATAGTGCCATTATTCCAAGGATCGCGAAGATCAACAGCATTCGTGCGGGATTACCTTTGCTTAATATATCGGCAAATATTAATACCAATATGATCAAACCGTATACGTAAAACGGACTTAGATCATGTTGCGCAATTGCATTCACGCCAAGAAAAACTCCGAATGCCAGATATGGTAGTACAAATTTCAGAATTCGTTGCGTTCCGATATTATCGGTGAAGACCTCGACGGCACCTGTCCACCGTCCAATCATCAAACTTGCCCAGTATAGAGAAATATACGGAGCTATATCCTTTGTGAGAAAGCCCAGGTCGTTTTCCAGATAGGCTGGCATATTGCTCGCAGTCGAAACTTCAACTCCGACATAAACGAAAATTGCAATCATTCCGAGAACCAGTTGTGGATATTTTAAAGCTGATTTCGCCATTGCCGGAATCTCATCAGCAACGACTTCGTCTACCGCGACTTTGTCAGGAAGCGAAGAAAATTTTAATAATACCGCCACAAGTAGAAACGCTGCGCCCAATACTAAATATGGGATCTTTACACTTTCAATACTTGCGTCTGTGTTGGTTGAAGCGGCTGACCCAAAAATAGCAAAGCTCACGATAAGCGGACCGATCGTTGTTCCGAAATTATTGATTCCGCCTGCCATTGTCAACCGTTGTGATCCCGTGCGAATTGGCCCTAATGCGATAGCCAGCGGATTTGCGACTGTTTGCTGAAGCGAAAAACCGAGTCCGACGATGAACAATCCCGATAACATCAAGGGAAATGATCCATTATTTGCAGCCGGATAGAACAATAATGTTCCGACCGCTGAAATCGATAACCCAAGTGCAAGGCTGTTTTTATATCCGATTCTGGTGATAAGATCGCGCTTTGTAAGGTATGATATCAGCAAATACAGCAATGAGCCGACGGTATATGCAACGTAAAATGCCACTGATACCAGCTGACTCTGTCCTTGTGAAAGGTCAAATGCTTTTTTGAAAACAGGAATCAGGATGTCATTGCTCGCTGCGACAAATCCCCAGAAAAAGAAGACGGTCACCAACGGAATAAATTGTCCCCATTTGGTTTTAAGATGTTCTGAACTCATGTTTGGTTTTTTTATTGGTTTATTACGTGTTGGTTTTCGAATATCTTATAAATATCAATTTTAATAATTTCTCCCGCAATACCTGAATCTCCAAGTTATCAACGAAAACGTTTTCTTAGATGACAATTCTGACGAATTACAACGTTTTCGCATCAGCTTCGCTCATTTCGCCTTTTGCCCGGATGAATTTATATTGAAACCGCCTTGATCTTGTTATTCCGATTTAAACACGGCTGTCCTGGGTCCAATTCCATTGCTGTTAAACGCCTCGATTGCAAAATAGTACGTATCCGAGCGGTCGGCGCCAGTAAAATAGTACTCGTTCTTTCCATAAACCATTATAGAACCATACATTTTATCAGGAGATTTGCCAAAAGAAATTACGTACCCGTCAGCCTGAGGTTCCTGTTGCCACTTCATCCAGATGCTTCGTCGTTCACCTTCTTTTTTCTTGTCGGCACGAAGTGGAACAAAATTCCTGACCATTTCGGGTTTGCTGCCATTGCCTTTTCCGAATACGCGCAATCCGCTGATGGCAAACTTACCGGTTGGCATCGAAAGGTTTTCAAGTTTCAGGTAACGGCCAACAGCGGGCTGGGGAAGTTCGAGATAATCATGTGGGACGTCTTGTGTATTCTGACTTTTATCAACAAGCACTTTCCAATTCTTCAGGTCATCGGAAATGTGGATCCGATATTTATGTCCGGTTGTCGTGGCGGGTTTTCCCATCAGTTCAACATCCTGATCCGCATAGTTGATCTGGATCGCATTGATCGTACTTTTCGATCCAAGGTCAGAGATCATCCACTCGCCTTTGCCTCCTGATTGCGCCGACCAGTAGGTTTTGATGTCTTCATCGACAGCGTAATTGGGCTGATAACCTCCAAGTGTAGACGAAACGGTAACCGGCTTGTTGTAATTTAAAAGCATCCAGCCAGCAAAAGATTCTGACAAATGATTTTTATTCTGCGATGGAAGAAATGTCGGGTAATCACCATAAGCTGTATTTGAATACATTGTTCCATCAGCATCAAAGCCTGCTGGCCAGATTCCGATCCGGCGTTCAAAGTTGTTTTTGGTTCCGATAACGATGGTTGATACGTGCCAATATTCGGAATTTGTATCGAGATAAGTGGCGCCATGCCCGGCTCCACGTGCGAATCCGCCCGGTTTGTATGAAAACGGATTATGCATTTGGTATTCAAATGGACCAAGTGGGTTGTTGCTTACATAAACACCGTCTCCGTAGCCGCTGAATTCGGTTCCGGGTGCGCCATATTGAAGATAATATTTGTTGTTGTGCTTGGTGACAAAAGCTCCTTCCATGAAAGGCTGCAGGAAAGTATTGTCGTTGTATTCGCCAAAGCGTTCCCAGCCATGTTCGTAATCATTTAGTGCAAGCAAAGCTACAACCTCGCCTTCGGGTTGGAACGTTTTCCTGTTGAGCTTGACGCCATAAAGCGGGAACAAATTGCTTGAACCGTAATATTCGTAAACTTCGTCTGTGTCTTTATCCCAGAAAATCTGCGGATCCCAGGCTGCCGCTTCCGATTTATGAACGAGTTCTTTCCAGTCATCCACAGATGGATTGGTGCTCATCCAGATTGGGAATTCTTTTGAATGTGTTGAACCAACTACAAGCAGTGTATCGTTGACAAAGGAAAGTGAAGGCGCGCAAAGTTCGTCGTACACTTTATGTTCGGGACGAAGGAATTTACGCGGAATAAATTTCCAAGCGAGCATGTCTTTGCTATGCCAAAAACCCCATTGATTTGTAGAAAACAGATAGTACTCGCCTTTGAACAATGTAATCACAGGATCGGCGGTCGCACGATGTTTTCCTTGTGTGACAAAGCCCGGAATAGGACAGTAACCGTAGTCGATGTTTATTGGGTTGCAGTAGGTTTTTTGTTGCGAATAGGATTCGGATGCTATCAATAGGACTGCAACGGCCACAATAGCCCTGATGGAAGTGGAAGGTGACGCGCAGGTGTTTTCCTTATTTTTCCCAGCCAAAAAGAGCGACCAAAGAAGCTCCTTTTTTGCTTTGGAAAAAGGGAAAAGAACGCCGGCACATGAAGCGGACAGCAGGAATTTGCTCATAATACTTTTGCTTTAATTCAGTATGCGCAACAAATCCTGTCGGCCTTTACTTTGCCTGAAACCGGATTGCAGTTCCGCCGCCTGCCGCCAATGCGAGTTTTAATTTTGATTTTGATGTGACTTCAACTGTTTGGATTTTGTACGCGATCGGGTTGTTTTGCCAATGTGCATCTTTTGCGTCTTCGTAAATTGTAGCCGTAAATTTTTTGCCTTTCGGAAGAAAATCCAGCTTGATTTCAGATGTACGCGGATTCTCATCAGTTATGGCACCAAGGAACCAATCAGTTGAATTTTTCGCCTGACGGACAACCGTCAGATAGTCCCCAGGCTCTGCCTCGAGATATTTGGAATCCTGCCAATCGACCGCTACATCCTTGATGAACTGGAACGCGTCAGGATATCTTTCGTAGTTCTCTGGCAGATCGGCTGCCATTTGAAGTGGCGAATACATTGTTACGTAAAGTGCCAATTGCTTGGCTAAAGTCGTGTGAACCTGCTCCTTTTTTGAGGCGTCGTAAATGTTCATTTTGACTTCGAAAATGCCAGGAGTATAATCCATCGGGCCGCCAAGTTGCCTTGTAAACGGCAGAATCGTTTCGTGCGATGGCGGATTTCCGCTGCTCCAGCCGTTGAATTCGTTGCCACGTGCTGCTTCTGCCGCGATATAGTTGGGATAGGTTCGGCTGAAACCGGTTGGCCTTGTCGATTCGTGCGAATTCACCATCAGTTTGTAATCGGCTGCACGGCGCGCTACGTGGTTGAAGTGGTTCACCATCGTTTGTCCGTCGTGGAATTCACCACGCGGAATGATCTTTCCGACATATCCCGATTTGACTGCGGGATAACCGTACTTTATCATGTTTTCAAAAGCGCGATCAAGTCGGCGTTCATAATTTGCAACCGATCCCGAAGTTTCGTGGTGCATGATCATTTTTATGCCTTTAGATCTCGCGTAGCTGCTTATTTCCGCAATATCAAAATCGGAATACGGAGTCACGAAATCGAAAACTTCTTCTTTCCAGTTTCCGAACCAATCTTCCCAACCGACGTTCCAGCCTTCAACAAGTACGGCGTCAAATCCGTGTTTGGCTGCAAAATCTATGTATCTTTTAGTGTTTGCCGTTGTGGCTCCATGAGGCTTTTTGCCGACGCTTTTCTGTGACGCATCCTGTGTTCCGCTTAAATCCCATGTTGAAACGCCTACGTGCATTTCCCACCAGATCCCGACGTATTTCATAGGTTTGATCCATGACGTGTCGTCGATTTTGGAGGGTTCATTCAAATTTAAAATCATTTTAGAGGAAACAATATCACGAGCATCGTCGGAAACCATGATTGTGCGCCAAGGCGTAACACATGGCGCCTGAAGATATGCTTTGTCACCAATTGCATTTGGAACAAGATGAGATGTCAGTTGGTTGTTCCCGGCGCCGACGTTGAGATGCATGATCGGATAATTTACCACGGCAGCCTCAAAAATATTCAGATACACATTTGAAGCGGTTTTCATCATCAATGGCGACTGCACTAAATGATCACCACCAATCGCTTTAACAGAAATTCCGTTATTCATGTCGATCTTTCTGTTATCGACTGCTGATAAAAGGGTTTCGTTGTATACATATTCCTGGCTGTCGTAATCACCCGGGATCCAAAATGCTTTGTGATCGCCGGTGAGGTTGAATTGTGTGGCTTCGTCTTTAACAACGAAGTAATTTAGCTTTTCCTGTTTCGGAAAATCATATCGAAATGCGACACCTTCGTCAAAAACGCGGAACACGATGTTTACTTTTCGTCCAGATGAACTTTGGACCAATATTGCCGTCAGTTCGTTGTAGTGGTTTTTGATATTTGATTGCTCTCCTAAAACCGGCTGCCAGGTTTCATTGACTGATTTTGTCGCAGAATTTGATAACTCAAAGCCCGTAATTAAATCGCCACCTTCTTTTAAACGTAGCCCAAGCGCACTTTCAAGTACGGCAGCTTTGTTTTTGTAAGTAACCGAATAAACTGGTGCGCCACTTCTGACATTGAAGTTTACCGAAATGTTTCCTGAAGGAGAATATATAATCTGGGCGTTCGTAAAGAAAGTTACAAGCAGGATAAAAGGAAGAAATTTCATAGATTCAATGTGGTTTGTTCTGTTGATGTGAAAAAAGCCCTTCATTGGCCGTCGAAGGGCGTTCAGCAAAATTAATTCAAAACAATTATTTAACTAACTCAAACTCCTTTTTTAATTTCGCGTCAGAGCTTCCGCCCACGAACACTTCGAAACGACCGGCTTCAGCGGTATGCTTCATATTGATATCGTAGAACTTGAGGTCTTCTGACGATATTTCGAAACTGATGGTTACTGTCTGGCCTTTCGCAATTGTGACCTTCCTGAAATCCTTAAGTTCTTTGACAGGACGAGTTACTGAAGCAACAAGATCACGAATGTATAATTGAACTACTTCGGCGCCGTCAACTGTTCCTGAATTGGTAACGTCGACATCTATTTTTAATTTATCATTAAAGTTGATCTTTGAAGATGAAAGCTTGAAATTTGAATATGCGAATGTCGTGTAACTGAGTCCGTATCCGAAAGGATAAAGCGGACTGTTTTCGACATCAGTGTAGCGTGATTTGTATTTCTGCTCCGGATCGGATGTACCTAAATACGGGCGGCCTGTGTTTTTTTGATTGTAGTAAACTGGAATTTGGCCAACATTTCTCGGGAAAGAGATTGGGAGTTTTCCGCTTGGATTATTGAGTCCGAAAAGTGTTTGCGCAATTGCATCACCACCACGGGTTCCGCTCCACCATGTTTCGAGGATTGCGTCGATATTTTCGTTTTCCCATGAAAGTGTCAACGGTCGCCCGTTCATAAGTACGAGAACAATCGGTTTTCCAAGTTTTTTGAGTTCGATAAGGAATTCCTTTTGAAGTCCGGGTAAATCAATATTTGTTTGTGAAGCCGCTTCGCCCGTCATGTTTTCGCGCTCGCCCATTACGGCAACAATTATGTCGGCATTTCGCGCGTGTGCAATCGCCTTCTGCATCAGGTCACGTCTGTTACTTTGTATTTCGACACCTTCATCAAAAGTAATATCTGAAGAAGTTCCTGTTATTTTAGCAACGCCTTCACGGACGCTTACTGCGAACCCGTCACGTTCCCCTAAAGCTGCCCAGGAGCCGATAATATTGTATTCATCGGCGACTAAAGGTCCGACAAAAGCGATCTTTTTGTCTTTCCGAAGTGGTAAGATCGAATTTTGATTTTTTAAAAGCACCATCGATTTATTGGCGATATCCAAAGCTGCATCCAGAAATTCCTTTTTATAGATCGTTTCTTTCTCGCGTTTTTCATCTGAATAGCGATAAGGATCTTCAAACAGTCCGAGATCGTATTTGACATCGAGAACACGTTTACACGCGTCATCGAGAACAGCAACTGACACTTTTCCTTCATCATAAGATTTTCGAAGCGTTGTCATAAATGTTGCGCCCACCATATCCATATCGAGTCCGGCATTGAGTGCTAATTGTGCTGCGTCCTGATCATCTTTGGCAAATCCGTGAGCGATCATTTCATTGACACCTGTATAATCTGAAACTACCATTCCATCGAACTTCCATTCTTCCTTTAAGATGTTTCGAAGCAGGTATTGGTTTGCAGTCGACGGAACGCCTGATATCTCATTAAATGATGTCATGAACGTTTTCACACCCGCGTCGACGGCTGCTTTAAAAGGAGGCAAGTATACATCACGAAGTACGCGTTCCGACATGTCGACAGTGTTGTAATCGCGTCCTGCTTCTGCAGCGCCATAAGCCGCAAAATGTTTCGCACAGGCAAGTATCGTGTTGTTCGCAGTTAGGTCATTGCCTTGAAATCCTCGTACATTGGCAACAGCCATCCGGATTCCGAGTAACGGATCTTCTCCGGAACCTTCCGATACGCGGCTCCACCTTGGATCACGTGCGATATCGACCATTGGCGCAAATGTCCAATGAACACCGCCTGATGATGCTTCAGTTGCGGCGATCCTTGCGGCAAGTTCGACTGCAGCCGGATCAAAAGAAGCTGCCATTCCGAGGTTGATCGGGAAAATCGTTTTATACCCATGAATCACATCATGTCCGAAGAGCAACGGAATTTTAAGCCTCGAATGCTCGAGATTTATTTTTTGAATAGTACGCGTATTAGCTGCGCCTGTTGCATTTAGGACTGAGCCCACTTTTCCCTGTTGGATTCTGGTAATGTAATTATCGCCTGTTTTTGGTCCGGTTACGGTGCCGTCAGATGTGAATTGCACGAGTTGGTAGATTTTTTCATCGACTGTCATCTTTGACATCAGATCTGCAACAAACTCAGCTTTGGGTTTGATTTTTACCTTGGATTTCTGCCCGAAAATCGGCAAAGAAAATACCAACAGCAATGCGATAAGGTTGTATCGGGCCATTTTTGATTTATTATGTAAGTTCCGCGGGCGGAATAAATTTCTGTTTAAAAATTGTGCTTGCTTGAATGAAATCCAAGATTTACAAGGCCTGCTTGTACTTCGGGCGCACCCATAAAGAGATCCCACAGGAAACCTGATCGATAATTTTCGATCATTGGGACGATCGTACCCTGGTCAATTGCAAGATATCGAGGCGTAACCCAGTTGTAGTGCGGTGAAAAAGCATCATACGGACCCGCAACACCAACGAGTGCCGGTGATTGTTGACCATATAAATAACGTAGTGCTTTCATTGATTCGACCGGCGTATACGGAAACGACGAAAGTGCAGCCGTTGGCGTAATGATGCCGCGATCATTGGTTGGCTTATGGTCAGTGTAACCTGTCGATCCATCAAGATTTCGGGTATAACTTGCTGTTAATCCCCAAACCGAGTCGTTATAACCTTCCCATTGCAACGGATTCGTAATTGCGTGCTGTACTTGTATTTTTGCGTGGTTTTGAACTAGTGTCCAATAATCTGCGTATTGGTCGGTTAGGCCTTCCGGATCAAGTCCGAGGTACGAATAATGTGCCCAGAACATCGGACCCACATGTCCGTTTGAACCATTGTAATTAAATACGACAGGCATTCCGAAACGGATACCTGGATTTACGATGCCTCCGCTTCTTGCCCAGCCTTCATGATATGCGGCCGGAGGAATTGGATGAGTTGGCGATGCCGCTGCCATGACATACGTTATCAGGCATTCGTTATAGCCTTCTAATTTGAAGTTCATCTGCCATTCATATTCTGGTGACCAATGCCAATATAAAGCATCCTCACCCCTTGTATACCAATTGAAATCGACACCTTTCCAGAGTTCATCGGCTTTTAGAGCCAAAGCCTGTTCAGATGCGGTTCCATCTTTAAAATATTCCCTTACACAAATGAGCGCCTGACATAAAAACGAAGTTTCAACCAAATCACCTCCATTGTCGACAGTGCCAAACGGTACGACTTCACCATTGGTTCCGTTCATCCAATGCGGCCATGCACCGTGGAAACGATCTGCATTTTCGAGAAATGTCAATGCCGTCAGCAGCCGTGTTTCAGCCTCGGCACGCGGAATAAATCCCCGTTCAATTCCGACAAGGATTGTCATCAAACCAAATCCGGAGCCGCCTGTTGTTACTAGGTTTGCATCTACGGAAGTGTTATCGGTATGATATCTTTCACGTGCAAGTTTGGAATTTGTTTCGGCATATTCCCAAAAATATTTAAGTGCATCTTTTTGAACCTTATCCAACATTTCATTGTCGGTCAGAACCACTACCGGCGGCGTTGGTTCTTCGGGAACAGTTGGAGCAGGATCGGTACAGGAACAGGATATAAAAAATGGAAACAGAATGAGTGCTCGAAGTATTTTCACAGTAGATTCTTTTTTGGGATTAAAAAAAATACCTGGCAGGATAAGTTGCCAGGTATTGGTAATTGGCAAAGATCTATCTACCTACTTTCTCTAGTTCGTAAAGTGCGTTAATATCACCTGCTGATAATACTTTTTTCCACACGCGCACTTCATCCACTTCACCTTTTAAAGCTGCATTCCAAGGTTCTACGTTTGTTCCGTTTGCAACACTTGCAGTTGCTCCGATAACGGGATGCGATGGAGTAAAGAATGTCATTGGCAGGGCATCGCCATTATTTCTGCTTTCCCATTGGCTGTTCGAGATTTTTATGCCATTAACATAGATACGATTGTTAGCAGTTGTGCCGTCGTAAACATATACGATATGTGCCCATTGGCCACCGATTTTGTTGGCAGCCGCTGTATGGTTTTGTCCAGCTGCATTATCAGATATCATCCAAGGTTCCATTTTAATCATATTGATCGCATCTCCACCGAAATCGGTACCGTCTGCTTTCTTGAAGCGGAACTGCGCTTTCATCTGAATGGAGTCACTTGAAATCAATCCGTGCGTATTTCCGAAAAGGCTCAGGTTTCCAGTATTTACATCTGGTCCGCCAGTAAAAGTGATAATAGGGGAAATTGTGCTTACTGCATCAGGGGTAACTTTTGTGTTTGAGATCTTAGCCCAAGTACTAACCGTATAACTTCCTGAAGTGTTACTTGAGATCGCGCTGATTACAGGATAATCAAGAAATCCGGAGTTAAACTTTACTGCCTGACCTTTAATACCCGTAACCCATGTTGCAGCTACAGTATTTGAAGGTGCTGTGTTCGATTTTGTTTCAACACCATCACCGTTTAACGGCCAATATGCAAGAAGATCGGCTGCGCCTACTTCATCTGCACTGTTGAAACCGCCAATTGGAGGAAGTGGCGTACTTCCACCTTCATCATCGCCGCAACTGGTTAACGAAGCACATGCAACGCTTAAAGCTATTGCCGAAATAAGAATTTTTGTTGTTTTCATAATAAAAAAATTAAAATTTATGTTTAGAGAGTTAATTACTGTTTTCCGGCCTAGTAGCCGGGGTTTTGTGACAATAAGCCACTGCTTTTGACGATCTCCTGTTGTGGAATCGGAAATACTTCATGGATACCAGGTAGAAAAGTTTTTCCGTTTGCCGCCATTGCGGAAACTGCCTGGCCTGTACGCACCAGATCAAACCAACGATCGTGCTCCATGGCCATTTCAAGGCGTCGTTCGTGAAGGATTGATTCGCGCGTTACAGAGTTTACTTCAGCAAGTCCGGCACGCACCCGTATTTCGTTTATCCTATCTACTGCTTCAGAACTTCCGATTTGGAAACCGGCTTCAGCGCGAATTAATAGAATGTCGCTGTATTTCAGTATCCGAAGATTTTTTGCAGTCTGCCCGCGGTTGTTATCCCATGATTCTGCAATGCTGCTGTGATACGCTTTGTAATTATAGCGAGGGTTCGCCCATGTGGTTGGTGCAACAAATCCATCCCACAAAACTGACGGAACAAACATAATTGTCGCGGCTTTGCGTTGGTCGGCTGCTTCATATGCATTTGTAAGCGAAATGCTTGGCGTGTTGAATCCCCAACCTAGATCGGGAGTTCCGCGCGGGCCTTGAACGTTGGTATAATCAACAAGCCCTTTTGTTAAGGTTGCCTGCACTTCATAAATTGATTCAGATCCATTCTCGCCTGCTTCACGCCACACCTGCGCATAATCATCCAACAGCGCATACTGGCCGGAGTTGATCACATCACCTGCCATATCATAAGCTTGTTGCCATTTTTGCTGATATAAATAGACCTTCGCTAAAAGTGCCTGAGCGGCACCTTTGCTGGCACGTCCAAGATCGTTGTTGCTGTAAGCGCTTTTTAGAGGAAGGCGTTCAATCGCAGAAAGCAGGTCGGCTTCTATCACGGCGTATGTTTCCTCTTTGGTTTTGCGATTGTACACGACGGCATTTATGGTCTCAGTATCATTAATGTCGATATTTTCTGTTACAAGCGGAACTCCTCCGAAACAACGCACTAGATCGAAATAAAACAAAGCCCGAAGAAATTCTACTTCTCCGATCATCCTGCTTTTAAGCGTTGGCTCGATCGTAAGCTGTTCGAGATAAAACAAAGCAGTGTTGGCGCGGCCAACGCCTTGATATCGTCCCTGCCACACATCGAGGAATGAAACATCGTTTGCATCAAAAGAAAGTGCGTCCATTTTATGTTTATCAGAACCGGTATCGGTAAGACTCGAACCTTTGTCCGCATCATCAGATGTGATACTGGTCATACCGATCCATGAAAATGAATACATATTATAATCCAATTGCTTGTTGTAGACACCGTTAACAAGTTTGATCGCATTATTTGGATCGTTAAGAAAATCGAGCTCACTTTGTGCATTTACAGGTTGCACATCAAAATCACCTTCGCACGAGCTTAGTGTGAAAAATAATATTGCCGCTGGGGCGAACAGGTAGTTTATGGTACTTTTCATGATAATTGCTTTAAAAACTTGCATTTACGCCTATAAGAAATGTTTTGTTTGTGGGATAGGCATCCAATTCAATTCCGGCGCCTCCTAAGGGATCGCCATTTCCTGATACTTCAGGTGAATATCCGCTATACTCCGTAAAAATGAAAGGATTTATAGCAGTCACATATATTCTCAGCTTTTGGATCGTTTTTGAAACTTCGGGAAGTGTATAACCCAGTGTGATGTTATTGATCCTGAAAAAGGCTCCATCTTCAAGGTAATAGGTCGAGGGTAATGGAACGTCATTAAATGGTATTGGATTTGTGGCATTTGGTGTGGATGGTGTCCAAAAATCATCGAGATAATCATATTCAATGTTCTCGCCACCAAATCTTTGTGCTTTTTTTCCGTTGTATATTTTATTTCCGCCAACGCCATAGGTATCGACTGAAAAATCAAAATTGCGATAGGTGGTCCCAAAACTGAAACCATAGGTATAAGTTGGTATGTATGAGCCGGCAGCAACCCTTTCGTCGCTGTAAGTAAACCTTCCATCACTATCTATTCCGGTTACCTCGTAAACATAAAAACTGCCCAACGCCTCACCTACCACAACTTGTTTTGTAAAAGCTCCGTTTCCTAAAGAGCCACCGATATAATCCGAAAAATAGGCATTGGCAACTTCTGATATTTCGTTTTCATTATAAGAAAAATTTCCTCCCAGCCAATAATTCCAACGATCATTAACCTTGTTTTCCCATCGCAAGGAGGCTTCGACACCTTTGTTTATGACTTCTCCTGTATTGACTGTCACAGCACCGTCTGATAGCACATCGGGAATCTGGATCGGTAGAATTATGTCGCTTGATGTACGCTTATAAACATCAAAAGTACCTGAAAGCCTGTTGTCCAAAATCCTTAAATCTAGTCCAAGATCTATTTCTTTCATGGTTTCCCATGTCAGATTCGGATCAACCCTAAAAGGGACGCTGGCACCGGGAAAAATAAATTGGTCGCTTCCAAATGCATAATTGTAACCAGAAGCAAAAGAGATTTGATTTAGAGAATTGAAGGAATTTGCGTTTCCGATTTCTCCGTATCCACCACGGATTTTCAGAAAATTGAAAAGGGAGGAGTTTTCCATAAAACTTTCTTTGCTGATTACCCAGCCTGCCGAGACTGCCGGAAAGGTTCCCCATTTCTTTACTTCCTGAAATGAACTGATTCCTTCCTTGCGGATTATAGCTGTGAACAAATATTTTTCGTCGTAATCATATTCCGCACGAGCGAAATACGCAATTGACACGATTGGCGTATCACGTCGCCCTCCTATGTTGGATCCCGGAGCCGTTGGCGTATTATAAGAGGACAAGTCCAGTGACCAATAGTTGGATTCAGGCGGGACATTATTTCGAGTGGCCGACATGTAATCATTGATATTTTTGGTCGTTCGTGACATTCCCGCAACAACAGTAAGGCCGTGGCTACCGAAGTCCTTGGTATAGGTGGCAAAGTTGTCCCAGTTCCAGGAATAATTGGTATCGCGCCATTGATTTAATGTGTTATATAAAATTTCATTGTCGCCAAAAGTAGCTTCATAATCTTCTATTTCACTGGTCGCATTCTGCGATAACCACACATCTGAAGCTGGATTAAAGTTATATCCTTTATATGTGGCGTAAGTTGCACCGAATGTGGAGTTGAATTTCAGAGCTTTCGTGATGTTGGCTTCGACTCCGACTGAACCGCTGATCAACACCTCTTTGTTGCGCTGGTGCGTATAGAATAATTGCGCTGCAGGATTTCCGACATTATTAAAACGGTCGCTTCCATTGATATCTATTAGTCCGGTATCCGGATTTCTAAGTGGAACTCCCCATCTTCCGTTCGGAAACATAACCGGGACGATCGGGCTTTGTTTATAGGCGTTGGTAAACGCACTTAAGGGCTTTGGATTGTTGTTCGTTACTGCCAGGTTAATGTTTTGATTAACTTTAATAACACCATCAAATAATCTGAATTCGTTTCTGGAGTTTACATTTGTGCGGTCAAAATCGGTTCCACGCAGAATTCCTTTTTCCCTGTAATTGGTAGCGCCAAAATAGTAGTTTGCATTTTCGTTGCCGCCCGCCAGCGATATATAGTGGCTCGTTACTTCACCTGTGGTAGTAATTTCATCAAGCCAGTCGGTGTTATAAGGTTGTTCCTGGTTAAAGTATGATGCAGAGCCGGCAGCGACATTGTTATAATAAGCAAACCGATATGAATCGGCCATCTTTACCTTTCTCTGAATATATTTTTGTCCGAAATAAGTATCGTATGCAACCTGAATTTTCCCCGATCTTCCTTTTTTTGTTGTGATTATAACAACACCATTTGTCCCTTTTTGACCATATATAGCTAGTGACGACGCGTCTTTCAGTATGTCAATTGTAGCGATTTCATTAGGGCTCAAGCCATTCAGTCCATTGGATTCTATTCCGTCAATAACGTATAATGGATCACGTCCGCCAAGCAATGTTCCCAAACCACGAATACGTATTGTCGGAGTTGCACCGGGTTCATCGTTGGTGACAATATTTACTCCAGCTGCTTTACCTTGTATTGCCTGAATGGCAGATTGTGTTGGTGTCCGGACAAGATCCGCAGCTTTTATCTGACTTACAGACCCTGTAATCGAGCCTGCTTTTCTGCTTCCATATCCAATTACGACCACATCCTCCAGTGTGTTGGCTTCATCCTCCATTTGCACCACCATCGGGGCTAAAGTTGCTATTGCGGTACGACTTTTCAAACCTACCATTGTAAAGTTTAGTTCGGTGCCAGGCGCAACCGCTATCATAAACCTTCCTTCAAGATCAGTTGCTGTAGTTTGGGGCATACCTGTTACGGTCACATTCACCCCAGGAAGTGGCAGCCCGTCTTTATCAGAAACTACTCCTCTTATTTCCTGTGCAAATACATTTGCTTGCGCGGCTAATAACAGACAAAAAGCAGCTATGAAATTTTTCATTTTAAGACTATGTTATGGATTTGTTATGATTTTTGTTCTGCCAAAGTACAGAATTCAATCGTTGTAGTTAATAAGTGCACTACTACATAACTACATCAAGCATTATTCAGAAAGGATTCTGCATTAAATCTGCATTGGGTAAGGGCAAGTAAAATAAAAGTAGTACCAGTGATGAGTTATGCAGTAGCAGGTATATACTCAGCTATTGGCCGCTGCCTATAATGATGTCATGAATTTATACAAACTTTCATCCGCCTGTAAACCGAGTTTTTTTCGCAGCCTATATCGTTGCAGTTCTACACCTCTGAAAGAGATGTTCATCAAGGGCGCTATTTCCTTTGAAGAAAGGTTCATCTTCAGGTAGATACTTAGCTTAACATCTCGCGATGTCAGGGTGGGATATTTGGCAGTAAGCTTTCTGCTGAATTCGTTATGGATCTGGCTCAAGTTACTTTCAAAAATCTCCCATTCGTGCTTATTGACAGCATTGATCTTTATAGCTTTTCGAATCTCATTTTTTAGTCGGTCTAAATCATTTTCACTGTCCAAAATATGCTGGATGCTTTCGATTATTTCTCCTTGTTTGGCAATAGACAATGATTTGCCTGCGACTTCGGAAGACTTTGTTTGTACTTCAAGTTCGAGGATGTGCTTTTCATACTGCTGAATGTTGAGCTCATTTTCAGCTTTCAACTTAAATTCAAGTATACTCTTTTGATGTTTTAATTCTTCTTCCCGCAATTTGAGCTTTTCGGTATATCTGATCTTATTCCACTTATAATAGAGGAAAAAGGCTATGCCAGTCAGAAGTATGTACAACAGGATCATTTCACCCGAGAAGTACCAGGGCTTTAGCACTACAAAATTAAAAGTGGCAGCTTCCCTATATGTACTGCCATCATAAATATAAATCGTGACCGCCTGCTTCCCGCTATTGAGGTTATTGAGCAGGATAGACCCATTTTTGATCGGATTAAAGCGCTTTTGATTGTTTAGACGATAAAACAAAAAAGGTTTCGATGAACCGTAATAGCCGGACAATACATTCAGACGCAAGCCTGTGTTGTATTTAATCCCCCTTTCCGGATCATGTAACTCGTTGTTATACAAAGCTTCAACTGTGATTTTCGGGATCGCTGATTTAGCTTCCTGACGAAGTTGTACTGCGATAAATCCATCGTCCAGGTTCAAAAGAAACTGGTCGCGTTCTTTGTATATCTTTATATTGTCGTTAATGATCTTGCCGGCATAATATTTTTCATGGATAAGGTTTCGCATGAACTTATTCCCATTGGCAAACACCGTAAATAAAAGGCCGTCCTGCAAAATGACAAAATTATTGTCGTCGATAGCTGCAATGTCGGATATTCCTGAAAACCTATCGTTAAAGAGCGCGTTCTTCTCCAATCTACCAATAATCGAATTATACGTGTACCAGGTACCGTTTATCAAAAAGAGAATTTCATTACGAAATTCAAACAGCTTTATCCCAAAATCATTGTGGATATTATTCTCCTGCGATACGTTTACGATTGACCTTGTCGTGTAGTTGTCGTCGATCAGTATGCGATATAGACCGCGGTAGTTATCCGCCGCCCATATTTCATTCTTGCGGTTCTGAGCTGCATACTTAATTGGTTTACACAGCCCTTTTATTTCGTGCTTCACCGACAAATTTTTGATGTCAGGATAAACAACGACTCCACAATAAGTTGATTGCAAAAATGAATTATCGGTACTGCTTTTTGTGAAGTTCCAACCGCCGTTCACAGCGTTCAATTTCAAGAATTTATTTTTTGTATAGGTAAATGTCCCTTCATTGTGCCCGACAAGATGCGTGTCGGATAGCTTTGTGATATTCCACGCCTGCCCCTGAGAATCTGGAATCAGCTCTAAACTTTGATTTTGGTAGCGGAATAACCCGTGGTTTGAGGCAATAAGATAACCCGCAGGCTCATCGGCAGAAATGGAATAAACCGAACCAAGAATGCCCGAATTATCCGAGAAAATCGAAACGGGAGAACGCAACTCAATATGTGCGATTCCGTTGTCCAATCCAAGCCACAGATCGCTTTCACTATCGAGTCCGATGCTCAAGACGGAATTGTTCATCATTATATTGTCGCGATTGATACCCGTGACGGAGTTGTCGCTTAAATTGACTATGTACACACCATTACTTGCCGTTCCGATTATGAGTTTGTTGCCATCTACAAACCTCGCCACGTTGATGATTGCCGTTTTTAAGGTTTCATTAAGCGGATGTCGCCAAGCTGAAAAGACACCGTTCATTTCAACGTAAACACCATCTTTCTGGGTAAAATAGTAGGTGCTTCCGCCATGTTCCTGGATGTGATGTACAATATGGTTCTGCAAAATTTCACCGCCTGTAACTTTTTCAAATGTTTTTCCGCGGAGTTTATACACACCTTGTGTAGTCGATGCTAACAACAGGTCGTTGCCAACTTGAAAACCGTATGAAATTTGAAATGGCAATTTTATTTCACGGATGCTTTTACCGTTGAAAACGAAGATTTCGTTGAATGCCTGAAAGTAGATCTCATTATTGTATTTAAAAATCTTCCAAATTTCCTCATTGCTGGTATCGTCAAACACCCTCTTTTTCTCGGATAAAGAAAAGTATTTCATTTTGCCGCTGACTCGCCGCCAGTAGCCGAATTCTTTGTAGGAACCTGAGTAAATCCTGTCGCCCGATACAAAGATCGAACGTATTATAGTTTTGTTGGGAAGCATGTATTTCTCCCAACGAACGCCGTTATACCGAAGAAAATAGTGGTTATTGGCAAAATACATTGCCTTATCGGTTCCTTGTGCGACGTTCCATATCTGGTTGTCGCCCTGATAATCCGATTTGCTGTAATTTTCTACAAAAGGAAGAAGATCCTGCGCGATCAAACTTGTGTTAACCAGTAACAGGAAAAATATCTTAAATAAAACGCTGCGCACTGTGTCGGATTTATTCCAAATATAAGCTAATTACTGTAAATTCAGGGGCGCATGACTATTGAGCATCAACGTACTCCTGCAAATATGCAAATCTTGGAGTCAGTTTACCATCGTGCGTAATTTGAGCACGCTCCAGGATTCCGTCGGTATCATTATTAAAAAAAGCCGGAATTACATGCTGCATGAACATCTCGCCGAAACCTTCACTGGCATCTTTTGGAAGTTCGCATGGAAGATTATCTACGGCCATCACGACAATTGCCGCAGGATGAAACAGGTCTGTTTCTTCGTTTGTGGACGGCAAATATCCGTAGAATGGAGCTGCAATCGTCGAAGCACGCAAGGTACAAGCAAGTGGACCGCCGACATCACATGAAACATCAGCGACGACCTTTATCCTGTTGTCGTTTGCTAACAGCATATCGCGGCTTAAAATCACAGGTGCATCGTTGGCACAAAAATGTCCGGCGATAAAGATTTCAGAGACCTTTGTGAACCGTTCAAAATCGGACATATATTCTTTAGGGTTTTGATAGAAATCGCGCCTGTCCAATTCTTGCCCATCGATTCTTTTATTGTAATCCAGAACTTCAATCTGCGTATAAACCGGCTCCGAATAGATTTTCGTAAGGAAGTTTTCAACCGAAACCTGTTTGATCTTCATTGCATCGAGCATTTCTTTGGCGCCATTGCCGACTTTTCCGCTGCCCGTAAGCACGATTTTTATCGGAGGCAGTACGAGTCGGCGTAGCCTTTCTACTAACGCTTCCTTTCCCGAAAGAGTTTCAGCTTTCGGAAGATTAAAGAGCTCAAATTTGATCCCGAATGCGCGGATTCCATTATAAGTACCAACAATTCCCGCGTATCTTCCGAAACCTATTAATCGGCGATTGTCAGCATCAACGATAGTCTCATGATCATAGAGGTCAATCTTCTTTTCAAGGATTGCCTGCAGCAATTTCCTGTTATGAAGCTGTTTTTTGATTGTATGTGAAAAAAAGAAATATTTTTTATTGGGAATTAATGCTTCAATCGGCACTTCCTTAACCCCAAAAAGCACATCACAATCGGATACATCATCAGAGACGGTAATTCCCTTACCGATATACTCAGAATCAGGAAAAATACGTATATCAGAACTTTCAACCCTGACTTGCGCCTCAGGATAAGCACGTTGGAGTTGGGCCAGTTCATCAGGTGAAAATACAACCCTTCTGTCTGGAGGCGTCTTTCTTTCTTTTATAATTCCGAATTTCATGTGAAGATTTTTGTACGTAGCCAAAAGTAGTGTTTCGCTGATGGTTGGCAAAACTTTTTTGATGGTCGATTGTCAATAAGTACTTGATAAAATTCGACTATAGTTAACAGACGAGCAGTGGTTGAGCTGCCGTGTTTCCTTATATTTGCGACGATAATACATAATAATGACACGTACTGTTCCCCAATATACAATGCTGCTGATGGCGGCATTCCTAATTTTTTCCTGTTCCGATAAAGATAAAAAGGTCACTGCTGAAGTTCAGAAATCAACCGACACGATGGTTCGGCTGCAACCTTATAAAATCAAGTCACAGAAGTTAAATCCGCAATATGTCGCCAATAAGAAGGCAGCGATTGACCGATTCGTAAACAAGACCTGGCGGGCAGATCGGGACAATGTAAGCCTGTTGGTCTCCCAAAACGGGCAAATTATTTACGAGAAATATCAGGGCTACGCAGATCGAAATGAAGATACCGATATTACGGCTTCGACTCCCCTTCACATCGCATCGGTTACTAAAGTGCTCACAGCTACGGCAATTTTGCAACTTATCGACGCAGGAAAGATCGAGCTGGACCAGAAAGTGAACACGATTTTAAAAACATTTCCCTATTCCGACATTACGATAAAAACGCTTTTGAACCATCGCAGCGGACTCAGGAATTATGCGTATTACGCTGATCAGAAGGAGATCTGGGACAAAAAAAATATTTTGAGGAATCAGGACATTCTTGATCTGTTTGTGAAGAACAACACGCCGCTAGATTTCGTTACTGATAAAAAGTTTGCATATTGCAACACGAACTATGCGATGCTCGCCCTGATAATCGAGAAAATCACGGGTTTGAAATATCCCCAGGCGATGAAGGAAATGATCTTTAAACCGCTTGGAATGAACGATTCCTATGTTTTTGAATATGATGTTCATCGCAAATCGGCTATTCCATCATATAAAGGCAACAATGTCGAAATCGGATTGGATTTTCTTGATGCGGTTTACGGCGACAAGAACGTGTATTCCACTCCGCGTGACCTCCTCAAGTTTGATTTGGCACGTTATTCACCTGAATTCTTAAATCAGGACCTCATCAAAAAAGCATATGTCGGTTATAGCTACGAACACAAAGGCGAAAAGAACTATGGCCTCGGAATCCGGATGATCGAATGGGTTACCGGTCAACATTTTTATTTCCACAACGGCTGGTGGCACGGAAACACCTCATCATATGTTAACCTTCGCAAAGAAAAAGTGATGATCATAGCATTGTCGAACAAATACAGCCAGAAGACCTATAAGGTTCGGTTTTTGGCGACATTGTTTGGGGATTATCCGTTTAAGATGGAGAAAGAGGATGTGCTTGAGTAGTCGAATGTCGAAAGTCGCAGCGGAGGAAGTTCTCAGTCGCCAGTCGCAGTCGCAGTCGTGGAAAAGTACCAGTCTACAGCCGCAGTCAGCAGTAGGAAGTTTAAAGTCTGAGATTGACCATCAAAAAGATTAAAAGTTGAGGGTTTATAAGACCTACCTTCCAGAAGGAATATCTTTAGTTGGGAAACCTATACCCTATACCCTGTACCCTATACCCTATACCCTATACCCTATACCCTATACCCTATACCCTATACCCTATACCGTATACCCTATACCTTGCACCCTGAACCCTGAACCTTGCACCCTTTTCGCGTGAAGGATGGCAGCGGCAGCCCGCAGCAGAGCGAGGACTACAGCGAACAGCCTGACGGCGCGAATCTTTACCATATTACGAAGAGGCATGATGCGCCGGCACGCCCTTTTCAGTAATCAGTCTACAGTTGCAGTATACAGTTTCTGGTCAACAACCTTCGGACTGAGACTGGGACTGCAAACTGAGCTAGATCTTCACAAAAAACTGCAAAACTGAGACTGAATACTGAATACTTGTTCTATCTTTGTGGTCTGGTTTTTGCGAAAGAGCCATGTTCTTAAACATTATGGGGTCGACTGGTTTTGACAGCAAGTCGAATTAGATAGTAAGCACGTCGAGGATCGGAACTTATTCTCGTAAATCACAAGGTTCCAACACTTTTACACGGCGAAAATAACTACGCTCTGGCTGCTTAATCTAAATTAAAGTAAGATTAGCCGCGTCCCTATAAGATAGGGAGGCCGGATTCTCCCGGAAAGCCTTGGTTTGTGGCGGTCCATCAGGGAGAACCGTAAAAATAAACCTAGATCGTCGTAAGCTTCGGGCGATGGTCGAAATTAAGAAGCTAAGTGTGTTGTGGCTGTTCCTGGCCTCGCTTCACAACGAAAACTCAATTGGGAAATAAACGTGTAGAAAGCTGTTTGATTGCTTGTTTGGACCCGGGTTCGATTCCCGGCGATTCCACCTGACGGGACAATTCGATTTTTTGATCGAATTGTCCCTTTTTTATTTCCGATAAATTACTGTCTTTCAACAACATATAGAACAATAAATCGTTCACTCTGAGAGTTCGACATTTGTTATTTGAAAATTCTATCTTTTCAGGGAATATCGAACTAATTAGCCGCTGTTTTTCTATTACAGAGCCCTTTTTATATATTTCGTTTACGTTGATAATTGTTGCTATCCCCTTCTGTAGCTTGGTTTCCCGGTCAATTTGTTTGGGCTTATCAGTAATTAACATCCCGTTTAGTTCCTGTAACTGATTATCAAAGACTGCTTTTTTATTATTGTATTCACCAACCGTACTAACCTCATCAATAAGTAAATCTTGCAGCTTTTCAATACGCTTAGTGACAGCTCCAATTTTTACTTTGGTCGCTTGTACATCAACTGCTTTCTTCTGTCCGTGCTTTTCCATATTTAAGGTTTCAAGCATGTCTTTGTAGATGGCCTTTGCACTTTCGCTAAAGGTCAAGCCACTAAAGAAGCTTTCGATGCATTCATAAGGAAGTGAAGCTTTATAGCGTTCCTTTTTACAGAAGTTACAATGGTAGTAAAAGTGCCTCGCTCCTGTTTTGCTTCTGCTTGCACTTCCAGTCACTTTATTGCCACAACACGAGCAGCTTAAGATTCCGCGCAGAGGAAGTTCATTACGTGTAGAGTTTTGCAATGGCTTATTAAGTTTCGAAACGCTTTGATTAAGTACCTCCTGAACTTTGTAAAATAATTTTACATCTACAACCGGCTCATGTAAACCGTCAATTATTTCTTCCGGTTGATCTTCATAATGTGGAACGCGGATTTTTCCGATGTATACCAAGTTACGTAGTAGTAGCGAAATGTTATTCCTACTGACGCGCAACCCCTTAGAATTGATTGTTTTAAGTACTTTAGCTTGTGACGCTCCTTTAGCAATTTCTTCAAATGCATATTTTATTAAAAATGATTCCTCACCTGGAATTATATGTGGCTTGTTTGATGCATCTCTAGTATTAATATAACCGATTGGGGCTTTCCTGCTCCACCTTCCTGATTGCAACGCAGCACGGATTCCCTCTCTAATCTTCATTGATCTTCTGTCATTGTCGACCTCCGGCAAAGTCAAGTAAATAGCTAATAGTACTTTGCTTTCAGGAATTGAAAAGTCAATTGGCTGTTGAATGGCCTGCACCTCAATACCTAACTTTTTAAATGAAAACAATTCATTAAATGCGTCAGTGGTATTGCGTGAGAAACGATCCCACGTAGTCACTAAAAGCATATCCATTTTGCTTTGGTTAGTTTTTGCATAAGCTTTCAGCTCCTTCCACTGCGGACGATTAAAATCCTTGGCAGAATGATCTTCACGAAAGATTTTTGCGATTTCGATGTTGTTGAGCTCGCACCATTTTCGGATGCTTTCTTCTTGTATCTCCAGCGAATAACCTTTCGCTTGTTCGTCGCTTGAAACCCGCGCCATAATTATGGCCCTACGATGTTTGATTACTTTCATCATGCAATGTTTTACTTTCTGTACAGGCGAGATCATATAAAAAATTTATGATTTCATCCAGTTTTTCTTCACTTAGGCCTTGGTTCTCTTTTAGTAATATTTTTTTGTAGGCTTCTCTTTTTTGTTTTGTTAGAGTTGACATTTATTTTAAACCTTGTTGGCTTCATCCTGTTTATCAGGTATGGGCACGGTTTAATATTGGTCTGATTTTTACAGTACCTATTTAAATTTTTGTTTGATGGTGCGTTCGCACACTACTACATTTCCATTCTGAGTTTTTATTACAATTTCTTGATAGCCGCCAGTAACCAT
This sequence comes from Flavobacterium sp., assembly GCA_036388535.1. Lineage (GTDB taxonomy): Bacteria > Bacteroidota > Bacteroidia > Flavobacteriales > Flavobacteriaceae > Flavobacterium. Next base: position 114 of record DASVRQ010000074.1, on the reverse strand, counting down.
AACTTTCTTCAGATAATCTTGGGGGCTAATCCTTAACTCCTCAGTATATTCGAGTAAATCAAGTTGTGAATCTTTGTTAAATTTTATATTCACAGACTTAAGATTCTTTTGTGA
>DASVRQ010000073.1:0-25132 GCA_036388535.1 Flavobacterium sp. | reverse complement strand
CAGCAATCGGCAAAGCCCACAATATCGGGCATAATATCTCTTATACCTGTCGCAAAAACTATTTTGGAACCTTCATAAGTTAGTCCTGAAGCTGTGGTAATTGTAAAACCGTCCACGATTTGGCGGGCGTCAGTTGCCATGTCGGCCGTAAAAGCAACTGTCTTGTACTTTTGAACCTGCTGCTTTGCTAAAGCTGCAATTACCGATGGCGCGCTTCCATCCTGTGTCAGAAAGTTGTGTGAATGCGGCGTCTGGATGTTACACGGCTTTCCGCTGTCGATAATAAGCACGCTTTTGAGTGCACGGCCTAATGCCATTCCGGCCGCAAGCCCTGAGTAGCTTCCGCCGATAATGATAACGTCAAATTTGGTAGTTGCTTCCATAGGATAGTAGTTTGAAAACATTTTAATAGGTAGGGGCAGCATCATTGCTGTGAGTGCAAGCGTTGAACTTTTGATAAATTTACGTCTTGCCGGGTCGTTATTGTTTTGTGGCATCTCTTCAGGAGTCAGTTTCTGAACCAGATGCTTCGTTGCGATTTATTCGGACTGCGATCTTATTGATCATATAGGTTACTGTCGGAACGCCTATGAAGACAATCCACGGCAGTAATACAAGAGTGAGGAGCAGTGTCTTTTGATAGAGTGGAAGCGGAGCCATTGTTTCGCCAAACACATATAAGAAGATTGTGATCGATGGATAGATGACAATCCAGATCTTCAACGATGCGAGAATTTTGATTTTTGTATTCATACCGATCTTATTTGATTACAGCAAAGATATTTCGGCAGGAAACGTCCGGGATAGGACGAAGGTCAATATGAATAGGATTTATCTCAATTTATTGCGGAATGCCTCGGGCGAATGACCGATATGCTTTTTAAAGAAGCGGATGAAGTACGATACATCCTCGTATCCGAGATGGTAGGCAATTTGGTTGACCTGTGCCGATGTGGCGAGAAGATGCCGTTTAGCTTCGAGGATGATATAATCGTTTATGACTTCAGACGGCGTTTTGCCGAGAGCCGTTTTGCAAACCGAATTCAGCTGATAAACGGAAAGGTTCAGCATTCCGGCATACGTCGCCACCTGTTTATGTTCAGCAACGTGATCCTCGACCAGTTCCAAAAATTTGTCAAGCTTCTCCTGCGGATAGGAGCTGGCTATGTTCGAACTGCCACTGCTTTGGCGGTGACGGATAAGTTCAATAAGGAAAATGTTCAGCCCCGATTTAAGGACCTCAAGATATCCTTCCTGCTTTTCATTGTATTCCCTGAAAAGATAATCCAGGATCGGTTCGAGCCTGGCATATTTTTCAGCATCGAGCTTACAGAAGTTCAGGTGGCTTACCTGACGCAGCAGCTGTTGTGCCGACTTATCCTGCGGCCGCGCAAAATCGTTCGAAAACTGGATCAGGTAGCCGCTGCTTCCTGCCTGTAAGGTCAGATGGTGCACCTGCCCGGGACGCATCAGGAAAACGCTGTGGTCCTTTACTTCATAATCAACAAAATCGATCTGGTGAAACCCGATACCTTTCTTCAATATCAACACGAAGAAGAAATCATGTCGGTGAAGCGGCTGCGCCATACCTGCACCTGCCAACATTTCCGCGACATCCCGAATAGCAATGATCCCCGACAGTTCAGGTTCCTGGGAAATCTCGGATATATGTTTAACGGGAATATGGTGCATCGAAGGATGAAACTGTTTGGGGAAAGGTAATAATTTGATGTGGTAAAACAAGGCCTGCAGTTTATAGTTGATCCAGCACTGACGTTCGCGTGCGGTCATATCAGGGTTCAGGCGATGCTCGATCAGATGCGCTATGCTTATGTAAAGTTCGTTCTCTGACACTACCTGCATCAATATTTGATTTATTTCCCTATACTTGCACCATAAGCAGCACAATACCACCTCGCGCTGCATCTATCTACGCCATTCAGCAGGCAGCCTTGCCTGATTACGGAAATCCGTAATAAATTGTTCCTCCGCATTACTATTATTGCGTTCAAAAGAGTGCAGATAAGTCCGTGCCAGCCTGATTGCACCACAGAAGAGAAGTGCGAAGTTTGGAAGAAGGGTTGTTGGCGGAGATGTTTGTGTAGCGACTTCAAATGAAAATAATTAATTAAATAGCAAAATCATGAGTGATAAAAAAGCGGATCAAGATAACAGTTCCAATCAGCAAAATGCTAACAAAGGTACGGCCGGTACAAACAAATCGTATGATAAAGCTCAGGGCAATAAAGGAAAACAAACGAATCCGAATCAAGCAGGGAAGAAAAAATGATAGCCATGCCGTTACTGACAACCAACAACCAACAACCAACAACCAACAACTAGCAACTATCTGCCATCAACTAAATTGGTCGCAGCAAATAGAGAAGTGTGAGGTTTGGAAGAATGTGGGGGTGGAGGAGATGTCGGGATCAATATTGGAGATCAATAGATGTCTTGTTGTTAAAAATATAATACACAAACAAATGAGAAAAATTTTTGTTCTAAAGGGATCAGCTAATTGTAATAAAACGACCATAATAAATACGGTAGCGCAATGGATATTAGATCCACAATATTCGGCGGCGAATACTATAGGACTTACGCCTGCAAATTTAGGTTCGGATACAAATGGTATACTTACTGTAGGAAATTTAAAGATCTTGGTAAATAGTGCAGGCGACAGCGAATCAGATGTTAAAAAAATAGATCTGCTTCTTGAAAAATCAGATGTCATTGATGTAGATATAATCATTTGCGCATGCAGAACAAGGGGTAAAGGGCGCAAGCATATATTGAACAACTATAATTACTCAACAGGCTGGCTCCAAAAATTTATCAATATCGAAAAGCTGGCAGCACATGATCTTACTGGTCAGGCTGCTCGAAATACACGAAAAATTGAAGAACTAAAGACATGGCTTATCTGTCTGCCAAAAATCTAATTATGCCAAAATCAAGATCACAACAGATAGCAGAGAAAACCATATTTGCTGCCTTTAATATTCTCAAAGAGGCAGGCGGCGAAATGCGTGGACGGGACATAGTTGAAAAAATCCGGCAAACAGTCAAGTTTGACGATTATGAAAATGAACGGCTGGAGAAGACCGGTAATATTCGCTGGGAATCTGTCTTCCAATTCTATAGTGTAGACAGTATGAAAGCTGGCTTCCTAAGGAAGGATAAAGGAAATTGGATACTGACTCCTGAAGGAGAAGCGGCAATTAAGCTTGGTCCGGAAAAATTGTCGCAAATAGCCGCGCAACTATATCGAGAATGGGATCAGAAGAGGAAGAATACGATAGCAACAAACGGAATTGATAATGAGGAGTTTACTGACACACAATCAAATCAGGCACGAACCGCGGCATTAAGCCAATACGAAGAAGAGGCTGCCAATGGAATCCGGGACTTTATCATCGGAAAAAACCCATATGAATTCCAGGATCTTGTTGCGGCTCTATTATCAGGAATGGGATATTCTGTTTCCAGTATTGCCCAGCGCGGTGCGGATGGTGGAATTGACATCATTGCGTTTACCGATCCACTAGGGACAAAGCAGCCAAGAATCATTGTGCAGGTAAAGCATAAACCCAACGATGCCATTTCGTCCGATGAAATCCAGAAGCTTGCCGGCACGCTAAAAAGGAATAGTGATGTTGGTATTTTTGTAACGTCGGGGACATTTTCAAAACCTGCCGTGAAGGAGGCTAGAGAATCCCGCGAACACATCGAGCTGATAGACTTTAACAGGTTTATTACGTTGTGGCAGGAGTATTACCCTAAAATGGCTGACGAGCAGAAAAACCAATTACCACTTCAACCAATATATTTCCTAGGAAGCAACGATTAATATGGCAAAATTTCTAAATACCTCATCAATCTCTGAATGGATTCCAAAAATTATTGATGAGTCACAGCGGGAACTCATGATAATTACACCTTATATGCAGTTATCCGACAGGATTTATCAGTGCTTGGTCGCCGCTAATAAACGTGGAGTTGAAACAGTAATTATTTATAGGGAAAATAAGATGAAACCTCGTGAGCGAGCCATGTTGGACGTTATAGACAACTTAAACCTGATGCACCATCCCAATATCCATGCAAAGTGCTTCTATAATGAAGATTATCTGCTTATAGGTTCGATGAACTTATATGAATATTCAGAAAAGAATAATCGCGAGATGGCGATACTTTTCGAAAGAAATTAAGGCGGAAATTCCATGGCAGACGATGACTCCGACATTTTCGCACATGCACTGCGCGAAATTATTGAAATCCAGAACGGTGCTAAGCTGGAGAAGGAGAGTAGGGAAACAATTGCAGACGGTTTTGAAATGGAGATATTGAAAACGCAAAAGGAAAAAGCGATTGAGGAACTAAAGCGTTTTAATAAAGTCTTTGTCCATAAACGCTTCGACTTCGACCCTGATTTTGAGCACAACCATTTCACTGCGGCAATACGTGGATATACCTGCCGAAGTTATTTTGATAAGGTGGACGTAAAGATTAACCATCGAATTGAATTTCATATTGGTTTTGAGCCATCTAAATTATTACGCCACTACGAAGGATTACAAGAACGACTTAAAGGAATGGAATACCGTTTTGAAGGCTTTAAATTTTATTGGAACATTCCGCACCTGATGTACTTGTACGACGACAGCAGGCATCCGTTATGGAAAAAAGGAAACGAGGAAAAACAACGGTTGCAATTGACTAAGAAAGGAATTGAAGAAGTTGTCGAATTTATAAAAGAACTTAAATAGTTACCTACAACCCGCTAGCAGCAAAGCTCGAATATCAGCTACAAAATCAAACACTATTTTTCAGATTATTTTGCTAATAAAACCAATAAATCAGATTTCTTCAGAGGACTTTCAACGAGCAGTTGAGTTAGGCGATCAAAATTCGAAAACTCTTGGTTTTTTACCTTTCGTTGTTTTCAAAAGTATACAATTCAAAATCAGCTGATTGGAGCGTTTGATAGTACTACTCATGAACTACTGTTTATATTCTCTATAGAGTGTCTTATAATAAAGTAACTATAGTCACTTGACTTTACTTCTTCGATAAAGCCGTAAAAGAAATCCAAATAACGCTTTGTTAAAGCTTTGTTAACGTTATCTGTTAAGAGTTATCTATATTTGCCCGAAACTCCTGAAAAGAGCCAGATAAAGCTTAAAATGATAAAAATATTTACAAATTTCAGCATTTATTACTTCGTACTCCTGATTGGTTTAGCAGCTTTCTCCTCTGCTTATTCACAAGAGATCCTCTGGGAAAAATCGTATGGCGGCAAACATGCAGAGTATCTCATGGACGCACAGCCAACTGCTGACTACGGATTTATCCTGTAGGGCAGTTCTTTGTCGAAAAAGACCGGGAATAAAGTGCAGGACAACAACAGTGACCTGGATTACTGGATCTGGAAAATGGATGAAACCGGAGCTGAAGAGTGGCAAAAGAACCTTGGCGGCGCCGGCCCGGACTTTTTGAACAGCATACAGAATACCCGTGATGGCGGGTTCATACTCGCCGGAGTCTCTTCTTCGGGGAAAAGCTTTGATAAGAAAGACGAATGCCGCGGACAGGACGACTTCTGGATCATAAAGCTTGACGCTGGCGGCGGAGAGCAATGGCAGAAAACAATAGGAGGCTCGGGCCAGGAAAAATTGCAGAGTATCGTTTAGACACGCGATGGAGGATATATTTTAGGAGGGTCGTCGGCCTCGGAGATCTCCGGGGAGAAAAGTGGAATTTCCGCGGCCGGAACTCTATTAGAGTTAGCCGATGACTATAATAATAGCACATTGACGACAGAAAAAGTAGTAACAAAAGCCGCTATGGAATTGATACCATTAGGTGGAAAAGCCGCTTTTAAATCATTAGGCGCGCCTGCGGCAGCCGACGTACTAAACTCCGCTAGCCTTGCTGTTGAACGTGCCGTGGATGAATGAGAAATGTTAAAGCGGAACCTTATAGAAATTGATATGGGAGATTACGTTGGCTTAGGAGTTCTACTAATTTTTTTAGCTGTTAGCTTTTTGATTTCGAAAAAAGATTTTAAAAACTGGTATGAGTTAGATTTCAGAGATAAGTATTATGCAATTAGAGCTCCTTTCATAATTTTGGTAGGTATGTTTTTACTTCTATTAAAAATTTTAAAAAATTAAGATATGCAATATCTGATAATAACTTTCATATTTAGCTTTCTGTTTCAACCGCAGGAACGGAAAATCCAGGGAAAATATAAAATCATATACGACTATAGTTATTGTTCATATAATGGCACTATAAATTGTGACTATAGTACTTATACGAGGAAGCAGTAAAACGGTAAAAAAGTAAAAGGGACTGTTGATTATCAGAAGTATTTTATTATTCGCACCGGCAGCAGGAGGATAAGAGTCTTTGATAGAATATTTGTCGATGAAAAAGGAAGAATAATCGGAGATGATGGGAAGGATGACAATAAGGCTTATGTGATCAAAACCACAGAAAAATCTTTCGGTTCAGCAGGTAAAGACTTTCCTGGAGCCGGTCTAGATAAAGCGTTAGGAATTCTGCAGTTCACTTTGTGGAAAATAATAGTGGAAACATTGGCTTTCGAGAATAATCTTCAGTCTACAATTCCTTTCAAGAAATTGAAGGTTCAACAAGCACAAGACAAGCGATAGTAGATTCAGTGTCGAAAGACAATGGCAATGGAGGAACATCTCCTGGCAATAATCAAGAACACGGTTCTTATGTGATGGATGCGTTGTTCCACGACCATCAGGGCCCGTAATTAATCCAAGTAATGCTACAAGAGCAGGAATTTCATTTGTGGTGATTTAAAAGGAGTAAAATCTGCTGTTCATTCACATAATAGTGGCTCAATCGAACATGCTGAAGGTAGTAGTTCCGGCGTTTCCCAAGTTCCTAGTAGAACAGATGTAACTAATGCTGGTAAGAGAGTGGATTATCAAATTGCAAAGGGAACTGGAAGGGTTTATATCTATAATTCAGCTGGCGTCCAAGCGACGTTGACCCTGACAAGATTTGTACATTTTAAAAACTAAATCATGAAATTTTTAATTACGATATTAACTTTAGTACTATTTGTGGGAAATTCTAGCGCCCAGGAAACGTTTAGAAGTCCTTATAATGAAGCTTTAAAGGACTTTTTAACGGCGTACCTAGATGAAAATGCAGAAGGTTCTATTAATACAATATACATACTGAAAAATAATTTAACAGACTCAATACTAAATAGCATCGAATATAAATCGAAACGAGTTGCTGTTGTACTTGTTACTAACAGTCAATTATTAAGAGGTAAGATAAAATCTGTTTTAGAAATAGTACCAATACAAATGATTGAGGGAAAACTTAGGTTTGGTATAATTCATTTTGGTGTAGAGATAAATAGAAGAAAGATAAAATTCGTAAATTCTTTAAGCGGGCTTGATTATATTTTATCTTTCAACTGCGATACTGGCAATTACGATGTAGCAAGAATGGAATAAAATCGAATATTTGTGACCCTGATGGAATGCAAGCCAGCGGTGCGATATTAGGCAACCGGCAGCAGGAGGATAGAGGAACGGAATCTATCGACCCACCTAGCAAAGGATGGAACAGATTTGTAGGAGGTTTAAAATTAATTGGAGGCACTGCGGAAGCAGCAGTTGGCATTGTAGGTGGCGGTGCGACCTCATGGACTGGTATTGGAGCAGTTATTGGGGGCGTTTTTGAATAGGATAAGGAAGAATGGCTTCGCTGGTACGAAGAAAATAAATGCAATTATATTCAATTTAAGATTGAAGAAACCAGATAAGGCAGATCTATAATTTTCGTAGTTGTCATTGTTTACTACCTGACTTATACGTATGCCAACAACATAACTAACCAGATGATTGAGCTTCCGACAGCTCAAACCACCCTAATGGTTTTGATGATGGCACTAATCGATCACTTTGCGGGATCTAACATTAATATCTTACCGGTACCGGAACGATGGCTTCACAGCATATGGTTCATTTACACACTCATTCTTTGATGAACTTAATACTATAATGATCCTCAGTTGTCTTGACCTTGATGATGTACATACCCTGTGGCAAGAATGACACGTCTATTGAGTGTCCGATTAGCAGGGGAACACGCAGACCTTTACCTGATAAGTCATATAAGCGGATTTCTGTAATTGTGTTCTTGGTTTGCAGCGTGAGGATATTTTTTACCGGATTAGGTGAGGCCCACAGAGAATGCGCCGTATCCGCATTACTTAATGAACAGTCCACAAACTCATACTGTAGAGGCTCCATATACATATCGGAAAATGAGCCCATATTTGGACATACCAGATGGTCTATCCTGACTTTATAGGTTCCTGATTCTGATACCACATAGCTGTCTCCTGTAGCAAAAGGAATAAGAACATCATCTTTGTACCATTGTGAGAAATGTTCATCGGTCACGCCTGCCGTCAGCGTTATTGTTTCACCTTCACATACTTTATTTACCTCAAATATGTTCCCTTCAATTACCATAGTGAGATTGATGGAGCCAAACAACCACTGATGAAGGCTAACAGAAGTTTGTCTGGAAAATTCCGAACAATTATTTGTCGTAGTCATCACGCTGAATAGCGAATTATCGGAAGAAGCTGATACTTCGAAAAATTGATTCGTGGCGTCGGGAACAGGAATACCGTCCTGAAACCATTGATACGAATCGGCCGGTTCGGTCCACAGCATGTCGCTGGTTTGCGGACAAAGCAATAGGTTTGCAGGGGAGATCGTAGGCGTGTGTGAACAAAAGCTGATATTTTTCACCATAACATCTTGATGTACACCTTCGAGATCGCAATTTGAGGAGGTTAAAGTAACGGTATAAGTGCCATTATTTGCATAACTATGTGTCGGATTCAGCGCTGTTGATGTAGGGCTTCCGTCCCCAAAGTCCCACAAACAATTATCCGCGTTCTGCATTCTATTATCAAATAACACTTCATTATTTCCGTCACCGATTGTGTATTTGAAATCAGATACCGGCATCTGCTTAAAGTCCCATTCGGTTAAATTATTAAATACGATCGACTTCGCAACATTCCTGATAATTATAGCATCAGCCGGACTTAAGCTATAATCAAAGGTGATTAGGGTAGGGTCTTTTTTAAAAATTGCAGCATAAAAACAACATGCCGCCGCATAGGATCCTGCAGCTGATGGATGACTTTCATCACTTTGGTACAACTCGATCGACGGATAGTTTTGGCGCAGGAACTTCCATACAGATGAAACAGGTGATGCTTCTATTTGCATATATTCTGCCAATGCCAAGTAGGTACTCGTTATTGCTGTATCCATTGATTCGTATGAACACATTACCGGCACATTCGGGCAATTAACCGCATCTCCATTCTTCCTGCCCCATGTAACGTAAAACATTGGGACCGCGCACGGATTGTACTGGGTAATTAAATTATTCAGGCTTTCTGCACCATCATAAAAATTATTTTCGGCTGTGACAGCCTCCTGACTTTGTCCCTGTAGCACTACATAATCCCATCCACCTTCCATTATTTTACCCTGCGTCACATTATTTGAACTATGCTGCAACAACGTGAATCCACCCGGCAAGTGGTTCTCCTGAATTAAAACATCCCCAACTGAAGAAGCTACATTTGTGATGATCTGGGGCAGGTTATTCACTTCAGTATAACTATTGCCAATGAACAGCACTTTTTTTGTCAGTCCCTGCCCATTAACCGAATATCCGCAAAGGACACCTAACATCACAATATAATATTTCTTCATAATTCTATTTGGTTTTAATTGTTTTACTTCAGGTTCTTTAAAATTTCATATTGCATCATCCCACTGATAACGAACTATGACGAAAAAATGCGATGGAAACATTCTCACAAAAACCAATTCAGGACGAATTGGAGTACCAGAAATATTGAGGTATAAGAATAAGGCTGGCAGTGTTTTTTTCATCTTCTTATTGAAGAGATGCGTAAAAGTGAGAATGGTTGCTCACGGTCGACTAAATTTCACCTGGCTTTTACGCACGGATTAGCTTCTGGCTCCTAAAATATGTCACACGATCGGGATGCCGGCCAGAGGCGGGAACCCTGTAAATCTATTGTCAAAGATGCTCTGTCAAAACTGTGCATTTGCTTCCCAGTTCTGTATGGCTGGGAGTGTGCCCATTGTCATTGCTGTAGCTCAACTCGAAATTTAAGTACTTCTATTCGCGTGAATAAACTTTGATAGTTCTTCTGTTGAAAGATTTAACGATTCCGCAGACAAAATAATGATGTGCAACAATTCTCTTAACTCGTTAGCATTGATATCATTATCTTCCGAAATCATTTTTGGATATTCCAATTATGTTTGCGACCGACTTTCTCACCTTATGGGAAATGGCAAACATCATATTTTCCAAATCCATGTTTAATTCTGTTGTTCGCTTCACGTGGTCGGACGTTCCATTATTCTCGTTTGCAATTTTTAGGTCGGCGGTGCATTTCTCCAGCTCCCGGCGATGCATTATCAATTCTTCATGAGCAATTTTTAATTCGGTCAGATAGGTTGTGTTTCGATCCATAATTTCTACATATTTAATAAATTTTCTTTTAAAAGATTTTGAATCGTTGACTAAGCAGCATTGTATGTACTTTGCAATAATTTATAACCAATGAAATAAGTTTCAAAATATTATCTAATCCTTTGGGATCCCACAAATTGCTGTCCTACTGAAAGGTCTTCGAAAATGGTTTCATCTGAATTGGGCCTGCTTCAGTCATAATATTGCTTTTAAAACCATATCAGCGCATGTTGTTTAAACTTACGCTTTCCGGTGCGACTTACAATTTATAATTATCGTTAATTTTTGAGGATTTGGGGTGTTGATAAAAAGGCAGTTTTCCCCAATCGTTGTTGTAGTGAAGCGTATTTTTACGGATGATGTTCTGACAGCATTTGAGAAGGCGATCCTCATTCTAATTGTATATTCGAAAAGTCGTGGCTATTTTAAAAATTCCCGTTTTCTACCCGTACTTTTGCATCCACAGATTTTCGTATGAAACAAGTCCTGAGCTTTTTCGATTTTTCTCAAAAAGTAAATTACAAAACAGAGATCCTTGCGGGATTAACCGTTGCAATGACAATGATCCCCGAATCGTTATCATTTGCCATCTTAGCAGATTTTCCTCCTTTGGTGGGTTTGTACGGCGCATTTATCATGGGATTTGTAACATCCATTTTAGGAGGAAGGCCCGGATTGATTTCCGGTGGAGCAGGGGCAACGGTTATAGTGCTTATCGCATTGATGAAATCGCACGGAATCGAATTTGTTTTTGGCGCGATCGCATTAGCCGGAGCTTTACAGATTACTGTCGGGGTCTTAAAATTCGGAAAGTTCATCCGCCTGGTGCCACAACCTGTCATGTTTGGATTTGTAAATGGGTTGGCAGTCATTATTTTCATGTCGCAGTTGGAACAATTCAAAACGGTTGTCAACGGCCGCACACAATGGCTTACCGACGGGCCGCTGTTTATTATGACGGTACTTACCGGTCTGACTATTGCGATCGTGGTTCTGCTTCCTAAAATAACTAAGGCAATTCCTTCGTCATTGGTTGCTATTTTGGTAGTTTTTGGTATTGTAGTGGGATTTAACATTGAAACAAAAGAGGTTGTTGACATTGCCTCAGTTAGCGGTAGTTTTCCGCCTTTCCACATTCCGAACTTTGCACTTACTATTGAAAATATACAAATAATACTTCCGTACGCCTTTGTAATGGCTGCGGTTGGATTGACAGAAGGCCTGCTGACATTGAATATGGTCGACCAGATAACGGGAACCAAGGGAAACAGCAATCGCGAATGCGTTGCCCAAGGCACTGCCAATATAGCAAACGGTTTCTTTTTTGGGATGGGCGGCTGCCCGATGATCGCACAGACTCTCGTAAACCTGTCGGCCGGATCCCGCGCAAGATTGTCGGGAATAGTCGCCTCGCTGACGATTCTCGCGGTGATCTTGTTTGGCGCTCCGCTGATTGAACGGTTGCCATTGGCAGCGCTCACAGGCGTGATGATCATGGTCGCAATAGGTACATTTGAATGGGCAAGCTTCAAGACGTTCAGGCGTATGCCGAAGTCGGATGTGTTTGTCATGGTAGTCGTGAGCCTGATTACAATTTTGCTTCATAACCTCGCTCTTGCAGTTTTTATCGGAGTCATAATTTCCGCATTGGTTTTCGCGTGGGACAATGCAAAACGCATCCGAGCACGAAAATCAATAGATGAAAGCGGAATAAAACATTACGAGATCTACGGCCCGTTGTTTTTTGGATCAGTTGCGGGATTTGCAGAAAAATTCGACATCGAACATGATCCGTCTGAAATTATAATAGATTTCAAGGAAAGCCGCGTCGCCGATATGTCGGCTATCGAAGCTTTGAATAACATCACGCACCGATATCACACCGCAGGGAAAACGGTTCATCTGAGGCACCTCAGTAAAGACTGCATTGAATTGCTTACCAATGCAGAAGCGATAATAGAAGTCAATATTATGGAAGACCCTATATATCCGGTGGCGGCTAAGAAATAAAAAGTCCAAAGTTCAAAGTCACTCGAGGCAGCCCAACGGAGCGAAGCTAAGATCACAGGTTCAAAGTCAAAATTCTACGCGAGCCGGGGGCGAAAGGCGTGAGCTAAGTTTATAACACACAACGCGCAACACCCTGCCGGATATGAATATCCTAAACACAAACCCTAAACCCTAAACCCTAAGCCCTAAACCAACTTCCAACACCACCTACGATTGTTGCATTTGTTGTTGGAACGTAATTATAGTAAACTCGGCTGGCCGCAGTATTGCAACCATAACGCTGATTCGCATGATTCCATCCAACACATCATGTGGAGTCATTGTAGTGCCCAACCCAATCCGAACATGAAATGCCTGGTCCGGAGTTGAACCTGCCAGTGCTCCCTGTGTCCACAAGTTGTACAGGAAATTGTTGAGCATACTGCTTACAGTTACCCATGTATTGGCATTGTTTGCCTCAAATACATATGCCTGTACAGCATATTTCAGTGACTGCTCGATCATGATCATTGTACGGCGGACATTGACGTATTTCCATTCACTACTGTTTCCGTCCAAAGTGCGGGCACCCCATACAAGCGTGCCTAAATTAGGAAACGACCTGATGACATTGATCGACTTACCCGAAATAACATCGACATTTAAGTTTTGCTGCACTTCATGTGAGATGTCAACAGCTGGCCCGGTAACCATACTCAGCGATATATTGGCCGGAGCTGTCCACACTCTGCGGCTGGTATCAACCAATGTATAGACACCTGCTATAGCAGGACTTGGAGGTAAAAGATTTAATTTTGACCTTATAAGTTGCACGATACTGTTGAAAACAGGGCTTGCGGCCTTCAGCGAATGATCCAGATTTACCCGTGCGAGCTCATTAAGTTCGTCGTCCTGTAATGCCTCAAAATCTGACAAGATCTCGCTTACATTATCTTCACGCAACAGATCACGAAGATTTACACTTGCGTCAAGATTATTATAACCTATTTCGTCCTGCTGGACTATTGATGTTTTTAGGAATGGATAGTATGCTGCACCATAATCTAAATACTGAACCCCGATATGCTCTTTGAAATAAGAACACTCTTCCCCGATTGTTGCTCCGGGTTTATGTATCACGTCGAATATCGCAAATCGATTTTGCATCTTCGCACAATGTTGCAGTACAAGTGGATATAATTGGTAGGCAATAACGGGATCAGCAACAACGTCGGGAAGTACGACTAAAGTTGGCTCGCTCTCTGTTTCCAAAATAGAGAAAACATTATTGTCTGCACCAATAAAATCATCGATATCTATAATAAGGCTAACCACTTGTTTTACAGAATCTGCAGACTGAACTTCAATGGCTTGCGGCAAAGTGCTGCGACCGTAAGTTTTCACTGAAAGGACATAACATACGCTTCCACCATTACTGTAAAACAGCCTTATAGCGTTGTATAGCACCGCCGTATTATTGTCTCTGATTCTAACCACCATTGCTTTGCCATTGATCATAATGCTTCCTTCTCCGGCAATGGATGATGGCTCTATGGTAAACTGCGACGGGAAACCTTTGCCAAAACATTCTAAAAAATCAGCATATGAAGTGACCCGCGTTGGTTTGTACAATAGCGATTTTCCGTCACGTTCTGACTTTTCAGTATAACCTATAAATACAGGTATAGCGGTTTCTACAGCGGCCGCGGATCCTGGAAATGCATTTTTTTCTACGATGTAAACTCCCGGCGTCTGATAATTTGGTGCCATATTAAGATCTTTATGATTGAGCCTTCAGTTGATAAACGCTACTTTATCCATCGGGATGAGGCTTTGTGCAGGACTGAACCCGTTATTAAATTTTTACGAATTTCTGATACGAAATAACAGCACCTGAAAAGATCTTGAGGATATATGCGCCCGCAGGTAGATCTTCCGTAAATAGTGTTTGCGTAATTCCACTTTGGAGTTTCTGCGTTTTGATTCTCTGTCCAACCGAATTAATAACCTCGATCATTTCCACATTACGCGCTGCATCACCTGAAACTGAAAGGTTTCCACGGCACGGATTAGGATAAAGCACCCAGTCAGGATGATTTACCTGTTGCGTAATTCCCAAAGTGTTTCCGAGCCGGGCGATTTTATTCCTTTGTGTTGCATTATATGACGTAAACTGTCCTCCGATCAAAACCTTACCATCATCCTGAATCGCAGTATTCCAGATAATGTCATCGGCGCCGGTACCAACATTGAACGAGTTGTCTCTTGTTCCGTCGGCATTTATTTTGGCGAGGCCATTACTGCTGAGCCCGCCATAATTATGGAAACTTCCATTTATCAAATATTTGTTATCAGGAAGTTCCTTCGCACCAAAGATGGAAAAGAGATCGCCGGTTTCAGGATCCGTTAAATTGTAAGACGCGAATGATGTGTCGAGCGAACCATCGCTGTTCAGCTTTGCGATGCAGTTCCGCGAAATACTATTGAACTCCGTAAACCATCCCGTGATCAGCACTTTATCATCTGCCAAAACCTCAATATCATATATGTTCGAGTTCGCATTGTTTCCCCCGTTGTTAAAGCTTACATCCTGGCTGTTATTAGTATTATACCTGCGGAACAGTAAGATCATAGATGGATTGTCAACGTTAGAGGATTCACCTGCAATAAGCAGTTTTCCATCGGATTGGAACCCAAAATCCCTTATGCTGGTTCCTACAGGAAGATTGCAATTAAAAGAAGTGTCAAGCGATCCGTCTGAATTTAACCTTGCAATTCCACGGATCTCTGTGCCGTTTATTTCGGAAAAAAATCCTGCAACCATAATTTTACCGTTGTCAAGAGCTTCAATGTTTTTAATATAGGCATCCGGAATATTACAAACAAACGAAGCATCGGTGCTTCCATCGGAATTTAGCCGCCGTAAACCACCCTGAAAAGTGCCTCCGATAATAATCTTTGCATCGTTTTGGACGGCTATGGATAAAACGCTGCTCATTGAAGAATTCCATGGCATAAAAGTATTGTCCTGGGTCCCGTCGTTATTCAGCCGGTATAGATTGGAACTGAACAACCCGCCTACGAGGATCTTGCCGTCGTCCTGGACTGTAATAATCTGCACCGTATTGTTTAGGTCAGCATCCGATTCAAAAGTAAAGTCGATACCTCCGTCTTGTGCCAGGGCGTTCTGAATACAAATCAAACTCAATAGTAAAATTTTGTTCATATATGTTATTTTAAAGGTTAATGTGCGGTTGTGAATTGCGGCTTCTCATGTTCCTGGTAATTGTCCTGCAGCATTTTAAGTGCAGTATGTGTTCTGCAAGATACTTATTATTGTTACACAATAGAATAACAAGGAAATACTTAAAATATACGTGGTGGTTGCAATAAAAAAGAAGGTTACTTTTGCTGCAACCCAGGCCAGTAATTATGCGCGATTTAAGAGTACACGGAAGTATCTTCTTTTTATTAAAAAAGTTTGTCAATAATAATTTTCCGGAGAATACCTGGGAGCTGCTGAACGAGAAAGCAGGAACCGGTTCGCTCGTTTTTTCGGTCACTGAAAACTATTCTATCGAGGCCATGAACGAGCTTGTTCGCATTGCATCAGGAATGACAGGATTGCCGGAAAATCTTTTAAAAGAACAGTTTGGAGAATACCTGGTAGAAGATTTATTTGCGCTTTATGCGGATTATATCCGACCTGAATGGCGTACTTTCGATATTATCCTGAATACGGAGCCGGTAATGCATGGTGCTGTAAGAAGATTGAACAGTACTGCTAATCCACCTGTGCTCAATGTAACCAAAGTCCACAATAAATTACTGATCATTGATTACTATTCGCGTAGAAAAATGGCCGGCCTGGCAATTGGAATAATTAAAGGAATCGCAAAATATTACGGCGAAACTGATTCAGTCACCATAACGCCAATGAGTGATTTCAACGATGAACGGGTCCAGATCCGACTCGACTTCCTGTAGAAATATTAGTATGGGATTTCATATGTCGCTTCCCTCGGTCAAAAATGTGACTTTGTATTGCTGATAAGGATACTAAAAGTCTATTCCCCTTTAATGACAAAGTTATTATCATCGCTTTTAAACGAGGTCCAATCAATTTGAAGAATATTCTGAAGCGCAATTTTAAGCACCCCGGTTGACGTTGGTTTAATCAGATACAGCGATGCGCCTAAACGCCGGCATTTATTGATCGTATATTTATCTGACGCCGTTGAATAGATCACGATCGGACAGTCTTTAAGAGTGGGCACCAACTTTAGTTCAGCCATTATCTCATAACCCGATTGATGCAGCATATTTAAGTCAAGGAATATAATCGAAGATTTGATTGGAACGCTGGTAGCCTGCAGTAGGTCGGTGCCTAGCTGAAAAAGCTGAACTTCCATTCCTATTTCACCTACCACATCTTTAAAAAACAGCAGATCATCACGGTCATCATCAAGATAAAAGAGTATGGGAGTAGGCATAGACTTGATATAAGCCCGCGAAGGTACGGGTAAAGAATTGATAAAGCCTAGCGGATAGTGAAGTTTCAAAAGGTTTCGGTGCAATTTCGGTGCATGTTATATAATAAATTATCCGCAGTTAATTAAGATTCAGTGAGTTGCTGCCGGCTTGAGCTTTGTAAAGGACAAAGCGGACATGTAAGAGGTGCCGTACACGGAGTAAAGTGGTTTCAGGTTCGCCGTATTGGCCGACTTAATTACATTTCATGTACCATTTAATAGTTAAGCAATTTTGCTATTGCCACTTTTGAATCGTAACTTTACTACACATGAATTTAATACTTATAAATTATGAAGGGATACAATATAAACCTTGAAAAGGAAACGCTGGCAAACAACAACTTCCGTAGGGTTTTATACACGGCAAAAAACAGTCAGCTGGTGCTGATGAGCCTTAAGCCAAACGAAGATATCGGAGCAGAAATCCATGAACATAATGATCAGTTTCTGCGGTTTGAAGCCGGACAGGGAAAAGTTATTGTGGATGATACTGAATATAAAGTAGGCGATGGCGATGTTGTTATTGTGCCTGCAGGGGCAAAGCACAATGTTATAAACACGTCAGATACTGATCCGCTGAAGTTATATACGGTTTATTCTCCACCAGATCATAAAGATGGCCTTGTACACAAAACTAAAGCGGACGCAGAGAACGATATTGAATTTGATGGCGAAACGACCGAGGACCTATAGTAAACTTCAAATTCCCAATTTCAAATTCCCAATTTCAAACGCTAAGAACACTTGATTTTCGTTTTGGAATTTGGAATTTGAGTTTTTAAATTTAGGGACTTCTATATCCTTGGCAGCTGATCAATTGTAATAATATCATGTTGTACCGCGAATACAACAAGTCCGGCTATATTTTTGGCACCTGTTTTTATAAAAAGGTTATTTTTATGCCCCTCGACGGTCCGGCCATTAATAAACAAAATTTCTCCGATCTCTTTGGCGGTTTTTTGCATGCAGATCAATTTTAAGATCTCTGTTTCGCGCTCCGATAAGTCAGTTTCGTCTTGCAGAATCTTGTTGTGTACCTTTTGTGGCACCTGATCTTTCAAGAGGCCGATCTGCTCCTCCAGGAAATATACTCCCGAGGTATAAACACTGTAAATGATTTCTTTGAGTAAAATGGGGGAGATGCCTTTCGGGACAAAGGCGGAGGCACCGGTTTTGAACATTACATTTAAGAAACCAAGCTTGTAATGTGATGAGACCACGATTATCTTTATTGATGGAAAGTGGATCTTGAGATGCTGAGTAGCTTTTATTCCATCCATTCCGTCCATCTTTAGGTCCATTACCAAAATATCAGGAAGATGTGCGGCGGAATTCAATTTGTCGATAAGGTCATTACCATCAGAAGCAGTAAACAGCACCTTGTAACCTTCAACAGTATCAAGAAAACCCTTTAGCAATTCGGCTATGAGATGATCGTCATCGGTTATGGCTATCGAAATTATTGTCATTGGGAACCAAAGTTAAAGTGGTTTACAGCAATTATAGCAGTACTGCCTTTTTTTCCTGATTTGATCTTGTAGGAGCCCTGCAGGTACAACATCCGTAACTCGATATTCTTTAGTCCGATACCTTTTTTTGCCTCGCCAACATCAAAGCCCTTTCCATTATCGGATATGATCAGCATGAGAGATTTACCTGTTACCTTTAAGCTTACATGTATTGTAGATGCACCTGAATGTTTGTGGATATTAATAATCAGTTCCTGTGCAATCCGTGCAATCTGTATTTTCAGGTTTTGATTTAAAGACGTGCTGATTTGAAGATTTTTATAAAAATGTATTTGCAGGTATTTTTTCCATGGCGAAACAATGTCTTCAAGAAGCTCATCCAATTCGATGAGTTCAAGCATCGGCGGACTCAGGTCATGCGATATTCGCCTTGCCTCATCTATACTTTCACCCAAAAGCACATCGATGTGTGCAGTATCATATTGCGATTGATTCTTAAGCCTTAAAACCGTAAGCTTTCCGATCAGGGAATCATGCAAATCTGCCGCAATGCGTGTCCGCTCCTGTTCCTGCACCAGAATGCCGCTTTCGAGCAGATTTTTCTGGTAGTCGAGCTGCATGCGTGACTCCTTCAGCTTATTTTCAACTGCTCGTTTAAAATTTATGCGAACAAGTTTAACAAAGGAGACCGCTAATAACATGATAACCGCCAGGACAATTAAGATCCAGATCGTAATCGTTTGCGGGTCGAGCCATTTTTCCATATTTCCTTACATAAAAAAGTGTAGAATGAAATGGTTAGTAGAAGATTCGCTGACCAAAAGTAAAATTTGACAGAGGATGCAACATTAATTAAAAAGTTTACAGGTAAAAAGAATATCAGGTTCAGCGAAAAGTATATCACAAACGCTGAATTTAATCTAATTACTGCATTGTCCTGCTGTTCATCAGCCATTTTTTCAAAGAGGCAATTGATAGACATTACAATAATTATAAACGAACAGATTACTTTTGAGTAGGGCTGAAAATCTTTTGGAGATACATCTTTTAGGGCAATCATCTCATAAAGCATATATGCCGATCCTAAAAAAGTAACAAACGTGTAAACGGGTACTGCTCTTTTAAAGAAACTTATCCGATAATAAACGTAAAAGAAAACCAGCTCCAGTAAACTGAAAATTATAATAAAAACTAAATTATTGCCGTAAAGTTCTCCAACGATCCGACTAAGGACGTCGATAAGTAAGCATATACCCAGATATATCAGCAGGAACCTGTATTTATGTTCAAGCTGCCGGAAGAAATATGCGCCCGACGCCATACCAAATAATAATAAAAATGGCACAAGTAAAGTCGCTAAACTTAAAAACCTGTCGAAGGTCATGCTATTGCTTTTAAACCAGGCTTAATAAATAAAAGCTGCTTTGCGGAATGGTGGCATCGAATGGAGGAACCGGCCTTACAGTATCGTAAAACACAACAGAGGTTCTTGAAGAGTCGGTTGTGATAAGGTCGGCAACATAACCTGTTACTGAACGGCTGTCTTCTTTCAAACCAAGAAAAATGGAGTATTGAGTGTTTCGTATTGCATACTCAGAAGGAATATTAAATGCTTTATATATACCGTCAGTCTGCGGCATGTTAATTTGGTTTGTCACCCATTGCGAAAAATCCTTATTCCAATTCTCGATTCTTTTTCTTGCTACTACTTCCGGAATTTCATGCCCATTTCCAGGAGTACGCTCTAATTTACATACAGTGATGGCATTAAATAGATCGATTGAACTTCCGTTCCGGTCAGCATCCGCGTCAAGGACGAAAAAGTACATCGCGTCGTCTTCTGTGCCTATACCTGGATATGCGTGCAGGTTCGAGGCTGTAGGCTTGTCTCTTTTAAGTTGAAATTGGTTTCCTGTGCCAAGGTATCGCACAACATCGGTAGAACTACTTCTGATCTGGTCCCATTTTTTAATACAATTTATAATGCTGGCTAAGTCTCTGAATTCCATTATTTTTTTGGTTTTACTGGTTGCTGTTAAAGATTTTTTGATGCTGTAATAAGTTCAAAAGTAGCGTTTTAAAAGTTAGCTGCCAAGTGATGTTTTTGTAAACTCGTCAGTTCGTGTTGACTAATAGTTGAGGTCGATTTCAAATCTGCCGGATGGGGATCTAATATAAAGAATGATAGGTTCGTCTAAAAAACAGGTATTTCTACGTGCTATCGTGAAATTCGCCTGAAGTAGCTTTGCCCTTATAAACAAACTAATTTTTATAATCATGGATGAGTACATTGGAATTTGTAAAATTTTCGGAGGAACCTATGCACCACAAAATTATTTTTTCTGCCAGGGACAATTATTGTCGATATCACAGTTTAGCGCTTTATTTTCTGTGCTAGGGACAACGTATGGAGGCGATGGCGTAACAACATTTGCTCTGCCAAACTTAGCGGGGCTTGCTCCGATAGGTATTGGTGCATCACCTGTTTCAGGATCACGATATTCAATAGGTGAAAGGGGCGGTGTAGAAAGTATGTCACTTAGTGTTACCAATATGCCGGCACACGTGCATAACCCGAGATTGCATGCTAGCTCCGCAAATGCCGCGTATAGCGCTCCAAAACCGACCTCTGTACTTGCCGCACCTGGTGTACCGGAAGGACGTGGATTTACCAATAGCTACGGATTTTCAGATGGTACTGCTGATATTACGATGAGCGCTGCATCTGTAACAGAAGATCCAGCAGGAGCCAGCCAGCCATTTAAAATAATGCAGCCGTTTATCGCCATGAATTGGATTATATGCTACAATGGTCTATATCCGCCACGTGAGTAATCTAAAATAATTAGTAAAGGTTCATCTGGTATTTTGCTTAAGTCATAATAAGCTGAAATTTCCGGATGGACCTTAATTATTATAATTACGTTCTATCAATAGATTTTCCCTTTCCAATTATTACAAGCTAGAGATAGCAAAACAGAATACTAAACTTAATATATACTCCAATGAAAAAACTGTACTTTTTATTACTTGTCAGTTTCTTGTTTGGCAGCCATTTGTGGGCACAAACAACTGAACACTTTGAAACGGAGGTTATCGGGTCGACAACATTTACCGACAACGGACGAACATTCACTATTACTTCCCAAGCAGGAGGAATATTTGACATCGAAGGTAACTATCCCAATACCGGTTTTCAGGGAAGCGGTGACCATCGTTACATTGATAATTCAGATTGGGCCAGTAATTTCACGCCTACTCAATTTACGATTTCCTCCGGCTCTGCTTTTCAATTAAAAAGCATGTATCTTTTCCTAAGCAGATATGACTTAAACCTCAATGTTTCAGGAGTAGTCACGATTACTGGAAAATTGGGCGGTGCAGTTGTTTTCACGGCTAGTTCAAGCTCCGGCTTCAATAACGGCTATGCTACAAATAACGGATTCACATTCATCAATATGTCCACCTATGGCGGTGCTAACAATTCCAATGCACTAATAGACCAGTTTGTTGTAGCGACAACTTCAGGTATCCATTATGTGGGATTAGATGGCATGACGTGGCAAATTCCTGCATGTCCGGCAATAACTCTTTCTCAGACTTCTCAGACAAATATTTCGTGTAATGGAGGCAGCAACGGTGCGGCAACGGTAAGTGCTTCCGGTGGAAGCGGTTATACCTATAACTGGACGCCTGGGAATCCATCAGGAGACGGAACAGCGACTGCTACCGGATTAACAGCTGGCAATTGGACTGTAACCGTGACAAGTTCATGTGGCAGTACAGCATCTACAACTTTTAATATTACTCAGCCCGCGACATTGTCTTCGACACAATCACAGACAAACGTAAGCTGCAACGGCGGAAGCAACGGTACAGCAACGATCTCCGCAACAGGCGGATCTGGGTCTTATTCGTATTTTTGGTCACCAAACGTGAGTTCAGGTGCGACAGCAACCGGGCTGCCGGCAGGTAATTATTCGGTTACAGTTACCGACGCGAACGGATGTACAACATCTAAAAATTTTACGATAACTCAACCCACAACAGCAGTATCTGCGACACAATCGCAAACAAATGTAAGCTGCAGTGGCGGAAGCAACGGAACTGCAACAGTCGTCGCTTCAGGCGGAACCGGATCTTATTTATATTCTTGGTCTCCGTCAGGCGGAACAGGAGCAACTGCAAGCGGACTTTCAGCAGGTAATTATACAGTGACGATCACGGATTCAAATAGTTGTTCAATTCAAAGAAGTTTTACGATCACTCAACCCGCAACGGGCGTAACTGCAACACAATCGCAAACAAATGTAAACTGCAATGGCGGAAGCAACGGAACTGCAACAGTTGTCGCTTCTGGCGGAACAGGATCGTACTCATATTCATGGTCTCCGTCAGGCGGAACAGGAGCAACTGCCACTGGTCTTTCTGCGGGCAATTACACTGTTACTATTATAGACGCAAATAGCTGTTCGATCCAGAAAAGCTTTACGATATCTGCACCTGATGCTTTGACTGCAACTCAATCACAAACAAATGTCAGCTGCAATGGCGGAAGCAACGGAACTGCAACAGTCGTCGCTTCAGGCGGAACAGGATCGTACTCGTATTCATGGTCTCCGTCAGGCGGAACAGGAGCAACTGCAAGCGGACTTTCAGCAGGTAATTACACCGTAACGATAACAGACGCAAATAGCTGTTCGATCCAGAAAAGCTTTGCGATATCTGCACCTGATGCTTTGACGGCAACTCAATCACAAACAAATGTCAGCTGCAATGGCGGAAGCAACGGAACTGCAACAGTCGTCGCTTCAGGCGGAACAGGATCGTACTCGTATTCATGGTCTCCGTCAGGCGGAACAGGAGCAACTGCAAGCGGACTTTCTGCGGGCAATTACACTGTTACTATTATAGATGCAAATAGCTGTTCTATCCAGAAAAACTTTACGATATCTGCACCTGATGCTTTAACTGCAACTCAATCACAAACAAATGTAAGTTGTGGTGGCGGAAGTAACGGAACTGCAACAGTCGTCGCTTCAGGCGGAACAGGATCGTACTCGTACTCATGGTCTCCGTCAGGCGGAACTGGTGCGACAGCGAGCGGACTTTCAGCAGGTGATTACACAGTCACGATTTCCGATGCAAACAGCTGCTCAATTCAAAAAAACTTTATAATTACATCACCTGAGGCTTTGACAGCGACTCAATCACAGACTAACATCAGTTGCAATGGAGATTCCAACGGAACTGCAACAGTCGTCGCTTCAGGCGGAACAGGATCTTATTCATACTTGTGGTCGCCATCAGGCGGAACAGGAGCAACTGCAACAGGGCTTACGGCAGGTGACTATACCGTTACCATCACAGATGCAAGTAGCTGTTCGATCCAAAAAAACTTTACAATAGGTACGGGTGCTTCATGCAGTACTACTATGGTTTTGTCAGTTAATCCAACGGTATTGTTCGAATCTGCAGCTACTACCTGCAGTGTGTCGGGAATTTCATTGGGGACAGCAACGGCAAGCGACTACTGCAGCGAGCCTACAATTTCCAATAACGCACCAACAGAATTTCCGATTGGGGCTACCACTGTGACCTGGACTGCGACAGATGCCTGTGGCAATACAGCAACTGCAACCCAAACTGTAGTCGTATCAGACACTGGTATTCCAACCATCACGGCTCCGGCTGATATAACGATCTGTCAGGGTGAGGTCATTACTCTAGGGACTCCAACAGTAACTGACAATTGCAGTAATGTAAGCATATACAACAACGCACCGGAAGCTTTTCCTCTTGGTACAACGACCGTATTATGGTTTGTCCTTGACGCAAGTGGGAACGAAGCAAGTACTACTCAAACTGTTACCGTAAACCCGAATATTACCTATTATGCTGACGCGGATGGTGACGGATTTGGTAATGCAGCAGTCAGCACATCAGCTTGCAACGGAACTCCTTCTGGTTATGTTACAAACAGCACTGATTGTAATGACGCCAGCAACCAGGTTAATCCGGGTCATGCTGAAGTTCTTTACAACGGTATCGATGACAACTGCGACGGACAGCTTGATGAAGGTTTCCAGATCAAAACCCAACTTTATCCGCAGTATTGTGGTATTACATTGAACCAGATCTACCAGGGTCTTGCAGTAAACTATCAGATTGCTAACGTTACCGCTTACAGGTTCCGTATCAGAAACCAAACGAATCCGGCTGAGCCTGTTCAATATCTTGAACGTAGTTATTCAAGCTTCAAGTTTACCGATTTTGCACGTTATGATTACGGTGCTACTTATTTAGTAGACGCAATGATCCAGCGCAACGGTGTCTGGTTAGGATATTACGGAAACGCCTGTTCGGTGACTACGCCTGCTGTTCCGCAATTGCAGAACTGTGGCGGAACCGTAGCTGCAAAAGGCACGTTTATCTTCAGTCAGGTAAAACAAAACATTACCGGTTACCGATTTGAAGTTATACGTTTATCCACAGGACAAATTGCTGAGGTGAACACAGGAGCACATTATTTCTCGTTCA
>DASVRQ010000072.1:0-53411 GCA_036388535.1 Flavobacterium sp. | reverse complement strand
CATCTGGTCGAGGTTGTTGACTGAATTCTTGAGTTCGATATATTCATCGTATTTAACATCCGGATATTGATCCTGTTTCCACTGCGGAATTTCGGTTGGTGCAAACGAGAAACGCATCAGGTAAATCGTGTTCTTGTCAAGGCTGCTGAGTTCGCCAGAAATCTTCTTGTTCAAAGAATCGACCGCCGCAAGTACGGCAATTATCGAAAATATACCGATGGTCACTCCTAAAAGCGACAGCAACGTACGTAATTTGTTGTTCCGCAACGCATTCATTGCAAAACCGAAGCTTTCTTTCAGTAATCGGATATAGAGGATCATAAAGCTATTTTGAAGATGTAAAAATCCTAAATTTTTCACCAAAAACCTAATGTAGTTTCCGCGAACACGAACGCGAATTTATTCAACTGCAAATTAGCACGTTTTACCGATAAAAACTACTTTTGCAACCTCACGAGAAGCCATCTTGGCGAAACTGACGCAAGCTAAACACAACTACATAATGAACACCACAAAAACTATTAAATCGGCTCTAATTTCCGTGTTTTCAAAGGACGGACTTGAACCGGTTGTTCGTAATCTACACGGGCAGAATGTCACTTTTTATTCGACAGGCGGAACTGAGGAATTCATCAAAAACCTCGGAATTCCGGTCGTTGCAGTCGAAGATGTAACATCATATCCATCGATTTTGGGCGGCCGTGTTAAAACGTTGCATCCGAAGATTTTCGGCGGGATCTTAAACCGTCAGGATCACGAAGGCGATGTTCAGCAAATGACGGAATACGATATTCCGCAGATCGATCTTGTCATTGTTGATTTATATCCATTTGAAAAAACTGTTTCTTCAGGCGCTGAAGAAGCGGAAATCATAGAAAAAATTGATATCGGGGGAATTTCGTTGATTCGGGCGGCTGCAAAAAATTTCAAGGACACGGTTATTGTTCCGTCGGTTCACCAGTATGCGAAATTGCTCGATATCATTACAGAGCAAAACGGCGCGACCACTTTAGAAGATCGGAAGATGTTTGCAACGCACGCATTTCATGTTTCATCGCACTATGATACGGCGATCTTCAACTATTTCAACAACGACGATACATATTACAAGCAAAGCATCGCAAACGGTCAAATCCTTCGTTATGGAGAAAATCCGCATCAGAAAGGGTTTTTCTTCGGGAATTTTGACGCTATGTTTACGAAATTGCACGGAAAAGAATTGTCGTACAATAATTTACTTGATGTTGACGCAGCTGTAAATCTGATTTTGGAATTTAAAGATAACGATCCGACTTTTGCGATCTTAAAACATAATAATGCATGCGGATTGGCAACGAGAAGTACGATGAAACAAGCGTATCTGGATGCGTTGGCAGGCGATCCCACTTCAGCCTTTGGCGGGGTTCTAATTGCGAATGGCCGAATTGACGCTGCCACTGCTTCGGAAATTAACGAGCTTTTCTGCGAAGTTGTCATTGCTCCTGCATTCGATGCAGATGCCGTCGAAATTCTGATGCAAAAGAAAAACAGGATTATTCTCGAGCAGCATGAAGTACCGCTTCCAGAAACGCAGGTGCGAACATGCCTGAACGGACTTTTGGTACAGGACAAGAACCATGTCACGGATAAACGTGAGCATTTGAAGACCGTTACGGAACTGGCTCCGTCTGAAGAAGAAATTGAAGATTTATTGTTTGCTTCGAAGATTTGCAAGAACACGAAATCGAACACAATTGTGTTTGCGAAAAATCGGCAATTGATCGCTTCAGGAACCGGGCAAACTTCACGTGTCGATGCCTTGAAACAAGCTGTAGAAAAAGCTTCTAATTGCGGATTTGATCTTCATGGATCGGTAATGGCAAGCGATGCGTTTTTCCCGTTTCCAGACTGCGTTGAGATCGCGAAAAATGCAGGAATTACGGCTGTTATTCAACCTGGCGGATCAATCAAAGATGAGTTGAGTATCAAATTTTGCAATGAAAATAAAGTTGCCATGGTATTTACCGGCACGCGTCATTTCAAACATTAATTTGATTAACTTTGTACCAACAATTTTTTAACTTTTAAACCCTTAAAAGACTTATGGGATTTTTTGATTTCATGACTGAGGATATCGCGATAGACCTTGGTACCGCCAACACGCTGATCATCCACAACGACAAGGTTGTAATCGACAGTCCGTCAATTGTTGCCCGCGACCGGGTTTCTGGTAAAATCATCGCTGTTGGTAAAGAAGCCAACATGATGCAGGGTAAAACTCATGAAAACATAAAAACCATCAGGCCTTTGAAAGACGGGGTTATTGCCGACTTTGACGCATCTGAGAAGATGATCAGCATGTTCATCAAAAGCATTCCTGCACTAAAGAAGAGAATGTTCACTCCTGCTCTTCGTATGGTTGTTTGTATTCCTTCAGGTATTACCGAAGTGGAGATGCGTGCGGTTAAAGAATCCTGTGAACGCGTAAACGGAAAAGAAGTTTATTTGATCCATGAGCCGATGGCAGCAGCAATTGGAATCGGAATCGATATCATGCAGCCGAAAGGAAACATGATCGTCGATATTGGTGGTGGGACTACCGAGATTGCGGTTATCGCTTTAGGTGGGATCGTTTGTGACAAATCGGTTAAGATTGCAGGTGACGTTTTTACAAATGATATTGTTTACTACATGCGTACGCAACACAACTTATTTGTTGGTGAAAGTACAGCAGAAAAAATAAAAATTACAATTGGAGCTGCTCTTGAAGAACTTGAAACTCCGCCAGACGATATGTCGGTTCAAGGAAGGGATCTGCTTACAGGAAAACCAAAACAGGTGGATGTTTCCTATCGCGAGATCGCAAAAGCACTCGACAAATCAATTCAAAGGATTGAAGATGCTGTAATGGAAACGCTGTCGCAAACGCCTCCTGAACTTGCTGCTGATATTTACAATACGGGAATTTACTTGGCAGGTGGTGGTTCAATGCTACGCGGACTCGACAAAAGGATTTCGCAAAAAACAGATTTACCTGTTTATATCGCTGAAGATCCATTACGGGCAGTTGTACGCGGAACCGGAATGGCACTTAAAAATATTCCAAAGTTTAGAAGCATCCTCATTAAATAATAAAATCACAAATTCCAAATTCCACTGTTCTGATTGGATTTTGGAATTTGAAGGTTTGGAATTTACCTTTCCCAATGCAGCAGATATTTACTTTTATATTTAAAAACAGCCATAAGTTGCTGTTTTTGCTGCTTTTAGGAATTTCGCTAGCGCTGACGATACAAGCGCATTCGTTTCATCGGAGTAAAGTTATCAGTTCAGCCAACTTTTTAACCGGCGGCGTTTACGAACAGATGAACAACGTAAGCGAGTATTTCAGGTTGAAAACCCAAAACGAAGAACTTGCACTTGAAAATGCCCGACTCAAAAGTTTGTTGTTCAATGCTCAAGATACCACAGCATTGCCAATGATAGACACCATTAAAGGTGTTCGAAAAGTAAACATCATTGTGTCGAAAGTTATTCATAACTCCTACAGTTCACAAGAAAATTTCCTCACTATCAACTCTGGCGCAGCGGCCGGAATCAGACCTGATATGGGAGTTGTCAGTAGTTCTGGCATTGTTGGGATTGTAGATAAAGTATCAAAAAATTATGCAACTGTGGTCAGTGTCCTGAACGTCCGATCGCAAATTAATGCCAAGATCAAGAAGTCGAATCACTTTGGAACATTGAAATGGGATGGTAAAAACACAGGGTTTGTTCAGCTGATAGATGTGCCGCGACTTGCTGCCATCCGAAAAGGCGATACTGTTGTGACAGGAGGCCAATCGGTAATATTCCCAGAAAACATAAATATTGGTGTGATCGATAAAATATTTACCGACAACCAAACGAATTATTATACGCTAAACATCAGGCTCTTTAACGACATGACAAATCTTGGACATGTGTACGTGATCAAGAGCAAGGATCGTGAAGAAATCATCAATCTCGAAACACAATCTAAAGGTGAATAGTGCACTATTGATAAATATCGTACGATTCGTTCTGCTGATCGCGGCACAAGTTGTCGTGTTCAATAACGTCAACTTTAATGGCTTTATTAATCCGTACCCGTACATTTTGTTCATCATACTATATCCGGTAAACGGAAACAAGTCAGGATTGCTACTGGCAAGTTTTTTTCTCGGAATTATTCTCGATATGTTCAGCAATTCCGGTGGCGTTCATGCTGCAGCATGTTTGGTACTCGCCTATTTTAGACCATATATATTCAAATTTGCTTTCGGTTTAAGCTATGAATATCAAACGGTCCGACTCAACGATGTCTTGACGCCGGAGCGATTTTCCTTTATTCTGATCGCGGTTGCAATTCACCACCTGACTTTATTTGTATTGGAAATCTTCCGACTGAATTACTTGTGGGATGTCGTAGTGCGGACATTGTTCAGTACCATTTTCTCAATATTGATGTGCATCATCCTTATTTATATTTTTAAGCCCAGCAGAAGATGAGAAAAGTATTGCTTCCGGCACTTGTAGTCTTTACTGCAGTTTTGATTGTTATCAGGCTTTTTTATCTTCAGATTATCGATGAAACGCTGAAGCTTAAATCTGACAACAACGCAATCAAGATCCAATACGATTATCCGGAACGAGGCTACATTTATGATCGCAACGGAAAATTGCTCGTTGCAAACCAGCCGTCGTATGATATCATGGTGATTCCACGCGAGCTCAAAGAAATCGACACAGTGGAGTTCTGCCAATTGCTTAATATCACTAAAGCTGAATTTATCGAAAAACTTGTTAAGGCAAAAATCTACAGTCCGAGGTTGCCATCCGTTTTTCTGCCACAGCTCAACAAACGTGAATATGCGGCTTTTCAGGAAAAAGTTAGAAAATTCAAGGGATTCTATATTCAGAAACGGTCACTTCGTGACTATCAGGTATCTGTTGGCGCTAATGTTTTTGGATTCATCACGCAGGTGAACGACAAAATCATCGAAAAAAATCCTTACTACAATAGTGGCGATTTAATTGGACGGCAAGGTGTTGAGGAAAGTTATGAAACCGAGTTACGAGGCATCAAGGGCGTAAAATATATCCAAAAAGATAAATTCAATCGTGAAATCGGCTCTTATAAAGACGGAAAATTCGATACCATTGCCGTTCAAGGAGAAGACATTCACTTGTCGCTTGATCTTGTACTTCAGAAATATGGTGAGGAACTTATGATCAATAAACGTGGCGGTATTGTTGCGATTGAGCCCAGTTCAGGTGAAATTTTGGCGTTGGTAACGGCTCCATCTTATGATCCGGCAATTCTTGTCGGACGGGAACGTTCCGCAAATTATACGAAATTGTATCACGATTCGATTGCGAAACCTTTATATGATCGGGGGCTATTGGCAGAATATCCGCCGGGCTCTCCTTTTAAAATCCTAACCGGTTTGATCGCTTTGGAAGAAGGTGTGATCGATGAAGAAACTTCATTCGTGTGCCATCACGGGTTCAGCTATGCGCGCGGCCGATTTATGAAATGCCACGATTCAGGAATTTCAAAATTGCATAACGGGATTTATAATTCTTGTAATACTTATTTCGCAAGCGTCTACATGAAAACGATCAACAAATACACAAAACCAGCCGCTGGTGTTGATGTATGGAGCAATCACCTGAAGAGTTTCGGCCTGGGCGAATTTATGGGCTACGACTTGCCAACAGGACGCAAAGGAAGCCGGCCCACTTCAAAACTTTATAAAAGAATCTATCCGAATGGAGGTTGGCGAAGTACCGCGATCGTATCTAATGCGATCGGCCAAGGCGAAGTTTTAATGACCCCAATTCAACTTGCCAACATGATGGCAACCGTT
The DNA here is from genome assembly GCA_036388535.1 of Flavobacterium sp. GTDB lineage: Bacteria > Bacteroidota > Bacteroidia > Flavobacteriales > Flavobacteriaceae > Flavobacterium. The sequence continues at coordinate 47,541 of DASVRQ010000072.1, read as the reverse complement.
GCGAATCGTGGATATTACTACACGCCTCACATCATCAAAAAAATAGAAGGTCAGAAAATCGACAAAAAATTTACGACACGACATGTGACCACGATCAACAGGAAATATTTTGAACCTGTCATCAACGGACTTTATGATGTATATAATTTAGGAACAGCGAAATCGCTTCAGGTTGAAGGAATCGCAATATGTGGCAAGACCGGAACAGCAGAAAACTACACAAAGATTAATGGAAAAAGGGTAAAGCTTCAGGATCACTCGATTTTCGTGGCGTTCGCACCAAAAGACAATCCGAAGATTGCCATTGCGGTATTTGTCGAAAATGGATATTGGGGAGCACGATGGGCTGGTCCTATTGCGAGCTTAATGATTGAAAAGTACATCCGCGGGAAAATCACCAGAACCGATCTTGAAAAGAGAATGCTCGAAGGCAGCCTACAAGGCGAATATGATAAATATTCCGGTAAAAGATCTGTAGATAGCCTAATAATTATCCAGCCACAGAAAGAAGTGGATACTGCTGATGCAGAAAATTAAAAACAATGAAGAACCAAAGCGTCGGAAGTAACCTGGATTGGAAAAGCGTATTTATCTATATCATCCTGGTTGTTGCAGGATGGTTAAACATCTATTCCTCGTCGCTGCCGATTGAGGAGAGCGCTGTATTTGACTTCAGTCAGATTTACGGCAAACAGATGCTTTTCATTTTGTTTACCGTTCCATTGATCTTCCTCGTATTGGCAGTTGATGGCAAATTCTATGAGAAATATTCCAGTATCATATTCGCCGCCGCGCTTGTCTTGCTGGCGGGACTATTTGTCTTCGGAAAAACAATTGCCGGACAAAGATGCTGGTATGCTATCGGAAGCTTTACCATTCAGCCATCAGAATTTGCAAAAGCCGCAACCGCACTCGCGTTGGCAAAGTACCTCAGCGATGTTCAGGTCAATTTAAAAGATGTTCGCCACCAAGTTCAAGCCCTTCTTATTGTATTTCTTCCCGTGGTTTTAATTTTACCGCAGCCTGACCCCGGGAGCGCGCTTATTTACAGCATCTTTATCATTGTGTTGTATCGCGAAGGCCTTCCTGCTTGGTACGTTTGGACCGGATTTATAGCGATATTGGTGTTCTTCCTGACGCTTATTCTTCAGCCGTATTACGTAATTTTGATTTCCGCGCTTGTAATTATGGTCATTTATATCCGTAGCCGCAATATGAACCGCAACATAATCCTGAGCAGTATGATTTTGGTGCTGATCTCGGTTTTTACGTTATCGGTCAGGTATGTTTTTGAGAATGTTTTTAAGCAGCACCACCGTGACCGTTTCAATATCCTGTTAGGACGAGCGGTCGATTTAAAAGGAATCGGATACAACACAAACCAATCGGAAATTGCAATAGGTTCAGGCGGCTGGTTTGGAAAGGGCTTTCTTGAAGGTACTCAAACAAAAGGTGGTTTCGTTCCCGAACAACATACCGATTATATCTTTACGACCGTGGGCGAAGAATGGGGATTTCTTGGATCGCTGGTAGTCATAGGCTTGTTCGTCGGATTGATTTTGCGCGTCGTATACCTGGCAGAACGTCAAAAAACGAAATTTAGCCGGGTTTACGGATATTGCGTCGCCGGAATCTTGTTCATCCACTTTTTCGTTAACGTAGCAATGGTTGTAGGAGTTTTTCCAACGATTGGAGTTCCGTTGCCGTTCTTTTCTTATGGCGGATCCGGACTTTGGGGTTTCACCATCTTATTGTTTATCTTCCTTAAAATGGATGCCAATAAAGTAAATGAATGGTAGCTCCAATTTAATAGCAATTAGTACATTTACAAAAAATACACTATGAATAAGGGTGGCCCAATTATTATTATTGAAGATGACCTTGAGGACCAAAATATTCTTAACGAGGTCTTTATATCACTAAATTACAAGAATAAAATTATTTTCTTCGACCAAGCCGAAAAGGCACTGGAATATTTGATAAATACTAATGTTGAGCCTTTCATCATATTTTCGGATATCAACATGCCTAAATTAAGTGGGATGGAACTCCGTAATAAAATTCATGAGAATGAAGATTTGCGATTAAAATCAATTCCATATTTGTTCTTCTCAACTAGCGCCGAGCAGAAACATGTAGTTGATGCTTATTCGAAATCCATACAAGGTTTCTTTGTCAAGCCAAACACCTATGAACAGATCAGGGAAACAATGAAGGTAATTATTACATACTGGGAACACTGTGTTTCACCAAACTATGTCAAATAAGATTATTTACTGAAATATAAAAAAAGCTCCATATGATTATGGAGCTTTTTCATTTTAAAAATAAAGAAATTAGTATTTAACTTCTTTTTTCTTCACGTTTACAGTTACACGAGGAGCCTTTCCTTGCAGATCGTCAAGTACATTAATTGCTTCCTCCACATAAATATCCTTCGTCAACGTTTCATGCCAACGTTCCCTCTTTTCTTTAAGGGTCGGGTCTTTCGCAATCGCTTCCTCTTCGTATGGCAATGAAGAGAATTTCAATTTATTCTGGTAGCTAACGATTGACTTGTATTTCTTGGCAGATTCTTCAAGCGCATCTTGCTTGGTTCGAAATTTATCTAATTTGAGGCTATAGACGTTTTCTTCGCTTCGGTCGTTGATCCACTTTGCATTTTCTTCTATCAGCTGGAACTGAACATTCTGCGACATACGTTTCTTGCTGTTTGCAATAGCATTGTCAAAATTATTCTGTTTTGTCCAAACCTGATAATCCGCTGCATCTATCTTATCCCAAGGCATTGCATTCTCAATGTCACGCTCGCCCATTTTTACGTAAGAGTACCGATCCGGCATTGCAACATCGCTGCTAACGCCTTCAAGTTGGGTCGAGCCACCATTAATCCTATAGAATTTTTGGGTTGTTGTTTTTAATGCGCCCAGATCTCCAAGGTCGCTGCTGCGGACGAATTGATTCAGGTCAATTACGTTTTGAACAGTTCCTTTACCGTAAGTTTGCTTACTTCCTATGATAACGCCCCGTTTGTAATCCTGGATAGCTGCCGCCAATATTTCAGATGCTGATGCAGAAAAACTATTGACCATGACCACTAATGGTCCGTCCCAAGCAATTTTCTCATCCCTGTCATAAAGAACTTCTTTTTTTCTTCCGGCCGATTTGATCTGGACGATCGGTCCCTGCTCGATAAATAATCCGGCAATATCAACAACAGTTTTCAGCGAACCTCCACCGTTATCACGTACATCAAGCACGATTCCCTGAACTCCTGCAGTTTTAAGCCGTTGAACTTCAATTGCAATGTCCTTTCCGGCATCGCGGCTGTTCACATCATCAAAATCAATGTAAAACTTCGGAAGATAAATAATTCCGTACTTGACACCGTTCTTTTCAACAATGCTGGATTTTGCATACGTTTCTTCGATTTCAACTTCGTCGCGAATGATTGAAATGACTTTCAATGTCCCGTCAGCTTTTTTAACCGATAAACGAACTTCTGTTCCCTTTGGACCTTTTATCTTTTTGACAACATCGTCAAGCCGCATTCCGACGACATCAACGGGTTCTTTTGCACCTTGGCCTACCTTTAATACAATATCGCCTGGTTCCAATTCTTTGCCTCTCCAAGCCGGACCACCTGATATCAGTTCTGTTATCTCAGTAAAGTCGTTTTTCTTCTGCAATCTTGCACCGATCCCTTCGAGTTTTCCGCTCATACTCACATCAAAACGTTCCTTTTCTTCGGGAGCTAAATAGGAAGTGTGCGGGTCAAAACGGGATGCGATCGCATTGATATAAACTGAAAACCAGTCGTCACGATTGAGATCATCGATAAATCCAAAATATTCGTCAAGTGATTTTAACGAACTTTCACGGGTTTCTTTCTCAAGCTCAGCAAAGGTTTTCTTTTCAATTTTTACATCATCCTTTTTGCTCGGGGTAGCACTGATAGTAGTAGAATCAGCTTTGCCTTCTTGTAGGTCAAGCTTATCTGTTAGTGATGATAGAGTCGATAACTTGATCTGCTTGCGCCATTTTTCTTTCAATTCCGAAACATTGGCTGCATAAGGCAGTTTCTCATAGTCCGTATTGAATTCCTCTTCCTTGTTATAATCGAATGGCTTTTTTAGAACATCTTTATAGTAGTTCTTGCTTTCTTTAATACGTTGCGTCAACCTGTTATATGTAAGGTCGAAGAACGCCAGATCCTTACTTTTAATTTGATCATCAAGTTGCGTTTCGTACTTGGCGAATTCAGTAATATCAGATTGAAGGAAAAATCTTTTTGACGGATCAAGAGCTTCAATATAATCTTTGTAAATTCCTTTCGAAAACTGATCATCTATCGCGGCCGGCTCATAATGCCCGCGTTCGATAACAAACGTCAGCAGTTCCAGAAGAAGCTTGTCCTTTTCAGGATCGTTGCTCTTCTCCTTCGGCATAAAGCCCCACATTGCTACCGATAAGGCAACAAGTACTAGTATTATTTTATAGTTTCTTTTCATAAAGTCGGTAATAGCATTCATCAATTTTTAATACTAAATTTACGGAAAACCATGCCACATAGTTATAGGTAACGGACTAATTTTCTGTTAAAGATGCTAAAGTAGCAACTAACTTCGAAAATTGGTTATTTTTGTATAATATTTAATAAAACTGCGGCTTCGCGATGCTTGACGCCCAGCATTTAACCGAACAATGAAGAAGAAACCACTGATTTTAGTCACTAACGACGACGGGATAACCGCTCCGGGAATTCGGGCGCTTATCGAGGTCATGAAAGAGCTCGGCGATGTGATCGTTGTCGCTCCTGACAGTCCGCAATCCGGGACCGGGCATGCAATTACAATCAACAATACGCTTTACATCCATAAAGTTTCGTCAAATAATGCAGCAATTCCCGAGTATAGCTGTTCAGGCACGCCGGTCGATTGTGTGAAACTAGCCGTAAATGAAATAATCAAACACAAACCTGACCTTTGTGTTTCAGGGATCAACCATGGTTCAAATTCATCGATCAATGTAATCTATTCCGGAACGATGAGTGCGGCAGTTGAGGCTGGAATTGAAGGTATACCTGCAATCGGGTTCTCCTATTTAGATTACGCCTGGGACGCGGATTTCGAATCGCTCAAAGAAAACATCAAGAGAATCACCGAACAAGTACTTGAAAACGGTCTTCCTGAAGGTGTGGTTTTAAACGTAAATTTTCCTAAGATAAAAGCCAACGAAGCGAACGGGATTAAAATCTGCCGTCAGGCGAAAGCAATCTGGCAGGAAAAATTCGATAAAAGACAGACGCCTCAAGGAAAGGATTATTATTGGCTGACAGGTGAGTTCATAAATCTTGACAAGGGTGAAGATACTGATGAATGGGCACTTGCCAACGGATACGTATCAATTGTTCCTGTTCAATTTGACCTTACCGCGCATCATGCAATTCAACAATTAAACACCTGGGATTTCAAATGAAAAAAACTGATTTACTGGTTGGATTTGCAATAGGAATAATCACCGCACTTGCAGGAAGCTATATTTTTATCGTCGCATTTTTTGATGCCGATTTCTCTTCGGCCGTCCGGATGATTGAGGAAAAAGGACACACGGGAAAAATAATCACTTTAGGAGCGATCCTGAATATCATTGTCTTTTTTACTTTACTTCACTATAAAAAAGAGCTGATGGCGCGTGGTGTCGTGCTCGCTACTATAGCTTTGGCAATTCTGACAATCTTCTTTTAATAATGAAGTACTATATCATCGCAGGCGAAGCTTCCGGAGATCTGCATGGATCAAACCTGATGAAGGCGCTATACATAGAAGATCCTACGGCAGATATTCGATTTTGGGGCGGCGATCTCATGGCAAATGCTGGCGGCAAACTGGTAAAGCACTATCGGGAATTGGCATTTATGGGGTTTATCGAAGTACTCTTTAATCTGAAAACGATCCTGAACAATATCAAACAATGCAGGTCGGATATCGAAGCCTTTCAACCCGATGCTATAATATTCATTGATTATCCTGGATTTAATATGCGGATTGCAAAATGGGCCAGGTCAAAAGGAATTCCGACACATTATTATGTATCACCCCAAATATGGGCATGGAAGGAAAATCGCATAAAAGATATCAGGCGCGATGTCGATCATATGTACGTGATTCTGCCTTTTGAAAAGGAATTTTACGAACACAAGCATGACTATAAGGTTCATTTCGTCGGTCATCCGTTAATTGACGCGATACATGATCGGCAGCCAGCTGATGAAGCTGCTTTTCGGGTTGAATATGACCTCGGAGCGAAACCTGTAATAGCGTTACTACCGGGAAGCAGGAAACAGGAAATCAAGAAGATGCTTTCGATAATGTTAAGCATTGTAGAATTTTTTCCCGATTACCAATTTGCGATTGCTGGCGCTCCCGGACAAGAAACTCAATTTTACAAGCAGTTCCTGACAAAAGACAACGTCCGGTTCATCAACAATAGAACCTATGATTTGCTGAGCGTGGCGTATGCTGCATTGGTTACATCCGGAACCGCAACGCTGGAGACCGCATTGTTTAAAGTTCCGGAAGTTGTTTGTTACAAAGGGAGTTGGGCATCGTATCAAATTGCAAAACGGATTATTACTTTAAAGTACATTTCGCTCGTTAACCTAATAATGGATAAGCCCGTAGTCACTGAACTTATTCAAGATCAGCTCAACACCGAAAGATTGCGTGAAGAACTTTCTTTACTGCTAAATTTAAAACACAGAAGGCATTTGCTCACAGAATATGAAGTCCTCGAACAGAAGTTGGGAGGCATCGGTGCAAGTAAAAAAGTCGCAAAATTAATTGTTGATAACTTCTGAATTTTTTAAGGTACACCCTATTACTATTAATTGACTGTTTACCAGCAGTTTAAATCGAAAAGAATAATTCTGCAAATGTGTCATTGACAAAGTTTAACACTGTAAAATTTGGGTTTTCATGGGAATTATATTAAGTTTGAATATAATTATGTAATAAAACGGTGCTCCCGGACGTTACTTAGTTAATAAGAACAAAATTCTTCACAGAGTTTTATTTATAAATCTAAAGGCGAATCGTTTGCCTGAAAAATAAAAAATAAAATATATGTTTTCAAAAACCCTACTAAATTTCGTTTTACCTCTAATCCTGCTCACTGCCTATTCAGGAAATTCACAAGTTGTTACATCAAAAAAAGAAGCCGTTAAAAAAGGTATTTACCAAAAACCGGCTCAAAGTGTAAAACCAGCAACTTCAGTAGCAGAAAAAACAGTTGCGGCCGTTGTCGGAAAAACTGTAAAACCTGCACCAAAGCAAGTTGTAAAATCTTCAAAGCCCAGAAAGCCTCTTATTACTGAAACAGAGGACAAGGACTTGCTTCCGATCCCAAAAGAAAATTATTTAGCTTTACAGATGATCAATAATGCAATGACATTTATTGGCGTCCGATATAGTGGCGGTGGAACCACCAAAGCCGGGATGGATTGCTCCGGAATGGTTACAGCCGTAGCAAACATTTTTGATTTGAAACTTCCAAGAAGTTCGAACGAAATGGCTAAAGTGGGTAAAAAATTAGACCAAAAAGAAATTCAAAAAGGAGATTTAGTATTTTTCAAAACGAACGGGAAAAGCATCATCAACCACGTTGGAATGGTGATTGAAGTAATAGGTGACGAAATTAAATTCGTACATTCTTCTACTTCCAAAGGCGTTATCGTATCCTCGACAAAAGAACCTTACTACGGTAAGACTTTTGCACAAGCAAACAGAATTTTGTAGTTTAACCAATATCTCAATTGAGCCGGGCATGAGGAATGTTCGGCTTTTTTTTGCTCTGTAGTTAACAAACGCTATAGAAAATATACATTATTAAAAAATCAGATCTGATTAACTTCATCAGTCAAATCTGAAGTATGGACATTTTGCAATTTCCCCTGGCACGAATCACGCTTTGTTTTATTACGGGAATAGCAACTGCAAAGTTTTTCCAGGTTCCACTGATGATTGTCGCCGGCCTTCTGTGCTGTAGCATCGCGTTATTGCTTTTTTATTATCAGCGAAACAGGAAGCTTCTTATACAAAACGCAGGGTTTGGATTAATTGCTTTTGCTCTCTCGTTCCTGGTCGGCATTACAACCGTCAATGTTCACGATGATCGGCATCAGAAGAACCATTATGTTCATCTGCTTGTCCCGAATCCACAACAATTGGAAGTGGTTTTACGTGAACGTATCAAGGCAACCGCAACAAATCACCGATACTTTGCAATTGTGCGCAAGATTGACGATCATGCGGCTAGGGGAAAACTTCTCGTAAACATAAAGAAGACTTTATTTAATAAAGAACTGCCCGTCGGGAGTGTTCTATTGATTAATTCCAGGATCAGCACGCATAAACCTCCTTCGAATCCGCATCAGTTTGATTACGGTAAATATCTGATGAACAAATCCGTTTATGCGCAGCTATATGCTGGCAGAGAAGACATTGTAATCAGTGCGAATTCCGAAAAAGACATCTGGTACTATTCCGATCTCTTACGCCGCAGGATACTGACGAATGTTCGGAAAAGTAATTTTCAGGAAAGGGAACTTCATGTTCTTGCAGCTCTGATTCTCGGGCAACAACAGGATATAGACCCTGAAATAATCAAAAATTATCAGTATGCGGGCGCGGTACATATTCTTTCGGTTTCGGGACTGCACGTAGGTTTTATCTTATTGTTTATTAATCTTGTTCTGAAATACGTTCCGAACAGTAAATGGAGCTCGTATGTGAAGCTGTTCACTGCATTGTTATGCTTGTGGAGTTTTGCTGTTATTGCAGGGTTATCGCCGTCAGTAGTTCGTTCTGTAACGATGTTTTCTTTTGTTGCTATCGGAATGCATTTACGACGAAGTACCAATATCTTTCATACATTGCTTGTCTCGATACTGCTGATACTACTAGTGCAGCCCTCTTTCCTGTTTGACGTCGGATTCCAACTCAGTTATGTGGCATTGTTTTTCATTCTGTGGCTGCAACCGTTATTACATCGGATATGGCAGCCAAAACATAAAATTACGAATTATTTCTGGGAGATTTTAACAGTGTCATTCGCAGCACAGCTTGGCACGCTGCCGCTAAGCCTATATTATTTTCATCAGTTTCCCGGACTCTTTTTTATCAGCAACCTTATCATAATACCATTCCTTACCATAATTATGGCGCTCGGCGTACTCGTGGTTGTGGTCGCAGCATTTAATTATGCACCTTCATTTTTAAGTGATCCCTTAGAATATTGCATTAGTGTCCTCAATAGAATTATTGCATATATTGCCGGATTTGATGATTTTGTAGTTAAGGATATTCCGTTTAATTCCCCGATGATGATCCTTCTATATCTGCTACTTATCGCAACGGTTTTGTGGGTGCGAAAGCCAACGGTCAACAAAGCCATGGCAGCACTCTCACTTGTTTCAATGCTTCAGATTATTATGCTGATAACGCGATGGGAAAGCATTTATAAAAGAGAATTACTTGTGCTCGACGTTCGCAAAAGCACAACGATTGTCGATCGCAAAGGTCAAAATGCTGTTCTGTATGGCAAACAATGGGATTCAAGCAAAAGGATCTTGCAAGCCTATTGTACATCGAATTTCATGGCTTTCTCTGCGGAAAAGCAGCTGCCAAATGTGATTTGGTTCCAACATAAGAAGATCATGATCATCGACAGTTTTGGCGTTTACCCTAAAAAAGCAAACCCCGATATTTTGATCCTCATCCAATCACCAAAGATTAACCTGGAACGACTACTATCGGAATATAAACCTGGTGTAATTGTTGCCGACGGTTCCAACTATAGAACATATGTTTCCCTCTGGCGTAAAACCTGCCTTCGAAAGAATATTTCTTTTCATTCAACCGCGGACGAGGGGTACTTTCTTCTGAAATAAAAAATCCCTCTTCATTTTCTGAAGAGGGATTTAGTATAGATGTTTTTTTATTACTTTTTAACGATGGTTTTTGCAACATCCAGCCAAGCTGAAGGTCCGCCTGCAACATAGCCGGTACTTCCTAATTGACTAAAGGCTAATTTACCATCAGTACCTTTTGCTGCATTTGCAAACCAAATAGTTGGATATCCCCGAACGGCAAAAAACTGTTGCAATTGCGCATTCTGTGCTTTGATTTCAGGCGCCTGCGCAGTTCTTCGTGGATAATCCAATTCAACTAAAACAACATTCGCCATTGCCCATGTCGCAAATTCCGGTGTTTTCAGAACTTCCTTCTGTAATCGGATGCACCATCCGCACCAGTCGCTTCCAGTGAAGAAAAGCAACATCGGTTTTTTGGTCTTTTCAGATACAGCAGCTGCTTTATCAATATTGGTATGCCATTCAATTTCCTGTGCTTGAACTGCTACTGAACCAAGCAACAATAAAAAGGTAATAATTATCTTTTTCATTTTAATATATTGATTTAATTGGGCTCTTCAATTATAATGCCGTTAACGAACGCCGTGCATGAGTTTCTTGATTACCGGCGACATAATTCCGGAAAGAACTGCCACAACAAGCGAAACAATAGCAAGCATCCAGAAGAAATAACTCATTCCGTTTTCATTTGCGATCTTATCAACATTTTCACCAAACTTTGCAGCACCTTTCATTCCGATCGCGACGGCAAGATACCAGATTCCGAACATCATTGCAATCATTCGGCCTGGAACCAGCTTGCTTACGTAAGACAATCCGACAGGCGAAATACATAACTCGGCCATTGTAGCAAACAGATAAAAGAGAATCAACCAGATCATGCTGACCGATGCCGATTTTGCTCCAGGCAATATTCCGTCTGCTCCAACTGCGACGCATATCATTCCGATCGCCAGTAGTGACATTCCAATTGCATATTTAAAATTTGCCGAAGGGTTGTATTTACTTTCCCACCATTTCGAAAATAGTGGGGCAAGGGATATGATGAATAGTGAATTCAATGTCGAAAACCAAGAGGCAGGAACTTCCGGCGATTCCTCTGCGAATTGATTGCTCAACATCCAAAAAGCGATTCCCCAAACAATTACGAAACTTAAGGATAGAATAATATTTGCAACAGCATACAATTTAAAAGTCTGTTTAAACAATAATATTAACACCCAGGTAATTATTCCCAGCGGGACAATCGTAATTGTTGCATTTATAATTTTAAAGATCGTAGCAGCACTACCATCCAATACCCTGTCAGTATAATCTTTTGCGAATATTGTTAAGGATCCCGGTGACTGTTCGAAAATTGCCCAGAAAAATATCGTGAGAAAGGCAAAGAACGTGACGGCGATCATTTTTTCTTTTGTTATCTGCGAATAACGTATAAGGCGGTAGACCAATAAAACGATGAAAAGCACCAGAGCAAGAAGAATTGTGAAATTATTTCCAGATAAGCCCATTACCTCAAAATTAAATATGTCGACTGCCCCTTCTGAAATAATCTTAGCCGGTTCAAAAATGATCCATAGCAACCCCAAAATTACCATTACACCAATCAAGGCCAATTGAGGCGTTGAAAATGGATTTAACTTGTCGTTATTTTCATCTGTTTCAGAAACTGCAAGTTTCACAGGCTTAAGTCCTATGTTCCCGAAAATATTCTGAGAAAGCCAAAACTGCAAAAGACCAAAAAACATGAAAATGCCCGCAACACCAAAGCCCCAGTTCCAGCCTACCTGTTCACCAAGATATCCGCAAAGAAGAATTCCCAGAAAAGCGCCTGCATTTACACCCATGTAAAAAATTGTATATGCTCCATCCTTCTTTTCCGGACGATGCTTATACATTTCAGAAACTATCGAAGTCATATTGGGCTTAAAAAAACCATTACCAAATACAAGCAAAATTAATCCGGAATAGATAAAGAACGGTGTTTCTAAAGCCATGGATCCGTGACCCAACGTCATCAGCAAAGCACCAATCACCACTGCCCATCGATAACCAATCACCTTATCAGCAAAGTATCCGCCCATCATGGTTGACAGGTAAACCAATCCAACATAAGACCCGAAAAGTGCCATTGCCTGCTCCCGTGTCCAGTCCCAACCTCCATTTTCGGCAGTCGAAACAAAAAACATAACTAATAAGGCACGCATACCGTAAAACGAGAATCGTTCCCACATTTCTGTAAAAAATAATACAAAAAGTCCGGCAGGATGTCCTAATACTGTGCTTTTGAAAAATTGATCAGTTGAATTCTCACTCATATTTATTAATTATTAAGTTCTTTATCTACTCCGTGCATTAACTTTTTGATGATTGGTGAAACGAGTAATAACACAACTCCGACTCCGACTCCTGTATAGAATAAATACTCAAAAAGCATTTTGTAGCTTTGTTTAGCGACGTTCAGGTCAGGCGCAACTCCATTAGCTGTATCGATTGCGGCGATATTTGCCAATATAGATGCAATGAACTCCGAACTTGCTGTGGCCAGAAACCAAACTCCCATCATAAAGCCGACGATTTTGACAGGCGACAATTTTGTCACTGCCGATAATCCAACCGGAGATAAACAAAGTTCACCACATGTATGAAGAAAATACGTCAGTACAAGCCAGCCCATTCCAACTTTTCCAAGATCAGATGCATTTATTCCCATAACCAGCGCACCAAATCCTAATCCGGCAAACAGTAACGCAAAAGAGAATTTAACAGCTGTATTTGGGTTGTATTTACCTAAACGCACCCAAAGCCATGCAAAAACGGGAGCCAAAATGATAATAAACAAGGCATTTAAACTTAAAAACTGACCAGCCTTAATATCGCCACGATCCAGAATACGGTCAGCAAAAAGATTCATCGAGGTGTAAGCCTGTTCAAAAAGTGCCCAGAAAAATACGGTAAAGACAATTAAGATCGTAAGGGCTATAAGTCTTTCGCGAGCGATCTTGTCAAGTTGTGTTGCCGCATAATAAACTATAAAAATAAAAGATGCCGCACCTGCGATAATCAATATATTCTGAACCACGCTATGACGCTGAACCATCTGCCAAAGAAGTAAAGTAGACAAGATGCTTAGTCCATAAATCAAATATTCATTCTTGATGCCATAGCTGCTTTTGTTCAGCAGTGCGGGATTGCTCGATTCTCCTTTGCCATGAAGTAATTTCTTTCCCGAAATAAATGTGACCAACCCCAGGAACATTCCGATACCCGCTGCGCCAAATCCGTAGCTCCAACCGTACTCTTCACCCAACCATACACAAATGATCGTGGCCAAAAATGACCCCAAGTTAATACCCATGTAAAAAAGCGTAAAGCCTGAATCGCGACGTTTGTCACCTTGCGTATAAAGTTCACCGACAAGCGAGGAGATGTTCGCCTTTAAAAATCCTACGCCTAAAATTATGAATGCCAACGAAAGATAAAACACCTGCATCGCAAACTCGTCCCGTATAATTTCGCCCGTAACCGATTCTGTTGCGGCATTTCCTTCATAAGCCATTCCGGCATGACCAAGGACGAGCATGATTCCGCCGAATATAATGGCCTTTCGGAAACCCAGGTACCTATCAGCTACAAATCCTCCGATCACAGGAACAGCGTAAACCAGAGCAGCATACGACCCGACAAGTAAGTTGCCTGCAGTATCAGGAAACAAATGATATTTTGTAAGGTAAAAAATCAGCAAAGCTTTCATTCCGTAGAACGAAAAACGCTCCCACATTTCGGTAAAAAACAAGATGAACAACCCTTTTGGATGTCCGAATAATTCGTCAGAACGCGTAATTGCCTGATTTGCCATTTGCTGTTATAAGTTTGCCTGGATAAAGTTAGTCATTTTATTGTACAATTGGATTCTGGTCGCCCCGCCATAAATCCCATGATTTTTATCCGGATAAATCTGGGAATCAAACTGTTTGTTGGCCTGAATTAAAGCCTCCATCATCTGCATCGTATTTTGAACATGCACATTATCATCCGCAGAGCCGTGGATCAATAAGTACTTTCCTTTAAGTTTGTCGACATGATTAATTGGTGAATTGTCATCATACCCTGTCGGATTTTCCTGCGGCGTCTGCAAATAACGCTCGGTATAAACCGTATCATAGAACCTCCAGTTGGTCACGGGCGCAACGGCAATCGCCATCTTGAATACGTCGTTTCCTCTAAGGATGCAGTTCGATGACATGAAACCGCCGTATGACCATCCGAAAATTCCGATTCTTGATTTATCAACATATGGATAATTCCCAATGACTTTAGCAGCGTCGATTTGATCTTCCACCTCATATTTTCCAAGCTGCCCTTGTGTGACTTTCTTGAACTCAGCTCCCTTAAATCCAGTTCCGCGGCCGTCGACACATGCCACGATATAACCTTGTTGCGACAACATCATAAACCAATAATCATCTGCTCCGTGCCAATCATTGTTGACTTGCTGTGAACCCGGACCTGAATATTGATACATAAAAACCGGATATTTTTTCTTCGGATCAAAGTCTTTTGGTTTGATCATGTACGCGTTGAGTTCGATGCCTTTCTCGGTTTTCAACACGAAAAATTCCTTCGCTGGCAAATTGTAATCTTTTACTTTTGCCAGAAGTGCATCGTTGTTGATGATTGGCTTCATCACAGAACCGTTTTTAGCGTCGTTTAAGGTATAAACCGGCGGTTGAGTCGAACTTGAAAATGCATTTATAAAGTGTGAAAACGTCGGACTAAATGTTGCTGCATTAGTTCCGGTTTGGTTTGACAATCTTCTTTTCGTCTTTCCGTCAAGGCTGATGCTGTAGATGTCTCGGTTAATTGATCCGTTTTCAACCGACTGATAATAAACAGTATTGCTTTTGTCATAAAAACCATAATAACTCGTTACTTCCCATTTCCCCTTTGTAACTTGATTTTTTAATTTACCTGACTTGTCGTAGAGATAAATGTGGTTGAAGCCATCTTTTTCACTTGTCCAGATAAAACTGTTGTCTTTCAAAAACGTAAGATTGTCCGTAATATCTACATATGCTTTATCTTTTTCATTCAGCACTACTTTGGCTGCAGCCGAATTCCCGTCAATAAACAAAAGATCGAGATTATCCTGATGACGGTTCAAAACCTGGGCACTTAATACATTGGCATCGGCAGTCCATTCCAGGCGCGGAATATAAAAGTCGCTGTAGTTAGCCAGGTTGACCGCTTTTTTGGATTTGGCTGCAACATCATAAATATGAAGCGATACCAAAGCGTTTTTCTCACCTGCTTTCGGATATTTGAATGTGGTAGTTTGCGGATAAAGTTCCTTTTCGAAAACGCTCATCGTAAATTCGGGAACTGCAGCTTCATCAAATCGGATAAAAGCTATTTTTTTGCTGTCGGCGCTCCAGTCAAACGCCCGCACAATTGCAAATTCTTCTTCGTAAACCCAGTCAGAAATTCCATTTATGATTACATTTTTTTGTCCGTCAGATGTTATTTGCGTCGTAGCTCTTGAAGCAATATCATAGACAAACAGATTATTGCCTTTTGCATACGCTAATTTTTTTCCGTCAGGCGAAAATGTGGGCTCCTGAACCTGATCAAATAATTTCGTGAGTGATTTTGATCCCAGGTCATACAGATGAAAATCTGCGGTAAACGAGTGGCGGAAGATCTGGTTGCTGTTAGTTGCGATCAACATCTGTTTCTCGGCATCATCAAACTGATAGCTGTCGATCATTCCCAAATCTTTATGCTGCTTCGTGTCGATCAAGGTTGAGATTTTGGAAAGCGTGGCAAAATCGTAGAGGTCTACCTGCATGCTTCTTGATGGGCGGTCCACATTCAAAACCGTATATTGGTTAGTGTTCTTCATCGAGTGCAATTCATCCATTCTTTGGGTAGGGAATGCACCGGTATAAATTTTCTCAACGGTAATCTTTTGCTGCGCTGAGATCGTAAAACAGATAAATAAAAATAAGGCTGAAAAAGCTTTGGAATTAATCATTTAGTTTAAATATAAAAACCGTCAATTTTAGTGAAAATTTTAGACATAGCGCTACTTTTCGCTGTTAAATCGGGTTTGGTTAGCATAACTTTTAGACGTTAAAATCGTAGTTTGTTACAGAGCGCTGAAAACGTAGCGGTTAATCGTAATAATAATTCACATCAAAACTCATATATTGATATACCCTGAAAAGTTATCTTTGTGCAAACGCTACGATAATGAATGATACGATTCCCGGATTTTCAAAATTGACAAAAGAAGAAAAGATACTTTGTATTGCCAATTCGTGTTTTTCACGTCCTGACGAAGCAGTTAAGATCCTGAAGCAGTATTGGAATTCGGATGAAAAACTGCAACAGCTCCATGATGATTTCGTAGAAAATACAATTAGCAATTTTTATCTTCCGCTAGGTGTCGCGCCAAATTTTTTGATCAATGGCGAATATTTGATCGTGCCGATGGTAATTGAAGAAAGTTCCGTTGTTGCCGCAGCGTCAAAAGCCGCAAAATTCTGGACTACGCGTGGCGGCTTTAAAGCTGAAGTACTCGGTACCGAAAAAATCGGCCAGGTTCACTTTCTTTTTGGTGGTGATAAGAATCTGCTCGAGGAATTTTTTTACGCAGTAAAACCAAAATTTTTATCGGGAACGGAACATCTGACAAAAAATATGACCCAACGCGGTGGCGGCATCATGCGAATTGAACTGCGAGATAAAACGGATCTGCTTCCAGATTACTATCAGCTCCATATCACATTTGAGACGAAGGATTCGATGGGCGCCAATTTCATCAATTCCTGTCTGGAGCAGTTCGCCAAAACGTTAAAGGAAGAAGCATTATCGTATCCAAAGTTTGTCGGCGATGATGGAAATATTGAGGTAATCATGAGCATTTTGTCGAATTACGTACCGAATTGCATCGTACGTGCTGAAGTTTCGTGCAAGGTTGAAGAACTGGCCGATAAACATATTTCTAATCCGATCGAGTTTGCAGAAAAATTTGTTCGCGCGGTACAAATCGCCGAAGTTGAACCTTTTCGTGCCGTCACACATAATAAAGGAATAATGAACGGAATTGACGCGGTCGTCCTTGCAACAGGAAATGATTTTCGAGCCGTAGAAGCGGGAATTCACGCGTACGCGGCAAGAAACGGACAATATTCGAGTCTGACTCATGCTGAAATTGCCGACGGAATCTTTAGATTTTGGATCGAAGTTCCATTAGCACTCGGAACCGTTGGCGGATTGACTTCTCTGCATCCGTTGGTGAAGTTCGGGTTGCAGATGCTGGGAAGTCCATCTGCAAGCAAATTAATGCAGATTGTCGCTGTTGCCGGCCTTGCCCAAAACTTTGCGGCACTGCGTTCACTCACAACAACCGGAATTCAGGAAGGACACATGAAAATGCACCTGAACAACATCCTGAATCAATTTCATGCAACCGATGAAGAACGCTCGCAGGTAAAGAAGCATTTCAAAACGCATGCGGTTTCACATTCGGCAGCAGTTAGTTTTTTGGAAAATCTGCGGAAGCAATAAAGACGCAAGCCCATAAATGAACCACAAACCGCAAACTTTCTACAGCAACGGCAAACTTTTAATAACTGGCGAGTATGTTGTGCTTGATGGTGCTGAAGCATTTGCGCTGCCTACGAAATTTGGGCAGGATCTTGTTGTTGCTGCTGGCGAAGGAAAGGTAGTTGCGTGGAAAAGCCTCGATAGCGACGGCAGTGTTTGGTTTGCAGAATCCATGAGTTTTGACGAGATCGCGAATAAATCGTACATCCAAAAATCAGATTCGATCAGAAGTACATTACTTGAGATCCTACATGAAGCATACATTGCACGGCCTGAATTTATTGAACAATCTGACGGGTATGAAATAACAACGCATTTGACATTTCCAAAATTTTGGGGCTTGGGAACGTCATCAACATTAATCAACAATATCGCGCAATGGCTTAAAATCGATGCGTTTGAACTTTTGCAAAACAGCTTTGGCGGAAGCGGCTATGATATTGCCTGCGCCCAAAATAATTCTCCGATACTATATCGCCGACAAGACAGCGCTCCAATTGTTCAGCCAATTTCATTTAATCCACAATTTGCGGGAAACCTTTACTTTGTTTATCTGAACCGTAAACAGAGCAGCAAAGCAGCGATTGCATCGTATTACTACCATAGGCACGAGAACCTCAGCCAAAAGATCGAACGTTTAAATAAGATTACGTCTTTGGTCGTAAATGCAACAGATCATTATTCATTTGCGCGGGCTCTCGAACAACATGAAGCAATACTAAGCGACATAATAGAAATGAAAACTGTAAAAGAGGCATTCTTTTCGGATTTTACCGGAGCAGTAAAAAGCCTTGGTGGCTGGGGCGGAGATTTTGTATTGGCTGTTTCTGATGAAAATCCGCAGGAATATTTTAAAGAACGCGGATTTGAGACCATAGTGCCTTATTCGAAAATGATATTATAAAAAAATCCCGGACATTGCCCGGGATCTTATATTTTAACACTCTTTATTAGTAGCTGAACTGCAACCTGTTGTCTTCAATTTCAGCATCTTCTTTAAGGGCTGGCAATATTCTTCCAGCGTAAGATGCTTTAGGTCCCTTAAGCTTGTTCACGTAATCGGTATGGCTTTTCAAGGCCGGTGCTTTTACGATCAGCCTTGGCTGAACAACATAAACTCCGGAGTTTCCTTCAATCGGAGCAGAAATCTTTCCTTGACCGACTGCTAACGCTGTCCCGACAACTTTCGGTTCAGGACCTGCATTTGGAAGAACTGAATTTTCAATCGTAAGATCATTTGCCTGCTGAACAGTTGCTCCTGCTGCTTGTGCAATTGCTGTCAATGACGATCCTTTCATTTTCGCTTTTATCAACTCCGCTTTTTTCTTGTTCTTCAAGATCGGTTCAACTGATATTTTGGCTTCATCTAAAGAAAGCAATCCTTCTTCATTTACTTTTTTGAGTCGGACGATTACGTTACCAACATTGGCAACTTCAAATCGTTTTACATCGCCCACTTTGGTGCCTCTTTCGAAAGCCCAACGAACAATTGCCCTTTGGCTTCCCAATGATCCGAAAGCTTCATCCATCGCTTTTACTTTAACCGGCGGATTAACTGTCAATTTTGCTTCTTTTGCAAGAGTAGCAAAATCTTTCTTATTGGCATTCATTTCAAAACTAGCCGCTTTCTGATAAGCTGCGTCAGTTGTAGCGTCAGAAGGATCTATTTTCTTAGCGAGGGTCGCCAGTCGAATCGCATCTTGCTTGTCGGTAATGTTGATGATATGGTATCCGAAAGTAGTTTCCACAAGTCCGATTGACCCGACAGGATTGCTGAAAACAAAATTATCAAATGGCTTTACCATTGCACCGCTGCTGAAATATCCTAAATCTCCACCTTGCTGGGCTGAAGAATCATCTGAATTCGTAAGTGCAAGCATCATGAAACTTGACGGATTTGCTTTCGCCTGGGCGAGCAACATTTCTGCTTTTGCTTTTGCCTCTTCTTTTGTGCGTACTTCCTTCTTGTTCGGAACCTGAGTTCCTTCATAGCTGATCAGGATATGGCTCGCTTTGGCAGTTGCACCAGCTTTTCTTCCCATTGATCTTGAAACGCAATAGTAATCCCCAAAAACATACGGTCCGTAAACAGCACCTGGAGCAAGGTTAAAAAGTGCGTCGGCGTGTTCTGTCGGAAGATCTTTTTTAGCTACGTAAGAAGAATCATAAGGGATTTCAGAATTTGTATTTACAAAATCAGCAACATTGTTAGTTGTCCTAAAACCAGGTAATGTATCGTTTTTGGCGGTTGCTTCGTTGTATTCAACATGTCCATCGAGCAATCCACTTAATTGAGTTTTAACTTCAGTCAAATCTTCCGGTGAAGGTTTTTCTTCGAAAAGCACATATTCAAGCTCACGGTTCTCATCAGCTTTATATCGTTTCTCGTGCTTCTTCATGTAAGCCACGATTTCATCATTCGTTACCTTAACATCACTGTCCTTAATTGTAGAATATAAAACAGGAACGTAGTCAAAGCTTACTTTGTTGGCTTCCATTTCGTATTTAAGCTTGCCTTCCGCTTCAGTAGTAAACAAGCTCGCTCTGATCAAACCGGTATAAATTTGGTATTTTGCGTTCAATTCCGCATCTTTTTCCCTTTCTTTTATCATTGCAGCCTGTTCCGGATTCGCTTTTACAAACTCTCGGAATTTTGCTACATCAAATTCTCCTTTAGCATTTAAAAACATTGGATTTTGACCGATATTCGGATCCATTTTCAGTGCCGCTATAATATGTTTTTCACCTGCACGAAGGCCAAGTTTCTCAAATTCTTCAGATAATAACGCAATGGCAACTTCCTGGTTCCAAACTTGGGTTGAAGCCTGAGTCGATGTCATGCCCTGACCGCTTTTTTCAAGATTACCGACTTTAATCCGGAACTCTTCGAACGAGATGTCTTTTCCGTTGACGCTACCCACATATTTAGAGGTTGTGTTGAAACCTCCGCTGTTAAATATATCGCCTACTATAAAGGCCAACAGACAGAAACCGATCACAAGAATCAGTAGAAGTGAACGTTGTCTAATTTTTGATAAAACTGCCATTTTATTTGTTTGTTATTTTAAATTCAGTTTGCGAAAATACAATTATCTATTTAATTACCATAACGTAAAGTTATTATTTGCGGGAAAATATGAGATTCGGAGCATTATGATTCTTCAAGCGTCATTTTGACCAATTCAAGCTTATTCCCAATGGCTTCTTCAACAACAAAGTGGAAATTTCCAATAGTTATCTGCTCGCCTTTTTGGGGAATATGTTTGGCTGAATCAACTATGAATCCGCCAAGGGTTCCATATGAATCACTTTCAGGAATGCTGAGCTTGTATTTTTCATTGAGATATTCAACATCTAGACGTGTCGAAAACAGATAAGCACCTTCTTCAAGTTCTTTTTCTATCAGTTCTTCATCCGAATCATGCTCGTCTTCGATTTCGCCAAAAAGTTCTTCGACAATATCTTCAAGCGTTATTAGGCCCGAAGTTCCGCCGTATTCATCAAGTACGATCGCAATACTTTTGCGCTTCTTTGTCAGTACGTTCAAAACATCGCGTATTGAAATCGTTTCAGGTACGAATTCGACCGGGATCATAATAGAAACAATATTTTCGGGCTGTTTAAACAAATCGAACGAATGTACATATCCGATTATATCATCAAGCGAGTTTTCATAAACAAGCATTTTCGAATAGCCTGTTTCGACAAATTTATCTTTGAGTTCCTGGATTGATGCCGATATATCGACTGCCGATATTTCTGTTCGCGGCATCATTACATCGCGCGCTTTTACACTGGAAAATTCAAGAGCATTTTGAAAGATCTGGATTTCCGAGTCGACTTCCTCATGATCCTGAACCGTACTCATTTGTTCGTTGATATAATTTCCGAGTTCAACTTTGCTGAAGAACAACTGAACCGGGTCGCTTCCCGTCTTGAAGAACTTTTTCAGGATAATATCCGATAACCACATGATGAATGACGATATGTAATAGAAAATTACATAGAAAAGATAAGCCGGAAGCGCAAAAAACCGGATCAGGCTGTTTGCATATACCTGAAATAATATCTTTGGAAGAAACTGCGAAGTAATCAGAATCACCAATGTGGCTATTGCCGTTTGGATTAATACCACGCTGACGATTGAGAACTCATAACCACTTAATGCGAGCCACTTCAGCACAAGATTGCCCATATAATAGCTGAACAACACCGATGCAATGTTATTACCTACAAGCATTGCAGCAATATATTTTGAAGGTTTGCTGGTGAGTTTGGTCAGAATTCCCGAAATAAATCCGTCCTGCTTTTTCTCAATCTCAAGATAGATTTTGTTCGACGAGATAAAAGCTATTTCCATTCCCGAAAAGAATGCGGAAAGGATCAGACAGAATATAATTATTCCAATTTCCACTATTGTGGATTGTTACGCGTGCTGTTTTGCCTTTCACGATCGCGCGCTTCGAATTTCCTGGCAAAGCTTCGGCGAAAGAAAAACATAGCAATTGCTACGGCAGCGATGAGGAAGCTCAACCAAGAGCTTTCGCCGTTGTTATATTGTGAAATCCCGTTGTAGATGAAGAAACCTGCAAAAGCAAGATATATGTACTGGGTTAATTTAAGATAGTTCATAGTGTTTGGTTTATTCTGCCTGGTCGACTTCGCCTTTAATCCGTTGTGAATTTATCCTCGTAAAGTCTTTGCTGAAGTCGATTCCTTCCCCAAAAGTTACGCCTTTCGGATCAGTAAATTTAAATCTTTTTTCGGTGAAAAACCACTCATTTTTCTGGTCGAAATAAAGCTGTTCTGTTTCGAGCAATTGCCCAACCTCATTTGATATTCTGACATTGCCCTGCAAATCGATGATTTCGGTCCCTTTGTAAGTGATGGCATAGTTCGAAGTGATGAAGGTTTTTTTTCCCTCTTTATCGTATAGAGTTACGTCGATGCCTTTAGGAAATTCCGTAAAAGGAAATTCGACCGTTCCGTACTCGAGCATTTTCGGGCTCTTAAGGATCGACGTTATCCGGCCGGAATCGGTGTATTTTAGATTGAAGTCGTTTGCTTCGCCACTCGGACTGAATTCCGACAGTGCCATTTTTTGTACATCCTTAAAGTTACTTTCACACGAGACTATCAGCATTGCTGACAATAATGCGATAGTTACCTTTAAAAAACAAAATGGGCTGGCGATGCGCATAATCAGGATTTTGGAACCACCACCGATTCGTTGATCCAGCAATTAAAAGTGATTTTTTTTCCGCCTAGCTTCATCTCTTTAACTTCGGCTTCTGTCGGTGCTTTTTTCAGATAATCGGCAGCTACTTTCTCTGACCCTGTTGTTTTAAGATTTGGTTCGACTTCTCCTGCTTTCCTTGCGGTTTCGGCTGCAAGCCAATAGATCGCTTTTTGTTCGAATGGCGTTGCTCCACATTCGTTTCCACTGTTCGCATACAACTGAGCGAGGAACATATATGCTTTTCCCATCGATGGCTGAACCGCCAGTGCTTTTTTAGCGTATTCTTTCGCTTTCGATTTATTTGTCGCTCCAAAAACATTTGATGCTATCGTATAATATAGACGCGCTTTTTCAGAAGCTTCTTTCGACAAACCCGCCGACTGGTCAAAATATTCGGCTGCCTTGTTCCTGTCGCCTGCTTTTAACGAAGCTGTTGCCATTGTATACGCCGATCTTGCTGTTGGCTGCAATGCGTGTGAGGCAGCAGCTATTTTCTGAAAAATCGGCGCCGACATGCATCTTTTTGCAGCCAAACGTGAAGCCGCGTTTTCAAGCCAGATGGCATCGGTTGCTTTGGCATCGTAAGTTTTCTCGTAGTATGGTATCAAGTTTTCGCAAGTAGAAGTTCCTTGGATTAGCTTATTTATAGACTTTCCAACCCGATCGTAGGACTTCAGAGTGTTTCCGCTTACATTATGTGAAAGCATCTCAATATGAGAATCGATGGCATCCTGTTTAGCAAAAATTTGCTCAGGCTGCATCTTTTCCTGCGCTTTCATCCGGTTATAAAATAACTCAAAGTAAGTATAAAGCGCAGTGGCATCGGTGAATTCGCGAATTTCGGACGTAAATGCTTTGTCAAGAAGCGCGTAGATTTCTTCCGGGGTTCCGAGATTACTGGAATAAAGTGCGATTGCTTTTTTTGATGTATTTCCGGCTGTATTAGCAGGAAAATATTTGTCGTACTGATCGTAGAAAGTTAGCAGCGCGCGAACGTTGCTTTCTTTATTTTCAGCAGTAGAATTGTCGACCGCATATTGCAGAACCGACTCGCCTTTTGAATAAATTGTTTCCGATAATCCCGGACATTCCTTTTGGACCTCGGTCAATGGCTGAAGAGCACCCTTATAATCACCCGCCTGAACAAGACTATCCATTTGGGTCATCTTGTTGCGGCACTTTACATCATCAACTTGGGCGAACGCCAATACGGAGGCGAAACCCAATAGAACAGTGAGCAGTTTTTTCATTACAGCTTTGTTTAAGCAATGCTTAATCGTACTTCCTCTTAACGAACCATCGGTCATTGAAAGAAAAACCGACAATCACGTTAGCATAATTCTCACGAACGAGTCCACCGTAAACAGTACCTCGTTTTCCAACTTCCAAACCAAGGTTGATGTTGGAGAATGTTCCGCCAACAGGTAAGCCTAGGCCAATGTTGACACCTGTATCAAAGATCGATTTGTTGCGTATAACCAACCCGGTATTTTCATATCGGATCCCCGCACGGTAAGTCACGCGACTCAAATAGCTTGTGAACGATGTATATTTCGGAATAAAATATCCCCCAAGGCTATATCGGATCCCGTCTTCAAACTGCACGTTTTGAGCATCCGGACTATTAACATCCCTATTAAACCTGTTGTTCTGATTGCTGCTTTGCTGCAAAGATGCTTCTGCTCCGATCATCCAATGTCTGGCTGCTCCAATCCCTGCTCCAAAGGTTAATTTCGACGGAATCGACAGTGTTGAATTTGGAACATCTACATTTAAAGGATCGCCCACAACTGCTGTCCCACCAGTTTGAAAAACCTGCACAGTAGCAATTTCGCGTTCATTCTCAGATCTTAGATTTCCTTCTGTTGAATAAGTTACTCCTGTAAAATATCGAAGTTTTTCATTTACTTTTCCGTCATACATCAAGCCAATGGAAAAGTTGGCGCCACCAATATCAGAGCCATTGATCTCACGGGTCGCGTATTGGATTCCGGTTACTGCTTCAAGGCTCGCCGTCTCGATCCGACCAAAGTTATAAGAAACATCAGCGCCGATGCTAAAATTTGGCGTGAATTTATACGCTGTTCCGAAGAATACCCGGTTTATTCCTCCGGTTCCGGTAAATCGGCGATCAGATTGGAGCTCACCAACAGTGCCAAATGTCTGGATCTTATATCCTACAGAAGTGTAAGGCATCAATCCGAATGTTGCACCCATCTTTTTTCCTATAGGGAAACCAACCGCAAAATAATCTATCGAGCCGCGTTGTGCGTTTTCCTTTTGGGCTTCAGTTTCAAGTGTTGTAGTTGAGTAACTTCCTCCGAGAGTGAAGGTCGTAAATTTCAAACTTGATAAAGAAGCGGGATTTTGAAGATTTAAGTGAATACTATCGGGAAAGATACTGACTCCGCCCATTGCACGTGTTTCCGCTGTTCCTTTAAACCGGACCTCGCCAATTCCGTAATAGGAATATGGAGATGATGTTCCTTCCTGTGCAAGACCTAAGAGCGTAAATAGCAAGCAGATGCTTACCGCGATTTTTTTAATCATTTTTGGATTGAAATTGAAATGTTTGGTTCAAGCTTTCGATGAGGAAATTTGAATTGGCAAATATGGTATTTTTTAATCTGCCAGCCAAAAAATCGGCATCACCGCCCGTTAAAATTATTATAAAGTTTGGCGCATGAGCCTGATACAGGGCAATGAACCCATCGATCTCGTTGCCGGCCCCGTTCACGACGCCGGAATGTATTGACTGTGCTGTTGAAGTCCCTATAAAGTGCGTCGGGATCCCGGTTTCGAGTAGCGGAAGCTTTGCCGTATACGCATGCAATGATTCATACCTAAGCCGAATGCCGGGGGAAATCGCGCCGCCGTAATAAATATCATTTTCATCAATAAAATCATAGGTGATGCATGTTCCTGCATCTATGACAAGCCGATTCATGTTCGGAAACCGGATCACAGCTCCTGAAGCCAGTACGAGCCGGTCGATCCCTACGGTGTCCGGTGTCTCGTATTTGTTTACAAAGGGAAAACTCGATCGGCGGCTGATATATTGTACAGGAACCGGAAGATCTTGGAGGATTTCGGCAGAATCTGCAACCGAGGCGACGACCATTCTTGAGATAAGTGGATACTTGTGCAGGATCAGGAATAAATTAGTTCTAAAGTCAGTTTTATCCGTGCGAACCAGCTCCACCATCCTATCCTGTTCAAAGACAGCGGCTTTAATGCGGGTATTTCCGATATCGACAATTAAAATCATCAGGGAGGTTCAGGCTGCGAAGGTACAAATAGATTTTTTTTATTATTTGTTTTGGATACCTTAAAAATCATCCTATATTTGCAACCGCAATAAGCGTCCGTGAGGATGCAGTTTGTGAAAGTAAGGCCGGTACCTTAGCTCAGATGGTAGAGCAATGGACTGAAAATCCATGTGTCCCTGGTTCGATCCCTGGAGGTACCACAATATTTAACCCGAGCATTAGTGTTCGGGTTTTTTGTTGTTTGCTGGTTTGTAAATGGTGTAGGGTTTAGGGTATAGGGTATAGGTAGCTGCCGGAGGAATTCTGTATGAGGATGAGGGGTGCAAGGTGCAGGGTATAGGGTGTAGGGTATAGGGTGTAGGTAGCGGCCAGAGGATTTTTGTATGAGGATGAGGGGTGCAAGGTGCAGGGTGCAGGGTTCAGGTTAGCTGCTGGAGGATTTTTGTATGATAATGGAAGGAGACGAGATTTTTCCAGCGGGACGCGGCATTTCTTCGGCAGGACACTAGATTTCCCGGAGGAGATGCAAAATTTTTGTGACGGGATGCGGGATTTTTTGAACAAGACACGTCATTTCCTGGACGGGACGCGACATTTTCCTGGCGGGATGGGAATTTTTTTTGACGGGACGGGAGATTTTTTGCAGGGGACGCGCCATTTTTACTACGGCACGCGGGATTTTTGTGAGGGGAAGCGGGATCTCTTTTGTGGCGACTCCACTTCCCTGTTATTCATGTATGACTTTTAGTTCCTTTTTGCTTCGCACATCATTCGGTGCGGCGATGTGCCTGTGCGTGGAACTAATTTACGGCCTTGTGAATTTGATCTGTTTTACCTGTTTGAACTGTGGGCTTGTGGAGCCGAACGCTGATTTTACGTATAGTTTTACTTCTGCGGTGACGTCAACAAGGCCGGTATCGGCGGTGTAGAGTGTGCTGTCGCGGCTGATCCTTGAGTTGGTGACGGCGACGTATGCTGCTGCTACGGCGGTATTCTTGGCGATCATGTCGGCTTTTTTGGCGTTGAGCGTCGTGATCTTGAGGTCGTTCTCGTTTGGTGCGTACGATGGCTCTGAAGCGAGTAGTGCTATTAGCGCGGCGAAGTGCTCGATCTGCTGGTCGTATGACAGCTGGCTTGAACTTATTGAGTTTGGCGCGGGCGCATTTGGATCGGATGAAGCCGATGTGATAGGTGTAGCACGTTTTCCCTGCAGCTTGCGGTTCAAGCCTTTGGCATCTGCAACTTTTGCAGGGATGGCATCGGTTACTTCGAGTGCGTTGACCAATCTTGTCGATAACGCGCGCAAACCGAAGAACGATACCTGGCGTGCATTGACCGCATTGTTGAAGATAAGGTTTTTGGCGATCACGTCGCTGATGTTTGCCATCGCTGTACTTCGCAGGGAGACCAGCGCGGGCAGCTTCAGGATCGCTTTTACTGGATTGTAAGGTGCTCCGAATCCTGTTACTACAAGGATCAGGTCTTCAAGGTTGGCTACGTTTTTGGCGTGCCCGGTTTCTGATGTTGATGCCATGATAATATGGTTTTAAGTGTTAATAATATCATAAAAATATTAAAAATTTTGAAATACAACACCTGATGCTCAGAAAGTTGTGAAAAAAGTTTGGATTGGGAGGTTGTTGTGTGGTTTGTCGGGAAAATTGTGGAGGTTGTCGAGTATGTAGTAGTGTTTTGTAGGATTTTTTGGAAGAAAGGGTATATTGCGGGGAGGTATTGTATTACAAAGGTCAGGCTGATAATATCTACTAATGAGCCACAATTATAAAAAATATGAGAGATAAAGTTGTGTACATATTGGGAGCAGGTTTCTCCATGAGTTCTGGCGCCCCCTCACAAGGGGGATTAATAGCAGAAATATTAAAACTTAAAACTACCTACAATGGGCCCTCAAGGGTAAAGGTAAAGAAGTGGATAAAGCAGTTCGAAGATTTTGTTAGTAATGGGCTTTGTGTTTCTAGTGATGAAATAGTTAATTATGCGTTGGAAGATATTTATACTCCTATTGATAGATCTATCGCTGACAATATATCTTTTCGAAATTATACACCAAAAAGATTGGTGGACTTACGCGACTCATTCAATCGCCTCATTATCCTTGCGGTACGAAACGCAATAGAAAATAACAAAAAACCGAAAACTTCCTTGGAAAAATTTGCTCGACACATTGTCAAATTAGGCCGTGAACGGCTTATCGATGAAAAAGCGGATAAAGTTGCAGTAATTACGACTAATTGGGATATAATGCTCGATAATCATACCCAACGCATTATTAACGAGGAACCAAACCCCTTAGGTCAAGATTTTTCAGGTGTTGTAGACTATTGTTGCTATATAAGTTCCCTTGATAAAGATGACGAAAGTATAAAGCCAGGATTGTACGCAATTGGCAAAGGACGATACAATATAAAGATTTTAAAGCTTCATGGTTCTTTAAATTGGATGCAGTGTCCAAAATGCCAGCGATTGTACGTAAAATTTTTTAAACATTGGAGTGGAGGATACATTTTTGCTAAAAAATATTGTCGCCATTGTGAAAATAATTTTAGTTCAGTAAAATCTGATGCTAGTATTTTAATTACGAATTTAATTATGCCCACATTTTTAAAAAATCTCAGTAATGTCCAAAATAAATTAATTTGGCAGAACGCTGGGATTGAATTGTCTGAAGCTTCCAAAATAGTTTTCATGGGATATTCGTTGCCGCAAGCAGATTTTGAATTTAAGCAGTTATTAAGCCGAATGATTCCGGCTGACACAATAATTGAAGCTGTTCTACGTGAAAGTGAAAACCCTTTGAAAAAAGAAACTTTGAAAGAAAAACAACAAACGGCTGGCTATAGGTATGAAAACTTTTTTAGTGGCAGAAATATTAAGGTACATTATAATGGTGTTGAAGACTACATAGATACGAACTGTACATAACAGCCGCTCTTCAAGGTTGCTGCACACTGGCGTAATGTTGTTTTTACCAGAAATAAGTATCTTGCAAATGTACGCAGGTATTTTGGTCACAACCTAATCAGCGGCAACGCATTACCGGCATCCCTAACAGCGACAACCTAACATTGACATCTTATGAAGCTTTTATATCAATTGTTTTTAGCATTTAATTCAACTTGGTTGATAGTTGTTGTATACTTAGTTAAAGAAAATTATTGCCTTACAGTATTGCGAGATTACTCTCTCTATTGCTCGTGGTTAATTTTTGCAATCATTCCTGTTATATTAACTGCGTTTAGTTTCTATATTGCTTCGGTGTTGCCTAAAGATAACCTCACGGGGAATTCTGTTAAGGAAATAGAGTTGGCAAATAATAATTTTTTGCCAACCTACCTTGGATATTTTTTTGTTTCTCTAGGAATTGAAAGTATACCTACTTTAATCGTAATTTTCTTAATTATATATATATTCACCGTTTTATCACAAACCCTGTATTTCAACCCGATATTTTTACTTTTTGGATATCATTTCTATTTTATCAAAACGGCAGGTAACGTTAAGATTTTTTTGATTACTAAAAGGAAATTAAAGAATCCCGGAGATGATGGATTCGAACAATTAAGAAGAATCAATAATTACACATTTATAGAACTTTAAACGCTTATTATGGCAAACTATATTTACGGAAAAGTAAAAAGGAAACCAAGAATGTTTCGGGTTATTGAAACTGAAACAGATGTTTATAATACATCGAACCTGATATTAAGCGGGATAGATTATAGTCCATCAACACTAGTTGCTGACGAAGAACTTTATCAACTTTCCAATTTCTCAACATCGGCATTCGCAATAGATTTTCTCCAAAATGATATAGACTCCGTAAATTACGATCAGAGTACGAGAGAGGATTTAAAAAAACTTTCTTACATATGTACTGTTCAAAATAACTTGTATTTTTTTCAAATTATTAATTCAAGCTTTTACATTAGCAAAAAATGGTTTTCAATAGACGAACTCTCACTTGAAATTGATAAACCAATTATAACTATCAATCCGTTTGCTGATGTCATCTACGCCAAGGACACTGATACGTTATACTTCAAAAAATTGTCGGCTGCTCAAAAGATCTTTAAGGGCATGGATCAACTGTTCAGAGAGGCAACAGATGCTGAAACCCAAACATTTTTAGAAAGTGATTTTCTAGAGATACATCCAGATTTTGGAATAAATAAAGTTGCCGTCCTTAACAGAAAACGTATTGCTTTGGTTACTGAAACCCTAAGTCGACTTTCTGACGATGAAAAGCAAGCCATCTATGAGTATACAAATCAATATGGACAAGTAACTTATGAGAATGGAAAATTTAAGATTGAAACTGATGACAATTTAAAATTTGTTCTTTGGGGCATAGAGCAGAGATTCTATACTACATTAATTGGTAGTGAAAAAAGAATTGCTAATTCTGTCATAAATATTTAATAGATAATGAACGGCCGTTAACAGCCGCTATTCGGGCTCGAGGATTTTCGGTGCGGGATATTTTGTCTATCTAAAATAAACATGTTGTGGAAAGTATCAAGTGTTTTGCCCGTTTATGGTGTTACCAGCAAAAGAAGATAATTTAGATTAGATGATTTCTGCAAAAAGTTTGCGTGGAAAATCTTTCTTTCCAATTTTATAATGCAAACTTCCATCAGAACCTTTAACCGTATATTCTGTATTCCTCGTTCGAGTTGCACTAATCCACTCCGTTTCTTCGTGGGCTTCATTTAGGATGGCTTTGAGTTCATTAAAGTTTAGTGCCACCACGCCATCGTTTCCGCAAACCAATAAAACGTATACACGATTAAAATCTCCTTTCATTTTTAGTATTTCCTCCTGATGTGTTCTTTGAAAACTAAATCGCCATGGAGACATTCTTTTAGTCGAATGTTTTATATAAAAACCAATATTATTATTGAGGATATATGATGCATTAGCAGGACTAGGATAAAGTTGAATTTTAACTTCTTTGCTGTCATAATGAACCATTTTTGATAATACAATACCATGATATAATTCAAATTTTTTGATCATCGTTTTGCAGTTTTTAGAAACCTGATATTTCCTTGGTACTTATAAAATACTCTAGCTCTGCCTATATTATTATACAAGATGTTAATGTGATGAATGGCATTAGGATACTTATTAATCTCTCGTTCAAATTTTCCTATAAATCCTTTTGTACGAGTAATTGTTGCTTTATCCACTTCACCTTCCTTATCGGAATAACCATCAATAGATTTAGGTGCGTGAATAGCTATTGATTGATCACCCGCAGGCAAGAAACTTTTGATATAGGTAATTAGATAAGGTGGTAAATGGTCGGGGCCTAGTAAAGACGAAAGGGCTTCAACTTTTTGAATCATAGTTAGATTAGAAGAAGCTATCAAATCAGTTATTGGTGGCTCATCATAATCAAATAAAGCAAAGCTCATTTCTCCTCTATCTACTGCCACGTTGGTGTTATCGATACTCGATGGTGAAACAGCTGATACCCTAGCGCCATCTAACCAAACGGGAGATTTTTTGTCAAGTTTACGAGATTCAAGTGACAATCGGTGAAAGATGAAGCATTTTTGCCAATCGAGATATAAAGTTCTCGGTATTATTAATTCAAAATATTTTAAATACTCTTGTCGCGAACCAAACATTCTTGCTCTTTGTATATACGTATCTTGTTGTAATTTGTGCTTGACGTCGCGAGTGAAAAACATTGAAAGCAAATTATTAAATGTCACCCCACGAGAAACAATGTTACCGCCAATAATTATAGTATATGGAGCAGTTGGATCTGTAGCTGTACGATTGTCCGCGGCGTTTACCTCTTTATCGCTATTCATGACAACTATATTATTGCGGTCGCAAGTCGAAATCACATATCTTGTAATAGAATCTTCGTGACCTAGATATTTTTTTTTCGCGCATTCATAAATCTTTGCGTAATAAGAACTATGCTTTGAATGATGTGAATCTTTTAATGCTTCAAATATTCTAATTATCTGCTTGTAGTCGGTCATGTGATCTTCCTTTTTCCCGCTGGTATGAATCAGAAGTGAGTAATTTTTTTCAGGATCATTAACCTCTGTATTTAAGTATGCTACATTAACCATAAAACTAAACAGAGCTTCCGTCAAGTATTTTGGATCATCACCATGATCTGGCAATAGCGTTAAGGTAAATGGTAAATCCTCTAAGCTAACAGGGAAGAATACATCCTGTCCCGTATAATGAGCGTGTTTTGGAAAATCAATCCAATGCTCATTTTCATTCTCATGAGTTTTATTTAGATCCAATCTTGCAGGTGTCGCAGTTACTCCAATATAGATTCCAGCCTCACCTAATAATTCTCCAGTAAGTTCATTAATCCTACTTTTTTCTTGATTATTTACCTTTGAATTAGGTGTAGCGAAATCTGCTTCGTCGTCAATTACGACACAATTTTTCTTATTAAGCTTGTTTATTAATTTTTGGAGATCGCTTGAATTTTTTTTACAGAAAATAACCCACTGTTGATCACCTAATTTTATTTCATCCATTAAAATTTCACTAAATTTTTTTGGAGCTGGCGATAAACCAGACCGCTGAAACCGTTCAAGATTCTGTCCCAAAAGCTGAACACTGTCATTAAGTAACGCTATAATGATTTTATGTCCCTCATCAAGAAGCTTCGCTGTTAAAGCAATCATCATTTCAGTTTTTCCACTCTGAGGCTCACCATAAATCACAAATGATTTCTGATTTTGATTAATATTGCTAATGGCATTTTCTACCACTGATTTAATCCTTTCCACATCCTGTCCCGACTGAATTAATTTCGTGAGACGTTTCTCATATCGATTATTATGAGTAGTTTCCTTCTTCAAATTTTCAAGATCAAACATAATTATAGATTTTATTAAATTGGCTTTTTTGCAATTAGTACGAATTCATAACTATAAATTTTCTTATGATTTTTATTGCTTGAAAACTTACCATCAACGTTTCTGTATGGACTTAATATTTTGGAGCTAATTTGGCGTTTTTTAACTTCGACTTCATTAAAACCCTCATTAAGCATACACTTAACAAGATATTTAGCATTGTCAATGTAAACGTTCTTATGTGTTGTATTTCCAATTACAAATACAGCTAGACCGCCCGGATTCAGTAGCAAAAAAGATTTCTGGATGGTTTGTCTCATATCAACGAAGTACTTTAATGCTGCCTTAGGGTTAGCAGCTTTCGCTATAGCTAAATCACTATACGTTTTCTTTGCAAGATCATCAAGGGCTTCTATTTCAGCTTCGGTAATTTCGTGGTGGTATAAACTACCGATTGTTCCACTTCGAAGTTTCCTATAGTCATCTGTAAATCCGAGCCATAATGAGGACAATTGATGCAGATCAGCGTATTCATATGAGGTTACGTACGGAGGACTCGTAATCAGCATATCAAGAAATGGAGTTGAATCATTAACCTGTAAAAAATTCTTATTTAATATAGTTGCTCGTGGACTCTTAAAATTTTTACTATTAATTTGGTCAACTGCTTTTAACATTATTAGGTATTGCGCTTTAAAAGAATCAATAACACAATAGATAGGTTTATTAGGATCAATTTGTGGTTTTATAGACTTGGTAAGCCATTTAGACGTCCGCTTTAAAATATTAGACAAGCAGACATAAAAAAAATCTCTATACTTTCCCTTGGGCACTGATGTTTCTATTGCGAGTAATAGCTTACTAATGTTTTCAATTTGCAACGGCAAAAACCAATATTTGATTCTATCATTTTCGGCTATATTTGAAGGAACCTGACAACAAGAATTATCAAAAGTAGCAAGTACTTTTGTATAGTATTTATTTAAGTAAGTAGTTGAGTACGCATCGCGTTTTACTCTTGCAATCAAGGTAGCCACTGGATTAATATCGCAACCCCAAAATTGCTTATTTTCTACTTTTGCCTCAAGCGCTGTAGTTCCACATCCACAGAAAATATCTCCAATTACATTAGTTGGAACGCCTTCACTTCTGGCATACTCTAAAGATTTACTTACTAAAAACGAAGGGAACTTAGCTGGATACATGTGTATTTTATGCATCTTTAATTCCTTCGCTTTATCAGTATTCCATGAAGAAGATTCCTTCATTTCACTAAAACTTATATCCCAGTTATCGTTGTGTATTCGCATAAAGTAAAGCAGTTATTAACCTCATAAATAAAGTAATTTTGCGACGTGTATTTAGGTGTCCAGCGTTTAGATATAAACAATATTATTAACAACAGGAGGATCGGCAGCTAACAACGTCTATTCGGTCTTGCTGCTTTTTCTGCTAGGTTTTATCTTAAAGCATGGCGAGTTCTCCCTGCTGCTACTCCGCTTTCAAATGAGCTGCCACAGGACACACAATTCCATACGTCAGCATCATTCCGTATTTTACGCCATAAGCGGCGGCCTTGGCTTCGGGGTTTTTGACCATGTCGGGGATCGGAGCCATGACTCCGGCGAGGTTGAATGCAAAGTCGGCTATTGATTCCGGGATCAGTGCTTTGTATTTGCCGGTTGCCTCGCCATGGTTCTTGGCAATATTTGCAATTACAGGGACATTCCACACCAAGTGCAGTGCGAAATCGAACCATTTTGCAATCGTATAGCCTTTTTCGCCCACTTTCGGAGTGTCGAACGCGGCACGAAGCATGAACATGTCGGTAAGCATTCCATCGAGCTTTTCGAATTTGTCGGGATTGGCGCCTGTCATCAGCCTTTTTGCTCTTTTCGGGCTTTGGTAACAGCAATATGCCGCGCCCGTAAGCTGTCCGAGCCAGGCTGGATGCTTTACCTTCATAACATCGCAGGATTCCTTTAGGGCGTCGCATATTATCATCACGACGCTTCCGATGGCGGCATAATATCCGCTGACGATCATATAGTTCTTGGCGACTGTTTTATTGTTTTTAAAGATCTCTTTTATCTCGGCTTCAGCCTTTGCATTGATAAGACTGTTGGTGAATGCTTCCCCGTTTGGAAAAGGGGCAACCGAATTAAAGGCTTTGTGGATGATCGTTGCCGGAATCGCACTTACCAGGCATATAAGGTCGAGAAGCGTCAGTTTTGAATCGCTTATTTTTTCGTAAAGCCATGATATTACCGGAATGTCGACTTCGGCGGTGAGCAGCCATTTGACGGTTTGTGCCAGCGCGATCAGGATGTCGACGACCAGCACCAGCAAATGCTCCACTGCCCCTAAAAGCGTATTGGCGACGATGGCTACGAACTTCTTGATGATGTCGGTTACCGAAAGCGACCCGAATTTGTCGATGATCTCGTTCTTGATGGCATTGTAAGCACCGGAGAACGTGTCGCCCTGAGCGTACAGGAATTCCATGAAGTTGTCGAACAGTTCTTCATATACAGGCTTTGCATACATTTTATTCTCTTTGACAACCATTGCGTCTTTGTTGCTGTTGAGCTGGTAGACGCCATAATTGGCTTCGGAGGAATTCATGCCGCCGGGGTTTGCGGAAGCGGACGTGGCATCGGGCGTGGTGGCGATCACGGGCAGGTCGGCCCATTTGCTGATCATGTCCTTCAAGTCCCCGAACGACGAATGTATGGCAGCCTTTCCGCCAGATAATCCTGCAATGGCGGTATCGATCTGAAGCAGGTATACGTTTTTCATGACGTTCTTTGTAGCCAGGATATCTTTCCATTGAAACAGGAATCCGATCCATTTTACGAGGTCCTCAAAGAACACCGCGATCTTATTGTATACCAGTTCGATCGCGGAAATGACGGCGTTTACGGAATCGAGCACGCATCGGTACACCTTGTTTGCGATGTCGATGATAAAGTGGTAAACGCCTTCGACCACCATGACCGTCATGCTGAGTAGCTCGGAAGTTGCATCGCGTATGAAATTGAAGATGTCGCCGATCGTGGACGCGATGTCGTCGAAGATGTTGTGCAGCTGATTGTCGGCACTGCGAAACAAAAGCGTGTCGCTCCTATCACTATGGATGACGCCGAATTTAAGCATCGCCTTTTGGCCTTCGTAGAATTCGACTTTGTTGTCGTCGCCGAATGTGAGTCCCCAGAAATTATCTTTTGTTGCCTTAAAGGTTGAAGCTTTAAAATTCTTAAGCATCCTTTTGGCCTGCGGAATCTTTTTCACGCTTCCATCCTGAGGCATGTTACCGGCGGTTTCGATGAAGCGGGACATTGACTGTGCTACTTCATCTTTGGTCTTTTTGTCGATATCGTCCCCAACCAATGGCTTTTGATCTCCGTTGGCATCGGTAATTTGGACATTTGCGAGGTCGCTGCCGTTCTTTACCTCAGCCATTTTCTCGAGCATTGCGATCATCGGATTTACGTTGATCTTCTCGCGTGTCCCTTTTGTTTTGAGGTTGTAGCAAACGCCGGCTATCGTGTCGGTTTGCTGCAGGATCGTGATGCTGCCTGTGACGTCGGTTTTGACTTCGAGCAGATTCTCGGGTGAAAGGATCTCGAACTGATTATTGATATATACTGATACGGGACTTACGGACGAGATCTCAATAGTGGCATCGGCTACGGCTTTGTTGGTTTCGTCAGTCAGTGAAATGTGTGTGGTGAAGGTATTGAACTTTAATACCGACATCATATCTGTAGTAGGAAGGACGATATTGCGGTTATTCCACAGTGTGGTTGCGGGATCTTGCGTGAGCTGGATAAGCTTTCCGTCGGTATGGGCGAAGATCACATTACCTGAATGGTTTTTATTGAGATATGTTGCGATTTGGGTTACGTTCCGCAAGATTGGAACAGGCACTGACCACGCATCTTTTGCAGTTTCTTTATTTCGTAGGCAGCTGGTATAAAAGATCTGCCCCTGTTTGTTCAGTCCCCAAACATAGACGCGGCTGCTGCCTGTGTTTATATGCAGCTGCGTGACATCTTTGAGCAGCGGATGTTCAAGGACGACTGTGCCTTTATCACCGTCCTGCAGGTTTGATCTGAAAAGGTAAAGCTTGCCTTCGGCAGATACGTAAAGATTGGTGAGGCTGTTTTCTATTTCTGACACTGCAATTGCAGAAGCTTTCATCGGCATTTCGAGCCGGATAGGCTCTGCCTGTAAATCGCTGCCTTCTTCCGCATAGTCATTAAACAATGGCGTATAAACCAATTGCTGTGTATCGTTGATCGAGCCGAAAGTATACACGCCGTCTCTTTCTTCGCGCTCCATCCTGCCAACGCAGCTGATGATCGATTTTGTGGCAGTTAGATTGTTTCCCAGCGGTTTCCGGATCCAGGCACTTTTTCCTGAGATCCGGAACGGGTCGAGAATGAAGCGGTAGAAAAACTGGTTTTGGGAATCGGGATCCTGAATGAGGTCGACCATTGTGAAACTGCTTCCTGCGGTTTCGGCTGTGAAAAGTCCGCTGACCACAAATTTGGAAAAGGATACTTGCTTATTGTCGTATGGAATTTCGGCAAACAGTACCGCTTTCTCCCATGTTGCATGGTCGTTGACAATGTTAAGCGCGGTATAAATATGGTCCTGGCCATTGATCTCGACGGCTATGACGATATCGACCAAATTGGTTTCATGGTTTTGCGAAACAACAAAATGCTTTACCTTATGATCTCCTATTGAACTGCCCAGGTTGGTTTTGCGCCATCCGGCAATGTCACCCGGAATCTCGCGGATAAGGTAAAAGTTATTATCGGTTCCGATAGAGAAAAAGAGCGCATGGCCTTCAGAGGTTTGAAGCGCCTGGAACATTTTCCCTGCTGCCATGACCTCCGCCTGCTTTTGATTCTCCATTAATTTTGAATCTACTGTTATCTTGGTCTTCATGGTTAGGCTGTTAAATTGTTTTCTTCTTCTGTTTCAGTCTCAGCAACCTGCGGACCATATTGCATCATGGTCTTTGCAGTGACATAGTTGATATGGACAATCAGATCTTCATACCTCGAGAACGTCACATCTTTAAATGTAAAGGCCTCACCTCCCGGAAACGCCCAATTCTGCATGTTGTTGATGCCCTCTTCGAGGCTCGAAGTGAAATTGCTCATCGCGTTCTCAACAGCTGTGGTAACATCCGCTTTAATTTTCCGCATTGGCTCGACCACATGCTCGATCTGGGTTTTGCTTAAATTGTTTAGGGAAAGATCCTCGGATCTGTTGGTTACCGACACCTGCCTGCGGGTTACCTGCAGTTTGCCCACGTTGTTGACCGACATCTCATAATCAAATACGCTGGTAATATCGGCAACATTTCCTACCGCAGTACCGGTTTCCCACGCCCATTTCTTGTACTCCATCCGGGCGCGGCAGTGCGTAGTAACTGTGATGATCCTGTCTTTTACCGTTACTTCTATATCGGCAAAATAATTATAGTGGCCTTCTGCATTGCTTATCCCTGCATCCCAATATGTGCTGTTGAACGACCTGTTCTCCAGTTTATAGAACATAGCTGCCGGTTTGTTATCGGAAGTAGTAGTGCCACGAGCGAGGATCTTGAAGGCCTGCCCGCTTTTATGTCCCATCTCATGGGTCCACTTCACGACCAGATCCCTGTCGTATGACATCCAGACGTTCGGTACAATGTCGAGCGTAGGCAATTGTTCAGATAACACCCTATTGAGGTAGTTCATAAAATTACCGCGGCTAACGGAGATCACTCCGTTAAACTCCGCCACCTCGTCAGGCTCTACCCAATTCCATTCAAATGGAACAAGCGCGGGGATCCTTTTATTTTCTGTCGCATAGTAATAATTTTGAGTATCCAGACGCGAGTCGGCAGCGGCAGCGCTACGGAAGGCCGGTTTATAAGGACTGACTCCGTGCTGAACTTCGGTAAGCTGAAGATTGTTGGCTTTGATCTGGCGGGCGGGATTATTCAGGATACTGTAATTCAGTGTTGCAACGGAAGAATCTTTAGTGCTTTTTACAAATAGCTCTTTATAGATCTTTGTAAGTTCGGGCAAGGCATCTGTTTGAGATATTGGAATTGCAGGCATTGCCTTCAATACGGCCGCATCAAAATTCATTGCGATCTGCTTTATGACAAAGCTGAATTCGCCATGGGTTTGAATAAGGCTGTTGTATGCATTGCGCACGTTTGTAGGGACATAAGAAGGATCTGATTGCTGTAGATTTACAACGGTGTCAAATATCCACGGACTGCTATTGTTTTGCGAGAGCCGGACATACTTTGAGGCATCCCTTGCGAGTTCAGCGATATTGAACTTTGCGAAGCCCATTTTATACGTGAACGTCCTGTCGGGGTTCATCTTGAAGATCTCGAGGCTACGTTTGGGCAGACCTGCCGCAGCTTCAAAAGCGAAAGCAAAACGGATGTTTATAAGTCTTTGCAGGCCTGCGCTTACAGCACCTTGTCCGTTCCATGCATTTACGGCAAAGGGATCGGTATTTTCAGACATCCGCATGAAAGTGGCTTCATCCCATTCTACAGGTTTTCCGGAAGAGCCGTACGTATAATATCTTTTAACTACTGTAAAAGTGGGTTTGTCGAGGTACT
Organism: Flavobacterium sp.; assembly: GCA_036388535.1. GTDB lineage: Bacteria > Bacteroidota > Bacteroidia > Flavobacteriales > Flavobacteriaceae > Flavobacterium. The sequence goes on along the minus strand of DASVRQ010000072.1, from coordinate 7,982 downwards.
TTTTTGCATTGGCAAGCATGCTTTCCTGTGTGGTTGCCAGTACAAAGTCGTAACCATACCTTTGGTTTTCGAGGTTAGAGACCGTGGTCCCGTCTGTTTTTGCAAGGATCGAAACAATACTGAAAGTATCTAAACTAAACTTGGCCGACGGGTATTTGTAATCGAGCATGTCGATCGTTAAAACGCCTTCATTAGAATAATTAAATACAGGATTTTTGTTGATCTGAACGCCCCATTCGCCTTTGGGGCCTTTGAATGCGTTGCCCACATCTTTGAGGTGTGCTATCCCTTTCCCGGGAAAATCCAAAACATACTCAGTGCCTTCGGGCCCTAGTAAATTTCCATTTCGATCATACGGGATATCGCGCTCAACAGGTGAAATTTGCGTAATCTTTACGTTTTTACCGGCCGGCAAATTTGTGATCTTGACTTTAAACATAGTGGTATTTTAGGAGTTGACAATCAATTTTCACCTGCTGATATCGAACTAAAGAAAGGACATCCCCTATCTTACAATCATGTGTAGTGACGGCCAAATCTAGCAAGTACCTGTCAAAAAAAAGCAGGTATAAATACCCGTTTTAAAAATAGTCTTCAGTCGACAGTCGCAGTATTCAGTAACTGCAACCATTAAAAAGCAGCAGTTTTAGCTATGCTCGATTCGGCTAACGCCTCGGGTCAGTCGCAGTCTTCCGTGTAGCTGCAAGTGATACCTGGAATCGTGAACTTAGCTGGGTACGAGTGGCACCGTAGCATACTAACTGTCTTACTATATTGTTATTTGATGAAATGTTCTTTACTAAACGTAGTAAATAACAGTACAGACTTATAGTATAAATGCCAATACCTTTTGCGCTTAAAGTTTGAAGTTTGGTTACTTGATGCCCTTCGGAATATAGATCTCAAAACAGGATCCTTTTCCAACTTCACTCTCAGCCCTGATAACACCATTGTGGTTGTTTACTATTTTTTTGCAGATCGCGAGTCCGATTCCTGTTCCGGTAAATTTTTCTGTTGGATGAAGCCTTGTGAACAGGTCAAAAATGTTATCCTTCTGCTCGGAGTCGAAGCCAATACCATTATCGCAGATGCTGATCCGGAAGTAGCTGGCACGAGGGATATTTAAATTCTCGGATTCGCGGGCACTGATCTGTTTGCATTTGATGTTGATTTCAGGAACAACGCCTGGCCGTTTGTATTTGAGCGCGTTTCCGATAATATTCGTCAGCAGTTGCGAAAACTGGAACGGAATGACATCAACCGTTGGAAGTTCGCCAATATTGAAAATTGCCTGGCCGTTCTCAATTGATTCGTAAAACGAGCTCTTGACTTCTTCGACCAGTTCGTTCAGCGAAACTTTTTCAAATGCTTCAGACGGAGATGATATTTGGGAGAACTCGATCAAATCAGCAATAAGCTGCTGCATACGTGAGGCCGACGATAAGATCTTGTTGATATACTGATGGCCAGTTTCAGAAATAGTTTCTGAGGAATCCTGCAAACGGCCCGCGAAAATCTGAATTTTGCGCAACGGTTCCTGAAGATCGTGACTCGCGATGTAATTGAACGATTCAAGTTCACGGTTGATGTTTACCAATTCATTATTCTTGTGCGACAGTGAGTTGTTCAGTGTTACAAGTTCGTTATTCAGGTGATATTCACGTGTAATATCCTGGCATGTGCCAACGATCTTTACAGGTTTTCCTGACTTGTCTTTTTCAACACTTCCTTTGCATTTTATGATTTTAGTTTCACCATTAGGAAGCACTTTTGATAGCGTAAAATCTTGGAAAATGCCCGTTTCAAGCGCCTGCTTTATTTCTCCGAGCCTTTTTTCCCGCTCATCCGGATGTATAAGTGATACAAATTTGTCGAACGTCATTTGCTCCGACTGCGGTTCCATTCCGTAGATCCGATACATCTCATCCGACCAATTTATGAGGGCATCGCCAACAGTCCAGCTCCAATTCCCCAGGTTTGTCAGCTTCTGTGCCTGATTATGCAGCGCTTCACTTTCCTTAAGTTGGTTCAGCAGCTCCTCTTCTTTTGTGATATCACGCAATGTTCCGCGCAGACTCACAGGCTTTCCTTCTTCCATCTGCAGGATGCCACGGGAGTGTAGTTTCTTAACGGTGCCGTCCAGGATGTACCTAAAAGTGTAATCGAATGCGCCGCCTTCCTTGTATACCTTTTCCCAAACGTTCTGCGAGTAGGCACGATCTTCAGGATGTACGTTACTAAAAAAGTGGTGAGGTTCAGTAGATAAATCAAGCCCCGTAATTTTATACACTTGTGCCGTCGTCACGGAGTTTTGAGGATTCTCGTAGTCGACGAAATAACTTCCAAATTCTGAAATATCCTGAGCTTCCAGCAGAAGGCTTTCTTGAAATGCCAAAAATATATTTGCCCTGTTGAGCTGCTCCTGCTGCATTCGCAAAAAAGCATTATATGAAACAAGCTCTTCCTGTGTGGTATAGACATCAATTTCGCCATAGAGTTTCCGCTTTATCTCTATATCATCCGTAAAATCAGGAATAAAGCACGACATGGTTTTTCTTCTAAGGAACGCTACCATTGTAATGTCTTCGGCGTTAACCTCTAAGCGATCGATTACTTCGAGCGTATTGGATATCCATTTAGTGACGTTATCTTCTATATGAAGATGTATTGTATTATTTGCGAGAGCCGTAAGCAGCTCCAGGGTTGAGGCGGAGCTTATAGCCATAAGTTCCTCATGGGAAAAGCGGCTGAGTTTCTCTAATAATGGAATTTTTTCCTCTATAGCATATTGCAGATTGGTCTCTACATATTCCTGGAGTTTTTCCTCCAAAAGGAATGCTGCAAAAGAAGGCAGGATTTTAAACGAAAATTTTTCGGGATTTACAACAACAGTGTGCATAACTATACAGGTTACGAAGCTTTAAAAACGTACTCGCTACGAGACCTTTCCGGATTTCTGTGATCCCAGTCAATATTTATGATCCCATCGACCGTTTTACGTAACTCGCCGAAAGTATTAGGCTTGGTGACGTACATGTTCGCGCCATATTTGAATGTATCTTCGATGTCTTTCCGACTGGAAGATGTCGAGTAAATGATTACTATCAGATCTTGCAACCGACTGTCGCTGCGTATTTCGCGAAGGCATTGCAGCCCGTTTTTTTCGGGCATATTTAAATCAAGAAATATAAAATCGGGCAGTTCAACTGCATTGGAAAGGTTCTTCATCAATTTAATTCCATCAGAAACGCTAACTACTTCCGCATCTTGTCCGATGAAAGCTTCGGTAAACAACTCGCGATCATCCGGATCATCATCAGCCAACAGTACTTTTATTTTCGCACTTCCCATTCCGTTTCTAGATTTTGATGTAAAACTAAACAAATTATTTGCAATTGCAAACGATGGCGCCAATAGCTTGAGGAATTGCGCACTTAGGTCAAATCAGTTGCATAATAAATTCCTAATAATTTCTGATTTTAGGCCATATTAGTTAACTTCGAATATATGGCAAGATTTAAAAAAATAATATATATCCTGATCGGAATACTTCTATTTGTAGTAATTGCCAATATCGGGCTCAACATGTGGATTGCATACAAGCTTCCGACAATCATTAACCGCGAGAATGAATCGCCGTACTACATAACTTATGATGATCTGGAGGTTTCCCTGCTCAACAGTAACATTCTTGCAAAAGATATTGTGATCGTGCCCAAGATCTCACTCAACAATCCTGCTGTAAAGGCTGGCTTGTATGCTAAAATTCCGCGGATCGAGGTTTCCAGATTTAAGTTGTGGGATTTACTGTTCAGTCAGAAGATCCGTGCGCGCAGCATCCAAATTACTTCTCCTGATGTCACTATTTACCGGGAATATTTGAAAGCGGCCGAAGATAAAGAGTTTTTGAAGAAAGATGTCGTAGAACCCTTTCAAAAGATCATCCTCATTTCGCAGATCACGCTGAGCGAAGGCGATCTGCGTATGGTAGATGTGAAGACCGAAAAAACTAATCTGAGTGTCCGGAATATCGCCTTTGATATTGATGGAATTCTTGTGACCGATGATGTTTTGGAGCAAAAAATACCATTTGCTTACGATAAATATTACGTGCGTTTCGACAGTTTATTTTTCCGTGCAAATGAATTCTACCATGTGAGAACGAAGGCTTTCCATGCCAACGATACTTCACTTGTTGTTAAAGATGTAAAGTACATTCCGCAGTATTCGAGAGCGAATTTTGTAGCTGCCATTCCGCTAGAGAAAGATCTTTTTAGTATCACTGCCGATTCGATAAATATCGACAAAATGAAATGGGGCTTTAAGAATGACCAGTTCTTCTTTCACTGCAATTCGTTGACGGTAAATTCGGCTTTCGCCAATATTTACCGTGGGAAAATGCCACCTGACGACCTTAGTAAGAAACCATTGTACAATAAACTGTTACGAGACCTGAAAATTGATTTACAGATTGGGAAGCTTGCCATCCGCAACTCGACATTGGAATATGAAGAGGAAAAATCATTTGAAAAAGGCGCCGGAATGCTTGTCTTCAGCAAATTTAACATGACTGCTAAAAATATCAACAGTGGCTTTGGGAAATCGAAACTTCCTGATGTTGACATCAACGTCAACTGCTTGTTCATGAAGAGTTCGCCGATGAATGTTCGATGGACGATGAACGTTCTCGACAAATCTGACGGCTTCAACATCAAAGGCAGCATCCTGAAGTTTCCGGCCGAGAACCTGACACCTTTCACAAAGCCGTATATGAACGTTACTGCCAAAGGAATCCTTGATAAAGTATATTTCAATTTCACGGGAAATGACAAGGTAGCAAAGGGCGACTTTGCAATGGAGTATGATGATCTTAAAGTCAGTATTTTCAGGAAGAACGAGCCTCGGAAAAGGAACAAGATCCTATCTGCTATTGCAAACCTGTTTGTGAAAAAGGACACAAAGGAACGCATTAAAAATGCCCAAATTGAAGTAGAGCGCATCCCTGAAAAATCATTTTTCAATTTCTTCTGGCGTTGCCATGCGGAAGGCCTCAAGAAAATAATGGTATAAAAAAAGCCCTCCAATGGAGGGCTTTTTCACTTCACTAACTAAACTCAAAACTTATTGTTTGATCAACTTCATCGATTTCTCACGATTGTATTCATCTGTCATTTTAACTATGTACATTCCTTGTTTCAGCTCGCTGATATTGAATTGGTAATTGGAGTCATTGCTCGCATCGAAGCTTTTCACCAATTGTCCTGTTACTGAATAAACCTCAACTTTAGATGTTGTTGTATTGATTGAGAAATACTCTGATGACGGATTTGGAAACAGTTTAACATTGGCAACAGTATCAAACTGATCAGCAGACAAGCTAACCTGTTTGTTGCCAAATACACGATAGCCATCGACCTCAATCGGGATGGTCATATTTACGTTCGTTACTTCGAATGGAGTTCCGTCTATCAAGTTGTACCAAGTTCCGGCAAAAGGAAAACCGCCTGCAGCATTATAAACTGTGTTTGCAGAATTGGTAAGAACGAAAACATAGCTCAGGTTGCTGGTTTGCGTTGTGCTTGTGTAAACATCAAGACGTGGCCTTCCGGTTTGTGAAAAATTCCAAGAATGTGTACCATTCTCAAAAACGTTTTCACGGGTTTTCATATCGATCATTTTTGCCCAATCGTCATGAACTTTCTTCCGTTCGACATTTGCCATCCAATTATCAACCCACTGCGGTTGTGGTTTTGTATCGAGCTTGCAATCGCCTGTAATGGCATCCGACGGACTGTTGACCGTTCCGTTGTTGCAAGTGAAAATGGAGCTGTTGTATCCAAGATCGCCAAAGTGGTAAATCATTTTCGGGCCGGGAACCAATAAGTGCACAGCACCCATAGCCGACATTCTTCTGAGGACTTTTGGCAGGTTGTTAACTGTTTGTCCTGACTCGGTCATTGCTTTATAAGCTACTCTTTCCTCGTCATGGCTTTCTGCATATCCGATAAAACGATCGGTAGCATCTGCAACACCTGATAAGTTCGTGCTGTTTCCTTTTAGGAAGTTTGCGTATGCATCGGTCATTTTACGCCACTGCATGATTCCTTTAGAGATTCCGTCGGCATCGCCGGTTTTTCTGTAATTCGCCCATTCCACTTCTTCTGTGTAAGAACCGCCTGTTCCCAGATGTTCAAAAATCACTAAAAAGTTTGGGTCGATCGCCCATTGTAAGTCGGCATAATGCTTAAGTTTTGCAACTCGATCAGCCTGGTAATTGTTCGTACATGTCTCTTGTGCAGAGCCGCTACCTGTAAAAGGGCAATTTTGTGTGAATCCTTTAGTCAGATCCCATCGGAAGCCATCGATTTTGAATTCATTCATCCATTGCTCGATTGTTCTCTGTACATAAGTATGAGTAAGATTGTTCGGCTCATTGAAATGATCCAAATCTGTTCCAACGCTATATGAATGTGTAGCATTTACGTTCGCATATGGATTTTCAGCCGATACTCCGTTGTCCCATCCGTCACCATTGGTGTCGAGCATCCACATCCTTGTAAGTGGTGAACGTCCGAAAACATGGTTCAAAGCGATATCAAGAATCACTGCAATTCCATTTTGGTGGCACAGATCTACAAATTCCTTCAGTTTAGCCGGAGGACCGTATCTTTTATCAAGCGCCATATGATAAACTGTATTATAACCCCAGCTTTCATTTCCTTCAAATTCCATTACCGGCATTAGCTGGATAGCGTTGATGTTCAAGTCTTTGAAGTAGTTAATTCTGTTTATCAAATCCTGATACGTTCTTGTTGCATCGAAATCACGCACCAACACTTCATATATCACCAGGTCCTTTTTGGCAGGCTTAACAAAGTTTGTTGTTGCATCACTCCAGTTATAGTTGTAGAACGCGTTCGGTCCCGTCTGCAAAACGGTTACTTCGCGCTCTTGCCCTTGAGGATAAGCTGGAAGGTTGGGATAAACCCCAAGTGCCTGGATTTCAGGATCGTCGAACGGGCTTAATACCAATGTTGAAAACGGATCAGCAGTTTTTACAAAAGCAGGTGAATTCGCTGGCAAGCTTGTTTGATCGCCTATCCAATATTGATACGTGTAATAGACACCCGGAGTAAGTGCAGTTAGTTCAAACCAATATTTTCCAGTAGTTAGATCTTTTTTCATCGCATGAGCTGCTGTTGGCTGCCAGTTGTTGAAGTTTCCTGCAACGTAAACAAAATCTTTGTTAGGCGCATTGAGGACGAGTGTTGCTTTTGTAGCATCTGCAGAATAGTTGATTCCGTCTTTTAAGCCAGCTGGAAGTGCTTCACTAACAGCACCCGGATTTACAATGACTGTAAAATTTCGGGTAATCGTAGAAGTTCCCTGCGTTACCTGAAGCGAATACGACTGGTTGGAAGTAATATTCGTATGGTTGAACGAATAGCTTGCTGTACTTGCATTGGTGTTGATGCTCGTCCCGTTTGCAATCAGGTTATAACTTGCGTTACCACCTGTATTTGTAGCGGTAATGTTGAAATTTCCACCACTGTTGATTATCGTAGTGCTATTTTGCGCAGGAGCGGTAAGATTTACCTGGAATGCTCCAACATTGATAAAGTAATCCGTCGATTGCGGAGATCCTGTAGCTGCGCGGAACACGACACATATTTGCGTGATCGTGCTTGTTGTTGGTACTCCGAAGTACGTATATAAGTCGGGTGTGATCTCAAGCTTATAAGTTGTTCCTGAAACCAAAGTTAAAGCTGGTTGTGCGGCATTGTTGCCCCACGATCCGATTACGTTCGACCATTGTGTTCCGTTGACGGTCACGCCAATGTGGGCATAGATTGTACCAGTGTAAGTGGCAAGCGGAGTTCCTGCTTTATTGAAGAACAGCGTTACCGGACCTTCAGCAAGTGCTGGCGAAGGCGTCGTGGTAACCTGGCCAAAACCTATGCAGGTAAACAATAAAAATAAGT
>DASVRQ010000071.1:0-42963 GCA_036388535.1 Flavobacterium sp. | reverse complement strand
ACGATCGCAGGCCACAATTACAAATTGTCGTTGCCTTACTTCGTACTTGCAACACAAAACCCGATTGAGCAGGAAGGGACATATCCTTTACCTGAAGCACAACTCGACAGGTTCATGTTCTCGATCAAACTCGATTATCCATCATTCGCAGAAGAAGTACAAGTTGTCAAAGCTACCACAACAGATATTCATGCAACTGTAAATCCATTATTTTCCGCACAGGAAATTATCGACTTCCAGCACTTGATTCGCCGTGTTCCGGTAGCCGACAATGTGATTGAATATGCCGTGACGCTTGTCAGCAAGACTCGGCCCGACAATTCATTGTCAACCGATTTCATTAAAAACTACATCGATTGGGGAGCAGGCCCGCGTGCTTCGCAAAATCTCATTTTAGCTGCCAAAGCGCATGCTGCTTTCAACGGGAAGTTTTCTCCGGATATCGAAGATGTCAAAGCGGTAGCCACGGGGATTCTTCGTCATCGCGTTGTCAAAAACTACAAAGCCGACGCTGAAAATATTACAATAGAAAAAATTATCGCCTCGTTATTCTAAACGATAAAACGAATTAATAAGCTCCTTCGGGAGCTTTTTTTATGCTTAATGAATCTGAAGTAACATCTATGTGCGTTATTTAGAAAGGTTCTTCATCTTCGCGCAAAGCACTGAATTTCCGAATCGCTAAAATAACGCGTTTAAAATGGTGATTCTATATATTTAACCTTGATTTTCGAGCATTTGAAAATTTTGTAACCCAAAATTGTCTATTTGGCAAATCTTACATCATAACCAGTTACTTGACCGCAAATGTTTTCATTTCGAATACGATTGCGTAAATTTGTGGGAGAAAATTTAAACGCACAATTATGGCTTTTGATATAGAAATGATTAGAAAGGTTTATGGCAATATGGCAGCTCGGGTTGATAAAGCGCGCGAGCTTGTTGGGCGGCCTTTGACACTTTCAGAAAAAATATTATACAACCACCTGTGGGAAGGTATGCCTGCAAGGGCTTTTTCAAGAGGAAAGGATTATGTTGATTTTGCACCCGATCGCGTCGCTTGTCAGGATGCGACAGCACAAATGGCTTTGCTGCAGTTCATGCATGCGATGAAAACCAAAGTCGCTGTTCCCACAACCGTGCATTGTGATCACTTGATCCAGGCAAAAGTAGGAGCCGACAGCGATTTAGCCCGTGCAAAGTCACAAAGTAACGAGGTGTTCGAATTTTTATCTTCAGTATCAAATAAATATGGCATCGGTTTTTGGAAACCGGGAGCGGGAATCATTCACCAGGTTGTTCTCGAAAACTATGCTTTTCCGGGCGGAATGATGATTGGAACCGACTCGCATACTGTTAATGCAGGCGGACTCGGAATGCTTGCAATCGGAGTTGGTGGTGCTGATGCCGTTGATGTAATGTCGGGTATGGCATGGGAACTTAAATTTCCTAAGCTGATCGGGATAAAACTGACCGGTAAATTATCAGGCTGGACAGCTCCAAAAGATGTAATTTTAAAAGTGTCCGGAATTATGACCGTAAAAGGCGGAACCGGTGCTATCGTCGAATATTTTGGTGAAGGCGCGCGCTCTATGTCGTGTACAGGAAAAGCAACCATTTGTAATATGGGTGCTGAAATTGGCGCCACAACATCAACTTTTGGTTATGATGAGTCGATGGAACGTTACCTGCGTATCACCGAACGTGGCGATGTGGCTGATGAAGCCAATAAGGTCGCTTCGTATTTAACAGGTGATGACGAAGTTTATGCTAATCCGGAACTATATTTTGACGAAGTAATCGAAATCAACCTTTCTGAATTGGAGCCGCATCTTAACGGACCGTTTACTCCGGATCTTGCGACGCCAATTTCAAGAATGCGTGAAGAAGCAATCAAAAATGATTGGCCGCTGAAAATACAATATGGCCTTATCGGATCTTGTACGAACTCTTCCTACGAAGATATCGCGCGGTCAGCATCATTGGCTCGTCAGGTTTCTGAGAAAAACCTGAAAACAAAATCAAATTTTACAATAACGCCGGGTTCCGAATTAGTACGTTATACAATTGAACGCGACGGATTCATTGATACTTTCGACAAGATCGGAGCAACCGTATTTGCAAACGCATGCGGACCTTGCATCGGAATGTGGGATAGGGAAGGAGCCGAAAAAGAAGAGCGTAACACGATCGTGCATTCCTTCAACAGGAACTTCTCGAAACGTGCTGATGGAAATCCAAACACACTTGCATTTGTTGGTTCACCTGAATTGATAACTGCAATGGCAATCGCAGGAGATCTTGGATTCAATCCTTTGACCGACACCTTAATCAACGAAGACGGAATCGAAGTGATGCTGGACGAACCAACAGGTGATGAACTTCCACCACGTGGTTTTGCCGTTGAAGATGCAGGGTATCAAGCCCCGGCAATAGATGGTTCTGGAGTTCAGGTTGCTGTAAGCCCGACTTCTGAAAGGCTGCAGCTATTAGATCCGTTTGAACCTTGGGACGGACAGAACATCACAGGTGCAAAATTGCTGATCAAAGCATTCGGAAAATGTACAACCGACCATATTTCAATGGCCGGGCCTTGGTTGCGCTTCCGCGGACACTTGGACAACATCTCAAACAACATGCTGATTGGTGCGATCAATGCCTTCAACATGAAAGCAAACCTTGTTAAAAATCAATTGACTGGCGAATATGATGCCGTTCCTGCTGTTCAAAGAGCTTATAAAGCTGCCGGAATTCCGTCAATAGTTATTGGAGACCATAATTATGGTGAAGGTTCATCAAGGGAACACGCTGCAATGGAACCGCGGTTTCTCGGAGTAAAGGCAGTTCTGGTTAAATCGTTTGCACGTATCCATGAGACCAACCTTAAAAAACAAGGTATGCTCGCGCTTACCTTTGCGATTGAATCTGATTATGATAAAATCCAGGAGAACGATACCATTACATTTACCAACCTTGTCAATTTTGCACCTGGAGTTCCACTAACATTGGAATTTGCTCATGAAGATGGAAGTATCGACGTGATATTGGCCAACCATACCTATAACGAAGGCCAGATTGGCTGGTTTGTTGCCGGTTCAGCACTAAATCTTATTGCTGCTGCGGGACACGCATAATTAGGAACGATCTTTAATAGTAAAACTCTCGGGAACACCGGGAGTTTTTGTTTTTATAGCAGCGCTTCTTCATCAAAATCATCGCTTTTATTTACTGTGCTTTTTTATATCTTTAGCCAAACCAAAAACCAAAATGGAAAACCACGATCAGGAAGATTTTAAGCGTGAGCTCGGATTATTAGATGGAACGATGCTTGTCGTCGGTTCTATGATCGGCTCGGGAATATTTATAGTCAGCTCCGATATGGTACGCAACGTCGGTTCTGCCGGATGGCTGATTGCAATATGGGCCTTAACAGGAATCATTACTGTAATTGCGGCTGTGAGTTATGGAGAACTTAGTGCAATGTTTCCCAAAGCGGGCGGCCAATATGTTTACTTAAAGGAAGCTTATGGTAAACTAACCGCTTTCTTGTACGGATGGAGTTTCTTCACTGTAATCCAGACAGGCACGATCGCCGCAGTCGGTGTCGCTTTTTCAAAGTTTCTTGCTTATTTATACGAACCGGTAAGCGACCAGAATATACTATATACGATAAGTGGCTTCAACTTAAATGCGGCACAGATTGTCTCAATAATCACGATAATCTTCCTGACATACGTCAACAGCCGCGGAGTCAAAAACAGTAAGGTGCTTCAAACGGTACTGACAATCATCAAGATTCTATCATTGCTTGGATTGATCATTTTTGGATTACTGCTTGCCGCTAAATCAGAAATCTGGAATGCCAACTGGACCAACGCATGGGCAACCAGAAATTACAACCCCGACAGCGCATCGTGGCTCCCAATTAGCGGAACAGCACTTATAACGGGAATTTCAGCTGCTATGGTTGGATCTTTGTTTTCAAGTGATGCATGGAATGGTGTTACATTCATTGCAGGAGAAATTAAAAATCCAAAGCGTAACGTCGGACTTAGCCTTTTCCTCGGAACCTTAATTGTAAGTGTCATTTATGTGTTGGCAAATTTAATGTATCTCGCTGTCATTCCACTTGATCAAATTGCAACCGCGCCATCTGATCGTGTCGCAGTCGTTGCATCTGAATATATTTTTGGAAATATCGGAACCTTGATAATCGCCTTAATGATCATGGTGTCGACTTTTGCGTGTAACAACGGATTGATCATGGCCGGTGCAAGGGTTTATTATACAATGGCAAAGGATGGTTTGTTTTTCAAACAGGCCGCCAATTTAAATGAGCATAGCGTGCCAGCGTGGGCTTTATGGGCACAGTGCATTTGGGCATCGGCACTTTGTCTTACAGGAAAGTATGGTGATCTTTTGGATTTCGTAATTATAATTGTGCTGATCTTTTACATACTTACAATCTACGGAATCTTCATTCTACGCCGAAAAATGCCTGATGCAGAGCGTCCATACAAGGCATTCGGTTATCCGGCTTTACCTCTTTTGTACATTGTATTCGCTGCTTCAATTTCAATAGCGTTGCTTGTTACTAAAACAAGTACATGTGGCTGGGGCGTATTGATTATGCTGATCGGAATTCCCGTTTACTATATCACGAAGCCAAAGCCTGTAAAAGAATAAGATTGAAAGAGTCATCAGTACTCAGTCACAGTCCTCAGTTTAGCTGCAACTGCATACTTGGAACTGTCTGCTAATCAGTATGTGTCTGCTTACATTGACTGCATACTGTAAGAGTCTTCAGATCGCAATCGCAGTTTTTAGTAGCTGCGACTGACCCGAGCCTACAAGGCGAACGGAGCGTAGCTAATACTTGCAACTGTCTATTGCAAACTATGGTTGAGACTGCAAACTGCGACTGAATACTGCGGACTGATTAGTTCGGATGTTTTGCCATCAGGACAATTTGCCCAAGATGGTACGCATCGTGTTGGATGATTCCATGGATGTGCTCATAATGTGTATGTCCGTTTGGCGCATAAACATTCGACAAATCAGATTCTGGAAGTTTATCTAGAAAAGTTGTCCACTGTAATTGGGATTCCGCAAGATTTTCCAAGGTGCGCTTCCACGCGTCGTCAGAAGTATCTTCAATTTTAATTATATAATTGTGATCGGGACTTGTAATTTCATTTCCAGTCACACGTTGAAGCACATTAAGCCGCCAACTGATCAAATGATTGGTGATTTCCCAAATAGAATTGCGGCCAGGATGTTTTTTTTCCGCCGCTTGCTCTGCCGAAATATTTTGCAAGGTCTCAAACAGTGTTATTTCTAGCCATGGATTTCCGTCGTACAGGTTAGCGAAAAGTTGCTTGATGCGTTGCGGTTCTTCCATAATAGTTTCTTAATTGTTCGTAAACGGAAAGCCGCTTTTTTTCTCGACTTCTTCAATACGGGCTTCAAGAGCTGAAAAGTTCTGAATGATGCCATGCATCGCGGTATTGATGCTCTGAAATCCCTCCATAATTGCTTTTATGCTTTCGGTGGTTGAATATCCCATGCTGGCGAGGTTGGAGTTGATATCCATTATCGCGTCAACGATTTCCTGTTGTTTTTGTTCCAATGCTGAAATCCTGTCTTCCATATTTGTTTATAATTGATGATCTAAGATAGTGTTTTCAGCAGAAAGCCAAAAACTATAATTTACTGTTTTAGCAAAAAAAAATCCGCCTCGGTTGAAGCGGATTGAGATGAGCAGTTGACAGCTAGTAATAGGTGTAGCGACGAACTTTAGCAATGTATTTAGCAAGCCTGATCACCTGATGGCTGTAGCCGTATTCATTGTCATACCAAACATAAAGCACGATGTTTTTCCCATCAGTCGAAACGATTGTAGCGTTACTGTCATAAATTGCAGGTGCTGATGTTCCGATGATATCAGAAGAAACAAGTTCGTTGTTCATCGAATACTTGATCTGTTCTACCAATTCACCTTCCAACGCGTACTGCTTCATGATCTTGTTGATTTCGTCAACAGATGTGCTCTTGCCAACTTCAAGATTCAATACTACAAGCGAGCCGTTCGGAACAGGGACACGGATAGCATTTGACGTCAATTTTCCAGCTAGCGATGGCAGCGCTTTTGCAACTGCGCTTCCGGCTCCGGTTTCGGTAATCACCATGTTCAATGCGGCAGCACGTCCGCGACGGTATTTCTTGTGCATATTGTCGACCAGATTCTGATCGTTTGTATAGGCATGAATAGTTTCCAAATGGCCTTTTACGACACCTAGTGTATCCTCAACCGCTTTTAAAACGGGCGTAATGGCGTTGGTCGTACAAGAAGCGGCTGAAAAAATATGAACTTCATCAGGATTGTATTCTTTATGGTTGACGCCATGTACGATATTTGGAACGCCTTTTCCTGGTGCTGTCAAAAGAACTTTATCGACTCCTTTTGATGTTAAATGTCTTGCGAGGGCTTCTTCATTAGTGAACGCTCCTGTATTGTCGATGACAAGCGCTTCTTCAAATCCGTATTGCGTATAATCGATCTCTTCCGGACCGTTTGCTGTAATGACATGTACGGTTGTTCCATTGATGATAAGTGCTTTATTTTCAATATCAGCAACGACAGATCCTTGAAAGTCGCCATGAATTGAGTCATATCGTAACAGTGACGCCCGTTTTTCCAACGATACCGCATCATTTTTATCACGGGTTACAATCGCCCGAAGTCGAAGCTGCGTTCCTTTTCCTGATTTTGACATCAATTCACGGGCAAGTAAACGTCCTATACGCCCGAAGCCGTATAACACAACATCTTTCGGTTTATTGTTTTTAAAATCTTTTGCATTTTTAAGCTTGTCGACAACAAACGATTTTGCATCGTCATATTTGTTGTCTTCGAGGTGAAACTCATACGTTAGTTTACCAATATCTAATTTTGCAGGAGGCAAGTCCAGCGAAAGGATTGCACGCGCAATTTCAACAGAATCAAATACTGAAATTGGTTTGCCTACAAATTCTCCTGCATATTCATGAAGATTGATGATGTCGCTGACATTTCGATTGATCAACTGATTTCGAAAAAGTACCATTTCGATTGACTTGTCATACCACAAATCGCTGATGATCTTGATAAATTCGACTCCGGCACGTCTTCGGTCAGTTTGAAACGATACCTCTTTTTCGTACAGATTTGTGTTGCTCATTGCGAAAATTTTAAAAAACGGTTAGTGTGTTGTTATTTTACAATTTTGTGCAAAAGTATAGATTTCAAACGTTTTCGTAAAACATTTTGAGCATTTTTGTTTCAATAAAAAAGCCACCCAAATATGGATGGCTCTTCAACTTAGATTCAAATTCTTATAAAATCAGCCTTACTCTTTGTCCGCCTCGTGTAATCATTTCCATCTGCACGGTTTGCTGATCATCGATCCCTGACAATACCTGCGAAATTGTTTCCACATCAGTGGCTTTTACGTTACCGATAGAGAGTATAATTCCGCCAGTCAATTCTTCTGCATACTCATTCAAACGCTCATTGTTGACTCCGTTAATTTTCACCCCATAGTCAATCTTAAACTTTTTCTTATCGGCAGTTGTGAGATCTTCGAGTTCAATGCCTTTAAATTCGGTCGTGATCAACTCGCTTTTCGTTAGCGTTACCGGAACAGATTTGGTTTTTCCTTCGCGGATGTACGTCACCTGAACTTTTTCATTCGGTCTTTTGGTGTTGATCACCGAAACCAGCTCTGTATAAGAAGAGATCGGAGTATTGTCGAGTTTCACAATCACATCTCCTTTTTCCAACCCTGATTTTTCAGCACCTGAATTTTTGTTGACCCGGCTAATATAAAATCCATTAAGGTTCGTATCTACGCCAAGCTCTTTTGATGTCATCGTATTTAGCTCTGTACCTTCAACTCCGAGAATTCCGCGTTGCACATTACCGAACTCCATAATGTCTTCAACAATTTTTCTGGTGATGTTCGACGGAACAGCAAATGAATATCCGACATACGAGCCTGTCATCGACGAGATCATGGTGTTGATTCCGATCAGTTCACCTCTGGTATTAACTAATGCTCCACCACTGTTTCCAGGATTTACAGCCGCATCAGTTTGGATGAAGGACTGTATTCCGCCGTTGCCAAGATTTCTGGCTTTCGCCGATACGATACCAGCCGTAACGGTTGAAGTAAGGTTATATGGATTACCGACTGCCAAAACCCATTCGCCTACTTTAACTTCATCTGAATTTGCGAAGGCAGTATAAGGAAGTTTTTCGGAAGCATCGATCTTAAGCAAAGCGATATCCATTTTTGAATCGCTTCCAACCAATTTGGCTTTATACACTTTTTTGTTGTTCAGCGTGATTTCAAGATCAGAGGCATCTTTAATGACGTGATTATTGGTAACGATGTAACCATCTTCAGAAATTATAACCCCTGAACCGGTACCAACCTGTTCCTGTTGTTGCCCGCCCCTATATCCATAAAAGAATTCAAGCATCGGGTTTGTTACAGTCCGATAAGAAACATTCTTTACGTGAACAACTGAATGTACAGCCTTATCGGCAGCTTCAGTAAAATCAAGTCCTTCAGGAATTAAACCAACAGGACGCGCGTAATCATCAGATGCAACAGTTATCACAGGCTTTGTATCGTTGATGACATCTGCGTCTACAAGCAATTTGTAAGCACCCAGCGTTGTGGCGCCACTTAACAAAGACACTAAGAATAAACTAGACAGCTTTTTCATTTTGTTTAATTTGTTTTATTATTTAACAGTAAAATTATATGATTATTGTTTTTCAAAATTCACTTTAACGCTCGGTTAACAATCATTGGTGAAGCATTAATATTTGTACTTTTGCACTAATTAATTACGTATGGAAATCAATTTTTTCAAGTACCACGGCACAGGGAATGACTTCGTTATGATCGATAACCGACGAAATGTTTTTCCCAAAAACGATACCAGATTAGTCGCCTTTTTGTGTGACCGACGTTTTGGCATTGGAGGCGATGGACTCATACTGCTCGAAGATGACAAAAATGCAGATTTGCAGATGATTTACTACAATTCAGATGGAAACCTAAGCTCCATGTGTGGAAATGGTGGCCGCTGTCTTGTGGCTTTTGCTAAAAAACTTGAGATCATTTCCGATAAGGTAAGTTTTATGGCTACAGACGGAATGCATTATGCTGAGATAAACGAATCAGGAACTGTTTCACTACAGATGAAAGATGTTGATGATGTGAAAATAAATTCTGATTACGTATTTATGGATACTGGTTCGCCGCATCACGTTGTACTGTCTGGAAATATTGGGAAGATCGACATCAAAAGTGAAGGTGCGGCCATCCGCTACAGCGATTTATACGGAAACGCTGGCAGCAATGTCAATTTTGTTGAACCGCTTGATAATAATCATTTCCGTGTCCGGACGTATGAACGCGGTGTTGAAGACGAAACTTTGTCATGTGGAACCGGCGTCACAGCCGTCGCCCTTGCAATGGATGCATTGGGAAAATCAAATTCAGATACTATCCAGCTTGATGTTGAAGGAGGCAAACTCGAAGTATCATTCAAAAAAAATAATCAACATTATACCGATATCTTTTTAAAAGGTCCTGCGACTTTTGTTTTTGAAGGTACGATCGTAATCAACCCAAGTACTTTAGACAACTGATGCTGACATTAAAAGGAGAGAATATTTTTTTGAGGGCGCTCGAACCCGAAGATCTTGATTTTATTTACGAAGTGGAGAATGACGAGTCGATCTGGGAAGTCAGCAGCACGCAAACCCCATACAGCCGTTTCCTGATAAAGCAATACCTTGAGAACGCGAACCAGGATATTTTTGAAGCTAAGCAGCTACGGCTTGCTATCTGCCGATATGAAGACTTTGTTGCGGTTGGCCTCATTGACTTATTTGATTTCGATCCGAAGAATAACCGTGCGGGCGTTGGCATCCTCATCCGCGATTCAGACGAGCGACGAAAAGGGGTCGGAACCGAGGCTCTGAACCTACTGATCCAATACTCGTTCAATCATCTCAACTTACATCAATTATACGCGAATATTGACACGGCGAACGCACCAAGTCTGAAGCTTTTTACTAAATTTGGCTTCGAGTTGGTCGGCACAAAAAAACAGTGGAACCTTGTGAACGGCATCTACAAAGACGAGTCGATGTTCCAATTATTCAATCATCAATTTTAAATCAGTCATTTTGAATTTCAAGAAAATTGCTATTATTATTTCGGTCGTATTGATCGCTGCAGCATCCATTTATGGCTACATCCTATACCGAAAAATCTTTGCTCCCAATACTACATTTGATCAGAAGGAGCTGTTCGTTTACATTCCAACCGACGCCGAATTTCCGCAAGTGCTCGACACGATGAAGAAGTACGTAAAGGATATCGAAAAGCTGCAATTGGTTGCGGAAAAGAAATCATATATCACAAACGTAAGATCCGGAAAGTTCCTCTTGAAAAAGGGAATGAGCAGCAACGACATCATCAATTCGTTGCGCCAGCCACAATATGTAAACCTTGCATTCAATAATCAGGAACGGCTGGAAGATCTTGCGGCACGGATCGATACACAACTTGAAGCCGACAGTACCGCACTGATGGCAGCGTTTACGGACGAGAAATTTTTGGCCGATAATGGATTTACGCGCGAGAACGTGCTCGCGATGTTCATTCCGAACTCGTATGAGTTCTTTTGGGACACCGATGCGATTAAGTTCCGTGACCGGATGGCGAAGGAATACAGAAAGTTCTGGACGGATGATCGCAAGGCAAAAGCTGAAGCACAAAACCTGACGCCGCTTGAAGTCAGCATTCTTGCATCGATCGTGCACAAAGAAACCGTTAAAACCGATGAGCGTCCCCGCGTTGCAGGAGTTTATCTGAACAGGCTGTCAACGGGAATGAAACTTGAGGCCGACCCGACAGTAATTTACGCGGTAAAAGCAAAAACGGGTGATTTTAAGCAGGTCATCAAACGCGTACTTTATAGAGATCTTGGAACGCCGTCGGCATATAATACATATATGTATGAAGGCTTGCCGCCCGGACCGATCGCAATGCCTGATATCACAGCCCTTGATGCGGTGCTAAATCCTGAAAAACACAAGTACATTTACTTCTGCGCCAGCGTTACAAATTTCGGATACCATGAATTTGCCGTAACTCCGGCGCAACATGAGGTCAACCGTCAGAAATATATTGCGTGGGTCAATAACCAGGGAATCAAACGCTGATTTTGAAGTGCGCGAAAACAATATTAATACTTTCATTGTTCTTCTTCGGAACAATGTGCTTCGCGCAAGATCTTGAAGATTTTCTTGAACCTGCCGATACGCTTAATGTCTCAAGAAGGAATGCTGTAGTCCTGTCCGAAGGCGCCGTTGCAGTCGGAACTTTTGTTGCGTTGAACGAGCTGTGGTATGCCGATTATCCTAAAACTGATTTTCATTTTGTTAATGACAATGCTGAATGGCTGCAGATGGACAAAGCCGGGCACGTTTTTTCAGCGTATCATTTAAGTAATTTCAGCAGTAATACTTTACGTTGGAGCGGCGTCAGTAAAAAGCAAAGCATGATTTATGGTGCTGCGAGCGGATTTTTATTTTTGTCGGCCGTAGAAGTCTTCGACGGATTTTCAGAAAATTGGGGCGCATCTGCAGGCGATCTGGCAGCAAACGCAGGCGGGACCGCACTATTTGTTTCGCAGGAACTCTTGTGGAAAGAACAGCGGATCGTTCCGAAATATTCGTTTCACAGCACGCCGTACGCATCGGCACGACCTAATGTTCTCGGAAAGTCTTATAGCGAACAAATGCTTAAAGACTACAACGGGCAAACCTATTGGTTATCGGCCAACATTCATTCTTTTTCAAAATCATCTAAAATTCCAAAATGGTTTAATATTGCTATCGGATATGGCGCCGAAGGAATGATAACAGGCGACGACGGACTTGTCAATCCAATCTTTCTTCCGGAGAAGGAACGCGTAAGGCAGTTCTACCTGAGCTTGGATGCAGATCTGACGAAGATCGAAACCAAGTCGCACCTTCTGAAGACACTTTTCTCCGTAATTAATGTAATTAAGATTCCGGCTCCTACGTTGGAAATCAATGGAAAAGGCGGTGTGAAATTTCACGCATTCTATTTTTAGAAAACTTTAACTTGTTGATTTTCAGCATGCAGATATTTGTCGTATATTTGTCCCCGCAGAAATTTCCTATAAGATACCATCTCTGCTGATTTTCATTTCTTTAAAGAAAAGCTAATCATGATGGTTAAGCCGCGATACGGGTCTTGTTCGTTACTCGGTGATGTCTTGAGGAAGAAATCGACCTTATGATTAAAAAATGGACATATTACTCAAGCCTTGCACTGATTATTGCCTTTTTAAGTTCCGGTTTTAAGCCGGCACACAATGAATACCATGACTGGTTCCACACCAGTGAAGAAGAGGAAATGACCTACTTGTTCCCTTCAAAAAAGCCTACCGACTACACCCGTCACAACATCCCATTTACCGGAAAATTTTTTATAGCCTATAAGGAAGCGATCGCGTTCAAAGAATCGCAAGGCCGCTACCGGCTGGTTAATACTTTTGGATATATGGGTAAATACCAATTTGGTAAAAGTGCGCTGCGTGCAATCGGGATCAAAGACCTGAATGGCTTTTTGAATAACCCAAGACTTCAGGAAAAAGCTTTTATTGCGCTTTTGTCGAAGAACAAATGGGAACTTCGGCACGAAATCAAAAAATATGAGGGTAAGGTTATTGCCGGAGTGAAAGTAACTGAATCCGGAATTTTGGCAGCGGCTCATTTAGGTGGCGCGGGATCTGTAAAAAAGTTCTTTAAAAGTGCAGGAAAACGTTATATGCGGGACGGCTACGGAACTTCACTGCGAAGCTATATGAAAAAATTTGGGGGGTATGAAACTTCCGGAATTGTCGCCGATAGCAATGCTACAGTGTATAATATGTAATGACCAAATACAAAATTACAAACCTGCTCCGGCGGGTTTTTTGCTTTCACAGGCAGAAACAAATTCAGTTTCCAAGCCAGTCGCCCAATAAAAAAGCAAGGAGAAGAAGCACAAAGAAACCACTAAACAGTAAGGCGCTGATTTTCTTAAAAGAATTTGGCTCCGACAGACTTTTAAGACCGAAGACGAAGCCTGCGACTCCACTAATGCATGCGAAACAAAATCCAATGATAAGCATTATTGGAGGAACTTCAAAAACGCCCAGAACAGCTACAAAAAGCATAACTGCAATGACAATAATACACAACGAAAAGCTCCTTTGCGTATGGATCGGGGTTGTTTTAAGCATCAGCTATTCAAATTTAAAACTTATGGATAATGAATATTGTTGGTCTATTATGCAATTCGGGTATTGCTTTTTTCCAATCCGCAACGCGTAATGTTTTAATAAATTCAGTTGGAAGAGTGATATCTGAAGCGATACAAAGATATGTCGCCGGTTGCAAAGCCTGAAGCAGATCTTCTACAAGTTTGTTGTTCCGATATGGGGTTTCGATAAATAGCTGCGACTGATTCTTTTCATTCGACAATTTTTCAAGATTGCGAAGTGCAGTCTTTTTTTCGGTTTTTTCGATCGGCAGATAGCCATTGAACGCAAAGCTCTGCCCATTCATTCCCGATCCCATTAATGCCAATAATATAGATGAAGGTCCGACCAATGGCACAACCTGAATACCTTTTTCATGTGCCAATTTCACTATTACAGCGCCCGGGTCGGCAATTCCCGGACAACCGGCTTCCGACATCAACCCAACGTTTTTACCTTCCATACATGGTTGGATCATCTTACTGTGCTCCGATACTTCCGTGTGTTTATTAAGCAGGCTTATTTGCAGCGACGATTGAGTTTTCTCAGGATTAATACTTTTGATTGACTTCCTCGCAGTCTTTTCATTTTCTACAATATAGATGTCTATAAAATCAATTGCCCTGCTGACACTTTTCGGCAGAACATCGTGCGGATCAATATCACCTAAGGTCGTCGGAATCAAATACAATTTGCCCAAAACAGAATATGGCTTCATGAATGTTCTTTAAGAAGTTTGTTTGCAATGATCTCGCAGGCATCGTCGAGCATCTGATAAACGTTGTCGAAACCGTTGGCTACTCCAAAATAAGGATCTGGAACATCCACATTCTCATCAGGAAAAACCTCGTTTAAGATCAATTTGACTTTCTTGCGTTGTTCGTCATTGGAAGCCATTTCAATCACGTCATTGTAATTGCTGCTGTCCATGACGTAGATGTGGTCAAAAGTATCAAAGTCTGCTTTAGTGAAGAGTCGGCCTTTTTGACTGGAAATGTCAAGTCCTTGCTTTTTAGCAACGGCAATAGATCGTTCGTCCGGCTGTTTGCCGACGTGCCAATGTCCGGTACCTGCCGAATCGACTATGAATTTATCTTTGGGAAGTTTGGAAGTCAATAAACCTTCGGCCAATGGCGAACGACAAATGTTGCCAAGGCAAACCATTAATATCCGAACAGGCATTATTACAAGGAGAGTTTCTTGTTGATGTCATCAACAAATTTCTTGAATTGTTTGTCGGTCGAAACCAGATTGTCGACTGTTTTGCAAGCGTGCAATACCGTTGCGTGGTCACGGTCCCCGATTTGAGATCCGATGTTTGCCAGAGAAGCTTTAGTGAACTTCTTCGCGAAGAACATCGCAAGCTGGCGAGCCTGAACGACGTGTCTTTTGCGCGTTTTGGATTGCAGGGTCTCCAGGTCTAATTGGAAATAATCGGAAACAATTTTTTGGATATAATCAATAGAGATTTCTCTTTTGACATTTTTGACGAACTTTTCAACGACATGTTTTGCCAGTTCAAGTGTAACCTCTTTTTTATTGAAAGATGATTGAGCGATCAATGAAATAATGGCACCTTCCAATTCACGAACATTTGACTTAATATTTCGCGCAACATATTCAATAATATCGTCGGGCATTTCCACACCATCGCGATATAATATATTTTTTAAGATTGAAATACGGGTCTCGTAATCCGGTTGGTGAAGTTCTGCTGAAAGCCCCCATTTGAACCTCGACAACAACCGTTGTTCAATATCCTGCATATCGACAGGCGCCTTATCAGATGTGAGGATTACCTGTTTTCCATTCTGGTGAAGGAAGTTAAAGATGTGGAAAAACACATCCTGAGTTCCCGATTTTCCTGAAAGGAATTGAACATCGTCAATTATAAGTACGTCTATAAGCTGATAGAAATGGATAAAGTCGTTTCTGTTGTTCTTTTTTACCGAATCAATGTATTGCTGCGTAAAAATTTCAGCTGATATATACAGGACGGTTTTTTCTGGATATTTATCTTTTATCTCAACACCAATAGCGTGCGCCAAGTGGGTTTTCCCAAGTCCGACGCCGCCAAAGATCAATAAAGGATTAAATGAAGTTCCGCCAGGTTTATTGGCAACGGCCATTCCGGCAGATCTCGCAAGACGATTGGAATCGCCTTCAAGGAAATTGTCGAAACTATAATTGGCATTCAGTTGTGATTCGATCTTCAGGTTCCTGATCCCCGGAATAACAAAAGGATTTTTAAGTTCCGGACTTAAGTTTTTAAAAGGAGCATCCACTTCCTGTGCTTTCATCGGACCGCGATGAGCACTCGGCAACTGTTCCGTAAACGGTTGTTTATTGCCATAAGTGTTTTCCATTTTAATTTTATACAGTAACTTTGCGTTTTTCCCGAGTTCTTTGGTTAATGCTACTTTCAGAAGTTTCACATAATGTTCTTCCAACCATTCGTAGAAGAATTTACTAGGAACCTGAATGTATAATGCATTATCGGTTAGCTCAACTGACTTAATCGGTTCGAACCAGGTTTTGTAAGCCTGATCCTGGATGTTGTCCTTTATAAAAGCTAGACAATTCTCCCATACTGATTGAGCAGTTTTGTTCATATAACTGGTTAAAATTATTTAATTATTAAAGGGTTCTCTTACAAAAAAAGAGTAGGGTTTTTGCATCTCTGCGGGACAACAAATATGTGAACAAAAATCGTTAAAAAAAAATAAAATCGAAGTTGATTTTTCAGAATAATTGTCGTAAGGCCACTGAAAACGGACTACAAAAGCAGCTTTTTCCTACATGAAAGAACATCAAATTGAAGTGCGGGTACGGTATTCGGAGACGGATCAAATGGGGGTCGTATACCACGGTAATTATGTGCCTTATTTTGAGATTGGCCGAGTGGAATGGCTTAGAAATCAGGGCATTTCGTACAAAAGTTTGGAAGAACGCGGTGTTGCGCTTCCGATTGTCTCAATGACCATTAATTACAAAAAACCTGCAAAGTATGATGATTTGCTCATTGTCAAAACCAGGTTCAAAAGTCAGGCATCCGTAAAGATTGAATTTGAGTGCGAGATCGTTAGTGAGCAGAATGAGTTATTAACAACAGCACACTTTTTATTGGTGTTTGTAGACGTGAAAACAGGTCGTCCGATCACGCCTCCCGATTACATTAATGATATTTTAAACCGGCTTGAAAACGTTTAGGACAAACTATTCTTTCTGACTGATTTTTATACCGAACATTCCGTCAAAGATCTGCAGAATCTGGGCTGCGATTTTCTTTCGAACGATGACTTCAACGTCACATTTCAGTTCCATGTTTTGAGAAGCGATCTGAAGTTTTTTTTCTTTAATAACACGCATCACTTTATTGAGGTTTTTATACTCAAACTCAATTTGAAGATGCACGTCGATCGTCTTTTCAAGGATTCCAGCTTGTTCAAGCACCATTTGTGCTGTTATCCGGTAAGCAGCAATCAATCCGCCGACCCCAAGTTTTGTGCCTCCATAATATCGGACGACAACAATCAGGATGTTCGTTAGCCCGAACGATTGTATTTGCCCGTATATCGGCATACCTGCCGTATTGCTTGGTTCGCCATCATCGTTTGCACGGAAGTACGGAACTTCTGCACCAATCTGGTAGGCATAACAGAAATGGACGGCACCGGGATTCTGCTTTCGAAGTGTGTCCAAATGCATTTTCACTTCCTCTTCATTTATGACCGGAAAAGCGTATCCGAAGAATTTGCTGTTCTTTTCTTTATATAACGAGGGTTCTGTGGGTTGCGCAATCGTTTTGTAAGTATCTGTGATCACGCAGGGTCGATTATCTTCTTTTTAAATAGATCAACTACATCTTCTTTTCCTGCCTGAAGGTTCCAGACCTGCAAGCCGAGGAGTTGTGCGGCGTCGGTATTTTCTTGTTTATCGTCAATAAACAGCGTACGCCGCGGCGAGAGATCGTGTTGGTTGATTATGTGTCTAAAGATCTCAGGTTCAGGTTTGCGCATTCCCATTTCAAATGAATAGTATACTTTTTCGAAGCAGCGGTAAAAATCGCCCGAAAATGACATTCCAACGCTGTGTTCGAATCGGCTGATGTGCGTCGCATCCGTATTGGTAAGTAAAAACAGCCGATATTTTGTCGACAATAACTGAAGGAATTCGAGCCGATACAACGGGAATTCTCCAATCATCTTGTTCCATGCCGTGCGGATTTCTTCAATTCCGGCAAATGGAATGTATTGTTGAAATCCTTCCAGAAATTGAAGTTCGGTGATAATACCTTTCTCGTATTTCGAATTCAACTCCGTAAGGTCGTCATTGAATTCTTCGAGGCCGAGTTCTTTGAATGCATCGGCGACAGCCTGTTTCTCCAGATTGATAAAAACGTCCCCGAAATCAAATATTATTGTGTTGACCATTATTCCGAAACATTAAAAGTTTATCACCTGCAATATTGTTGATCCTGCTTGCGCCTGTTGGCAATAACGGAGCTTTAATCCCATCTGATATAAATACTTCGCTTTCAAAAACCCGTGCTTCATCCCAAAGATTTTCATCTATAAAGGTCTGCAGCGTCTTCCTTCCGCCTTCAATTATTACCGATACAACGCCCCGTTTATGAAGTACCTGAGCGATCTGAATAGCAATTTTTGTAGAGAAATCGATTGTTTCAATGCCTATTTCACTGTCTGATCGAATCTCTTTTACAGCAATGGTTTGTGCCTGACTATCAAATATATGATTTTCTTTTGGAATCCTATTGTTACGATCCAGCACAATTCGAATTGGATTGTTTCCTGCCCAATCGCGAACTGTAAGCGCCGGATTGTCATCAATAGCAGTTTGAGTTCCAATAAGGATCGCATGTTCTTCACTCCGCCATTTATGTACTAACTGCCTTGAAAATTGATTTGAAATCCAAATTGGCTTGTTTTCCAATTTTTCTGAAGGCGCGATTAAACCGTTCTGTGATTGCGCCCATTTCAATATTATATAGGGACGTTTTTTGGTGTGAAAGGTAAAAAACCGGCGGTTCAGATCCAGACATTCCTCTTCGCAAATATCTGAAGTGACCGAAATTCCCGCTTCGCGAAGTTTTCGTATTCCGTTTCCGGCGACCAGCTCATTTGGATCGACCGTTCCGACGATGACGTTTTTGATTCCGCTGCGGATAATCAAATCGCAACAAGGCGGCGTTCTTCCAAAATGGCTGCACGGTTCAAGGTTGACATACAGCGTTGCTTTCGATAATTTTGATTTATCCCTTACAGAATTGATGGCATGGACTTCCGCATGTGGTTCGCCAGGTTTCAAATGCCAGCCTTCGCCGATGATTTTTCCTTCAGAAACGATAACGCTCCCAACAAGCGGATTTGGATTCGTTGTTCCGAGGCCGTTTGCTGCCAACTGAATGCAGCGCTTTATATATTTCTGATGCTCTTCCACAAAACAAAAATAACATTTTATAACGTAAAGCGGGTTTTTCGGTGGCTGTTCCTGTTCTTTACGTAGTTTTGCAGAAAAAGATATGGCGATCGAAATACGGAAAATACGCCAGCAAGATAATGCCGCGGTTGCCCAGGTAATCCGTGATGTCCTTATTGAACATAATGTGCCAAAGGTAGGAACAGCTTATGCCGATCCAGAACTTGACACCATGTTTGAAGCATATACTCGGCCGCGTACCGTATATTTTGTTCTCGAAAAGGAGGGCAGAATAATAGGTGGAGCAGGAGTGGCACCTTTGCAAAATGGCGATGAAGATGTTTGTGAACTGCAGAAGATGTACTTTCTTGATGAAGCGCGCGGATTGGGATATGGAACTTTGATGATGCAGAAATGCTTAGCCGAAGCTAAAGATCTTGGATTTAAGAACTGTTACCTTGAAACAATGCCATACATGGAAATGGCGCAGAAGCTTTATCTGAAATCGGGTTTCAGTTATATCGGCGAACCTATGGGAAGCACAGGACACACATCATGTCCGGTTTGGATGCTCAAGGATTTAGATACGAACTATGACGGTTAAGGAATATCGCACGTTGTTCATCGGACAGCTCGCTCCAATCTATGATGTGATTGAGGCTGAAAGTTTTTTTTATCTGATATTGGAGGAGTTACGCAATCTTCGCCGGGTTGATGTGGCGCTTGATCCTGCGTTATGTTTTTCTGCCGATGAACTTCAAAAGTGGAATAAAATTTTAGATCAACTGAAAAAACAGATCCCGATCCAATATATTTTAGGAAGCACGAACTTTTACGGCCTTCGTTTTACCGTCAACCGCAATGTATTGATTCCGCGTCCTGAAACGGAGGAACTTGTACAATGGATTCTTGATGATATTGAATTCAGCACACCAAAAACAATACTTGATATTGGGACCGGAAGTGGCTGCATCGCAATCTCATTAGCTAAAAATCTACCCGGTTCATCTGTATTTGCTCTTGATGTGTCCGAAGCTGCATTGGCTACAGCCGGACGAAATGCCAAATTAAACGATGTACATCTGACGTTCATCAACCAAAATATTCTTGAAGTTGATCGGCTTGATCGGAAATTTGATATTATAGTTTCAAATCCTCCATACGTGCGAAATCTGGAAAAAGCTGAAATCAGGCCGAACGTCATGAATAATGAACCGCATCTTGCACTTTTCGTGGATGATGACGATGCGTTGCTTTTTTATCGAAAGATTGCTGCTCTGGCAAAAGAAAGCTTTTCCGAAAATGGAGTGCTGTATTTTGAAATCAATCAGTATTTGGGTGCGGAAACTGCTGAATTACTACGGAAAATCGGCTATGCAAACGTGGAATTGCGTAAAGATATCTACGGAAATGACCGGATGATCAAAGCAACTTATTCATAACGCAAAGCTTCAATAGGATCGAGTTTCGATGCTTTTAGCGCTGGATACGAACCAGAAACAATTGCTACCGTAAAGGTTGTTGCGAATGCAGCGAAGATTGCGCCCCACGGAATCACAAATCCGAAATTCATCAGCGACGCCAAGCCGAGACCTGATAAGATTCCGAGGATCGTGCCAACTAATCCGCCTAATTGCCCAATTACCAAAGTCTCAATAAAAAACTGGATCGCAATTGTGCTTCGTTTTGCACCAAGCGCTTTTCGCACTCCAATTTCACGTGTCCGCTCAGTTACCGAAACCAACATAATATTCATCAGCGCGATTGAAGATCCAAATATCGTAATGGTTCCGATGACCCAGGCAGCAACGCCAAGATATCCGGTGATCGAAAGGATTTTATTGATTAAGTCGTCACTGCGCGAAATTCCGAAGTTGGATTCCTGTACCGGCGTAAGTTTGCGTATCCGGCGCATCGTGAGCATCGCGTTATCAACCGCTTCGTCTAAAAGTTCGTTGTTCGACACCATGACACTTAGGTTGTAGTTGATATTTGGCGCCGTAAATAGCGATCTTGCAATTTGGATAGGGATCATTACGCGCAGATCCTGGCTATTGCCGAATGTAGAGCCTTTCTCTTTCAACACACCAATCACCCGAAATTTGGCACCTCGGACTGAGATCACTTTGTCAATCGGATCCACATCTTTTAAAATGCCTTTTTCGAAATCGGAACCAACGATACACACAAATGCGTTGTTCTGTATGTCGAAAGCCGTAAAATTTCTTCCTTTCGTTGTTTCAAGTCCGGAGTTGACCAGGAAAAATTCATCTACACCAAGAACTTGGATTTCAGGATCGGTTTTTTCCGATTCAAAGCGGACCTCTGCAGTTGTTGTTGCGGTAAACGAAAGAGAAGTATTTGTAAATGGGTATTTGTAGTTATCTTTAAAAGCGCGCGCTTGCGGATAAGTAACAATAGGATTTGGCTTGTTCTCGCTGTCGTTGTCGATTTGTTCAGACATATCATATTGCATAATGTTGAACGTGTTGGAGCCCATCGATGCAAAATCGGTCGATAACTGATTTTCCAATGCAGAAACAACCGTAAGGATCATCACCAATGCCCAGATTCCGATGCCGATAATAAAAACCGTCAGGATTGTACGTAACTTTTGCGTTCGGATGGAACCCATTGCAATCCGGATATTTTCTTTGAGCAGCTTAAACATAGTTCGATTTTGATTGGCCTAAATTACGATTATTTTCGTGTTTGGGCTTTTGTGGTTTAAGTTTTTATTATCTGCAAAAATGCCGATATTTGCTGCTATCTTACACCATACGATGGCACAAAAACCAGCAATTCCAAAGGGCACACGAGACTTTTCGCCATCAGAAGTGGCGAAGCGGCAATACATCATCGGAATCATCAGAAGCAATTTTGAGAAATTCGGCTACCTGCCGATCGAAACGCCATCATTTGAGAACTCAGAAACCCTGATGGGAAAATATGGCGAGGAAGGCGACCGTCTTATCTTCAAAATATTAAACTCAGGAGATTATTTGGCTAAAGCCGATGAGCAGCTTCTCGCAAATAGGGACAGCCTTAGACTTACGTCGGCAATTTCCGAAAAGGCATTGCGGTACGATTTGACTGTTCCTTTTGCCCGATATGTTGTGCAACACCAGAATGAAATAGACTTTCCATTCAAAAGGTATCAGATACAACCGGTTTGGCGCGCCGATCGTCCACAGAAAGGCCGTTTCCGTGAATTTTATCAATGTGACGCGGATGTTGTCGGATCGAAATCTCTTTGGCAGGAAGTAGAATTAGTGCAATTGTACGATTCGGTTTTCGCCGAGCTGAATCTGGACGGAGTTACAATCAAAATCAATAACAGAAAGATTTTATCTGGAATTGCTGAAGTAATTGGTGCATCCGACAAGCTGATCGATTTTACTGTGGCATTGGATAAACTCGATAAAATAGGTGAGGACGGCGTCAAAAAAGAGATGTCTGAAAAAGGTATTTCTGCCGAAGCGATCGAGAAAGTACAGCCGTTGTTCAATTTTACCGGATCCATTCCTGAAAAAATACAGAAGCTGATGACTTTGTTGTCGGAATCAGAAGAAGGAAGGAAAGGTATTGAAGAGCTCCGGTTTGTTTGTGATGCGTTGTTGGAACTCGGACTCAAACATGCTGTTCTTGATCTTGATGTTACGCTTGCCCGCGGACTAAATTATTATACAGGTGCCATTTTTGAGGTTGCGCCGCCTGCTTCCGTTGCGATGGGTTCTATTGGAGGCGGAGGCCGTTATGACGATCTGACCGGGATCTTCGGGTTGAAAAACATGAGCGGCGTCGGAATTTCATTTGGGCTCGACCGGATTTATCTTGTACTCGAAGAACTGGATATTTTTCCACCATCTGTAGCAATTACTTCAAAGGCGTTATTTATAAATTATGGTGAAAAAGAAGCTTTATATGCAATGGAGGCAATTGCGAAACTTCGTGATTCTGGGGTTAGGGTGGAATTGTATCCTGATGATGCTAAAGTAGCAAAGCAATTTACATACGCTGATAAAAAACAGATTCCGTATGCCGTTATAGTGGGCGACAGAGAGGTGACCGAAGGGACTTATGCAATCAAAGATTTGTCATCAGGCGAACAACAGTCGGTTGATTTTGATAAGCTCCTTTCTATGTTGCTTTAGATTCAGGCAAACAGGCCGTATAAAAAAAGCTTCCAATCCGGAAGCTTTTCTCTTTTCAAAATCTGGGTCTGGTTTTTTATTCAATGATAATCTTTCTGCTTAGGTCGCCTCCTGAAGTAATAATCTTTACTATATAAGTGCCGGCAGCAAAATTGCTGACTGGTATCGTAATGCTACGTTGATCCTGATCCACTACTTCATATTCAGCAAGTGATTGTCCGAGCATGTTGTAAAGAACTGCTTTTGTAACAGTAACATCAGTAAGCGGGTTCTTGATATTCAATGCCTCGTCGTTTTGTGTAAAAGCAACTCCGATCTTATCAGCAGAAGTCAGTTCATCCGTTCCAAGTGAATTGTCGTTGAAACGAAGCGAAAAACGGTCGCTTACAGTTCCTGCAGGCAGTTGCACATTGGCAATTTCAGCGCGAATGTCATGATAAATCCCGGTTACATTATCGTAGATAAATATACTTTGTGTTTCTTCAAAGTTTTCGGTGGCATCCAATGTGAACTGCACTGTTCCGGCAGTTGCTGTTTTCACTTGCAACGGATAGATATTGTTGATGTTGAAGTAACCGTCACCTTGGATGTTCAACAGGACATTACTTGTGATAAAACACATGTCGCTAGGTTGGCTGTCAACGTGAATCGCATCGTAACCCGGATCGATTCCGCTAGTCGCTAATTCGTTCATAAAGCCAAGAAGTACTTGTCTATGGAAATTGCTGAAGTTAAATCCGAGGCGGATTTTTGCGAATCCATCCGGTTCGTCGTCATCTTGATCATCCGGGACAGGCGGAGTCTGTGCTGCGGATCCACGGAATAAGATATTTGACTGAGAATTGTCTTCTTTCACAAATGCACGCTGGCTGTTATCAAAAGTGATTGTTCCGCCACTACTATTTGCCGCGACGAAGAAACCTTGTCCAACAGGAATGTATCTGCCAGGAATTCGGGTGCTTGATCCTTGCCCGGTAATCTCCACTGGAGAAACAGGCGGCGTTCCTCCAACCAGGTTTAAAGTAGCATAACCACCTTGATAATTTTGTGTAACGTGCGATGTATTGGTACTGAAATGTTCCCAAAGATATATTGCCCCTGTCAGTGCACCTAGATTGTCAAGCAAGAATTTCTGTGAATCCAGGGCAGATGCGTACGGATTTCCGGAGAGATTCATGTTACTGGCCGCTATTGGTGTTGTTATGATACCGTTGAACGGTTTTCCAACAAAGGTGTAATTTTGACTCTCACTTAACGCGCTGCTTCCTTTGAGGGTGAATCCCTGGCCTGGCAGTAAGGTTCCATTTTGTCCTACAACCGACCAATTGGCGTAAGCACTGCTAACATTCTGAAATTTGTAAATCCACGTGCTGCTTAATGTTATCGGTGTCGTAGGAAGTGAATTATATCCTGAAGTCCATGATATGGGTTGAATGCTATCAGGATTGGTGCCGTCTCTCATGACGCCCGCCACTGTGTAAGTATTGTTGTTGGTAGTTCCATTTATAGTGCCAACCGGTGAAGACCAGTAGTTGTAGTTGAACTTGTTGGTGGTTCCTTGTTGGTCTTTTTCAATATGTCCAATACTTGCTGCCTCAAA
Organism: Flavobacterium sp.; assembly: GCA_036388535.1. Classification (GTDB taxonomy): domain Bacteria; phylum Bacteroidota; class Bacteroidia; order Flavobacteriales; family Flavobacteriaceae; genus Flavobacterium. Next base: position 18,369 of record DASVRQ010000071.1, on the reverse strand, counting down.
ATCGCTGCTTAAGGTTTGCACCAATTGTGATTTAGCTTTAAGGTCAAGTACACCATCAAGTCGGAAATACCACGTATTTCGTAATTGGTTGTCATTGATGAGGTCTAATCTTACTCCAGGATCTACCACGAGGCCTAGATTTGTCAGGTTGTACCCGATCGACATGTTATGCTTTAATTGCAGTATTGACCAATCATACGTTATTAGATCTGCTCCATGTACGAAGTTGTTTTGGCTTACAGCAAGGTCGAGTGGACCGGTTTGTGTGGTGACGAATGGCATTGGAGCCAGTTGATATTTGATATTTTTGACATTGTAAATTTTTGCTGATGAAGGATCTGAAGCGACATCAATTGTTGACGTTGTAAAATTGTCTACAATATCATCTTTGTAGGCATCGAATCGGTAACAGGCAAGCAAGTTAGCCCAGAGTGTAGATTCAATATCTTTTGGAATGACTTCACCTCGCACCGCAGTTCCGTTTTGACGGATTTCCTGGTATATCATCTTCCGTAATTGATCAGGAGTCAATGCCACATTAAATGCACGTACTTCATCAAGTGCGCCTTTAAAGTAGTGTAGGTTGGCTGCTGAATTCTTACCCATTGTAAAGTTTGCCGAAGACGCACTCAGTGTTGAAGCTCCGCTTCCTGTAGTAGATTCCTCTACGCCATTCAGGTACATTATTACTTTTTTAGTTGGATCTGCACCGTTAAAAACTGCCGCAATATGATACCATCTGTCGGTTTCAATCGGGGTTGTTATCGTTATATTGAGAGAATTGAAATACGCTTTCAGTTGTTTGCCGGCAGTTATCTGGATGCTAAAGTTATCCTGTCCGAAAATAACAGCACTCGTAGAAAAATCAGCAGGTATTTTGATCCATCCCATAATTGTTGCTGCAGGAAGTCCGCCCAACAACTGAGTTCCTTCACCATAGTCATTTCGCCCATCGAGTTCGAGGTATAATTTACGGTTCAGGTCGCGCGGTGATCCCGTTTTCAAAATATTGGTATCAAAAACATCAACAATTCCATCATGGTCAACATCAGTTGTGCCATCTATTATACCGTCGTTGTTTGCATCAAGGCTGCTGTACAATGTAGAAGAAATATCTGTTACTGTATCATTATTGGAATCACCCTGGATATAGTCGGGAGTTAAATTGTTGTCGGTATCTTGTGCAAAAGGCCGGATTAATGTTCCATAGCCTGTATAAGCATCATAAAGATTAAGGATTCCGTCCAAATCTGTGTCTGCACCATCACCAACGCCATCACCTGTAATATCGCCGTCACCATTGATCAATCCTGCTTCATCAACATCAAAAATGCTGTCATTGTCGCTGTCAAGATCCATGAAATTAAGTGTTGTATCTCCGTCAGAGTTAGGGACTACGTAAGTATGTGAGGCTATCATGGCATCAATCGTGTCATGTAAACCGTTCGCATTAGCATCGAGCCATACAACTGAGGAAAGATCCATGATTCCACGACCATTGCTCAAAACTTTCTGTCCAACTTCTTCAATATCAGGAATACCGTCATTATCAACGTCAAGGTCAAAAATATTTGCAATATTATCACCGTCCGAATCGCAATATTGTTGTTTTATAGAGATGTCATCAATAGCAAGGTCATTTCCGTTTCCACCTGGCGCGTTGTTTCTGAAACTAATTATGAAGGCAGAGACATCACCAAGGTTTACACTGGTTGTATATTGCTTCCAGTCAGAAAGCACACATGTATTGTTAGAAGTTGCTCCGTTACATCTTCCAAGGTTGCCGGTATTAAAAGTTGAAAGCAAGTTGTTCGATAGATCCCGAAACTCAACAGTAATGTTGGGAAGGTTTGTATTTGGGTATGCTGCCAGGCTCATGATGTTCATTGCCCAAAAAGTGTACGTAATCGGCACGTTTGGAATCACTCCCGATATTGTCGTTTCGTAGAAAGTCTGCGGATTTTCCGAAGCATTAAAAACTGCCATTCTTCCATTAGTATCGCCCACTGTATGATCTTCCTGAGCAGTCCAGTTGGTGTTTGACCAAGTCGCCAAGTTTCCCGGGTGTCCCGCAGGACCGCTGATCATGTGTGTAACGGTATACTCACCATCGTTCAGGCTCCAGTCATTTTGCATATCGCATGAACCGACATTCGGGCCTACAACACCGTCTTCGTAGCAGTATGTACACGTCGCTCCCGGAATATTAATATTAATTAAACCTTTTGTAGTCCCGGCACCGAATGTTTCATTCAGGAAAGTATACTCTACAGATGTAGCGAATGGAGAGTTTCCGCAATTTTGTTGTTCGACAATATCTACGATTCCGTCATTATCATCATCGATATCATTGTTGTCGCTAATACCGTCACCGTCGGTGTCTGCATAAGTTCGCACTCCCAAGCCCGTGATTGAAAAATTATATGGATTTTCATCAGTATCATCATTGACAAATGAAAGCACTGCGTCTTTTATACCAGCAGTAGTAGGCTGGAACTTGACTTGGAAAGTTGTTGATGCACTTGCAGCAATTGTTGAAGCAGGTGCTACGACAATTGAGAAGCTAGCTGCTCCTGCTCCTGTTAAAGTGGGTGTTGCTACGTTTATTTGACCAACTCCTGTATTAATTATAGTGTAGGTTACAAGTGTAGATCCTCCGTCAATTGAGACAGAACCAAAATCCGTTTGATCCGATAAAAATGGTGTAGTATCTCCATCAGCAATACTTATAAAGTTCCCCTGGACATCTATTTCTGGGGAAGTTCCTACTGCTATAATTGAGAAATTATAAGGATTCTCATTAGCATCATCATTTGCAATATTTATAGTCGCATTTTTGGTACCGTTTGTTGTGGGGTTGAATGTTACCGAGAAACTCGTGCTGGAACCTACGGCAACCGAAGTTGCTGGGTTTGCAGTGATAGTGAAATCGGCTGCATTTGCTCCTGTAATTGTTATCGCGCCAACCGTCAGCGGCATTGTAGCGGATGATGTATTTTCAATCACAAATGTTTTTACAATGGTTGCGGCGGTAATATTTGCAGAACCAAAGTTGGTATTATCTGCGAGTATCGGTGTAGTGTCGCCATCTGGGATAGTAAGGCTGTTCCCGGTAACATTGATTTCCGGTTCTAAACCGTTCCCACGGATATTGAACGTGTATGGATTCTCATTTGTGTCGTTATTTGTTATCGAGATCGTGGCCACCCTTATTCCTGGGGCCGACGGGTTGAATGTTACAACAAACGTTGTAGATTGGCCGATGTTGACCGTTGCGGCCGGAGCGGTTGTTACCGTAAAATCACCAGAATTCGCACCCGTTATCGTAATCGTACCTACACTTAAAGCAGTTACTGCCGTATTTACATTCTGTATCGCAAAGGTGCTTGTTAAAGTTCCCGCTGCAACTGCCACCGATCCAAAATCAGTCAGGTCGGTTGTTGAGGGAGTAATATCGCCACTTACAATGTTAACTGATCCACCTTGTACGTTAATCTCAGGATTTCCGGTAGTACCGGTACCTTGAATATTAAAATTGTACGGATTTTCATCGCTGTCAGTGTTAGCAAATGAAATTGTGGCTGTTCGTAATCCAGCAACATCCGGATTAAAAGCTACAATTAGAGCAGTGCTTCCTCCAGGAGCAACAGAACCGGCAGGAAATGTCGTAATTGTGAAATTGGCGGCGTTTGCCCCAGTAATGGTAGGTGCAGAAAGACCTAGCGTTGCGCTGCCCGTATTATGGATCATGAATGTACGTGATAAAGTTCCCGTTGCGACATCTGCTGGTCCAAAATCAGTCCAGTCTGTAAGATCAGGCGTTGTGTCGCCATCAACGATGTTTATATTGTTTCCCTGAACATTTATCTCCTGGGTAGCTGATCCCGTTCCGCGAATAGCGAAGTCATAAGGGTTTTCATTGCTGTCATTGTTCACGAATGAAAGCGTTGCGTTTCTGACACCGACCGCATCGGGATCAAAAGTAATCGCAAAGGTGGTAGTTCCGCCACCCGGAACTGTCGCTGCAGGCAATGATGTTACCGCAAAATTATTAGCATTTGCGCCACCAATTGTGATAGCACCGATGGTTAGGTCTATGTTCCCTGTGTTGAAAATTGTGAATACACGTGTAATGGTACCAGTCAAAATGTCGGTAGTTCCCACATCTGTCCAATCCGTCACTGTTGGTCCCGCATCACCATCTGTAATGGTCGTAGCGTTTCCTTGTACATTAATTTCAACAAAGCCTGTTCCATTTCCCTGTATAGCAAAATTATAGGGGTTCTCGTTGCTGTCATTGTTGACTATCGAGATCGTTGCAGTATGCAGCCCTACAAATGAAGGATCAAACGTAACCGAAAATGTGGTGTTCCCAACGCCTGTGACAGTGGCTGCGGGTAAAGCAGTCACGGTAAAATTTGCAGCGTTCGTACCTGAAATTGTAATTGCACCAATACTTAGAACCCCACTGCTTGTATTCTGGATAGTAAAGGTACGCGTTATTGATCCCGTCGTGATATCGGCGTTACCGAAGTCGGTCCAGTCGGCAACGATTGGAGTTGTGTCCCCGTCAGCAATGGTAACGAGATTACCTGTTATGTTTATTTCAGCGTTTCCTGTGCCTGTTCCTTGAACGTTGAAATTATACGGATTTTCGTTACTGTCGTTATTCAGGAATGAAATTACAGCACCCCGAATTCCTGCTGCATCCGGATTAAAAGTCACAGTAAATGTTGTACTTGATCCGGGAGCTACTGTGGCAGCTGGGGCTGAAGTTATGGTGAAGTTCGTCGGATTGGTTCCGCCGATCGTGAATGCACCGATTGTTAAAGCAACAGTCCCAGTATTTTGGATGGTAAATGTTTGTGAAACTGATCCAGTCGCCACATCAGCAGGGCCAAAATCAGTCCAGTCTGCAAGTGCAGGAGTAGTGTCACCATCGGCTATAGTAGTACTGTTTCCGACTACGTTAATTTCGGGAACACCTGTGCCCATTCCTTGGATTGCAAAGTTGTACGGGTTTTCGTCGCTATCGTTATTGACGACTGAAACCGTTGCTGTGTGTAAACCAATAAAAGAAGGATTGAAGGTTACTGAAAATGTGGTATTTCCGCCCGCAGCAACAGTTGCAGTTGGCAGGGCAGTAACAGTAAAATCAGCTGCATTTGCTCCCGCGATCGATATCGATCCAACAGTCAACACACCAGCACCTGTATTCTGAATAGTAAAAACCCGAACTATTGTTCCGGTTGATACGTCAGCATTTCCGAAGTCGGTCCAGTCGGCTGCAATTGGAGTAGTATCGCCATCAGCGATATTTGTGGCATTACCAGTTACATTCATTTCAGCGTTCCCTGTACCTGTTCCCTGCACCGTAAAATTATATGGGTTTTCATCACTATCATTATTTACGAATGATATCGTGGCAACTCGAATTCCTGCTGCATCCGGGTTAAAGGTTACGGTAAATGTCGTACTTGCTCCAGGAGCCACAGTTGCAGCTGGCGCCGATGTCACCGTAAAGTTTGATGCATTAGCTCCGCCGATCGTGAATGCCCCAATTGTTAATGTGGTATTTCCGGTATTTTGTATTGTAAAAGTTTGCGATATTAATCCTGTGGCCACATCAGCATTTCCAAAATCGGTCCAGTCTGCAAGTGCAGGTGTAGTGTCGCCATCGGCTATAGTGGTACTGTTCCCGAGTACGTTAATTTCCGGAAGTCCTGTGCCATTACCTTGGATTGCAAAATCATAAGGATTTTCGTTGCTATCGCTATTGATAACTGATACCGTTGCAGTGTGTAAGCCAATAAAAGATGGGTTGAACGTTACCGAAAATGTGGTGCTTCCGCCAACGGCAACAGTCGCATTAGGCAAAGCAGTCACAGAGAAGTCAGCAGCGTTTGTTCCTGCAATCGATATCGATCCAATAGTCAACACGCCAGTACCCAGATTCTGGACTGTAAAAACACGGACAATTGATCCAGTTGATACGTCAGCATTTCCGAAGTCGGTCCAGTCGCCTGCAACCGGCGTAGTATCGCCATCAGCGATATTGGTAGCATTACCCGTTATGTTTATTTCGGCATTTCCTGTACCAGTACCCTGGATAGTAAAGTCGTATGGGTTTTCGTTTCCATCATTGTTGACAATAGAGATTGTCGCCGTAAGAAGCCCTGCCGCGTTCGGATCAAATACTATAGTAAAAGTTGTGCTTCCGCCCGCTGGTACACTTAGGGCAGGTAATGTGCTGATCGTAAAATTTGTTGGGTTTGCGCCACCAATTGTTACGCCACCGATTGTCAAGGCTGAAGTGCCTGTATTTTGAATTGTAAAAGTTTGTGCAACACTACCTGTTGCGACGTTAACAGATCCAAAATCAGTTCCATCCACAGTAGAAGGTGCTGTGTCCCCGTCTGTGATCGTAACAGTGTTGCCCTGGATGTTAATCTCAGGTGATGACGTACTCCATGTGATTATAACTTGGCCGTTGCCGCCGTTTCCTCCTTGCTGAGTTCCGCTTGTACGGCGCGCGCCACCGCCACCACCGCCGGGAAATGCACCATCGGTTCCTGCGCCATTTCCACCATATTTTCCATTACCTCCGTTACCTCCGCCTGTTGGTGCTACCGCACCCATATTTGTCGTGGCGTCTACACCGGGATTTCCGGTACCTGCAGATGAACCACCACCACCACCATAGTACACGGTGCTGAAAACAAGCCATTCGAATCCTGCATCACTACCATCACCACCATCGTATTTTATATCTCCGACCGAAGCTGCGGCGGATCCTCCTGTTGCACCAGTCTGCGTATTGTTTGGTGCGCTGTTTCCACCTTTTGCTAAAACAGTGGTAGTGTTATTAAAAAAAGAATCTTCACCTGCAGCCGCGCTTGAGCTGCCGGTACCTACGTGAAGGTTGTATACTTGTCCGGGTGTAACAGTCATTACTTTTCGTGCGAATGCGCCACCGCCACCGCCACCGCCTTCAGCGTCGCTTCCATTAAGTCGTGCACCACGTCCTCCAGCACCCCATGCATCAACGGTGATCGATGTAACTCCGGCCGGAACCGTAAAAGTATAATCTCCGGGTGTGCCGTATGTTTGTGTCTGTGCAAATCCACTGGCGCCAAAAAGCAACGCAAGTAGGATAAAAAGGTAAGTTTTGTTCAGAAAGGTAATTTTTCCCATAAACATAAATTTTAATTCGTTTCGTACAGTTTTGAAGATGTAGTTTTAATTGAAGGCATTTTCACCTAAAAAACTGTGTTTCAAATTGTAAGATTATGTAATAGTTACACTGCTAACATTAATTAGTCAGAATAATTAGACAAGTTCAAAAATAAATTTAATTATCAAATAAAAAAAGTAAAATATCGATAAACTGCATAAAAATGCGATAAAAGGCATATTTAAGTATGATATTGTAAGTTATAACTTACGATTAAGATGTAGGTTGTCGTTGATTTATGCACTTTAATATCAGATGGCTAATTTCAATTGTTGAAAAGTGTCTGATAACTTCCCGAGGGATATTAAAATTGACTGATTTTGTAAGGTATTTAAAGAGGCGGGTGGTGATAAATCACGATTTCGGAAGAAGATTACTTTATTACAAAAAAAATCCCTGCCAAGATTGACAGGGATAAAGTAGCGAGAGAGAGATTTGAACTCTCGACCTCAGGGTTATGAATCCTGCGCTCTAACCGACTGAGCTACCTCGCCTGGTTGCGGTTCAGCATTTCTTCAATGCGGGTGCAAATATAAAATTTAAATTTTGATGATGCCAATATAATTACGCGAAAAAAAATAATTTTAAAAACACTCGGTTTTTTGTTTTTATTCTATATATTTCCAAAAATTATTTGGCATGGATGTAAAAGTACGATACGAATTGGAGTTTCCGCTGAACTCTTCACCTCAATTGCTTTATCAGTATATCTCAACTCCCTCAGGGTTATCTGAATGGTTTGCTGATAACGTAAATTCAAGGGGCGAGTATTTCACTTTTATGTGGAATGGCTCACAGGAAAAAGCGCGTCTGACTTCAAAAAAGTCAGGTGAAAAAGTAAAGTTTCGATGGTTGGATGACCAAGATAAGGACACAGATTTATATTTTGAACTCCGAATTTTGGAAGATGAAATCACTAAAGATGTGTCATTGATGGTTATTGATTATGCGGATGAGGATGAGGTGGAGGAGGCAACCCGATTGTGGGAAAATCAGGTTTCTGATCTTAAACACGTCATTGGTTCTGTTTAAATCTTATTAAAACAAGTATATTTGCCTCAATTAATTTGGGGCTTTTTTATGGTTAATCTCAACGGATCAATACTTCCTTCCGGGTCAAATATTCTTGAAGGAAATCGGGCTTTTCTCTTTGGTGACGGCGTTTTTGAAACGGTCAAGATTGTTGATGGCAGGATACTGTACCTGGAAGATCATTATTTCCGATTGATGTCGGCAATGAGAATCGTCCGGATGGAAATCCCGATGACCTTCACAATGGAGTACTTGGAAAGCCAGTTACTTGCTACCTCTTTCGCTGCAGGTTGCAGTGATTCGGCACGTGCACGAATGACAATTTATCGCAATACAGGCGGTTACTACAAGCCTCTGGATAACACCGTATCGTTTTTAATTACTGCAGAACCTCAGCAAAGCCAGACGTACAAAGTAGAGTCAAATTTATATGAAGTCGACCTTTACAAAGATTTTTATGTCACAAAACAGTTGCTTTCTTCTATTAAAACGACCAATAGACTATTGAATATTACAGGAAGTATTTTCGCATCTGAAAATGACCTTTCAAATTGCATCCTGCTTAACGACCAGAAGAATGTAGTAGAAGCTTTAAACGGAAACCTGTTTATGCTTACGGGAAATGTACTTGTGACGCCGCCGGTATCGGAAGGCTGCCTTAACGGAGTAATGCGCAAGCAAGTGCTGGAGATCGGGCGGAAACGATCTGATTTACAAATAGAGGAAGCCGTCATTTCACCATTCGACCTTCAAAAAGCAGATGAACTGTTTATTACCAATGTTATTGTAGGTATCCAACCTATCAGCAGATACAGAAAAAAGGATTATGGAAATAAAGTTGCAAATGAATTACTGCAGCAATTGAACACGCGAATCAGGCTGTTCTAGTTTAACAGCGGATTCTCAGGCGCGTTTGACCAAATAAGATAATCACCGCCCAGTTCAAGAATTTTCTCCTTCCAAAAATCAGAGGTTGCTTTTCCGATAATTTTATTCTCGTAGCCATTTTCAGAAATGATCCAGGAGTTAGATGCCATCTCATTTTCAAGTTGTTGTGCATCCCAGCCGGTATAGCCCAGAAAAAAGCGGATATTATCCTTTTTGATTTTTCCTTCGTTGATCAGAGATTTGGTCAAATCAAAGTCGCCACCCCAAAATATACCATTCGAGATCTCGATGCTATTCGTTATCAATTCAGGGACGTTGTGAATGAAGTATAAATTATCCTGTTCGACCGGGCCTCCGTTATAAATCTTAAAAGAAGCTTCAACATCGGGGACAAGATCATTGATGGTATATTTCAGAGGCTTGTTGATTATAAACCCAACCGAACCTTCACTGTTGTGATCGGCTAGCAGAATGACTGACCTGTTGAATGAGATGTCTCCTATGATGGATGGCTCTGCAACAAGCAAATGTCCTTTCTTAAGCTTTTCTGAAATCATACCCACGCAATTTTGAATAAATTTAGCTAAATTTTTTTTACAGCTACAATTTAATAACTAATTTTTACAAAAAAAGCTTTCCGTCAGGAAAGCTTTTTTCTATATTAAAAACTAAATACTAGTTTACTGATCCTTCCAAATCTGCACCTGCTTTGAATTTCACGACGTTCTTAGCAGCGATTTGAATCGTTTTTCCTGTTTGAGGATTTCTTCCGTCTCTTGCAGCTCTGTTTGAAACAGACCATGATCCAAAACCTACTAATGAAACTCTACCGCCACCTTTCAAAGTTTTGCCTATGTTTCCTAAAAATGATTCTAAAGCCAATTTCGCAGCACCTTTAGAAATTCCTGCATCTGCAGCGATAGCATCGATTAATTCTGATTTGTTCATAATAATAGTATTTATTGTTGGTTAAACATTATGTTAATAAAACAAAATTAATGGGAATTCCGTACCACGCAAGACTTTTCAGGTATTTTTGACTTTTTTGTTGATAACTTGGATGATTTGTTGATAAGGAACATTATTTTCAGTGTTTACGCGGTCTAGTACGCTATTGCGGCTGCCGAAAACTCCATTCCATTGAGCAATTCAGACGCTGTCATTCTCTTTTTTCCAGGGAATTGCAACGATATAATCGCTAAATAGCCTCCAGCCACAAAAACGTTGATATCTTTCTTTCCCGTAATAATTCGGCCAATTTCATTTTCATGGTCTGCCTGAAACAATTGTGCCTCATAAATTTTAACGGTCCATTCCTGCAAACCATCTTTAATATTGCACCAAGCCGATGGATAAGGCGACAGGCCGCGAATCAAATTAAAAATCTCTGCACCCGACTTTGACCAGTCGATTTTACAGTTGTCCTTATTTAGCTTGTTGGCCGATTTAATAACTATAACATCTTCCTGCAAAGTTGTTTTTACCTCTCCTGCCGAAATAACTTCAAGGGTTTTAACAACCAGTTTACTGCCAACATCCATGAGCCTATCGTGTAGTTCGCCGGCATTTTCATTGGGAAGGATTTCTATTTCAGATCGTAATATAATTGCCCCGGTATCGATTTTGTCATCGATAAAAAAAGTTGTCACACCAGTTTTTGTCTCACCGTTGATAATTGCCCAATTGATTGGAGCTGCGCCGCGATAATCGGGAAGAAGCGAAGCATGCAGATTAAAGGTGCCGAGCTTAGGCATTCTCCAAACTGCTTCAGGCAACATCCTGAAAGCGACCACAACCTGGACATTGGCATTTAAAGCAATTAATTCCGATAAAAAATCTTCATCCTTTAAATTTGTTGGCTGCAATAATTTCAGATTGTGTTCCAACGCATATTCCTTCACTGCTGAATATTTAATTTTTTGCCCGCGTCCCGCTGGTTTGTCGGCTGCTGTAATAACACCAACCACTTCATATTCATTCTTAATTATTTCATCCAGTACGCCAACAGCGAATTCGGGCGTACCCATAAAAACTATCCTTAATTTGTTCATCTTCTTTTTAATGTATAAGTGTTGTCGCCTTTGATGCTGATTTTATCCGATTCAAGCAACTGCTGAAGTGCAAAGATAACATCGTCAGACGGACTGGAAGTAAGATTTTCGATTTGACGCGAATTCAGATCTTCTGTCGCCAAAAGCATCAGGATCCGATCTGTTATGGGTAGACTGCTTTTGCCGGATATTTTTTTTCCGATGCAGACCGAACAAACCCCGCAGTCTGAAGCAACAGTTTCACCAAAATAAATAAGAAGCTTTTTGGTCTTGCAGGTTTTCTCATCGCCGACATAATCGATGACGGATTGCAACTGCGACTTCTTCAGGCCATTTTGATTTTCAAGGTAACGCGAAACACGATTAATTGTACGTTGGTCTTCGCGGACTTCATTGAAAATCAATGAGGCATCATTATTTTTGGAGTGATATTCAATTATGTCTTTTTGCTGCAGCTTTTCAAGAAGCAGGTGTACGGCTTGTTCATCGCGACCAGACTTTTTTGAGATCAACGAAAAATTGAGCACAGTCGGCATATCGTGGATTCCCGGATAGGAGCGCAAAATCGCAAGAATGATATCTTCATCTGCCGGATTTAAGCTCATATATCGAATGACCTCTTTTGACGGAATTAAAAATTGTGCCGACACTTTCTCTGAAAATTCCTGTGACAACGTAATAATTCCCTGCCGATCCAGAAATTGCATCGCATTGTACGCTTTCATCACCGGGAACTTGTACTGGGCGCAGAATTGGTTCAATTTAAATGAATATTGTTCCTCAATTCCCTCGCCATACGCAATTTGGAAATAGTTGCAAAGTTTGATATATAATAAGGTAAGAAATTCTTTATCAGGAAGAACATTTATAAATTGATTTTCGGCTACCTGAACGTCTGACGGATTGGTCAACAAAACCGCAAAAGCCTTTTCGCCGTTTCTTCCGGCGCGTCCCGCTTCCTGATAGTAGTTCTCAAGGTTTTCCGGAAGCTGAATATGTATTACTATTTTGACGTTTGCCTTGTCGATTCCCATTCCGAATGCATTTGTAGCAACAATTACCTGAACCTGCTCATCCATCCAGAGCGCCATGTTCTTGTCTTTTTCCCTTGAATGGAGTCCGCCGTGATAATATGTAGCCCTGATCCCCAGCGACTGTAATTGTGCCGATACATCGATGCATGATTTTCGATTCCGAACATAAATGATTGCCGGTTGCTGATATTTCTTCAGAATTTGCTCAACACGCCAAAGTTTGTCTTCAACCTTGAAAACCATATACGCCAAGTTCGCGCGTGCAAACGACTTTGTGAAAATGGCCGGATTTTCAAGTCCGAGTTCTTTTACAATATCTTGTTGGACTCTCGCTGTCGCCGATGCGGTCAAAGCAAGAAATGGCACTTTGGGAAAATGCGGCTTCAGCAATGAGATTTTCAGGTAAGCCGGGCGGAAATCATGTCCCCATTGTGAAACGCAATGTGCTTCGTCGATTGCAATCAGGTTCACCGGAAGTGCTTTTATACGGTCAAGAATCCAATCCGCTTGAAGTCGTTCCGGTGATAAGTAAAGGAATTTATAATTTCCGAACATGCAGTTGTCGAGCAGATCCGACATTTCATCTTGTGAAATTCCGCCAGTGAGTGCAATTGCTTTGATGTCTTTTTTCTGAAGATTGGCAACCTGGTCTTTCATCAATGCGACAAGAGGCGAAATCACGATGCAGATCCCATCGTTCATAAGTGCCGGAATCTGAAAGCATACCGATTTTCCGCCGCCTGTTGGCATCAGTGCAAAAGTATCGCGGCCGTCGAGAACCGACTGGATAATTTCGTGCTGCGGATCCCGAAAGGTATCGTGCTTCCAATATTTTTGTAGAAGTTGTAAGGCTTCGGGCATCGTCTGTTTACTGTTCGGAATGTCCGGGATTAATGGAACTACTTCGAAATTTTATCTAATATAAACAGAATTCTGTTATCGACTGTGTCTTTGGGGACTTCAATGAGCTCGTAGCCGTAAACAGAGTAGGTTTCTGCCAGATGTTTGTACAGAAGTTTCGACTGTTCGTAGTTTTCATATCGAGCTTCATCACCAACGTATATTTCTTCCCAAGGCGGCAAAATAAAGATTTTCGAATATTTATGCTCGTGGCACGCAGCTTCAAATGACGAAGGATAGCTGTCGCCGATATAATGCATATAAGCTAGAACATCCGGAAGTCCGCGGTCAATAAACACAACATCATGCGGTTCTGATTGTGCGCTGTTGAATTGCTTTTTCCTTCCTTCAAGCAGCAGTTCGCTGAACAGCAACGGCTTTTCAAGAAACAGTTGTTCGATTCCGGTTTTCTTGGCTTCCATTGTCACTTCCCTGGAAATTTCAGGATAGCAGCAAAAACCTCTTTTTGCAAGTTCGTCGATGAGCGTGGTTTTCCCCGTTCCTGGTCCGCCGATGATGACAATGATTTCTTTAGGCACTTGTTGAAAATAAGGCGCGAATTTAGGAAAAAAAATGTCAATATCAATATCAATGACAATGGCACCCGGGCCTGCAAGGCGAACGGAGCGAAGCAATAGCAATCTCAAAGTCTAAGAAGTCTCCTCTCCATCTAGCCCCGATGGAAGCGGCAGCCTTTTACCGCGTTCTTTAGCGGTAAAAGCTACAGCGGACAGCGGGATTAGCTTCTAAATAAAAAAATATTTCAGCTATCTGATATTCCAACAATCTAAGCATCTATTATGTATATTTGCGTTTATTTTTTACTGCGGATGGACAAGAAGACGGAAGAATTTTATATTCGGCTTAGGACGGAGCTTGACAACAGCAACGTTTGGCCGGCACAGTACCTGTTCAAATTTATCGTTCCTTCTATAAAGGACAATGTTGAAGTGGTTGAAAATGCTTTCAACTCGGTCGGCGCTGTGATTGTGACGACGAAATCAAAAACAGGCAGGTTTACGAGTGTTTCCATTGATGTTTTAATGGACAGCTCCCAACAAATTATCGACAAATACATCGAAGTTTCGACTATCGAAGGTATAATTTCCCTATAGTTTATGACTACTAAATATCAGAAAGAGATCGCGAATGATGTTGTTCATCATCTGGAATACAATGCCGAACGCCCGCATTTGATCATTCCCGAATATGGCCGGCACCTTCAAAAACTGATCGACCAGGCGACTGAAATCGAAGATCCGGTTGAGCGCAACAAAGCGGCAAAATACATCATTCAGGTGATGGGAAGTTTGAACCCGCATTTGCGTGATGTACCCGATTTCCAGCATAAGCTTTGGGACCAATTGTTTATTATGTCCGATTTTCGGATCGCTGTCGAATCGCCTTATCCGATTCCGTCGCGCGAAGTATTGCAACTGAAGCCCGACGTGTTGCAATATCCTCAGAATTTCCCGAAATACCGATTCTATGGCAACAACATCAAGTATATGATCGACGTCGCGAATAAATGGGACGACGGCGAGATGAAGAATGCGCTGATCAAAGTGATCGCGAACCACATGAAGAAATCGTATTTGAGCTGGAACAAAGACACCGTAAAAGATGATGTGATCTTTGAGCATTTATACGAACTTTCAGACGGCAAGATCAACATGCTTCAAAGTTCGGAAGAGCTTTTGAACACGACCGATTTGATGCGCACCAACAAACGTGTGTCGAACAAAATTACGCCGGGACAACCTGTTAAAGCCAAGATTCAGAAGAACGGAAAACAAAATTTCAAGAGCAATGGCAATAACAATAACAATGGCAATCGCAAACCGCAATAGCAATTGAATTAATTGGCTGCAGTAAATTCCAAATTCCAAATACAAATTCCAACCAACAAACATTAATTCCTAATTTTATTTATGGGAACTTTTAAAATCGAGGGCGGCATCCGCCTTAAAGGCGAGATCACGCCGCAAGGAGCCAAAAACGAGGCATTACAGATTTTATGTGCGGTGCTTTTAACTCCTGAAAAGGTAACAATAAACAACATTCCCGATATTATTGATGTCAATAAACTGGTGACATTGCTCGGGAATCTTGGTGTCAAAATCCAGCGAAATGGTCCTGGTTCAATCACTTTTCAGGCTGATGAGGTCAATGTTGGTTATCTTGAGACGGAAGCCTTTAAAAAAGAAGGTGGATCGTTGCGGGGTTCGATAATGATCGTTGGGCCATTATTGGCGCGGTTTGGAAAAGGATACATCCCGAAGCCGGGCGGTGACAAAATTGGCAGACGCCGACTCGACACGCATTTTGAAGGATTCATCAATCTTGGCGCAAAGTTTAGATATAATAAAGAAGACCATTTTTATGGTGTTGAGGCGACCGAATTGACTGGTGCTCATATGTTGCTTGATGAGGCATCGGTGACAGGAACCGCAAATATTGTGATGGCAGCTGTTCTTGCAAAAGGAACAACTCAAATATACAATGCCGCATGTGAGCCGTATCTGCAGCAATTGTGCAAGATGCTGAATTCGATGGGAGCAAAAATAACCGGAGTCGGATCGAATCTTTTGGTTATCGAAGGTGTTGAAAAACTTGGCGGATGCGAACATCGTATTCTGCCTGATATGATAGAAATTGGTTCATGGATCGGACTTGCGGCGATGACTCGGAGTGAGATCACGATCAAAAATGTAAGTTGGAACGATTTGGGTGTTATCCCAAGTGTTTTTAGAAAGCTCGGGATCACTGTTGAAAAGCAAGGCGACGATATTTATATCCCGACCCATGAAAATTACACTGTAAAGACTGATATCGACGGATCGATCCTGACGGTTTCAGATGCGCCATGGCCAGGATTTACACCTGATTTATTAAGTATCATTTTGGTGGTTGCGACGCAGGCAAAAGGCGATGTTTTGATTCACCAGAAGATGTTCGAAAGCCGGCTGTTCTTTGTCGATAAATTGATTGACATGGGTGCGAAAATCATACTTTGCGATCCGCATCGCGCAGTTGTTATCGGACATGACTTTAAATCGCAATTAAAAGCAACTACGATGTCGTCTCCAGATATCAGGGCTGGAATCTCATTACTGATCGCGGCGCTTTCTGCAAAAGGAACAAGTACGATCCAAAACAGCGAGCAAATCGATCGTGGTTACGAAAGGATCGACGAGCGTTTGAGAGCTTTGGGAGCAAAAATTACAAGAGAATAACCCTCAGGATCATTTATAAAAAAAGCCGATAATCACTTATCGGCTTTTTTGTTTTGCTTATTCAAATGCGCCGAGGAACTTCAACCCAAACACAAAGCCGTCGCCTTGATAACCATGCTGGTATGCACGTACATAATCAAATCGGAACATCCTGAATTTACCAAATCCAAGATTGTCTAAACCAATTGAAAATTCATGATATGGATTCCTTTCAGGAACGGCAAGATTGTGATATCCTAAAACTAATGTAGATTTTAGCTTATTCAGCAACGGAATCTTGTTCATGATATAACCTTTGTCGTTGTGTTCGGTGTGGAATTCAATATAACTGTCATTCGTACTTGCCGCATAATAAGGCAACAGGTTAAACACATTTAGGTAACGATCGCTGGTGCCAATATGTGTTTGGTTGCCATTGAAATGTTTGAAGTCTACAAAGGATATTCCTTCGGCATTGAAGAATTTACCGGCACGAAGGTTCAATCCCAGGTTCCCTTTATTTCCCAGCGTGATTTCATATTGGAGTCGGCCAAAAAGGTGCTCGTATTCATAGTGCTTTTCGTTAGCTGCAAATCCTTTTTCAAATCCGCCGAGAACCGTTGGATATTTGTCATTTCCCATACTGTATTTTCCATCCGGGCGCGTAATATATTCCTGTGCAAATACAAATCTCGCCGCTATTGTTGCTTTTACAAGGTTGTGTTTTTCGATCACTGGCGTAACGTGATCCAACGGAAGAAGCGGATTATTGGATGTATATTCCTTATCATTTTTTATAAAAACATATTCAGTGTTGTTGAATAGCGGGTTGCGTTCGGAATAATCGACAGTCGCGGTTGCGAAGACTCCGTTGACAATCTCTCGTTGAAATGCGATATTGGCAAAGTTCCTTTCGTACAATTTCATATAATTTTCCTTGAAATACAAAGTACTGATGGTATTAACAATTGGGCTGATCGGATTATTCGGGTTGAACTGAGCGACCGTGCTTCCACCAGAGATCGTAATTTGGCTTTTATCAGTATTATTGAACTTATGGGTGAAACTTGCTGTTCCGCGAAATTTTTCTTCTGCAAACCCATAATTAAAACGAGCAGCGTAGTTTGTATAGGTGCGGTCTTCTTCTTTTCGGGTCGTATATGAAATCCCGGTGCTCAAGCTCCAACCCTGAACTGTGTTGAAGCTGATGCCCGTCATGAGGCCGTCGTAGTTAAACGACCACCTTTCAAATGAATTTCTATAGGAATAACCGGTGATGATACTTGAAGGCCGGAATTTGTTGGTCACTTTGTCGACTGAATCGAGGTACACCTGAGATTTTTTCTTCGTCTGAAGAATATCTTTTTTAATATAATCGGTACTTTCTTCAGGCGTCAGGGGAACCGGACGAATGGTGTTCCAAAATGCATCATCTTTTTTATTCGCGTTGTCTTCAAACGAAAGCACTTCTCGTGTAAAGGTCTTTTTATCGAATTTTTCTTCGAATTCGAAGTTATTATATACGTATGTGAAGCGTCCGGAAATATTGAAGCCCAGCATTCCGGCAATAAAGTCCATCGTCTGCGTGTTTTTGACCCAAAGTTTATTTTGGCTGTTGTAGCTGTAGTTCTGTTTGATCGTCATCAGATTTAACGCCGGATTTTGCATACTTGCTCCCGTTATGTTCAGGTCGACTGCGTATATTGCCCAGCTATCGTCTACGATATATATGTATCCTTCCATTACCGGTTCGGAGCTTCTTTTTGGTGTAACCTTGATCTTGCTGATCTGCTGATTATTTTCATCGAAAAATGTTCCCTCAAGCTTGTACCGATAGTAATTAAAGGCATTATCGGCAATTGGCGACACCACGTTTATATCGAACTCGAGATAATTTTCATAAAAATCGAAGTTGGCTGATGCCGCTTCATTATAGCTGAAGCCGTTATCCTTGCCGCTGACTTTCGAAGCAATTATTGTTTCCTTCATCTTATCAGGTTTTTGATATACGATTT
>DASVRQ010000070.1:0-30076 GCA_036388535.1 Flavobacterium sp. | reverse complement strand
GATGGCGCGTCAGCCTGATACACTGGTGCAAACGGCAGTCGGAGAAATACAGCTTCCGCCACCGTATGCTACCAAGTCGGCTACCGTCAGAAGCACAATGGTAAAATGGCCAAAAGACAAAACACCGACTGCGCCACCGGGTTTTGTTGTAACAAAATTTGCCGATGATCTGAAGAATCCGCGGAACACCTACATTGGTCCAAACAACGACATATTTGTTGCTGAAAGCGGCACGACTGACAGTGCTGATCGCATCACAATATTTCGCGATGCCAATAACGACGGAAAATTTGAAACCCGGAACACCTTTTTGGAAGATTTGAACCAACCATACGGCATACTTATAATCGGAAATTACTTTTACGTAGCGAATACTGATGGTTTGTACCGATATCCGTATCAACCGGGACAGACAAAAATGACTGCGAAAGGCCAAAAGATCGTTACGCTTCCGGCCGGCGGCTATAATAACCATTGGACGCGCAACCTTACCTCAAACGCCGATGGTTCTAAAATCTATATTTCCGTTGGATCAGGAAGCAACGTAGGCGAGAACGGAATGCAATATGAAGTGCGTCGTGCCAATATTCTCGAGGTTAATCCTGACGGAAGCGGTGAACGGATTTACGCTGGCGGACTTCGTAATCCAGTTGGAATGGATTGGAACCCGGTTACAAATGAATTGTGGTCGGCAGTTAATGAACGCGATGGCCTAGGCGACAATCTGGTTCCCGATTATGTCACAAGTGTGAAACAGGGTGGATTTTATGGATGGCCATACTCCTATTTTGGAAACATTCCTGATCCTCGCATGAAAGGAAAGAAGAAAGGTGCGACTGCAGATGCTATTGTGCCTGATGTTTCGGTTGGCGCGCATACGGCTTCGCTTGGTTTGGTATTTTATAATAAAGAAACTTTTCCAACAAAATTCCGAAATGGTATTTTTGTTGGCCAGCATGGATCATGGAACAGAGCGAATATTTCAGGGTATAAAGTGATGTTTATTCCGTTTGCCGATGGAAAACCATCCGGAAAACCTGAAGATTTCCTTACCGGATTTGTCGCAAATGAGAAGAAAGCACGTGTGTATGGCCGGCCAACTGATGTAACCGTTATGAACGATGGATCGTTGCTCGTTAATGATGATAGCGGAAATACGATTTGGAAAGTTTCTGTAAAATAAAATATATGGTAAAACTTTCGCAACTTCTTCTTCTATTGTTTTCATTCACGCTGATTCCGCTTTACGGACAAAATGTGGATTCTCTTTCCACAAGTACGCGGCTGAGTGAAGTCGTCATCAGTTCATTCCATATCAATGACAGTTTGATGAATGCGTCCGCGGCAATTTCTATTTTGTCGGCTGCCGATCTGCAACGGAATAATTTAACAGACATTGCTCCTGCGGTAAATATGGCTGCGGGCGTTTTTATGCAGTCGGGAAGTTTAAATACAAACCGAATTTCAATCCGTGGAATCGGCGCACGAACTCCTTACGGGACGAATAAAATCCGGGCTTTCTACGGGTCGATCCCGCTTACGTCAGGAGATAGCGAAACCACAATTGAAGATATCGATATTGAAAATATTGAGCAGGTCGAAATCATAAAAGGGCCGCTTTCCAGCGTTTATGGTGCTGGTTTGGGCGGGGCTATTATTCTGACACCGAGACTTGCGGGCAGAAATGGACAATCGGCACGAATAAGCACTACGCACGGATCATTTGGATTAATAAAAAGTAGCTTGGTTTATGGCATCAATGGCAAAAACGCTAGCCTCAATATCAGTTACCACAAGCTCGAATCGGATGGCTGGCGTGAAAACAGCGCTTACGATCGCGAAGGAATTACATTGGCTGGAGAATTGTTCCGAACTGAGAAAAGCAAATTAATTTATTTTGGGAATTATACCTATTTAAAAGCATTTATCCCGAGCTCCATCGATTTGGAAACTTTTATGACCAGTCCGCAATCAGCTGCTTTTACGTGGAATGCGGCACGAGGATATGAGCAATATGATTCGTAT
This sequence comes from Flavobacterium sp., assembly GCA_036388535.1. GTDB lineage: Bacteria > Bacteroidota > Bacteroidia > Flavobacteriales > Flavobacteriaceae > Flavobacterium. Next base: position 28,051 of record DASVRQ010000070.1, on the reverse strand, counting down.
TTAGGTGGAATTGCATACGATTGGACACTCGGAAATACTATCGCAAATTCGACTTCAGTGTTCTTCAATCACAAGGTTAGCGATGAGCCCCGGCCTTTTGATATTTTGAGGCAGAACACGGCCGGTTATGGCGCGCGGACACAATTTTCCGGAAAAATCAACATCAAACCTGCAACAAATTTTATAGTAGGAGCCGAATATTTTCGCGATGGTTTTGAAGGTCAAACCATCGAAAATCTATACGAAGAAAACAACGGCAATGGAAGCTTGGCTGGAGCGCAATTAACAGGATCGGAACAGGATCGTGAATTTTTTAATGTGTTTGCACAACTTCGCATGATGCTTTCGCAGAAGTTTGAGATCCAGGCTGGGATCAACTTCAACAAAACCAGCTTCATGCTTGATAATGTTTTCCCTGCTGAAAATGCAACATCGGAAGAGTATAGCTATGATGCGATGTGGTCACCACAATTCAGTTTGTTGTACAAACCTTCGGCACAAAAAACCGTTTACGTTTCAGCAAGCCGCGGATTTTCAATGCCCGCAATTGAGGAAACGCTGACCGAAAGTGGGACTATTAATCCGAACATCAGACCTGAGAACGGCTATAATCTTGAGCTTGGCGGGAAGTTCTACTTTTTTAACCGGACGCTTTACACCGAAGTTGCATTATATCGCATGCAAATTCAGGATCTGCTGGTTGCGCAACGCGTCGGTGATGATCAGTATGTTGGTGTAAATGCCGGCGAGACCTTGCATCAGGGAGTCGAAATCGCGGCGCAGTACAACAATCGTTTTGCAGGTTTTACATTCAGCCCGTTCCTGGCAGTTTCGATGGGTGAATATAAGTTTGTTGAATTCATTACGAACGACAATGACTACTCCGGAAACCACCTGACCGGAGTTCCGGCGCATAAAGCGAATGCCGGGATGACTTTTACGTTGGATAATGGAATCTATGCAACTGCCGATTTCCAATATGTTGATGAACTTCCATTGAATGACGCCAATTTACAATACAATGAAGCTTATCGGCTGTGGAACCTCAAGGCCGGATATCGATTTGAAATCTTCAAAGGTTTAAGTTCGCACATTGCGGCAGGAATCAACAACGTCGGCAACGAACGGTATGCTTCAATGGTCCTGGTTAACGCCACAGCTTTTGGAAATGCCACTCCAAGGTTTTATTATCCCGGGCTTCCGGTAAATTATTACGGCAATCTTTCTTTCAGCTATTCTTTTTAAATTAGCGGAAAATCCCGTGTGAAACCTATCTCCCAGATTGTAGCAGAATCGACCTTACATCGAAGCAGCCGTGATGAGAATTCGCAGTTAATTTTGGCAAATCCGCATCTTTTGGCTGATCTTCTTGAAGTTTGTTACGAACTGAAAAATCCGCATCACCACAAGGCATGCCTAATTTTGGAACTGATTATGGTTGAAGATGTGAAACTGCTGGAGCCGTATTTGTCTGAATTTTGCGATATGCTGCCACTTTGGAAACAGGACGGCGCCGTTCGTGCAGTTGCGAAAATTTGTTATTTGGCAGTAAAACAACATCGTAAAGCAGTCAAATCAAACGAGGAATTTCTTTCTGATCATCAGCTTCAGCAGCTTACTGAGATTTGTTTTGACTGGTTGATCGGAAATACGAAGGTTGCTGCGAAAGCGCATGCAATGCGCGCTCTTTATGAAATTGGTAAACTTCAGGACTGGATCCATCCCCAGTTACTGGAAATCATCACAAAAGATTATGCGGAACAATCACCTGCGTATCGAGCTGTTACCAAAGAAATCTTAAAAAAGCTACAAGTTGCTTTCTAGGATTGCGGCATTTTTTCCAATTGGTTGATGTGCCGCAACGTGTGAAAATTTACAAATGCAATCCATTCCAATCTTGTCATGGGTCCCATTCCAGGAAGTTCGAAGTCATTGCATATCTGCGTCAAATCGAGGTTCTGTTCTGCCTTTAGGATATTTTGTTCTAGTCGGGAGAACACCTCAATGAACCGTTGCTGGTCGTAATCTTTAAATTCGGGATCAATAAATTCAGGTGCGGAATATTTTGAATCAAAGTTCATGAAGATGCTTTCAATTTGGGCTGCTTTTTCGGCCGGATCACGTAGCGAGGCAGTGGTTTTTCCATACATCAATTTTTCCATTGAACCCGCCGCTAAACGTATATGTTCACAGACTTGTCCGGGCGTCCAACTACCCTCAAATGGAATCTTTTTAAAAGAATTGGGCGTGACTCGTCCGATAGGGTTATTAGCTTCTCAAATGTCGATGTTATAGATTGTGTCGGATTTTCCATATTCAGATCTGTTTTGTTGGAAATGAAATCATCCATTGTATTCCGAATCTGTCTTTTATCATACCAAAATAATCGCCCCAATCGGCCTGGGACATTGGGATCATTTTGGTTCCGCCTTCGGAAAGTTTATCAAAAAGTTCATCAGCATCAACTTTGCTGTCAGCATTGATTGAAAGTGAAATGTTATTGCCTTCATTTACTGGAAAAGGCTCATTTCCATTGACATCAGTTGCCATCAACAGGCTACCGCGAACAGGAAGTGCGATGTGCATAATCTTGTTTTTGTCTTCAGCAGCCATTCCGTCGCAACCGGGATTGTCGCCAAATCGGTAAACAGCCTGAAACTCACCTCCGAACACAGATTTGTATAAGTTGAATGCTTCTTCTGTTGTACCATGAAAATTCAGGTATGGATTCAATTTTGACATCATATTAAATATTGATTTTATATTACTTTGGAAATTGCTGGTAGCTTTGCCCTAATGTTTACGGATCCTCTTTTTATCTCGAATGCTTCCAGGATCGGGTATTATTGCAATTGCAATTGTTTCTCCGCCAACTCCTTAATCTTTGCCAATCCTCGATCCCATGCCGAAGCCATCATATCATACATCATGTCGCTCATGTCGCATATCACATGAAGTTCGGTTGCTCCATCTACTTGCGATAACATATAAATCTCGCGTCCGCCTTTCACATCGTTTGCCATCTGACACTCGAAATCATTGACGCCGCCTTCTACCACGCCATCATAAACGATCGAAATTATTTCATTTGGCTTGCATGAAACCAGCGTGCCGGTGATCCCATTTTTACTGTCGTCGAGGAAAGACACTTGGCTTCCTTCTCGCCAATCTGTTTCGGCATAGGCACCCGGACTGAATTCGGCATACCAAACTCTGTTGAGCTCATCCGTCACCAATACGTCCCAAACCTTTTCCACCGGGGCGGAAATCCTGATTTTCTTGTCAATTACTTTAGCTTCCATGTTTTTATGTATTAAGTTAAAATTATAATTTGATAATCAACTACGATGTAAAATTACCACTCCCAAACCGATCTTCAGGATGCGGTTAAAGTCAGAAGTCGAGGGCAAATGAGACAAAAAAAGCGACTACCTTCAAAGTAATCGCTTGGAAGTAAAAAAAATGTATTTTTCTAAACCTCAGGCTTTGGCTGGGCATCCTGAAGATCTTCGGTAAGCTTTGCGAGAAATGATTTCAATGTGTTGATATGCCTGGTCGTTTCGTTGACGCGCTTTCGATAGCCAGCCGAAATTTCCTGTTCTCCATCTTCATTCTCATGTTGCGACATCAATAACAACAGGTTCCTTTTCTCCTCGAGCATTCGGATCGAAATCCAAATTGACTCTTCAATATTGTCATCCTGTATGTCGTGCAGCAACCTTTCAGTATAAACATGGCCTGTATGGCAACGGTAACGATGCAAAGGGTCATTTTTCACTGCCCATAATCCGCCGCCGCAATCGGGGCAAACGAAATCACTGTGGTCGGCTATCTTCTTCAAATCATCAATACTCGACATCATCTTCTCTGTTATGTCAGCCTCAATCCGCAATTCGGTTGGAATTTCTGTTTCGGGCGGAAGAGGTGCGCTGATTACTGATAGAACAATTCCCGGTATATCATCAAGTCTTGCCTGATGATCAACTTTTATCTTATTCCGAACGCTTCTGGGCATGTCGGAATATTGCGCTTCTGATGGATCTTGAATTATACAAATACCACCACTCCTTTTTATGGCTGACATTCCTGATGTTCCATCCTCAAGAAGACCTGTCAACACGATCCCAATTGTCCGGTTTCCGTAAGTTACGGCAGCCGATCGGAACAATACGTCGATTGATGGCCGGTATTTATTTTCATGTGTTCCTGTGCTAACTACCAGAAAATTTTCCTTTATCATCAGTTGATGTTCGGGCGGCGCTACATATACATGTCCTTTTCTGACCTTTGTCCCATCTGTCGCAATTCCACATTGCAGGGAAGTGTGCTTTTGAAATATGGTCGCTAAGACATTGCTGTCAGATTTGCGGGATACATGCAGCACAACCAATATTGCTGCATCAATTTTATCCGAAAAGCCGGAAAGAACTTTAGTGATCGCAGGTATTCCACCCGCAGATGCACCAATTACAATTAAGTTTCTAAAATCTTGCATCTAATTAAATTACAATTCACCAATAACGACAATAGCCGCATTTTAGTGTTACTTAAAGTTACAATTTATATTGGGAAGCCATGGGAGAACAATGAGAAAATTTTCTTAATAAAAGCTACGTTTTCGATTCACGATCTCAAATTTCATATCATCTGCAATTGCCCATTTTGCCGTACTTCGGTATATTTGCACAAAAGCCGCAACAATGAATTATTTTTCGTCCGATTTCAAACTGGGAATTCTCGGTGGCGGCCAACTCGGCAAGATGCTGCTGTTTGAAACACGTAAGTTCGACATTCAGACTTATGTTCTCGATCCAAGCGACGAAGCTCCGAGCGTAATTGCATGCAATAAGTTTTATCAGGGAGATTTGTCCGATTTTGAAACGGTATACAACTTTGGAAAGAAAGTCGACGTACTTACGTTCGAGATCGAACATGTAAATATCGAAGCACTTGAAAAACTCGAGTCAGAAGGCATTAAAGTTTATCCATCGCCCCAAACTTTGAAACAAATCCAGAATAAAGGCTTCCAAAAGGACTTTTATATACGTAATAAGATTTCGACTGCAGCTTACGAACGGTTTTTCAGCTTGTCCGAGTTACGGGCTTCTGTCGAAGATCAAACGTGGGAATTCCCATTCGTCTGGAAGAGCGCTGAATTTGGTTATGACGGAAATGGCGTAAAAATCGTACGTTCCACTGCTGATCTCGATGCATTGCCAGAAGTAGAATGTATTGCAGAAGTAATGATTCCGTTCAAAAATGAACTTGCAGTCATTGTTGCAAGAAACGCATCAGGGGAAATAAAAACTTATCCTGTGGTCGAAATGGAATTTCATCCCGAAGCCAATCAGGTCGAATATGTCATCTGCCCGGCCCGAATCGAATCGGCAATCGCCGAAAAAGCGCGCGAAACAGCATTAAAGGTGGCATCGGCATTTAGCCACGTCGGATTACTCGCGGTTGAAATGTTCCTGACTTCAGACAATGAGATCCTTGTCAACGAAGTCGCACCACGCCCGCATAATTCAGGACATTACTCGATTGAAGCAAGCTATACATCGCAGTTTGAAAATCATATTCGGGCGATTCTTGACCTTCCATTGGGAAATACCGATAGCAAAGTTGCCGGAATTATGGTTAACTTGGTCGGTGCCGAAGGATATTCAGGGAATGTCGTCTATGAAAATATTGAGAAAATTTTATCAATCGAAGGCGTCACGCCGCATATCTACGGCAAGAAACAAACACGGCCATTCCGGAAAATGGGACATGTGACGATTGTAAACGAAGATATGCAGGCCGCACGCAGAATTGCAGAACAGGTGAAAGACACGATAAGAGTGATTTCAAAATAAATGTAGAATGCAGATTTTAGATTTCAGAGATTGACCTTGCAATCGATATTGATATTAAATATGAAAGTAGCCATAATAATGGGCAGTATTTCGGACATGCCAGTCATGAAAGAAGCCATCGACATTTTAAAAGAATTCGGAATTGAGACAGAAACCGACATCGTTTCAGCGCATCGTACTCCCGAAAAACTTTTTGATTTCAGTAAAAATGCGCACAAGCGGGGCATCAGCGTGATAATCGCAGGAGCTGGCGGCGCGGCACATTTACCAGGAATGGTCGCTTCTATGTCGCCTTTGCCGGTAATCGGCGTTCCTGTAAAGTCCAGCAATTCAATTGACGGCTGGGATTCAATACTTTCAATCCTGCAAATGCCCGGCGGAGTTCCTGTTGCAACAGTTGCTTTGAACGGAGCTAAGAACGCCGGAATTCTGGCGGCACAAATCATCGGGTCGCACGACCAGGAAATCCAGCAACGCGTCATAAACTACAAAGAAGGATTAAAGCAGGCTGTAATTAAAGCCTCAGAAGGACTTATATAATTTTTCTTGAAGCCAATGCTGTGTAATACCTGATTGCCACCGGTTGTCGTCCATTTAATTTTACCCGAGTGCTGGCGAACAGGCGAAGCAATTCAAGGATTGAGCTACAAACGACTCGTGAATTCGTGGCTATAACTTTTGTCGGTGCTTCTTTTAAGTTTTCTATAACCAATAATCATATTCGTTTTTATATTTTTGAAGGCATTCGCAACATGTTTCAACAGTGCGATAAAACCCTCAAAAACCATGGACGTCCTCACTCAAAAATTTAGTACAAAATACGATACTGCCCCATTTTCACAAATTATAACCGGCGATTTTATTCCTGCTTTTAAGCAAGCAATTGCCGCAGCAAAAAAGGAGATCGACGAAATCGCCAATAATTCCGACGCGCCGACGTTCGAAAATACAATCGAAGCAATGGCTTTCAGTGGTGCGACGCTCGACCGGATCTCAAGCATATTTTTTAATCTGCATTCGGCGGAAACCAATGATGAAATTCAAAAGATTGCCGTTGAAGTTTCCCCGCTTTTAAGCGAATTCGGAAATGACGTCCGCTTAAACACCAAACTTTTCGAGCGGGTAAAATCCGTTTACGAGCAGAAATCTACTTTAAACTTAACTGCCGAACAGACAACGCTCCTGGATAAAAAATATAAGAGCTTCGCCAGAAACGGTGCATCGTTACCTGATGATCAAAAAGATAAACTTCGTGAAATCGATAAGGATCTTGCGCGACTGAGCTTGGAGTTCGGAGAAAATGTGCTTAATGAGACAAATGCTTTCCAGCTTCACATCACGGATGAAAAAGATCTATCGGGATTGCCGGAAGGAACAATCGAAGCAGCACACGAAATTGCTAAGTCCCAGAATAAAGAAGGCTGGATCTTTACGCTTGATCATCCGAGTTATATTCCTTTTGTTACGTATGCCGACAACCGGGACCTACGTAAAAAAATGGCAATTGCATCGGGCGCAAAAGGGTTCCAGAACAATGAGCTCGATAACCGGAAGATTGTGCTTCAGATCGCTCGGCTTCGTTACGAGCGTGCAAAATTATTGGGGTATAAATCGCACGCCGACTTCGTTCTAGAAGAACGCATGGCTGGAAATCCCGATAAGGTAAAGCAGTTTCTGAAAGAGCTCCTGGAGAAGGCAAAACCCGCAGCCGAACGTGAGTTTGCCCAACTTTCGAATTTCGCCAAAGAACTCGACGGAATCGAACAACTTGAAAAATGGGATGGTGCCTACTATTCCGAAAAGCTTAAACAACAGCTTTTTAATCTTGACGACGAAAAACTGAAGCCATATTTCAAGCTGGAAAATGTCCTTGAAGGTGCATTTACGGTTTCAAATAGGCTGTTCGGACTGACTTTCATCGAAATTTTTGACGTCGACAAATATCATGAAGATGTCCGCACTTATGAAGTAAAAGACATAACAGGCGAACTTGTTGCGGTTTTTTACGCTGATTTTTTTCCGCGTAAAGGAAAGCGCAACGGCGCGTGGATGACATCCTATAAATCACAGTACATCACCGGTGGAAACAACGAACGCCCACATGTTTCGATTGTTTGCAATTTTACAAAGCCAACCGAAACCAAACCTTCGCTTCTGACCTTTAATGAAGTGACGACTTTATTTCATGAATTCGGGCACGCGCTCCACGGAATGCTTGCCAATACGACTTATCCTTCACTTTCAGGGACGAGCGTCTATTGGGACTTTGTCGAACTTCCGAGCCAAATTCTTGAGAATTGGTGTTACGAACCAGAAGCACTTGCTTTGTTCGCGCATCATTATCAAACGGGAGAAGTGATTCCGATGGAATATATTCAAAAAATCAAAGAAAGCGCGAGTTTTCAGGAAGGAATGGCCACCATGCGACAACTGAGTTTTGGACTTTTGGATATGGGTTGGCATAGCGAAGACCCGTCAGAAATAAATGATATCAAAGAATTCGAAACACAACAATTTGCGTCAACACAACTTTTCCCTGATGTGAAGGAAAATGCGATGAGCACTTCCTTTTCTCATATTTTCCAAGGCGGTTACTCTTCCGGATATTACAGTTATAAATGGGCAGAAGTGCTCGATGCCGATGCGTTTGAATATTTTCAGGAAAATGGAATTTTCAACTCTGATATTGCGGCGAAATTCAGGGAACACATCCTTTCAAAAGGCGGAACGGAACATCCTATGGTTTTATACAAGCGCTTCCGTGGGCAGGAACCCAAGCCTGAAGCCTTGTTAAAAAGAGCGGGACTTCTTTAGACGCGCAAGCTCTTAGACTTTAAACTCGCGGGCTTTTGGACTCGCAGGCTCTTAGACACGCAAGCTTTTAGACAGCTTAGACAAAAGAACAAAATTCCATTTAGAACATTAAGGACATCAGGATCGCCTAATGAAACTTCATTTCGTAATGGTGATTTTATGTTGTTCCTTTTGAAAATCTGTAATTCTAGCAACTGCAGCTACTGCGACTGTTGACTGTGACTGTGACTAATTCCGGAGACTGCGACTGTGGATTGAAGCTGCGACAATCAAATTATGCAAATTCCGCGCATTATCCTGTAATGAAATTCTTAACGTTCAGGTATAATTTCGTAAGATGAAGATGACGAAAATATTAGTCTTCAATCGAAATCATAACCTATAACAGAAAAAGACATGGATTCAAATTACATCATCTCGAGACTTAAGTCGACGCCGTATAAATATCCGACTGCACAAGTATTACGAACCAGATTAGAAAATCTGGACGTAGCAAGGAGACAACAAGTTCTATCAAGCTTAAAAATCGAACTTTGCAAAGAATGCAACCTTGATATCTATGAGCCACTTTCCGAAGTTGTTCACCGCCTCCGAGCTGCATAAAAAAAATCAGAAGCCCTTTTTTAAGGGCTTTTTTTTATGACTTAATCTTCAAATTCAACCTGATTAGCAAGTGCAGCTAAAGTGGAAACTGCGCCTGAACTTTCAACTGAAGCGGTTGCAGCTACTGATGACGGCGACTGTGAACTGTAGACTCAAAATCGCAACGCCACAATCATAACATCAAAACCAATATCAGCCACAATATAGGAATCGCTTCAGCCCAAAATGCGGAATAGTAGCTTGAGCGTCTTTCGTTCGCATTCCATAAAAATGCTGCGATTATTAAAATGATCACCAAGTTAACCAGCAATTGAGCCGAATTTGTCTGGCTGTTAAGAAATTCGAGCAGGTAAAACGGAGTCAATAACAACGTTCCCACGATTTTCGTGCGCTTCACTCCTATTTGCTGCGGAACGGTCTGCAAATGCGGATCATCTTTGGCAAGGTCGATTATCTCAAAAATCAGGATCAGGATGAATACCAACAGAAACCGTTGGATGCACTTCAGGGAAAAGTCGGCTGTCAATGATAATCCACCGTCGAGAACCGGAAGAAAAAGCGTGACGCCAACCCAGCAACAAGCGACAATATAAATTTTGAATCCGGCCCAGTTGCGCGCGTTCCGCCGATTTGGAAAGAATGGCAATGTGTAGAGCATCGTTAAAAATAGAACCGCTGCAGCTACGATTTTTGTGGTGATTGAAAGCTGGAGGAAAAACCAGCCACAAAGTAAGAAACTGAAAAAGCTGACGATCGCTATCAACCTCAGCTTTGGTGAAATCGGTGCTTTTCGCACCCTTGCAAGCGCATCATATTTGACAAAGTTGTATCCGGCAACAGTTCCAAAAAACGCAAACCAACCCACATGTTGCCCATTGTCAATATCAAACTGATGCTGCGTCATCCGCACGAGCGAATAAACGGCAAAAGCCACATGAATGCTCGCCTGCAGATAAAAGTCAAAAAGCCGCTTCAATAGGTGCATTGAACAAAATTAACGAAAGTGTTCATAAGTGTCGGCAGTAGTTGAAAAATTCACAAAAATGCTTGTTAAAGAACGATTTAAATTCGGATTTATAAGTAATTTTGTGCCACGAAAAACAACCCACTACTTTTTTTATGAAAACAGATGCTTTTGCTTTAAGACATATTGGCCCGAGGGAAAATGATGTGCAAAAAATGCTTGACACAATTGGTGTTGAGTCGATTGAGCAATTGGTTTATGAAACGCTTCCTGACGAAATCCGCCTTAAAGCGCCATTGGATTTGGAACCTGCGATGACAGAATACGAATTTTTGAACCATATCCAAAAACTTGGAAATAAAAATAAAGTCTTTAAATCGTATATCGGTTTAGGCTATCATCCCGCAATTGTTCCGCCTGCGATCCAGCGTAACATATTTGAAAATCCGGGTTGGTATACCGCTTACACGCCTTATCAGGCAGAGATTGCGCAAGGTAGGCTCGAAGCTTTATTGAACTATCAAACAACTGTAATCGAGCTTACGGGAATGGAAATAGCGAACGCTTCTTTGCTTGATGAAGGAACTGCCGCTGCCGAGGCGATGGCATTGCTTTTTGACGTAAGAAGCCGCGACCAAAAGAAAAATAACGTCAATAAACTCTTTGTTTCGGAAGAAATATTGCCTCAGACGCTTTCGGTTTTAAAGACGCGCTCAACACCGATCGGGGTTGAACTCGTTGTTGGAAATCACGAGGAATTTGATTTCGGGGCTGAATATTTTGCTGCCATTTTACAATATCCCGGAAAGTATGGCCAGGTCTATGACTATGCCGGCTTTATCTCAAAAGCGAAATCAAAAGACATGAAAGTTGCCGTCGCAGCGGACATTATGAGCCTTGTAAAATTAACGCCTCCCGGTGAAATGGGAGCTGATGTTGTTGTTGGAACCACGCAACGTTTCGGTATTCCGATGGGTTATGGCGGACCTCACGCAGCTTATTTTGCAACCAAAGAAGAATACAAACGCAGCATGCCGGGCCGGATCATTGGCGTAACTGTTGACACAAATGGAAACCGTGCGCTCCGCATGGCATTGCAAACGCGCGAGCAGCATATCAAACGTGAAAAAGCGACATCGAACATTTGTACGGCGCAGGTTCTATTGGCTGTTATGGCCGGGATGTATGCAGTTTATAATGGTCCGAAAGGATTAGAATACATCGCTGATAAAATCCATGCTTCTGCCGTAACGACTGCTGATGCTTTGAACAAACTTGGCATTTATCAAACAAATACTGCCTTTTTTGACACCATCGTAGTAAAAGCTGATGCTCAAAAAGTGAAGGCCATTGCCGAACGTAACGAAGTCAACTTCTACTATATCGACAACGATACAATCTCCATTTCTTTTAACGAGACCATCGGTCTAAACGACATTAACGTGATTTTGGCGATTTTTGCTGAGGCTGTCGGGAAAGATACAATTACTGTATCGGAACTTAGCACTAGTGTGAATCTGCTTGAATCGGTTAAACGTACAAGCTCATTTTTGAAGCACAATGTTTTCAACAAGCATCATTCAGAGACTGCCTTGATGCGTTACATCAAAAAACTGGAACGCAAAGATCTGTCGTTGAACCACTCGATGATTCCGCTGGGTTCTTGCACGATGAAACTCAATGCTGCGGCAGAAATGCTTCCGCTAAGCATGGCAAACTGGAACAGCATTCACCCGTTTGCACCAATTGAACAGGCTGAAGGTTATCAGATCATGCTTAAAAAACTAGAGCAGCAGTTAAATGTTATCACCGGTTTTGCAGGAACAACATTGCAGCCAAATTCAGGCGCTCAAGGTGAATATGCAGGTTTGATGGTTATCCGTGCCTATCACCAATCGAGAGGCGATTTCCATAGGAATGTATGCTTGATTCCCGCTTCGGCACACGGAACGAATCCAGCTTCAGCGGCATTGGCCGGAATGAAGATCGTTGTTACCAAAACATTGGAAAACGGAAACATCGATGTTGAAGATTTACGTGCTAAAGCAATCGAACATAAAGATGATCTTTCGTGTTTGATGGTGACGTATCCATCGACTCACGGAGTTTACGAAGCATCGATTATTGAAGTCACGAAGCTGATCCATGAAAATGGCGGCCAGGTTTATATGGATGGTGCGAACATGAATGCGCAGGTTGGACTGACAAATCCGGCAACAATTGGAGCTGATGTTTGTCATTTGAACTTACACAAAACGTTCGCGATCCCGCATGGCGGCGGCGGACCAGGTGTAGGCCCAATCTGCGTTGCGGCGCATTTGGTTCCGTTTTTACCGACAAACCCGATCATTGCAACAGGCGGAGAGAACGCTATTGAGGCAATATCTGCTGCACCTTGGGGATCGGCCTTGGTTTGCCTGATCTCTTACGGATATATCACGATGCTTGGCGCCGAAGGTGTAACCGATGCAACAAAATTCGCAATATTAAATGCCAATTATATTAAAGAGCGCTTGAGTGGACACTATGAAACTTTGTATACAGGTGAAATGGGACGCGCCGCACATGAAATGATCTTGGAATGCAGACCATTTAAAGATAAGGGAATTGAAGTTACGGATATCGCAAAACGATTGATGGATTACGGATTCCACGCTCCGACTGTTTCGTTTCCTGTTGCTGGAACTTTGATGATCGAGCCTACGGAAAGTGAAAACAAAGAAGAACTTGACCGCTTTTGTGATGCGATGATCTCGATCCGCGAAGAAATTGAAGAAGCGTCTTCTGATGATAAGAACAACGTGTTGAAAAACGCTCCGCATACACTTGCAATGCTGACATCTGACACTTGGGATTTCCCTTATTCAAGAGAAAAAGCTGCATTTCCATTGGAATATATTTCCGATAACAAATTCTGGCCATCGGTACGACGTGTCGATGATGCGTATGGCGACCGAAACCTGATTTGTAGTTGTGCCCCGATTGAGGCATACATGGAAAACTAATTATGCTAAAAGTCCTGAATTATTTCAGGACTTTTTTTTTGGTATCAAGTGGGTGATTAGCATCATAGCGGCGAAAAGAGAAGACTCTCGCGACCGCAATAACATTCTCCTTATAAAGCGTTTTCTGAAAACCAGACCAGCTTTTGAGAAAATTTTGGATTTTTTTCCTAAAGTACTGATTGCGCGGTAAAAGAATTATATTTGTCGGCTAAGACAAAACCCTATGAAAAATTTTTCCCTAGTTGCTCTCTTTTTTATCATGACAACTTTTGGTTATTCGCAAAAGCAAATATTCGAAAGTCCAAAGTTGGATTCCATTATTAAGACACATAAAACTGTCGCTATTGTGCCTTATGACGTAAACATCACCTACAAGAAGCAGCCAAAGAATTTTGATGCCGCAGCAAACAAAGCGCAGGCACAAACTATGTCAACTTCAATTCAATCCAGTATGTACACATTTTTGCTGCGTAAGGCAAGTGATTTTAATGTTACATTTCAAGATGTAGACAAAACCAACATTTTGCTTAAAAAAGCGGATATGTTTGACAAAATGGACACGTTCACAAAAGACGAAATCGCAAAAGCTTTAGGTGTTGATGCCGTAATTGGAGGTAAATTTGAAACAGAACAAACCAAGTCTGAAGCAGGTGCTATCGCAACGGCGGTGTTATTCGGCGGCTTCGGTGGAAAAACTGGGACAGGGACCTTGACATTGACCATCAATAATGGAAAAGACGGTGAACTTATCTGGAGATTTTTCAAAACGATGGATGATGATATCACCGGATCAACTGACGACCTAGTTGAGCGCATGATGCGTAAGGTTGCGAGAAACTTCCCATATTCAAAATAAATTCAGATGCCTCTTTCGAGGCATCTTTTTTTTATGACCGACATCACAAACAGAACCGACCTCGAATTTCTTCTTGCGACATTTTACAACCGACTTCTTCAAGATCCAAGGATCAGCTACATTTTTACACATGTTGCCAAGATCGACCTTGCGTCGCATCTGCCTCACATTGTAGATTTTTGGCAGCAGAGCCTTTTTAACGTCGGCAGTTATCGCACAAACGTACTTCAGGTCCATCTTGACATTAACGATAAAGAAAAGCTGACATCCGAACATTTCGAAATTTGGCTCAATCATTTCAATAATACGGTCGATGAGCTGTTTCAAGGTGATAATGCTGAAAAGGCAAAAACGCGTGCATTATCAATTGCAACAGTAATGCAAATAAAACTCCAAAAGGAATAATATATTCATATGCTCGCATATAAAAAAATGACAATTTGATAATTATTAAAAGAACGTCTGACAAGAAATTTATTTTTAATAAATTAGCCTCATACTAAGAGGAAAATGAACATTAAAATTACAGGTTCCGGGAGCTATATTCCTGAAATCACAGTTACGAACGCGGATTTCAGTCGGCACACATTTCTTAATGAAGACGGAACGCCGGTGCATCATCCCAACGATATCGTAATCGGAAAATTCAAGGATATTACAGGAATTGAAGAACGACGGTATGCAGAGAAGCATATGTTCACCTCCGATATGGCCTTTTTTGCCGCCGAACGTGCAATTGCGAGCGCGGGAATTGATGCTGAAACAATCGATTATCTCATAATGGCCCATAATTTTGGCGATGTCACACCTGGCGCAATCCAGTCAGATATGTTGCCAAGCCTTGCCACGCGTGTAAAGAACAAGCTTAAGATCAAGAATCCGAAATGCGTTGCTTATGATATCCTTTTTGGTTGCCCGGGATGGATTGAAGGCGTACTTCAGGCAAATGCGTACATCAAATCAGGAATGGCAAAAAGATGTTTGGTCATTGGCGCAGAAACTTTATCAAGGGTTGTCGATTTACATGACCGAGATGCGATGATCTATTCGGATGGCGCCGGAGCAACTATAATTGAAGGAACTGATGAAAATGAAGGTTTGCTCACGTATGAAAGCGGAACCTACGCACAGGAGGAGGCGAATTTCCTATACTTTGGAAAATCATACAACACCACGCATGACCCTTCAATTAGATATATTAAGATGCATGGCCGGAAGATATACGAGTTCGCATTGAACCACGTTCCAACTGCGATGAAAACCTGTTTGGACAAAAGCGGAATTGCTCTATCAGATGTCAAAAAGATATTAATCCATCAGGCAAATGAGAAAATGGACGAAGCGATCGTCAGCCGCTTTTATAAACTTTACGGAGAAACACCTGCCAAAGACGTTATGCCAATGAGCATCCACAAACTCGGAAACAGCAGCGTCGCGACCGTTCCCACATTGTATGATTTGATGGTTACCGGAAAATTGGAAAACCAGCAGCTCAACAAAGGCGATGTGCTTATATTTGCATCTGTTGGCGCGGGAATGAACATCAACGCGTTCGTTTACAGGTATTAATTCCAGAAGCTGATTCCTGCTGTCTGCTGTATCTTTCGCCGGCTAAAGAAGCCGTCAAAAGGATGTCGCTTCCATCAGGGCTAAAAAACCATCATGTACGAAAATACTTATCCAAGCAAGAGGTTTGCAAAGACCCTCGAATTCCTAAAGAAGCACATCGGTACAAACGAAACCATCCTTGATCTCGGAGTTTCCAATCCATTTTCGCAAATCATGCAACATGAAGGTTTTACTGTTGCGAACACTTCAGGAGAAGATTTGGATCTGGACCAATCCGCGTTACGAAATCATCAATACTCTGTTGTAACTGCGTTTGAAATATTTGAACACTTGCTCAATCCGTTTACAGTTCTGCAGAATGTCAAATCGAATAAATTGTTTATCTCTATCCCGATGCGGCTTTGGTTTAGCCCGGCTTACCGTAGTAAAACCGACGTCTGGGACCGGCATTATCACGAATTCGAAGACTGGCAGTTAGATTGGCTCCTCGAAAAAACAGGCTGGAAAATCATCGATCGGCAGAAATGGACGAATCCGGTAAAAAGTATCGGAATCCGGCCATTGCTACGGCTTTTTACAATGCGGTATTATATTGTTTATGCGGAGAAAGTAATATAACTTTCTAGAATTTTGTAACCTGTTGTGAGTTTACCACTACTTTCCTTAATGAGATATTCGATAGTAATTCCGGCCCACAATGAAGAAGCGTTTATCGGATTGACGCTTGGATCGGTTGCGGCACAGACGGTTTTGCCTGATCAGGTTGTGGTGGTCGATGACAATTCCGTTGATCGCACTGCGGAGACCGTACAGCAACTTGCATTAAAATACAATTGGCTGTCACTTGTAAATTCCACTTCTGAAGCCGTTCATCTTCCGGGAACCAAAGTGATCAATGCGTTCAACAAAGGTTTTGAAAGGATCGTGCCAGGTTACGATGTAATCGTCAAGCTTGACGCCGATCTGATTCTGCCACCCAGTTATTTTGAGGCCATACTTAATATTTTTAAGGCAGATGAAAAAGTTGGAATGGCAGGCGGGTTTGCATCTATTGAGCGCAATGGCGAGTGGATCCTCGAAAACTTAACCGACAAAGATCATATTCGCGGAGCTTTTAAAGCGTACCGTAAAGATTGTTTCGAAAATATCGGCGGATTGAAACCTGCAATGGGTTGGGATACGGTCGATGAATTATTAGCGAAATTTTATGGCTGGAAAGTTGTGACTGTTCCGGATTTGATGGTCAAGCACCTGAAACCGACTGGAGCGAATTATAATAAGGCCGCACGCTATAAGCAAGGTGAAGCTTTTTATTCTTTGGGTTATGGTTTCGTTATCACTGCCATTGCCTCGGCGAAACTTGCGATGATGAAGAGAAAACCATTGCTGTTTGTTGATTATATACGCGGGTTTTTAAAAGCAAAAACAACTAAGAAGCCACTTTTAGTTACTGAAGATCAGGCACGGTTTATTAGGAAATACCGGTTTAAAAAAATACGGGAAAAATTACAATAACAATGGCAATTTCAATATCAATGGCAATTTCAATATCAATAGCAATAAAAAAATCTAATCCATTAAGGAATTATGGTTCATTAAGTTCTTCATCCCTCCATGGGTAAATTTTATCTAATAGTCTATAAAGCCTAAAGTTACGGGTCTATAAGTTTATTTCTAATGGTCTGTTTTCTGGTGCCTCTCGTCTCTTGTCCAGGATGTCTAAGAGCCCGCGAGTCTAAGAGTACACGAGTCTCCTCGCGTGAGTGATGGCAGCGAAAAGCCCACAGCGAGGAGGAACGACGGAGTGAGGACTTGAAGCGAACAGCACGACAGCGGCGGAGCTTGCGGAGCCGGTGACACGCCCAAACGCCCCCCGTTTCATATCATAAATAACTTGTAAGGGTACTGCTTAAGTCGGAACTTCTTACTATTTTAGCGTATATTTTATAGCCCATGATGCTCGTTCGTTATTTATCACAAATCGGCAAATACTTCCTCATGTGGAAGGAAATATTTAATAAACCGGTCAAATGGTCGGTTATGAAAGGCCTCATTTTAAAGGAAGTTGATGATCTGATCATTGGCTCGCTCGGGATCGTGGCTTTTATATCGTTCTTTATCGGTGGTGTTGTCGCAATTCAAACCGCTTTGAACCTTACGAACCCGCTGATTCCGAAATATCTGATCGCATTCGCCACCCGGCAATCCGTAATCCTTGAATTTGCACCTACATTTATTTCAGTCATTATGGCCGGGAAAGTGGGCTCATTTATTACCTCAAGTATCGGATCGATGCGCGTAACCGAACAAATTGACGCTCTTGAAGTCATGGGTGTGAACTCGCTCAATTACTTGGTTTTTCCGAAATTGGCTGCGCTGATGCTGTATCCATTTGTAATTGCACTAAGTATGTTCCTAGGTATTTTCGGAGGTTATATGGCGGGCGTTTTCGGCGGATTAATATCGAGTGAGGAATTTATAACGGGTTTACAGACTGATTTTCTTCCATTTCATATCGTATATGCTTTTATTAAAACCTTCACGTATGCATTGATCTTAGGAACGATCCCGTCGTTTCACGGCTATTATATGAAAGGTGGCGCGTTGGAAGTTGGTAAGGCCAGTACGGTTTCGTTTGTTTGGACAAGTGTGACTATCATCCTGATGAATTTCATCCTAACACAATTATTGCTAAGCTAATGATCGAGATAAAGAATATAGAGAAGTCGTTTGGCGAGACTCAGATCCTGAAAGGTATTACGACGACATTTGAAAGCGGAAAAACCAATTTGATCATCGGGCGAAGCGGCTCGGGAAAGACGGTTTTACTAAAAACTTTGCTTGGAATTCATTCGCCGGACGCCGGAACGATTTCATTTGATGGCCGAATTTACTCAGAACTGAGCAATGATGAACGTCGCGCACTACGTACAGAAATTGGAATGGTATTTCAAGGAAGTGCATTATTTGACTCGATGACTGTGGAAGAAAATGTGGCATTTCCGTTGCGGATGTTCTCGACAATGAGACGCGTTGAACTTAAAAAACGTGTCAATGAAGTTTTGGCGAGGGTCAACCTGGTGAATGCGAACAAAAAATTCCCATCTGAAATTTCAGGTGGAATGCAGAAACGTGTTGCGATTGCGCGTGCAATTGTAAATAATCCGAAATATCTGTTTTGTGACGAACCGAACTCTGGTTTGGATCCTGAAACTGCAATTTTAATTGACGTTCTTATTCAGGAAATAACCGCTGAATATAACATGACAACCGTTATCAATACGCACGATATGAACTCGGTTCTGCAAATAGGTGAGCAGATCGTATTTCTCAAAAACGGGCTCAAAGAATGGGAAGGCGACAAAGAGCAGATCCTTGAAACCAAGAATAAGTCAATTGTTGAATTTGTTTATTCGTCAGATTTATTCAAGAAAGTACGCGAAAGCCTTCTTCAGGAAGCCGAAGACGAAGAAAAAAAAGATTAATTACTTCCGCATCAGATATACCCACCCTGTTTTTGCTTCACCGGCTCGCAGGTTAGCAACATAAAAGTACGTAGCGGTTGGCAGTTCGTTTCCATTTTTATCCTGGCCGTTCCACTCTTTTACGTAGTTCTCCTGTTCATACACAACCATTCCGTATCGGTTAAATAGTTTTAGGTTCATCACATCGAAACCATCAAGATCGAAGTTGTCGTTGGCGCCATCGTTGTTGGGCGAAATTGCTAACGGAAGGGAGCACATCGTACTAGCAACATCAATATTGGAAGTCTTGGAACAGCCGTCTTCCATAGTAACCGTAACTTCATAATTTCCTACAGCTTCCCGCGTAATTACAGCGGGATTTCCTGTTGCCGAGAAATTTTCGGGGCCAGTCCACTCAAAGGTTGTGCCTGATAAAAAGCCTGATGCTGATACAGCCGTTACCGTGTAAATATTATTCATACAAGCAGTTTCAATCACTATTTCCGGCGTTTGAGAAACCAATACCTGGATGTAAGCAGTCTGCGAACTACATCCATTTGAAGTTGAAGTGACAGAATAGGTACCGCTGTTTGAAACTGTTATAACTTCAATTATCGGATTTTGTTCGTGGGATATAAACCCGTCAGGACCCGTCCACGAATAAGAATAGTCGGGTGAACCTCCTGCTTGGAGTTGCAATATTGCTGTATCACACATTTGCAATGGAGTTGTAACCAATGGCGGTGGCGGCACCTCGAGAATCGTGACTGTTAAGGTTGCGGCGTCTGAAGATTCACACCAGCCCAAAACAGTATAACGAAACTCATATATCCCGGGATTGAGCCCGGTTGCATCCCAAATATTTTCAGATATAAAAGCTCCCATTGTAGTTTCGCTCCATGTTCCTGATACATCAACGCCATCTTCCAAGTAGGATGTTAAATCCACTTCACCGGGATTTCCGCAAAAAGTTGCCGCGTTATCTGCTCCTGCATTGGGAACTGAAGATGCGGAACTGATTTCATGGTCAATGACGAAGTTGATACAGGAGGGCGTCCCTGAAGGTGTCTTTACCCTTACATGATAAATTCCAAGATCAGTTGCGGGATCGAATGCCGTTATCGTTAAGGTCGAAGATATACTTAAAATTGTTGACGTATTGTTGCCCATCCACCATTCGTACACAAGGAAAGGAAATCCGGGAACCGACAAAGTAGCGTCGGTACCTTCACATAAAAAAGAATCTGTAACTGTGAATGAAATTGGAGTCGGAATATCCAACTCCCGATTCAAGATGTTTCCACAGGCGTCTTCTACCTGGAAATTATAAAGCGCAGGTTCCAGATCAGCAAAAAGTGCTAGTACGTTATTGTTTATGTTATAAGGAACCCCGTTTTTTGTTGTTATCCGATATTTTAGGGGTGCAATTCCTGTTGCCTCTACAATTACATCATATGAAGTAGCGTCACAGGCAAATGAGTAAACATTGTTAATTTTGGGACCGTTTGCAAATTCAAATTCATAAAGTGATGTTACACATCGTGATGATTCGTCGTTTGGCCAGCTGTAATTATAGGAGATTACCCTAAAAGTCCCTGTTAATGCAAAATTATAGTTGATACTGTAATTGATCAACTGAATTCCATATGTCGTATAAAATTGGCCGGAACCGCCAGCTCCTGTTACTGGATGTCCCCATTGATTTGTAACAGGGTCAAGTTTTTGCAGCCACAATGTCGGCGCCGGATCATTATTATCGCCATAAACGACACTTAGGTCAAATGACCCACAATTTGGTATAACTTCAATTTCATGTGCTTCCTGGAAGCCATCAATGTAAATCGGTATGTCAATGGTCCTGTCGCAATCAAATTCCAAATGAAACAGATAATAACCCGGAACCATCGAATTCAGTGAAAACACAGGTGCGATTGAATTGGAGTCACCTGAAACATCATCAGGAAGAGAATTTATATAATTAACAGGTGCTTCTACAATAGAAATGGAACTCCAGACTTCTGATGTGCTAATATAAACTGAACCCAGTCCGATTTCACATCCAGGCCTGACACCGACATAGTGGTTCGGAGTTAAAGGCCCTAATGAATAGGTAAATTCGTGAATATTGCCGCATACATCTTCTACTTCAAACGAATAGAACCCTATTGGCAAATCTAATACAGTAAAAGTAAACGGCGAAGTTTCCGGCATCGAATATGGCGCGTCAGGCCCAGAAACAAGTGTTGCCGCAACAGCCGGGTAAAAATACCCTGACACGGCCTCACAAGACATTTCATTTAGAAACAAATCAGGAATTATATTTGAATTAACAACATTGCCATTGTTCGAAAATACATTTCCGCACGCGTCGATAACTTTTACATTGTATGTATAGTATTGGTTTGGATACAAAGGAATGTTCTGACTGACTGTGAGCATGCTTGCATCAGCAACGGTCTGGTAAAGAATTGTTGATCCGCCTGACGGAAGAAATACTTTATGCTCGACTGATAATGGAAAGGCAATTGGCAACGGATTGGATGGCGTTAAAAATTGATAAACTTTTACAAACTGACAGTTTAAAGGCCGAGCAATGTTAGAAGAGGTTATTAAGATGTCGGCGTTGTTGGATGACACGGTAAAGGTTTGGACGACGCCTTCACCACAATTATTAAAAACCCGCATCTGATAAACTCCGAGCTGAAGACCTGGAAAAACATTAGAGGATTGTAACGGACGTATTTCCGGGCCAGCAAAAATCTCGTATGAGACTGCAATCCCCTGAGTAATGTTCACAATTACTTCCGCATCCGCGCCACAAAGGCTATTTTGGCCTGAAATGGTATACGACAGCTGAACAACCTGATTGATAATCATAACATCCTGCTGCTGCGAATTGCTAGCATTTCCGAGCGATTGCGTCGCCACTACTCGATAAGTGCCCGCAACTAATCCGGATAGCGTGCTGGCCGACAGCGTCGCAATGGGCACAGTTGTATTCGGCAAAAGATATATGTTATATACTATTGATGCTCCCGAAGTGGTATTGCTACTATTGAACGTGATAGCACCATTTCCGTTACATGTTTCATTTGTGGATGTTACCTGAAGATCAAACGGCGTCAGTTGCGCAAGGCAGACTTTTGGAGCTAAAAGAACCAGCAGTATTGCAAAACATTTTAAAATGTATTTCATTATTTATTTTCTCATCAGGTATACCCAACCTGTTTTTGCCTCGCCTGATCCAAGATTAGCCACATAAAAATAAGTTGCGGTCGGAAGCAGGTTCCCATTTTTGTCCTGACCATTCCACTCGGCTGAATAATCGTCTTTTTCCCATACCACCATTCCATAGCGGTTCAGTATTTTGAGATTTGTAATATCAAATCCGTCAAGATCGAAGTTGTCATTATCACCATCATCATTCGGTGAAATACCAAGCGGAATGCTACAAAAAGTATTGGCGACCATGATATTGGAGCTGATCGAGCAGCCGTCTTCTGTGGTCACGGTAACTGAATATTCTCCTGCAGGCTGTCTTGTAATTATCGCCGGATTTCCTGTAGTTGAAAAATTATCCGGACCTGTCCAGGAAAATGAAGTTCCATCGGCAAAACCTGCAGTTGATATGGCTTCTACCGTAAACACATTATTGACGCACGATGATTCGACTAAAACCTCCGGCAGTTCTAATACAACTACTTCAATAGAGACGGCTGGTGAATCACATCCGTTCGCAGTTGCTGTAACGGTGTAGGTTCCGCTATTTGCGGATGATAAATTGTCTAAAGATGGATTTTGTTCGTTGGAACTAAAACCATTCGGACCTGACCATGAATAGGAATATTCTGCCGCACCAAGAGCCGCTAATTCAAGCAGATCATTCGTGCACACTTGTTGCTGGGCAACAACTGATGGAGTCTGTGGAATTTGATTAATTGTAATTGTTATAACGGCTTCATCTGATGAATTGCACCAGCCATTGACTAAATATCGGAACTCGTAAACTCCTGCTGAAACTGCTGTCGCATCCCATAAGTTATTTGTGAGCGTACCGCTGGTTGACGTTTCTGACCATGTTCCCATTGTATCGAAGCTACCTTGCAAATATGAGAATAAGTCAACAATACCGGGGTTCCCACACAATGACAACGCATTTCCATTTCCGGCATTTGGAGCAGATGTTGTGAAAATAACTTCATGATGCATTACAAAATCAATACATGACGGAGTAGTATCAGGTGCGTAGATCCGGACGTGGTATAGCCCGACATTGGTTGCCGCATCGAAAGGAGAAAATATCAATGTGGCGTCGGTGCTCAAAATAGTGGCCGGATCGTTGTCATGCCACCATTCATAGTTCAAAAACTCAAAATTCGGAACTGAAAGAGAGGCGTCTTGCCCGTCACATAATCCTGTTTCAGTTACTGTATATGCAAACGGTTCGGTTGTGTCATAAAGCCTGTTCAGCAAGTTGCCGCAGCTGTCTTCAACCTGGAAATTATAGATAGCAGGTGCAAGGCCGGTGAAAAGGTTTGACGTACCGTTTTCGACAGGAAAAGGAATGCCATCTTTAGTCGTTATCCGATAAATTAGTGGTCCTGATCCTGTGGCTTCAATTAAAATATCATATGAAGTCGGATCACAGGCATATTGGAATATTCCGGAAATTTCCGAAGTATAAACTGATTCAAATGTATAAAGCTCTTCAATGCACTGTGTTCCTGAAGAACTTCCGTTAGCAATACTTTCAAAAACGACCAGGATGCGGAAAGTACCCGTAAAATTTAAATCATCATGAAGGTTGTTGTTTATTAACGCCAGTCCGCTATCAGGAAACTCTCCGCTTATGTCACCAGTTGCCGGATGGCCCCAGCTATTGCTATTGGTATAAAACTTTTGCAAAAAGTAGTTTTTCGCCTGTGTTAAATTATTTGCATGGTTAAGGAAAAGGTCAAAGCTGTCGCAACTGGTTATTACTTCGACTTCTGTGATCGCGTGATATCCATTAATGGCAATTGACGGGTCGTAAACATTATTACATTGGTCAACAACGTGTAAGGTATAGTTCCCTTCAGGTAAAGTATTCATAAAAAATCCACCCTGGCTAATATTAAAACTGACATCATGCGGTAAAGCGTTGGGATAGCTTGCCGGAGCCGATGTAATTACCACAGAAACAATCGGGCCGCTACTGCTTGAAGCAGACATTGATCCCATTCCTTCCTGGCAACCGCGCAGCTGAGAAAGCGCTAATGGATTTACCTGGACGGATGGATCGAAAACTATGGTGTTTGTTGCAGTTCGCCCACAAGAATCCGTTATCCTGACGATATATATTCCAGCTGGCAGTGGTATGGCAGTGTTGTAATATTCTACATTCAGACCCCCAAACGGCCCCGGATGATTCCCATTATAAACCATTGGATCGAAACCTGCGGGGGCAGAAAGGAATTCAACCGTAAATGGAGCTACATTCCGAACAGGAATAATACGCAGTGCCTTCGTACATTCCTTAGGAATTGCAATTAAAACAACTTCGATATGCTCGTTGATGGGATTAATATTCTGATTAAACACATTTCCGCAACCGTCAGTTATCTGCAATTGATAATTATATAACTGATCGTGGAAAAATGGAATTATCGACGAAGCATTCATGAGCATCGGCTGACCTGCCAACATTGTAGCGTTGACCACAATTGGTGTCCCCGAAGGAGGAAATACAGTATATTGCAATGTCAGCGGATAAATAATCTGCGCGCCAGGCAATGCCGTCATCTGATTTATAACCCGAATTGTATTGCAGGATGGCAGTGGCAAATCAAGTGTGGTTCCGCTCGCGATTGAAAATGCGCCAACGGGAGACGACAACGTAAAAGATTGCGCAACGCCTTCTCCACAGTTATCATAAACACGGATTTGGTAGGTTCCGTCGGGAAGGCCCGTAAAAATATTTGACGTCTGACTTGGATATGTTTCTGGCCCGGCAAATATCTCATAGGAAACAGCTGTTCCCTGGTTTACGTCCACAGTAACAGTGCCATCATTGCTGCAAGCAAGAAGATCGATCTCGTATTGAAGCTCAACCTGTGCGTTCACCACAATTACTTGTTGCTGCTGCGTATTGCTTTGATTTCCTAATGTTTGCGTGGCGATTACCAGATAAGTCCCGGCTGTAAGTCCGCCCAAAGTATTTGCCGCAAGAGTTGCAATTGGCACAATTGCATTCGGAAGTTGATAAATATTATATAAAACCGACGACCCAGCCGCCGTGCCTGTAGTAGTAAATCCAATGCTACCGTTTCCCGGACATGTTTCAGGTACAGAAGTAGTATTAAGTGTAAAGGTGGGTAATTGCGAATGTGCCGCAATCGGAAGCAGGAACAAAAATAAAAAACTAAATAGAAATGTAATCTTGTAAAGGTCGCGCATATTCCCAATGTTTATTTGTAGATGCACAATAACGGGAAAGTTGCGTCGATTCTGTTACTTTGTGAATAAAAAGTTAATTTTTTGTTTTTGTTGCGATCTGCATGATGCGTTTGATGTCCTGCTCTTTACTTTTTGGATAGATCAGCAGTACGTCATCCTTATCAACAATTATATAGTCATCAAGTCCATCAACCACGATCAGCTTGCGATTTACCGCGCGAATTATATTGTTATGGGCGTTTTCGAGAATCACCTCCGCATTTACAACCGCGTTGCCATGTGCGTCTTTTGAAAGTCTTTCCTGCAACGAACTCCAGGTTCCAAGATCGTTCCAGTCGAACGTAGCCGGAAGTACATAGACATTTCCCGCCTTTTCCATTACAGCATAATCAATTGAAATATCTTCTGCCAACGGATAATGTTCTGCAATAAATGATTTCTCGTAACCAGTTCCATACTTATCAGAACCGTTATGGAACAAGGATACCATTTCCGGCTGAAAATTCTCAAATGCCTCCATAATGGCAGAAACACTCCAGATGAAAATACCGCCATTCCACAGAAAATTTCCACTTTCAAAAAACTCTTTGGCAGTTGGATAATCAGGTTTTTCCCGGAATTGAATAACTTGTTTTATAGTCTCGTCGCTTGTTTTATCGAATTCAATGTAGCCATAGCCAGTGTTTGGAAAAGTAGGCTTGATCCCCAATGTCATCAACGCATTTTTTCCTGAGCAAAAGTCAAAGCATTGCTGCAGATTACTGGAAAATGCAGCTTCATCTTCGATCCAATGATCACTTGGTGCGACAACCATTAGAGCATCGGGATTTTGTTTTTGGATTTTTACAGATGCCCAAAGGATCGATGGCGCAGTATTACGCATAGCAGGTTCAAGAAGTACCTGATCTGGATTCACCATCGGCAGTTGCGCCAGTACGATCTCGTTGTACCTTTCATTGGTAAGGATATAGATGTTCTGGGGCGGAATCAACCTTGCGAGCCGACTGAAAGTCTTTTGGATCAAGGTATCTCCTGAACCCAACATATCGTGAAATTGCTTGGGATAATCTGCAGTACTTAAGGGCCAAAATCGGGAACCGACACCGCCAGCCATTAATATTGCGTAGTAATTCTTGTTCATTTTTTTTAGTTTAACTACTAAATTAGGTTTGATGCGAAGGTAATAATTCCACTTCGGCATTTGGATTAAAAAGATACATTCGCCCCGATTGGATTTCTTCGCACTCATATCGCTTTACGCGGAGTGCTCCTTTTTTGAAGATTTTCCCATTGTGGATGCGGAACATGCTTCCATATGGCAGTTCAAAAATATAATTCTTCTCATTCTGTACATCGAATTGCTTCAGCGCCAACGCCAATGTTGCGTCGGTATCGCTGCTCGCGGCTGGATTTCGGAAATGTCTTGCAAGCAAAGGCAAAAGGTGAGATGGAAAAATTTCAGGCCGGATATACGGCACCATCAATTTCTGGAACGTGATTTTCCATTCTGATCCATGAGGCTTGATGTCGCGCCCAAATCGTTCAAAAGCAACCAAATGTGAAATCTCGTGGACGAGCGTAATCAGGAACCGATATTTATTGAGGCTGCCGTTGACAGTAATTTCGTGCTTTCCGCTAAGGCCTTTACGATAATCACCATGCCTTGTAATGCGCTGGTTTACGATCTTAAGATGCACCTGGTTTGCTACAATAAGTTCGAAAACAGGCTTTACCGCATGCTCGGGTAAATATTTTGCAAGGGTTTCATTCATTGCGCAAATTCCATTATGGTGTTGATGAAGAAACCTGCAGTACTTTTCCATTGTAATATTTGTGTCCTGTTAGCGTAAAATCGCGGATGTATTCCGCCATCTGCACTGCAGAAATCGGCGCTTCATAACCTGGGAAAGCTTCGGCAAGCATTTCTGTCTGAACCGATCCCAAAGCCAGGACGTTGAAACTTATTTCGCTGTCTTTGTATTCTTCAGCCAATACTTCCGACAAGGTGATCAACGCGCCTTTACTTGAACTGTAAGCGGCAAGTCCGGCGAACTTCATGCTTCCCTGAATTCCGCCCATGCTGCTGATGCTGACCACATGGCTGCCTTTTGCCAGAAACGGCAATGTAATCCGCGTCAGCTCGGCGACAGCAAACACATTAACTTCATAAATTTTCCGAAAATCATCAGTGGTCAGTTCAGAAAAGGG
Organism: Flavobacterium sp.; assembly: GCA_036388535.1. Lineage (GTDB taxonomy): Bacteria > Bacteroidota > Bacteroidia > Flavobacteriales > Flavobacteriaceae > Flavobacterium. The sequence goes on along the minus strand of DASVRQ010000070.1, from coordinate 278 downwards.
CTTTGAGATTAATGTTCCCGCATTATGCACTATCGCATCAACAGCTTTCCATCCAGACAGGAATGCTTCAACTTCTGAAAAACTTTTGGCAACCGACAAATCCACCGCTAAACAGGTAATGTTCGGGTGACTCAAAAGCTTTGTTGGTGTATGTCGCGAAAGCGCCAAAACCCGGTGCCCGGCTTCCGCAAAAAGCAATGCCAGTTCATACCCGATTCCTCTGCTGCTTCCAGTTACGATAATGTTTTTCATGCCAATAAATTGTGCGTAAATATAAT
>DASVRQ010000069.1:0-27225 GCA_036388535.1 Flavobacterium sp. | reverse complement strand
TACTGTCTTTTCCACGATCGTCTTGCAGAATTCCTCCTGTTTCAAATCGCCTTCAAGCAACAGGCATTTTCCGCCTTCTTTTTCAACCAGCGATTTCGTTTCGGCAGCATCTGTTTCTTCGTTTAAATAAACAATAGCTACATTGGCTCCTTCACGCGCAAAATGAACTGCAACGCTGCGGCCGATTCCGCTGTCGCCGCCTGTAATCAATGCGGTCTTTCCTTTGAGTTTTTCACTGCCTTTGTAGTTCTTGTTGATGATCTCAGGCTGCGGACTCATCTTATGTTCTTGTCCGGGCGTGTCCTGACTTTGCTCCGGAAATTGATTCGGCTTTTCCATGTTGATGTATTTGATACTTAAATTTACTATGTTCAAATCATACTTTTATTTGCTTTAATATGAAATTAAGATTAAATAAAATTTTGTCGTTAAACCACTGTTAACAAATTGAGAGCCGACTGTGGAAATTTCCTATCTTTGGTAGAAACCCCAATTCTTTTAAGATGAAAAAAATAGCCACAATAGCCGTCCTCGCGGTTGCAATTGCAATTGGATGTAAATCCGGAGGTAAGCAGAATAGCGCTGATAAAGGAACTGAAATGACAATCGCATTTAGTCCGAAGAGTGGAAGCAACGCCGCCGGAACCGCAACTTTTACGCAATCAGCTACCGGAGTAGTATTTACTGCAAAGCTTTCTGGCTTGGAGCCTGGTGTACATGCAATCCACATCCATGAGAAGTCAGATTGCTCAGCTCCTGATGCCAGTTCTGCAGGCGGACATTGGAATCCGACGTTCCAAAAGCACGGCAAATGGGGTTCGCCAGAGCATCATCGTGGTGATATCGGCAATTTTCCGGCTGACCAAGATGGAAACGGGACAATTACAATGTCGACTTCACAATGGTGCATCGGATGTGGCGACCCAAAGAAAGATATTCTGGGAAAAAGTGTCATCGTGCACACCAATCCGGATGATTATACGACACAACCAACAGGTAATGCTGGTGGCCGCGTCGCATGTTCCGCTATCATCAAATAAACTGCAATCTTAAGTCAAATCAGCTATATCTTACATAAAAAAATTAGCTTTGCATATATTTTGAGCTAATGATCAACCCTTCGGCACACGGATGGATCGAGAAATATTTCTCCCGACAGGAACCCATAGATGTTCCTGATATTGCCGATTCCGAAAGCTACTATTTTCATATCCGTAAAAGCGGGTTCATTTATGGCCATATCATTGGGGTTGACACATTTCCAATCGTTAAAACCGATGGCTGGATGGGCGATGAAATTTCCAAGCTCGCGCTGCTTAACACTTTGTTCCGGTTATATGTATCGGTGACACATTTAAATGATTCCAAAAAATTTATCAGATCCGCTATTGCTTTTTATGACGAAATGAATCCGAAAGGTTTTAATTTGTTCAAAAAAGTACTGCCTGATAATTCCGCCGCGTACAATCTTGAGAAGATTTTGGACGACCGGGTTCAGACGAATGACAACTTCATCGGGAAGAACTTCTCGCATATTGTCACCAATGCCCTGTTGTTTATTGATGTGCTGGCCTTTCAAAAATACTTAGCCCATGGCTCCATCCCGGATAAATATCTCAAAAAGACCGAAGAGATAATCATCAGCGTCGTGTCGCTGGCCCTGAAGGTAAAAACGAACAAGTCGAAACATGATGCGCTACTCGTGAAAATGTTCGAAGCATCGGTACGATACAGTAAATTCTCTACTGTTGGCGTCAATAATCCGGAAGCGTTAGGCCTTGGATATCTGTCATCTGATCTTGAAAAGTTTTATCTGATTGACCTTGCCGGAATGGCACTTTGGAGCGATGGCGTCATTGAGAAAGAGGAAGCCTATTTCCTTCATCAACTTGCAAAAATAATGGATGTGGCGGATCATTTTGTAACCGACAGCATTACAACTACACATGAATTCATATCAAAGCATAAAAAAGAAATCCGGTATTTCAACTACTCAAATCCGGTACGTCATTTTTATGACCACATGACCGAAAGTGTAGCCGTGTTGATTACACGAAATAAAAACAGGCTTGCAAGGGAAATTCGGCAAAGCGGTGAACTGATGGTTCTGCTTGCACAATCGGCGCGACGCGACTTAGATGCAAAGGAGAAAAAGAAAGTGAAGAAGCAACTGCTGGAGATCTGTAAAACAATTCCTTCGCTGACCATTTTCCTTTTGCCTGGCGGAAGTCTGCTGTTGCCCGTCCTAATCAAATTTATCCCGCAAATGTTGCCATCGGCGTTTAATGAAAATGCGTCTGACAATGAATAAAAAAAGCCGCTTTTCAGCGGCTAATATTTAAAATTTCAATTGATAAACGGTATCAAGATCTTTTTCTGAACTGATATTGACATTCAAATCATTTACGAAACCTGAATTGAGTCCGTATGCCCAGCCATGCAAAGTCAGCTCCTGACCGTTTCTCCACGCTGATTGTACGATCGAAGTCTTCGCCAGATCGAAAACCTGCTCTTTTACGTTGAGCTCCACAAATGCATTGAACCGATCTTCTTCGTTGATGATCGAATCGAGGTAATTATGGTGAATTCGGTACACATCTTTTATATGCCGGATCCAGTTATCAATAATCCCAATTGAATCATTGCCCATCGCTGCCTTCACTCCGCCGCAGCCATAGTGTCCGCATACAATTACGTGTTTCACTTTAAGCACGTTAACCGCATAATCAAGTACACTCAGCATGTTCATGTCTGAATGTACGACCATGTTGGCAATATTTCTGTGAACAAAAACTTGTCCTGGCTTTGCCCCGATGATCTCATTTGCAGGAACCCGGCTGTCAGAGCATCCGATCCACAATAATGGTGGCTTCTGTCCAACTGCCAGGTCCTTGAAAAAATTAGGATCTTTTGCAAGTGATTGTTCTACCCAAGTTTTATTATTGTCTAATATTTGTTTATAAAAATCATCCATGGTTATTGTTTCAAATAGTTGTTAAAATTAAATAATTAAAGTTATATAGTTGCTTTGTTATTGCGCAAACTCGCTGTTCTTTAATTCGCGTTTCGCCGCATGCCTCCTTATAGCATCATCATGATGTTCAAGGCTGACTTTATTCGGAAATTGATCTGTGTTCTCTAAATTATAAGCCTCCTTAAATCCTTTAAGCTTCACCTTAATATTTTCATCAACTGCGCGTGTCGACTTAAATTCCCGAATCAAATCGAGAATATCATGTGCGATGTAAACCGTATCATGTGCATTGATGATCACCTTGGAATTCTCCGGAATTTCATTCAGCGTTGTTTTGATGGCTGCTTTATTTAGAAATGAAACTTCCTGTGCGAGATCAATGTGGATAACATCGCCGTCGGCATATTCTTCTTTTCGGAAGTTATACGCGCGTTTCAGGTTACCACGCATGATAAATATGACGCTTACGATAAGCCCGAGGCCCACGCCCCAAAGCAAATCAAGGAAAACAACACCAAGAAAAGTGACTATAAAAGGGATGAACTGATATTTTCCTTTTTTAATGAAATGTCGGAACATTGACGGCTTCGCCAACCTGTAGCCCACAACCAAAAGGACTGCCGCTAATGTAGCAAGCGGAATCATATTTAAAATGGCCGGAATGGCAAGTACGCTGATCAAGAGGAAAAACCCATGGATTATGGTCGACATTTTTGACTTGGCTCCCGCTGTGTAATTTGCTGAAGTACGTACTACTACAGACGTCATTGGAAGTCCGCCAATCAGTGAACTCAGAATGTTACCAATCCCCTGAGCTTTTAACTCTACATTCGTATCGGTAAACCTTTTTAGTGAATCCATCCTATCAGCTGCCTCGATGCAAAGTAAAGTCTCAATTGACGCGACTGTTGCGATTGTTGCGCCTGTTATCCAGACCCTGGAATCGGAAAGCGCTGAAAAATTTGGGGTAACGATCATTGCTTGGAACTTATCAAAAGTATCGGGCACCGGCAAATCGACAAGATGTTCAGCGGCTATTGCCAATGTGCTTCCGCTCGAAATAAAAAGTGCGTTAAGTGTGATGCTTACCACTACAGCAACAAGTGCCGCCGGAAGGATTTTCAGATTCTTCAAAAATGAAATTTTATCCCATGCAATCAGAATTCCCAATGAGATAAGCGCTATGAGTATTGCACCGAAATGAATATGGTCTACGATATTGAAAAGTTCCGAAAAAGTGTTTTCTCCATCAGCCTGAAAGAACGATTGGTTGCCTTCATAATCCCCATCATAACCAAATGCATGCGGAATTTGTTTCAGAATAATGATTACTCCTATTCCAGCAAGCATCCCTTCGATCACGTTGTTGGGAAAGTAATTTGATATGGTTCCAGCTTTTATAAAGCCTAGTACAAGCTGAAGTATCCCCGCTATAAGAACTGATGTAAGGAAAATATCAAATGCGCCGAAATCGGAGATAGCTGTCAGCACGATCGCTGTTAATCCTGCGGCCGGACCCGAAACACTTAAATGGGATCGACTCAGGAATCCGACGACTATTCCGCCAATAATTCCGGCGATTATACCCGATAATGGCGGTGCGTCAGAAGCAACAGCGATACCCAGGCACAAAGGAAGTGCCACTAAAAAAACCACTAGTCCGGACGCAAAATCCGACTTGAGGTTTGCAAAAAGATTGATTTTTTTTGTCATACCTAAAAAATTTAATACAATGATTAGGCAACACGCGGTGAAGCATATTGCGAATTAAGTGGTGATTGTATTAAACTTGTTCGGGCGGCGGAATAAATATCGCGGAACACACATTGTCATGCTTTGACAAGTTCTCGGATAAGATGAGGCTGGAAGTTGTACTCGATAAGTCGATCAGTTCATAGGAATGATCGATCTTGATTTGAGCTTTAAGATCTTTATGCGAAAGTTCTTCTTCAGTCATGTTAAAAAACACCGATGTGTCGCAACTTTTCTCGATCATCCCAACAATTGTGGGCGTCGATAGAAAAAAGAGGAACATAAACATAAGTATATTGACTGCAGACTTCATGTCGCAAAAGTAGATGGAAATGCAAAAAATTAAAAGAGGAGCTACAGAATTTAATGTAAAATTAACAACAAGAAAAAGAAAAAAGCCAAAGATTTCATTAAATAGCTTTGGCTTAAGTATATAATTGTTTCGTTCTAAAGACTTTCCTCAAGCCATGCGTTCATCATCCAGATTGTCTTTTCCTGTTCAGCAATGAAACCGCTCATCATAGCATTGGTCCCTTCATCGTTAATTTGAGCCGATTTCTCAAGAATCACACGTTCGAGCCTCAAAATATTGCATAATGATTCGACGATTAGATGGACTGCCTTTTCATCGTTGGAGATATTCCGGCCAATACTTAACTGGTTGTTCGACATATAATCTTCGTAGGTATGAAGCGGCGTTCCACCAATCGTAAGCACGCGTTCAGCAATCAGGTCGATCTTTTCCTGAGCATCATTATAAAGCTCTTCAAATTTTACGTGCAGGTTGAAGAATCGCTTACCGCGGATGTTCCAGTGAAGGCCACGAAGGTTTTGATAATAAACTTGAAAATTCGACAGCAGGACGTTAAGTTCAGTAATGATCAATTCAGAATCTTCAACCGATAGTCCTATAATATTGGTTCTCATGGTACTCATTTTGCAATTTGTTAAATTCTAAATTAACGAACTTTGACAGATAAAGCAATAGTAAACTTCTATTGTTTTCTTATTTTTATCATAAAAAACTTATAATGACAATTACACAGCTTCAATACGTCCTTGCCGTTGCAGAACATAAAAATTTTACGCTTGCCGCCGAAAAATGCTTTGTAACGCAGCCTACATTGAGTATGCAGATCCAAAAGATCGAAGAGGAACTCGATATTTTGATATTTGACAGGTCGAAAAAACCGATCCAACTAACTGACATCGGGCAGAAGATCGTCAACCAGGCAAAGAACATCGTTAATGAATCAGGCCGTATAAAGGATATTGTCGAACAACAAAAGGGTTTTATTGGAGGTGAATTCAGGCTTGGAATCATTCCGACGATAATGCCTACGCTCCTGCCGATGTTCCTCAACAACTTCATCAAGAAATATCCGAAGGTAAAACTCATAATTGAAGAGCTGAACACCGATGAAATCCTTACGCGGCTCAAAAATGGCCACCTCGACGCAGCTATCGCGGCCACACCACTTGAAGACGAAAAAATAAAAGAGGTTGTACTGTACTTCGAACCGTTCGTTGCTTATATTCCCGCAGGACATTCAATTGCCGCAAAAAAGGAGATTGAGGTTTCGGATTTAAATATCAATGAACTGTTACTTCTTCAGGACGGACATTGCTTCCGTGACGGCGTACTGAACCTTTGTAAGACAGGAGATTTATCTGAAAACGGACATTTTCAGATACAAAGCGGAAGTTTCGAGACATTGCTGAAATTGGCTGATGAAGGCCTGGGTACAACATTGCTTCCATATTTGCATACTTTAGATTTAAAAGAAAAAGACAAAAGCAAGCTTCGCCATTTTAAGGAACCAAAACCTGCACGGGAAGTGAGTTTGATTTATCCGAAAACGGAATTGAAAATCCACATAATCGATGCACTTCGTTCAACAATCGCAGGAGTAATAAAAGGTGCGGTGGTTTTTCAGAACGTCGAAATTATCAGCCCGAAGAAATAAAAAAGGAGTCTTACGACTCCTCATTTGCAAACTCAATAACAAATAAACAAGCTTTTAACTCAGGCTTCTCACTGGTATAGTATGAAAGCCATTTGGTTAATTGTTCTATCTCATACGGCAATAAAACTTTTGGGGCTTTTCTTAGTTCTTTCTTAAATAGAGCAGGATCGATACTTGCTCTCTCAAGAACCGATTTCGTGTAATCATAAATCATTCGGGGCATAACATTCAGATTTAGGGTTGATCTTAAACAAGCGCCTGTAAATCTATGTTATTTATTTTAATACAAAAGCAAAAAAGGCTAAAAAATGTCGATAAAGTGCGTATAATCAACGATTAAGTGCCTAATACGGTATTATATATAGGAAAATATCTACAGCTATCGCTGCGTGGCTTATAAATTTTTTTTCACGCACATATGCCGGGAGTCGATAGAACCATAAAGACGATATATTGTTCTGCGGCCGAATTAAACTTTGTACATCTTTGTGAACCGTCCAGAAATAAAAAAGGAGCCGTTTAAGCTCCTTTTAGTTTTTATTTGTTGATGTAATTCAAGCACTGCCTCAGTTCGGGCTTTTCACTTGTAAAACTGAGCAGCCATTCGGTAAGCTGTTCCACTTCATAAGGAAGCAAAATGCGTGACGCCTTTTCCAACTCCTTGCAGAACAGTAATGGATCAAAACTTACTCTTTCAAGTATGGTCTTGGTGTAAACAAACATTGTTCTTTTCATATGAACGATTAATTATACTGTTTGTAGCAGCTATCCAAATTTAAGAAATTAATCATTCAGGTTCGAAAACGGACTGTTAAATTTCGGATTCAGCCGGACGGGTCGCCCGGAACATTTCTCGTTTTCCCGGCGGACCGTCGAGCTTTTCAACTTTAAAACCCACCTCAATCATGCTCCTTTTTACGACTCCGCGCGCAGCGTAAGTGACCAAAACGCCTCCTGGTTTCAGCGCAGCGAACATCTTCCTGAATATTTCCGTGCTCCATAATTCCGGTTGCACACGATATCCGAACGCATCGAAATAAATCAGATCGTAATTATTAACATCGGTTATGTCACTAAAATATTGTCGCCGTTTTGTAAGTGTAAACCTATCAGTGATCTGAGTTGGAAGTTCCCAACCGCATGCATGCATTTTATCAAAATCTGCTGAATTATCTCGCGCGTTCAATCGATCCACGTAATTCATCGCCAAAACTTCATCACGAGAAACAGGAAATGCTTCAACACCTGTATAATTAATCACCTGCTGACTTTTTTGACTTTCAAGGTAAGTGATGAAAGCATTGAGTCCGGTTCCAAAACCAATTTCCATAATGGATGCCTCTTTTCCGTTTAAAAGACTCAGTCCGTTCTTTATAAAAACGTGATAAGCTTCCTGGATCGCGCCATGTTTGGAATGATAACATTCGTCCCATTCGTCGATGCGTATAGTTGTAGAACCGTCGGATGTAGTGATGATCTGCCTTCTCAAGCTATTCGATGTATAACTTTTTGATTCTTGAAATCGGTCCGCTACACTTAACCTGATGACATTTCACGCATGCGTCGATTCCGTCATTAAAATGTTGTTTGGCATTGTTGGGATCCTGGTAGATAAGTTCCTGCGCTTTTATAAAATTTTCAGCTTGTTCTTTAAAAAAAGCATCATTCTCTTTCTCATCGGTCATGACTGCCTGATGTATTTTTAGAAAATGGTGTGGAAATTTACCTATCGTGTCACCTTTTTTGATACGTTGCCTGAGGCGTTCGTTGTCGATGTACATCTGTTCCATCAGAACTGACATTTCCGACATTGCGTACATTTCAAATTTCTTCTTTTCACCTGAAGTGGTATCAGCGCAAGATTCCGCTTCCGCTTTTGCCGTGTCTTGCTTTTTGTCCGATTTGCATCCGAAAAGCATAAACGAGAGCAAAATCACACACAGAATGTTTTTCATTATTCTTCGATTAACACGCCGTCGGCCTGGAATGCATAAGTCACTTTCGGAGTTGTGATTTTGTCGATTGCTTCCTGAGATTCGCCACCGTCTTTAGCATAATGCTTTAGTTCATCAACGGAAATAACGTCAAGAAAAGCCCTACCACTAACGATTGCTTCTGAATTATCTGCGTTCAGCGGAACAAAAAAGCCGTAATCAGTGAAGCGAACAAACGATTCCTTTTGATCGGCTAGGTCCATTTTCATCCAGCAGCCCTTCTTTTTGCAGACGTCTTTGATATTAGATTTAAATTTCACGGCAACAGTATCACCTTTTTTTAAGCCTTTATATTTAGCAAGCATCTGCTCTTTCGTCAGAACTCTATCAGTGACGAATTTACTGCCGAAAGATGCATACTCCACCTTAATTGGTTTCTCCTTTGAAGTTACGACCTTGATTTCTTCGGTAGATGCAGTCGTAGTAACATCAGGTTCATCTACAGTTTCCATGGATTCAAAAGCAATTGTGTCTTTTTTTATTGAATCAGCAGAAGTTTCGATTACCGGATCAGGAATCGACTTTTCATCATTATTTTTACAACTTGAAAGCGCTAACATTGCTGAAATTAAAATGGCTATACTTTTCATGGTTAATTGTATTAGTTGAACCTTGGTCGCAAAATTAGTCACATTATTGCAATAGCGTGTTAAAATTTAGGTTTTTTCCGGTTTCATTGTTGAATCACCAGATATTTTAGCGCCTCAAGTTCAAAATCGGAAAAGATAATTTTAATTTTTTGAGCCTCTGCAGGCAATCGAAATTTTATTATTTTAGCAAAAATATCCACATGCACAATCTTGATTGGTCGGCATTCATTGTAAAAGCCTCATAATCAGCATCTAAATATATTTTTTACACCTAAAAACGCCTGAATTATGAGTCAAAAGATTACTCACGAAATCGATATCGTACCCGTTTCTTCATCGAAAATCAATACAGTTGATTTTGAGAACCTCGCATTTGGGAATGTGTTTACCGATTACATGCTTGAGTGTGATTTCCGCGAAGGCGAATGGCAAAAAGCCAAAATCAAACCTTACGAGCCATTTTTACTGGATCCATCAGCAAAAGTCTTTCATTACGGACAAGCGATCTTTGAAGGTATGAAAGCCTACAAAGACGAAAATGATGATGTGTGGCTGTTTCGCCCGGATCAGAATTTTGAACGATTTAATAAATCAGCTGCCCGGATGGCAATGCCCGAAGTACCGTCTGAAGTATTCATGGACGGACTGTCGCAGTTGATCAACCTTGAACGCGAATGGGTTCGAAGAGGCACCGGAAACTCTTTATATATTCGTCCATTTATGATAGCAATCGGAACCGGCGTAATTGCCGCGCCGTCGACACAATATCGTTTCATGATCATCTTATCGCCTGCCCGCTCTTATTATTCAGGTGAAGTCAAGGTCATAATCGCCGATCATTACAGTCGGGCTGCAAACGGTGGAATTGGTGCTGCAAAAGCTGCAGGAAATTATTCGGCTCAGTTCTATCCTACAAAATTGGCTAACGATAAAGGCTATCAGCAGATTATATGGACCGATGATGCAACGCATACAAAATTGGAAGAAGCCGGGACAATGAATGTTTTCTTCCGAATCGATGACACCTTGTTTACAGCTCCGACAGGCGAACGCATTCTCGATGGAATCACGCGGAAAAGTTTGATTGCTATTGCAAAAAGGGACGGGATCAAAGTCGAAGAACGATCTGTTTTAGTGTCTGAACTTATTGCCGCAGCCAAAGACGGGAGTCTTAAAGAAGTATTTGGCGCAGGGACAGCGGCAGTTGTGAACCCGATTGTCGGATTTGGTTATGGTGATGATTATTATGAACTTCCAAAACTTACAGATTCAATTGCGTTGCAACTAAAAGACAAACTGACCAGGATCCAATACAAAAATGCTGAAGATACGTTTGGTTGGACAGTGAAAGTGGAAAAATAGAATTTCTCTATTGTAAAATACCTGAGAAATCAGGCTTGAAGTAATTCGGGCCTTTCATTACTTTTCCGTCCTCGCGATAAATTGGATTTCCATCTGCTCCAAGTTTGCTCATGTTGCTGCGTTGAATTTCGTCGAAAACCGCTTCAATTTTATTTTGGAGGCCGTGCTCGATGATCGTTCCGCAAAGGATATATAACATATCGCCTAGAGCATCCGCGATCTCTATCTGGTCATTGTTCTGAACCGCCTCAAGATACTCCTCATTTTCCTCCTTCATCAGGTTGTAACGAAGCCTGTTTTTATTATCTCCGAGGTCTCCTTTTGGCATCTCGCTGTAACCAAGTCCGAATGCTGAATGGAATTCTTTTACTGCATCAAGTTGCTTTTGCATAGTTGTATTTATTGGTGCTGCAAAATAGCAAGTTTGCGCGAATTGCCTTAATTTAGCAGCAAATATTTTCGTAGCATGTTTTCACAAGGTCAGCTCATTTTTGCAGGTTTATTTTTAATAGTTTTTATAATCGCCGCCGTTTATGTCTATCGGAAAGACGCTTCCCTGCATAAAGTTTTTTACAAGGGAAGCTATCGGGTGCTGATTGGTTTCATATTGTTTATCGGATTATTGTTTATTATTAAAATCTTCTTTAAGAGATAACATGCATTGTCACTTTGTCGCTCGGCAATAGAATAAATTTTTATATTTACGTTGTAACACCTACGCTCTTCTATGAGGATCCTAAAATATATTTTTCTGCTGATTTTACTTGCGATGGTGGCCCTGACGGTATTTGTCGCAACGCAGAAAGGCGAGTTTGACGTCACAAGAACAAGGGTCATCAATTCACCTCGTTCTGTGATTTTCAACTATGTAAATGATTACAGAAATTGGGAAAATTGGAGTTCATTAAAACAGGAAGATCCAGAGATCAAGTTCGCTTATCCAACATTGACAGTTGGTAAAGGTGGGTCCTATTCCTGGATTGGAAGAGAAGGCGAAGGCAGCATGCAAACCCTTTTTGTAAAGGAGAACGACAGCATCGCACAAAAAATGATCTACAATGACGCACCATCGCAGGTAACCTGGAAATTCATGGATACCATCGGCGGTACAAAAATTATATGGCGCGCCAAAGGAAGACTCGACTTCAAATCGAAAATATTCTCGGTCATGGAAGGCGGCGCTGAAAAAATGCTGGGTTCGATGTATGATAAAAGCCTTGCTAATCTTGATAAAACCCTTGATTACGAAATCAATACCTACAGCATCAAACCTGGCGGAATTGTGATGAAAGCCGGTGTTATATATCTGCAGCAAACGATAAACAGCAAAATCATCAACTTGCCGAAGAACCTCCAAATCATCTTGTCAAAAATGACCGGTTTCTTCAAAAAGAATAAAATACCGATGAACGGAAAACCGTTTGTAATTTATCATACCTACGATTCCTCTGCCGGACTCACGAAATTTTCAGTATGCATTCCGTTGAAGGAAGAAATCTATACGAGTTGGGGAAGCGATATTACTTTTGGCCGACTCGAACCTTTCCGAGCAGTAAAAGTGACATTGAACGGAGATTATTCGCACCGTCAGGAAGCTTGGGCAAAAGGGGCAGAATATATTTCTGACAACAGCCTTACACGAGGTTCGGAAATAAGATTTCTGGAGGTTTTGACCAGAAGTATGGAAGAAACCAAGAGTCCGTCGAAATGGGTAACCGACATTTACATTCCTGTTCGTGAGGTCGCAGAAGTTTCGGCGGCTGTTCCTGCGGTAAGGCGTACTCCGCGACCTGTTCCTGCTGCGGCCTCTGCTCCTGCTGAAGCCCCGGCGACTGCTCCTGAACCTTAAAGTTTGTTATAGGATTAAACCTTTCGAGCCCGATTCATTCCTATAGCAAACACCATTTTGGAAGAAAAGGATTTTATACACCAGTTGCTAGACCCGAAAACGAAGGATGCGGCGTTTCAAAAACTGTTGTCGGATTATCAAAGGCCGTTATATAGCCTCATCCGAAACATTGTTTTAAATCACGATGATGCTGATGATGTGCTTCAAAACACCTTTATAAAAGTTTTCCAAAATCTTAAGAATTTCAAAGGCGACAGCAAGCTTTTTTCGTGGGTTTACAGGATCGCAACGAATGAGGCGCTTACGTTCATCAGCCAAAAGGCTAAAAAAAATGGAACAACAAGCGAGGCAATGCAAAGCAAAATGGTGGAAAACCTGCAATCCGACAGCTATTTTGATGGAGATGAGATCCAACTCAAATTGCAGAAAGCGATTGTTAAATTACCTGAAAAGCAGCAGTTGGTTTTTAAGATGCGGTATTTCGATGACTTGAAATATGAAGAAATATCAGAAATACTTGGAACATCCGTTGGTGGATTAAAAGCCTCGTATCACCATGCCGCAAAAAAAATCGAGGAATATATGAAAAGGGATTAAACCCTTTGGAGTAACAATAGTCATATGGTTATGAAAGATTTTAATTTAGAGAACAGCAACAAGATTCCATCCGGGTTGAAAGTTCCGGAAGGCTACTTCGATACGCTATCCGAAAGAGTTATGCAGAATCTGCCACAAACAAAGGTGATTCCGCTTTATCGTAGGCCGGCAAGTTGGATTACTGCTGCGGCTGCGGTTCTGGTATTGGCATTATTAATGCCTTTTTTCAATTCGACGGCTGCTGCTTCCGGACTTGATAATGCTACAATTGAAAATTATTTAGCGCATCAATCGGGCCTGACACAATATGATTATCTGACGGTTCTTGAATCGGAAGACATCCAGAGTCTGGAAGTAGAAATTCCTGTTGAAGATGAAATTATTGAAGATGTTCTTTCGTCAAATTCTAATTTTGAAAATTTAATCCTCGAGTAAATGAAACTAAAAAATATCATTCCGTTATTGATGCTGTTGCTGACTTCCACTTTGTTCGCTCAAGGCGGAGTTGTGAAACAGAAAAAAGAGCAGCTGAAATCCATGAAAATCGCTTTTATAACTTCGGCAGTCGGTTTGACATCTGCGGAAGCGCAAAAATTCTGGCCTCTTTACAATTCATTTGATGAAAAGCAGTTTCAGTTACGTCAGCAAAAGTCGAAAGCATTCCAGCAACGAATGAATGACGGATCAGTCAATGAAATGAGTGACAAAGAAGCCTCTGATTTCCTGAAGCAGATGGAAGACAATGAGCAAGAACTGTTTGATTTACGTAAGAGATTCAATGCGAGTCTGCGGAATGTCTTAAGTCCGATAAAAATCATCAAGCTTAAAAAAGCGGAAGAAGATTTTAATCGGAAGCTACTGAAACAATACAGGAACCGCGCAAAAAAATAATATCGGGAGGCAATTGCTTCCCCTTTTTATTTAAATGTTACCCGGAAGACATAATTATGTCCGGCAACAATTGCAGTCGAATCATTCTGGAATCGCAAAGTATTCAGTCCATCCCTTTTCCACAAATTCTTCCATGACTTACCAGAATCGGCAGAATAAAATAAACCACCTGCGCCAACCGTGGCCATGCCTTTGCCTTTTGAACCCGGCACAAATTGCACACATGAAATATATCCCGCTCCTTGGTTTTCACCTATTAATTGCCATGTTTTTCCACCATCGGTCGTGATCGCTTTATTGCCGAAATTTTGACTTTGCCTGTCATAATCTCCGCCAGCTATAACTCCTGTTTTTTTGTTATGGAAGTCGGCACTGAAAATCCCTGTCATCGTCGATCCCTGAATAATTGGAGAATCCTGAACAGACCACGTTTTACCTTTGTTGGCTGAATAGAACACGCGCGATTTCTTTCCGCCTGATACTACCCAGGTCTTGCTGCCTTTTATTGCAATGTTTGTATTGCTTGCCGCAAAAGCTGCTTCTCCTGCTTCAACTTTTGGCAGACGTGAACAATCGGTTTTGGTCCATGTCGATCCGCCATCACGGGTTATGATTATCGAAAGACAATCAGCTGTTGGATCTCCAATTGCGATGCCTTCTTTATTATTCCAAAATTTCATGCTGTCGTAAAAGGTGTTCCCGTCCTTTTCTTCATAGACAATTGTACCGGTTCCGGTTATTTTGTCAATCCGGTACAAGTAGGCCGGCGAACCTGCATTAAGAAGAAAAATATCCTTTGAGTTCGAAGCTATGCTTCTGAAGTCGAATTCTTCGATACTGAATTTCTTCTGCCAATGCTGGTTTGTTATAAAGTTGTAATAGCCAAACCGCGACTTGTCGGCTCCATACCAAACTTTATTACCATCAATCAGAAGCGCCCGAATATTAATTTTATCGGATAATAAAGTGTCGATCGCCACAGCTGTAAAATGCTTTTCTGCTTTGGGTCCGACTCCAGCCTTGGTGAAGGCTAACATTAAAAATATGAGAATTGATAAGTATTTCATTATATCTATTTTGTGCTAATCTATGAATATTACAAAGAACACACAGCGGATTAGTAAGAATTCTGGCACGGATATTGGTTAACCGACCGCGAAAAGTTATTTTCACCACTTAAATTTTTAAAACCTTTCACATGAAAACTATTATATTAACCCTGACCCTTTTTGCATCCCTACTTTCTGGTTCTGCATTTGCGCAGGATCGTACAACGGTCAACGCGATGAGCTATGACATCAGTGATAACCTGGATCTTCGTGCGGTTGCTTCGATTTTTGGTGATTCGGAGAATCTTGAAGATTTTGAGCGGCGCCTGAACAATCCAAAGACGCAGATCTCAAATCTGGACCTGAACCGCGACAACCAGGTCGATTACCTGCGCGTTATTGAATCGGTCGAAGGAAACATGCACCTGATCATCATTCAATCGGTGATTGACCGTGATGTTTTTCAGGATGTTGCAACGGTAGAAGTTGAGCGTGATAACCGTAACAATGTTCAAGTGCAGGTCGTAGGCGATGTCTATATGTATGGAAACAACTACATCTACGAGCCAGTATATGTTCATACTCCGGTAATCTATTCGAACTTTTGGGGTCCGAGCTACTATCCGTATTATTCTTCATATTATTACGGATATTACCCTTCCTACTATTATGCATGGAACCCGTACCCGGTTTATACGTATCAGAACAACATCCATTATCACATAAACGTACACAATCATTACAACTATGTGAATACCAGACGTAGCTCCCGTGCGATCGCATTACATAATACAAGACGTTCAAATGGATACGAGACAATGAATCCTGGAAGATCATTTATACAACGCAATACCGGAGTAACCAACCGATATGAACTGGCTACAACACGAAGCACAAGCGGAACTCGTGGTGATGTGACAACTGGAAGTACAATAAGGCCAAGTTCAATTACATCTCAGCCTACAACAAGAAGTGAAGCGGCAACGTCAGGAACAACACGTTCGAGTTCAGTTGGCACCACTACACGTAGTGAATCTGCTCAACCAACAACAAGAACACAAGCTCCGTCGACCACAAGGTCACAGTCAACAACTAGAACTGAAGGCACAACGCGGCCACAATCTGCGCCAGCGCCAACAAGAACTGTTAGTCCGTCGTCAACAACAAGATCACAGAGCGTACCTTCTCAAACCAGGTCAGCTTCACCTTCATCAACAAGATCACAATCAACCGGATCAAGCAGAAACGCATCTTCTGTACAACCGCGGATGAGCTCGTCAGCGTCAGCTCCAGCGCAAATAAGAAGCGCTGCTCCGGCTCCGCGAATGCAGTCCTCTTCATCACAAAGAAGTTATTCGCAACCCGCAGCATCCCCACGCAGCTCTGGTTCACAAGGAACTTCAGGAAGAAGATAATCTTCGCGAAATAATAAAAAGCACCACCGGAAAGTGGTGCTTTTTCCGTTTAATAAAAAAACCACTCTCTATTCAATTTGGTATACTGAATAATCATAAATTTGCAATCTTTTATCTGACCATATGAGCGCACAACATGCCCAATTAAGCAAATTATCAGCAGCAGGACTTCTTATTACGCTTGGTATAATTTACGGTGATATTGGGACTTCTCCATTATATGTAATGAAGGCGATCATTGGGCTTGAACCCATTGTGCCAGCGATAGCTCTCGGAGGTGTTTCCTGCATCTTCTGGACACTTACCTTACAAACTACAATAAAATATGTCTATATAACGCTGAACGCGGATAATCATGGTGAAGGCGGAATATTTGCACTTTATGCATTGGTAAAGCGGACCAAGGTCAAGTGGTTAATTATTCCGGCGGTTGTTGGGGGAAGCGCCTTGCTTGCCGACGGAATCATTACGCCCCCAATTTCGGTTTCTTCAGCAGTTGAAGGACTGCGTACATTTTATCCGAGCCTAAATACAGTACCGATTGTTATCGGAATCTTGTTTGTACTCTTTTACATCCAGCAGTTTGGTACTAAGCTGGTCGGAAAATTCTTCGCGCCAATGATGCTGATTTGGTTCAGTATGCTTGGGATATTGGGACTGATCCAAATTTTTGATCATCCTGAGGTTTTCAAAGCCATCAATCCATATTATGCCTACGAACTTTTACGCATACATCCTGAAGGTTTTTATGTTTTAGGCGCTGTTTTTTTATGTACGACAGGAGCTGAAGCATTGTATTCCGACATGGGCCACTGTGGACGCAAAAACATCCGAGTAAGCTGGATTTTTGTAAAAACGATGTTGCTGCTGAATTATTTCGGACAAGCTGCATACCTAATGATGCATGGAGGCCAAACACTTAAAGAACTGAGCGGAAGTGAATTTGGAAATCCGTTTTACCTGATTATGGCCGACTGGTTCCATCCCATCGGAATCGGGATCGCAACAATGGCAGCTGTAATTGCATCGCAGGCAGTAATCAGCGGTTCGTTCACAATGATCAATGAAGCGATGCGTCTGAACTTCTGGCCAAAGGTAAAAATCAAGTATCCGACAGAATTGAAAGGTCAGATCTATATTCCGTCAATCAACTGGATCCTGTTTTTAGGTTGTGTACTCGTTGTATTGCACTTCGAATTTTCTGCAAAGATGGAAGGCGCCTACGGTTTAGCTATTATTCTTTGCATGATCATGACAACACTGTTGCTGACCTACTATTTCCTGATAAAACGCGTAATGGGTTTTGCGATCATCGGAATTATCCTCTTGTACCTGACTATTGAAATCTGCTTCCTTGTTGCAAATATGAAGAAGTTCTATGAAGGCGGATATTTTACATTGGCAATCACTCTTGCGCTCATCGGGTTGATGGCAACGTGGTTCCGCGCAAAAAGCATCAGCAGGAGCTATACAAAAATCGTCAAAATCGAGAACTACAAAAAAGTGCTTGCTGAACTTAGTATGGATCTTTCTATTCCAAAATACGCAACGCATTTAGTTTATATGACTAACGCTAACCGTGCTGACGAAATAGAGGAAAAAGTAATGTATTCTATTCTGCAGAAACGTCCGAAACGGGCTGATATATACTGGTTTGTACATGTCAATATCCTCAGCGAACCCTATAAAGCGGAATATAGAGTGACTGAAATCGTAAAAGATGACCTTTTCCGGATCGATTTCAACCTTGGCTTCCGGGAGCCTACGAAGATTAATCTGATGTTCAAGGAAGTTTTGCGAGATATGGTGAAAAATGGCGAGGTAGATGTTACGAGCCGTTACGAATCATTGAATAAAAACAATATACTTGGTGATTTCAAATTTGTATTGTCTGAGAAATTCCTTTCGAATGACAGCGACATGCGATGGGACGAAAAAATCATCATGAACACCTACTTCTTTATCAAGAAACTGAGCCTTTCTGAAGAAAAAGCGTTCGGGCTGGACAGCAGTTCCGTCAAAGTCGAAAAGTTCCCCATGGTATTGCATCCACCTGAAAGAATGCTGCTGAACCGCGTTGACTAACAACATTGGCAGCGTGTTCGTTAAATCTGCAACGGCAAACAATCGTTCAGCGTTTTAAGTAGTACCTTTGCGCTTCAAATTAAATAAATGAGATTACATAGAAATTTAGTCTATACAACCATCGACTCGCTTAATGCAATTTTCAATGAAGGTGAGTATGCCGATAAAGTTGTTGCCAGGGCTTTGAAAAAAGACAAACGTTGGGGAAGTTCCGATCGGAAATTCGTCGCCGAAACCATATACGAAATTGTGCGCTGGAAACGGTTGTATGCCGAAATTGCTGAAGTGAAAGAGCCATTCGACCGCGATAATTTATGGCGGATCTTTTCAGTATGGGCTGTATTGCGGGGCTATCCAATTCCTGATTGGCGCCAGCTTGAAGGAACTCCGGAACGTAAAATCAAAGGTCGTTTTGACGAGCTTTCTAAAATACGCGCTTTCCGCGAATCTATTCCTGATTGGATGGATTCCATCGGAGTAAAAGAACTCGGAGAAGCAACATGGTCAAAAGAAATTGCTGCACAAAACCAACCTGCGAAGGTTATTCTGCGTGTCAACACTTTAAAAACTACAAAGGAAAAATTACGGGCTATTTTAATGGACCTTAATATTGAAACAGAATTCCTGAAAGATCAACCCGATGCATTAGTATTGAAAGAACGTGCAAATGTATTCTTGACCGATGCTTTCAAAGATGGATTTTTCGAAGTTCAGGATGCAAATTCACAACTGGTAGCACGTTTTCTTGATGTTCAACCAGGTATGCGTGTTGTCGACACTTGTGCAGGAGCCGGCGGAAAGACATTGCACCTTGCGTCCCTGATGGAAAATAAAGGCCAGCTGATCGCGATGGACTTATACGAAAGTAAACTCAAGCAATTGAAGCTGCGTGCAAAAAGAAACAGTGCTTTTAATATCGAATACCGTATCATCGATTCAACCAAGGTCATCAAGAAGCTTTACGATAAAGCCGACCGTGTTTTGATTGATGCGCCTTGCAGCGGATTAGGCGTCCTTAAAAGAAATCCCGATGCAAAATGGAAATTACAACCCGAATTCATCGACAACATCCGAAAAGTCCAGGCCGAAGTGCTTGAAAGTTATTCACGCATCGTGAAGCCAGGCGGAAAATTAGTATACGCGACATGTTCAGTGTTACCATCCGAAAACCAGGAACAGGTTGAACGATTTCTGCAGACAGAGAACGGAAAAAGCTTTACTTTTATTAAAGATCAAAAGATATTGGCTTCAGAATCGGGGTTCGACGGATTCTATATGGCTTTGCTGGAAAGAAAAACAACTTAAAAAATTGCAATGAAAAAGATTTTTACATTATTAATGCTGGTTTCTTGCGCAATAGGATTTGCCCAGATTCCGGCAGGTTACTACAACAACGCAACTGGAACCGGCTATACGTTAAAGTCACAATTGAGAACGATCATTGCGAACGGGCACTCCGATCAGGGCTACAACGCGTTATGGACACTCTTCACAAATTCTGCTTTTCGCGATAATTATTATGAAGCAGATGGAACTCTATTGGATATGTATTCCGAAAAACCTCTTGGGGCCGACAGTTATGAATATTCTTCGACTTCGCAACAATGCGGAAACTATGACAGCGAAGGCGACTGCTACAATCGTGAACATTTAATTCCGCAGTCTTACTTTGAGGATTTTCAGGTCAATCCTATGAAAAATGATCCATTTCACGTGGTTCCTTCAGATGGTTGGGTAAACGGCAAACGCAACAACCTGCCTTTCGGAGTTGTCGGAACTGCAACTTATACTTCATCTAATGGATCCAAATCAGGAAACAATAGCAATACAGGTTACGCCACAGGATACAGTGGCATTGTATTCGAACCTATTGACGAGTTTAAAGGCGATATTGCTCGTAGTATCTTCTACTTTGCAACACGCTACGAGACTTTTATGGACGACTTCTACGCAGCGGCAGATGGAACATCGACCCAAGCAAAAGCGATGTTTGATGGAAGTACCAACAAAGTGTTTTCAGATACTTTCTTGAATATCTTAATCACATGGCATAAAAATGACCCTGTAAGCCTTAAAGAAATTGCAATCAATAATGCCGTTTACAACTTCCAGGGAAACCGAAATCCGTACATTGACAATCCCAATTATGTTTGTTTGATTTATGGACCGCAATGCCAGGCTTTGAACACGGTTGCATTTGACTCTCCATTAAATAACGTTTCTATTTATCCGAATCCGACGAATAACAATCAAATCAGCATCTCTAGCGAAAGCAGAATTGACGAAATCCAGTTGATAAATATCAATGGCCAAATCGTTCGTGAAATCACAAGCCCTGCAGCAGATAACAATATCTACACGATAAGCAACTTAACAAGCGGGTTCTACTTCGTGAAGCTGACTTCAGAAAAAGGATCAGTCACCAAAAAAATATTGGTAAACTAAATTCCTATTTTATTAAGCACAAAAAAATCCCGACTTCAATCGGGATTTTTATTTATTAGATGATTCGTTAGTCGTTCATCGAAATCAAAAACTCTTCGTTGTTACGTGTTTTCTTGAATCGGTCGTTGATGAAATCCATCGCCTCAACCGGGTTCATATCTGACAAGTACTTCCTCATGATCCACATACGCTGAAGCGTTTTCTCGTCAAGAAGCATATCGTCGCGACGCGTACTTGAAGAAGTAAGATCGATCGCAGGGAAAATACGTTTGTTGGCAATTTTTCGATCGAGCTGAAGTTCCATATTACCGGTTCCTTTAAATTCCTCGAAAATAACCTCGTCCATTTTAGAACCTGTTTCGGTAAGTGCAGTTGCGATAATACTTAACGAACCACCATTTTCTACATTCCGCGCGGCTCCAAAGAATCGTTTTGGTTTCTGTAATGCATTTGCATCGACTCCACCACTTAATACTTTTCCAGATGCAGGTTGAACCGTGTTATAAGCTCTTGCCAAACGAGTAATTGAATCCAATAAAATCACAACATCATGCCCGCATTCAACCAAGCGTTTGGCTTTTTCCAATACGATATTCGCGATTTTCACGTGTTCCTGCGGCTCGCGGTCAAATGTAGAAGCAATAACTTCTCCTCTTACGCTTCGCTGCATATCAGTTACCTCTTCCGGTCGTTCGTCGATCAGGAGAACGATCAAATATACTTCTGGATGATTTGCCGCGATTGCATTGGCGATATCCTTCAAAAGCATGGTTTTACCGGTTTTCGGCTGCGCTACGATCATTCCACGTTGTCCTTTTCCAATTGGGGAGAACAAGTCGATGATTCTGGTCGATATCGTACTTTGCTTTTCAGCCAACTTAAATTTCTCAGATGGAAAAACCGGAGTTAAATGCTCGAAAGAAACCCTGTCGCGAACAACCTGCGGATCGTGTCCGTTAATTTTCAATACGCGTACGAGCGGGAAAAACTTCTCTCCCTCTTTCGGCGGACGCACGACACCTTTTACGGTATCACCAGTTTTTAATCCGAACAAGCGGATTTGTGAAGTTGAAAGATAAATATCATCGGGCGAAGCCAAATAATTATAATCCGAGGATCGTAAAAAGCCATAACCGTCAGGCATCATTTCGAGAACGCCTTCACTTTCAATGATTCCGTCAAATTCAAAATCGGAATCTCTGAAGTTATTTTTCTTGCCTTTAAAATTCGGGTTTTGATTGCCATTCGGCGCTGAATTCTGGTTGCCGTCGTTTTTATTATTGTTCTGGTTTGGATTATTCTGATTTTGGTTGTTGCTTTTGGCATTCGGATTTGAATTTCCATTGGCGTTAGCTTCGCTCCGTTCGCCTGTGGCCCGGGTATCATTACTTCTCGAATTCCCGTTGCTATTGCCATCAGAATTTTCGTTTCCAACTATATTCCGATCTCTGTTCCCATCCCTGTTTTTGTTATTGCCGTCGCGGTCTCTATTCTTATTGCTGTTGCCATTAGCTTCGCTTCGTCCGCCTTCGGCCCGGGTGCTATTGCCATTGCTACTAGTTTCGCCCCGTTCACCTTCAGCCCGGGCGCTATTGGTATTGACATTGCCGTCATTGTTTTTATTAACAAAAGGTTCTTCGCCAAAAGCGGTTTCACCGCGTTCAATAAGAGGCTCTGCATTATCTTTTTCAGGAGTATTACGAACTGGCTCATTTGCCTGATCCGTGTTCGTTTTTTTGAATTTGATCAGCTTTCGTTCCTTTTGAGGCTGGCGGTTCTGCTCTTCATTTGCAGGTTCTGCAACAGTTTCAGGTTCGTTTGGCTGCTCCTGTTCTGCTTCAGCGAGTTTTCGGTCATCAGAATCCGAAAAAAGGTTGGTGTTTTGCTTTTTGGTAATCGCAGGCTTCTTTTCAGGCTGTATACGAATGCGTTTTGGCTTATCATCAGAAGCAGGAGCCGCACTTTCAAGCGCATCGGCACTTGACGGATTAGCAGCCTGAAAATCAAGTATCTGATAGATCAGCGCTTCTTTTTTGACTCCGTTAAATTTAATTTTTTTTGTAGCTTTCGCAATTTCCTGAAGCTCAGACAACTTCATTTCTTTTAATGCAGAAATTTCAAACATGAATGTTCTATGAATTTAAGTGTGATATTTTGTGTGGAACGATAGTATCAGGGTAGATTTTTGACAATGAAACAGCCCAAAGGTGGAAGTGCTGGGGCGAATTGTTATGCAATAATACAAAATAAAATTTATCATAACAATAGTATTTATTAAAAAGAAAATTTATTTTTGTGCCAGTAAAACAACATAAATGCTGCAACGAATCCAGACCGTTTATCTCCTGATTGCCCTTGTGGTTACCGGAGTTCTTCCATTCTTTTTTCCACTTTGGGAAATTGAAGGCGGGTCAGATTACTATTTCATGGTCAGCAGCACGTACACAGCGTTGTTCGGATTAAGTACGACATTGTCATTACTCAGCATCCTGTATTATAAAAAAAGACAGCATCAGTTTGTTATCGGCCGACTGAACATAATTTTAAATTTAATTTTATTAGGCTTATTTGTATATCGTTCACTAAATGTATCTGGAGAAACCCCTATGGTTTCTGAGAAAGGTATTGGGATGTTTCTACCGATTGTTTCTATCGTTTTTTTAGTTCTGGCCAACAAAGCCATTAAAAAGGATGAAGATCTCGTAAAATCTGTGGACCGATTGAGGTAAACCTATAAACTTAGTTTATTAGTGCGAAGAAAATCCGGGCAATTGTCCGGATTTTTTTGTTTACGAAAACATTTTTTCCTGAACCTTGAACCCTGAACCCTGAACCCTGAACCCTGAACCTTACTTCTTCCCGATCTCGATAATCTCCAAATCCTTGATTTTATCGCCGTCGATAACAAACCTGAGCATCGTTCGAACCTGATGGAAACCACTTTTTCCCGCGGCACCCGGATTCATATGAAGCAGATTTAGCTTCTTGTCGAACATCACTTTCAGTATATGTGAATGTCCTGCAATAAACAATTTCGGGGGGTTCTCGGCCAGCCTCATTTTTAGATTTGGATTATATTTTCCGGGATAACCTCCAATATGCGTGATCCAGACATCGACACCTTCGCACATAAAACGGTTATGCAACGGAAATTCCATCCGGGCTTTATGATCGTCAATATTTCCGTAAACAGCACGAAGCGGTTTTAGAATTTTAAGTGTATCTGTCACAACTAAATCCCCGATGTCGCCAGCATGCCAAACTTCATCCGCATCGGGAACATATTTTAAAATCGAATCATCGATGTGGCTGTGCGTATCGGAAAGCAAAAGTATCTTCTTCATTTTTCAGGAGCTATTCCCGCTATTCGTTGCAATCTTTTCAACCTTTCCTTCGGACGGTTAAAAAGGATTTCCACTGCTATCGGGGCTATCTGGCGTAAAATTAAACATTCTCTGTGATGGAAAATAAGTTTGTCACGAATTCCCGAGTTTAATAAAACATTTGATGGATATAATTCGAGAATTGGTGGCTATCCCTTTTTATATACTTTTTGTGCCACAGATATGTCATAATTATAAAAATTAAAATATTTGTGAATTTCACAGAGCTTCACAAAGCTACACAAAGGCCCACAGAGTTTCTTTGTGGCTCTCTGCGGAGTCGCTGCGTAACTCTGTGCAACAAAGAATAATTCGAGAATTCGTGGCCAAACTTCATTCAAATTAACATATTGTTACACTTCCGCCTTTTCGCACCATCGTAATATTAAGTATCTTTGCTTCATTAAAATCTGCGTCAAAGCTTTGAGATATTTCATCGAATTTTCATACAACGGAACAAACTATCACGGTTGGCAGATACAACCAAACGCAACGTCAGTGCAGGAAAAGCTCAACGACGGGCTTTCGGTTTTGTTAAGTGAAAAGATAGAAACCACAGGCGCAGGCCGAACTGACAGCGGAGTTCACGCCCGGCAAATGTTCGCACATTTTGACTATGAAGGTTTCTTTGAAGTTCCGCAGCTTGTTCACAAACTCAACTCCTATCTCCCGAAAGACATTGCCGTGGCCGATATTATTCCCGTCCATGACGATGCGCATGCGCGTTTTGACGCCAAAAAGCGGACATATGAATATCGTATCCACACTTCGAAAGACGTTTTTTTACAGGATTTGAGTTGGCATTATCATAATGAACTCGATGTTGAAATGATGAACCTGGCAGCGAATGCACTTTTGCGTCATGAAGATTTTCAGTGCTTTTCTAAAGTCAACACCGATGTCAACACGTTCAACTGCACTGTTGCCGAAGCACATTGGGAACAGCATGAAAATAAATTAATATTTAAAATATCAGCCGACAGGTTTTTAAGAAACATGGTGCGTGCAATCGTGGGAACACTTATAAACGTCGGATTACAAAAAATACATCTCGATGAATTTATGGAAATAATCGAAAGCCGCGACCGGTCAAAAGCCGGATTTTCGGTTCCCGCGCATGGTTTATATTTAACGCACATTGAATACGAATACATTAAATAAATATTCAGTCTTCAGTCGCAGTTGGCAGTTTGTTGCCGACAGTGCCATATTATACTGAGCATCATAATAGCCCGGTTGAAGCGACACGAGCGAAGCACATCCTTTTGCGGTGGAGGAACGGAAACGCAAAAGATACAGCGAAAGACCGGCACCCGAGCAGAAGGCGAACAAAGCGAAACTAATAGCTACAAAAAATAACAATTGCAATATCAATAAGAGCAACATTAAACTTTTAAAACTTAGACCTCTAACCCTGAACCTTGCACCCTGAACCTTGCACCTTTAAAAAATGAAAGCAAAAGCATTCGATACACGCCTGTTCAAACGTATACTTCAATATACAAAACCATATAAGTGGCGGTTTCGCGGTGTGGTCTTTTTTGCGGTTTCGCTAGCGGTTTTTGCTGCGGTTCGCCCGTTTCTACTAAAGGGAACAGTCGACAGTTATATTCGGCCGCGCGATGCTGAAGGCGTTTTGTTCTATGTCATGTTAATGGGAATAGTACTTCTGTTCGAAGTTTTCTCGCAATTCTATTTTGTTTATTGGGCAAACTGGCTCGGACAGGATATTGTAAAGGATATCAGGATAAAACTGTTCAGACACATGCTCAGTTTCCGCATGAAATATTTTGATAACGCACCAGTAGGCCAACTTGTGACACGTACTGTTTCCGATATTGAAGCCATTGCGCGTATTTTCAGCCAAGGACTCTTTATGATCATAAGCGACTTGCTAAAAATGGTTGTCGTACTGATTATCATGTTCTACATGAACTGGAAACTGACATGGATCGTAATTGTAGCAATGCCGATATTAGTTTTCATCACGAGAATTTTCCAACAAAAAATGCAGCTCGCCTTTGAGGAAGTCCGCACCCAGGTCTCCAACATGAATACATTTGTCCAGGAAAGGGTCACCGGCATGAAGATCGTCCAGCTTTTTAATCGCGAAGATATTGAAGCCCAAAAGTTCAGCGAAATCAACGACAAACACAACAAAGCCTGGATCCGGACTATTTGGTATAACTCGGTTTTCTTTCCCATTGCCGATATCATTTCTTCATTGACATTAGGATTTGTAGTTTGGTACGGCGGACTCCGGATCTTAGGTGGCGACGAATTCACCACCTTTGGCGATTTATTTGCCTATACGATGTTTATCGGGATGCTTTTCAACCCCTTGCGGCAGATCGCGGATAAATTTAATGAGATGCAAATGGGAATGATCGCAGCAAATCGTGTATTTGACATTTTGGATACGAACGATTATATTCAGGACACAGGCCAGCTCGAAGCTCCGAATTTCAAAGGAGTCATCGAATTTAAAGACGTTCGTTTTGGATATTCCGATAAAGAAGAAGTCATAAAAGGTATTAACTTATCTGTAAAAGAAGGTGAAACGGTCGCGATTGTCGGCGCAACCGGAGCCGGAAAATCCACCATTATAAATTTACTCAACCGGTTCTACGAAATAAACAGCGGCACGATATTCATTGACGGCGAGAATATCGAACATTATACATTGGATTCGCTTAGGAAACAGATTGCGATCGTACTTCAGGATGTGTTCTTATTTGCAGATACGATCCTAAACAACATTACGCTGCACAATCCAGAAGTAACGCGTGAACACGTGATTACAGCTGCAAAAGTTATTGGCGTCGATGAGTTTATACGAAGTCTGCCCGGCGGTTATGATTATAACGTAATA
>DASVRQ010000068.1:0-43453 GCA_036388535.1 Flavobacterium sp. | reverse complement strand
TCTGCCTTAATGCGGGTGCAAAAGTAACACCTAAATTCAGTTTCTGCAAGCTTTGCAATAGGTTTTTACTGTAAAATTTTGCTAAAATTCTGTAAGTCCCTGGCAGATTGGAAATTGTATTTTAAAATGTTTAGCATTGATTAGACCCCTCGCAGGTTCAGGGTGAGAGAATCGGTACATGGGAATAAATCCTGATCCCGAGCCAAGTTCAGAATGAGGTGCGGACAGAAAGCCTGGTGGCCAAAATCCGTTGTCGAAATGTACGGCGCCGGGCCATTCTATAACCCTCCTTTATAACTGCCGACTGCATACTGCCAAAACAGCCCCGATAGAAACGGAAATCCTTTTGATCCGCTTCTTTAGCGGGCAAAAGATTATAGTGAATAGCGGGAATAGCTGCATAACCAAATTACTTCTGTCCTAGTTCTTTGGCCTTATTCTCCCAGAACTCGGCTACTTCATCATAATTAACTGGGTTAGCCGATTCTTGACGAGGAAGCCTGCCAGTGTCGAACGCACGTACAAGGATCGTTTCAATAAGAAAATCCTCATTAACTTTGTAAGGTTCGTATTTAGCTTTCAGATTAATGTCGAATAATTTGGCAGTATTGCTCGACCAGAAGGCTTTCCAGCCGCTCTTGTATTCCTTTATTAGGTCGAACGTCGTATTTCCTGTTTGTCGGTGAATCAATTTGACGAGAATCTGGCCTTGCTTGCGTGAAAGCTTCTTGAGTTTTGCACTAAACTCGTTTTCAATATAATTTTCAACAATCTTAAAATACTTCTTTTTCTCTTTTTTTGTCTTGAGCCGATCCATGTTCCGGTTTAAGGTTGTCAATCGTTCAGAGGCAATTTTTGCGTAGGGATAAACCTTGTACACGCGATTCTGCAATATCAGATATTCCCGTTTAGCCTGATCGCCAAGTTTGTCTTTCGAAATAATTACTTCTTCCAAAAGAACCGTTTCGCTAATTATAGTGTCATTCTGTTCCTCATCAATTTCAGAAACCAAGGTGTCGGTCTTTACCTGTCCAAATGCGGCGGCGGAAAAAAAGATTGCTAAAACTATATATCGAAGGTTCTCCATAGTAAAATTTAATTTTTCAAAATTATGCAATCTTGCGCAAGTGTGATGCCAAATTTATAATTTAGCGAAAAATATATTTATGAGTACACCATCTATACTGAATGATTCTTCATTGAAATTTCTCGAATCCTACTTAAACAATGCTTCGCCTACCGGTTTTGAAGCTGAAGGGCAAAAACTATGGATGGAGTACCTGCGTCCGTATGTCGACTCTTTTATGACCGATACCTACGGAACGGCAGTTGGCGTTATTAATCCGGATGCACCATATAAAGTGATTATTGAGGGACATGCAGACGAAATTTCGTGGTATGTGAATTATATTACCGATAACGGACTGATTTACGTAATTAGAAATGGCGGGTCTGATCATCAGATTGCACCATCAAAGCGTGTTAACATCCACACCAAAAATGGGATTGTGAAAGGTATTTTTGGATGGCCAGCGATTCATACGCGATTAAAGGACAAGGAAGAGAACGCCAAGATCGACAACTTGTTCATTGACATTGGATGCGAAACCAAAGAGGAGGTGGAGAAAGCCGGAGTTCATGTGGGTTGCGTAATCACGTATCCTGACGAGTTCATGATCATGAACGGCAATAAGTTCGTTGCACGTGCGATTGACAACCGAATGGGCGGGTTCATGATAGCTGAAGTTGCGCGTTTGCTGAAAGAGAATAAGAACAAATTGCCTTTCGGATTATATATTACGAATTCGGTTCAGGAAGAAGTTGGCTTGCGAGGAGCTGAAATGATCACCAAATCAATTCGTCCGAATGTAGCGATCGTTACCGATGTTTGCCATGATACGACGACTCCGATGATCAACAAGAAGATTGAAGGCGAAACCCAAATCGGCAAAGGCCCTGTTATCACATATGCGCCTGCGGTCCAGAATAACCTTCGCGAACTGATTCTCGACACTGCGGTGAAGAATGAGATCCCCTTTCAGAGGCTTGCCTCTTCTCGTGTAACGGGAACTGATACTGATGCGTTCGCTTACAGTAATGGCGGAGTTGCGTCTGCATTGATTTCGTTGCCATTGCGTTACATGCATACAACTGTAGAAATGGTCCACAGAACGGACGTAGAAAATGTAATCAAGCTGATTTACGAGACGCTTCTTGCTATGAAAAACGATGACACATACAGTTACTTCTCTAAATAATTAAATTTAAGAAATAAAAAAGCACCATTCCGTTACGAAGTGGTGCTTTGCCTTTTTGAACGGTGAAGTTGTTTTACATTTTCCCGTTTGATACTGCCGATTTAATTGTTCCAACAGTAACCAACTCAATTATGAGTGCATATGGTTCCGGAATATTCGCATCGGTGATTTTATTGTCATCTGCTATTACGTCCTCAATTGATTTCGATTTGAAAACAGGAAGTTCCTCTTCAGTCAAACTGCTTTCAGTTATTTTTTGGTCAGATTTGATAACGTCTTCGATTGAGTTAGATGTTGCTGAATTTAAGACTGATTCAGGGCTGAATATTGTTGACTCAGCTGCTATGTAAAATTTTTCAGAGTCATTCTTGATTTTGAAGGAATCTACTATCGTTTCTGAAGAAGTAACCGATTCTGCGGCCATGCAATTTGTAAAACCTAAGATTGCAACTGCTAAAGTAAAAATTGATTTTCTCATGATGATTAATTTAAATGATTGTTGATGATGATGATGATTTACTTGTTATTATCCTATGCAAATATATGGCTTTAAAAAGGTATTGTGTTTTACATAGTACCTAAATTTAACAAATTATTAACTAAACGCATTTGTTATGATATGGAGAAGCGCCCTTAAGCACTTCTCCATTAAATATTACTTTGGAAGTTGGCTAAGGTATGCAGCTGCTGCTGAGGCATTAGACGACTGGGCCAACTGAAGTGCAGTAAATCCACGGTCATTCTTCGCATTGACGTCCGCGCCATTATCGACCAGGATTTTAATAATCTCAACGTGATTGTAGCGTGCCGCGATCATTAGCGGCGTCATCCCATTAGAACGTTCGTTGACATCGATGCCGTATTCGACAAATTTTCGGACAATTTCTGTGTCGCCTTTACTGATTGCCCGACATAGCGGTGTTTGATTGTTAGGAGAAACCGAAGTTTCCATTACCGAAGAGAAAGCCGGAACCGATGCAAATGCACCATTGCTGAACGATAGTAGAGCAATTCCAAAACAAAAAAGTGATTTTTTCATGATTAATATGTTTTAATTGATGATATTGATATAGACGCCGTTACCGTGCAAAACGTTACGGAAAATATAAATAATAACATAATATTAACATTTTATCACAGGTGCGATAACCCACTATTAACCGTAGCGTGTATCATTAGGTAGAAAAACTGCAGTCAGGATTCCGGCGACTATAACAATGAATGTTGTTGACGTAGTGTTATATTTGTTGCTCTAAGTACGCAAGCACATTTTTTTGGATTCGGCTGTCAATATCTGAAATATCGGCTTTGATAAATGTCTCTCCAAGTATGTTCTCGTACAGTTCTATATACCGATCTGACACGATATTAACATATTCCTCAGTCATAGGCGGAATGGATTGGCCTTCTTTACCTTGAAAGTTATTCGCAATAAGCCATTGTCTCACAAATTCCTTTGACAGTTGCTTCTGCTCTTCTCCCCTTTCCTGTCGTTGTTCGTATCCTTCTTTATAAAAATACCGGCTTGAATCCGGCGTATGGATTTCATCTATTAGTACAATCTTTCCTTCTTTAGTCTTGCCGAATTCATACTTTGTATCAACTAATATGAGTCCGCGTCCAGCCGCAATATGAGTTCCACGTTGATACAATGCTCTTGTGTAGTTTTCCAGAACAAGATAATCATCTTCTGAAACGATACCTTTGTCGAGAATATCTTCCCTAGAAATATCCTCATCGTGCGAACCGTTATCTGCCTTAGTGGTAGGCGTAATTATCGGACTCGGCAACAGATCGTTTTCCCGAAGTCCGTCAGGTAAATCCACTCCACATATCGTTCTTTTTCCCAAAGCATACTCACGTGCTGCATGTCCGGCCAAATAACCCCTGATAACCATTTCAACTTTAAATGGCGCGCATAAATAACCAACTGCGACATTAGGATCAGGAGTTGCCAGTAACCAATTTGGCACGATATCATTTGTGAGGTCCATAAACTTGGTCGCAATCTGATTAAGGATCTGGCCTTTGTATGGAATCCCTTCCGGTAAAACAACGTCAAACGCCGAAAGCCGATCGGTTGCGATCATTACCAGCAGTTCATCATTTATGTTATAAACCTCTCGCACTTTTCCGCGATAAACTGCTTTTTGTCCTGGAAAATTATAATCAGTTGTTGTAATTGTTTTACTCATAATCCGGTTTTTACGCAAAAGTAAATCGTTTCGAAGCCAATCACAAAGATTCGATGTCAAATTACGTTGATGATGCTAAAAAAAACAAGGTGCAGTTGCGGCTTAAAATTTCAGGCAAATTTGGAGTTCCCACACTTTAAATATTTTAGTATAAGCATCGCTTCTCAACGTTAATGTTGTTCGATGGCTTCCACTTTGGCAAAGGGCTTCCACTGAGACCATAGATTGCGGTAATTACGAGACTGTTCATGCTAAGATCAGCGTGGCTTTCTCGTAAGCAGATGCATCTAAATTTAATAATCAGGTGGTTGACAATAAACCGTGGCACTTCCTGTGCAAAGAAGTGGGTGCAAAACACAAAGGCTAAGAGTAAAGAGCGCTTTCTTACGACAAGAGCTTGAACTTGATAAATTCATCCGATGTCCTTACCAGTGAAAAAGCACCGAGAAATCAGTGCTTTATCTTTTAAATTAATCGGTATTTTCAATCTGCTTGTAAGCGTCGATGACCTTTTTGACGAGTCGGTGGCGAACAATGTCCTTATCATCGAGATAGATAATCCCAATCCCTTCGATGTCCTTTAAAACCAAAAGCGCTTCCTTTAATCCCGAGATCGTACGCCGTGGCAGATCAACCTGGCCTGGGTCTCCCGTTATCATAAACTTTGCACTTTTCCCCATTCGTGTCAGGAACATTTTCATCTGCGAATGCGTTGTGTTCTGCGCCTCATCAAGGATCACAAAAGCGTTATCGAGTGTTCGTCCTCGCATAAAAGCCAGTGGCGCGATTTGGATGATTCCTTTCAATATGTAATCTTCCAATGTCTGCGGAGGCAACATGTCCCGAAGTGCATCGTATAACGGTTGCATGTATGGATCGAGTTTTTCCTTCATATCACCGGGAAGAAATCCGAGGTTCTCACCGGCTTCAACCGCGGGCCTCGTCAAAATGATACGTTTTACCTGTTTTTCCTTTAAGGCTTTTACAGCAAGGGCAACACCGGTATAAGTTTTTCCCGTTCCGGCTGGGCCAACGGCAAAGACCATATCATTTTTATAGATATTTTCTACAAGCTTTTGCTGATTGGGCGTCATCGCCTTGATGATCTTTCCTCCAATTCCATGAACAAGGATCTTATCATGGTCGGGCATACGCTGTTCGTCTTGCGAATTGCTTTGGATGACGCGTTCAATTACATTGTCGTCGATACGGTTATAGCGACTAAAGTGCTGCATAAGGCGGTTGAAGCGGACTTCGAATTCATCAAGAACTTCTTTTTCGCCAAAAGCCTTGATTGTTGTGCCGCGGGCGACGATTTTAAGTTTAGGATAATATTTTTTTATTGTCTCAAGATGAGTGTCCTGAGCGCCCCAAAAATCTTTAGGTGCGATGTCTATGAGCTCTATTGTTCTTTCGTTCAAATGGGATTGTATTTAATTTAGAAACTGCTTTATAATTGTTAGCTTTGCATTTCAAATTTAGAAAATTTACCTGTAAGTCGCCGTATTATTTATAAAGATTTTATGTCAATAATAACCCTCACAACCGATTACGGACTGAAAGACCATTTTGTCGGGGCGCTGAAAGGGAAATTATTATCCGTGTACCCTGAAGTTCAGATAATTGACATATCTCACGAAATTGATCCGTTTAATACAGCTGAAGCCAGTTATATCATTGATGCTGCGTACGCGAGTTTTCCGAAGGGAACCGTGCATTTGATTGGCGTCGACGCCGAGCTGAATAAGGAGAACCAACATCTCGCAGTTGAGTGGAACGACCATTTCTTTATTTGTGCCGATAATGGAATCCTGGGCATGTTGACACAGAAAATCGTTCCACAGAAAATGGTATCGATAAACATCCACGACCGATTCCCAAACGATGCAACTGATCTCGATGTATTTGTTACCGTAGCTTGTCACCTCGCGAAAGGCGGGCTGTTAAACGTAATCGGGCGCGAGATCTCTGAAATAAAACATGTGACTGAAATGCAGCCTTCTTTATCAGATGACAAAAAATCTTTGAAAGGCTACGTTGTCTATATCGATCATTTCGGGAATATTGTCACTAACATCACAAAAAGGCAATTTATCGAAGCGGCAAAAGGTCGAGCTTACGAGATTGTTTTAAATCCGAAAATGGCACGGCAAACCAAGGCAAATATCAAGAGCATCTGGCCTAAATATTCGGATGTTGCCATAAATGATAAGTATCCACTCAAGTATTATGAAGGCGACAAACTCGCTATTTTTAATGAAGCCGGATATCTCGAAATCGCTGTATTTCGCAGCAACCCATCATCTGTCGGAAGCGCAGCAAGCTTGCTAGGGCTGGGATATCGCGATGTGATAACGATTATGTTTCATGATTAGAGATTTTTAGATTTTAAATAGCAGATTTTTAGATTTAGATTTCGGTTTTTTCGGCGCCGACTTTTGACGTTCGACTTTCGACTTTAACTTTAAACAAACAAGAATGTTTATACGAATTGTAAAACTAAGCTTCCATCAAGAACACATACCCGCTTTTCTTGCAAATTTCGACCTGATAAAAGAAAAGATACGAAACGCGCCCGGCAACCGTTTATTGGAACTGTATCGCGACAAGGAAAACAGCGGCATCTTCTTCACGTACAGTTATTGGGAATCGGAGGCGGACCTCGAAAATTATCGCCAGTCCGAGCTGTTTTATGATGTGTGGAGTTACACCAAAAAACTGTTCAATGATAAACCTGAAGCATGGAGCGTTGACAAGCTCGTTTCCGTTGATTGATTCGCGTATATTTAAACTATCAATATCTTTACATTAAAATTTTACTATGAAAGCAATATTGCTTCGGGAAATAAAATCATTCTTTGGATCACCAATCGGATATTTAGTCATTGCGGTTTTCCTGTTGCTCAACGGATTATTCCTTTGGGTTTTTGAAGGCGAATACAACATCCTTAAAAGCGGGTTCGCAGATCTGACGCCGTTTTTTACCCTTGCACCATGGATTCTTATCTTCCTTATTCCGGCTGTTACAATGAAGAGTTTTTCGGATGAGAAAAAGCAAGGGACACTTGAGTTGCTTCTGACTAAACCATTGAGCATCTGGCAAATCGTCAATGGCAAATTTTTTGGTGCGATGCTATTGATTGTCATAGCGATTATCCCAACGTTTATATATGTATGGGTTATTTCAAGCCTCGGAATGCCTGAAGGTAACATCGACATGGGAAGCACATTGGGGTCTTATTTTGGACTCCTTTTTATAATCGCCGCTTATTCCGCAATTGGGATTTTCACCTCTACGTTATCCGATAATCAAATTGTCGCCTTTATCGTTTCGGTATTTTTGTGTTTCCTGTTTTACTATGGAATCGGTGGAATGTCGGGCTATCTGGGTTCTGTTGGTGACCTTGTTGCTTCTCTCGGAATGGCAACGCACTTCGAAAGCATGAGCCGCGGCGTGCTCGACACCCGCGACATTTTGTATTTTATCAGCATCACGATTTTGTTCCTTTCATTTACTGTTCATCATCTTAAATCATTGAAATCGTAATGAAGGCATCCAATAAAAAAAATCTGCAGACTTTAGCAATAACGATCATCATCCTCATCGTTATAAATGCCATCGGAAGCCAGTTCTTCCATCGGTTTGACCTAACAAAAGATAAACGATATACGCTTTCGCCGACGTCGCTCAATATCATCAAAAATGTCGATGAGCCATTAATTCTGGACGTGTTCCTTGAAGGCCAATTTCCAGGTGAATTCAAAAAACTCCAGACGGAAACGCGCCAGCTGCTTGAAGAATTCAAAGCTTATAACAGCAATATTCAATTTGAGTTCATAAATCCGCTCGAAAACGAGGAAGAGCGCGACACGATCATGCAATCATTCATGGAACGGGGCCTCACTCCCATTAACGTAACGCTTGACGACAAAGGAAAGCAGACACAGGAAGTGGTATTCCCGTGGGCAATTGCGACTTATAAAGACCGAAGCACGAGAGTGCCGCTGCTTAAGAATTTAATGGGCGCATCTACAGCTGAAAAAGTTGTCAGTTCGGTTCAACATCTTGAATACGCTTTTGCGAATGCTATAAACACCGTTTCAAAGTCGAAACAAAAGAAAATCGCAGTAATGAAAGGCAACGGCGAATTGCACGATTTGTTAATCGCCGACTTTTTGAAAGATGTGCGCGAAAACTACCATATTGCGCCGGTGACTTTGGATTCTGTTCCGACAAACCCGAATGGAACTTTATCGCACCTGAAGGGATATGATCTTGCCATAATTACAAAGCCAATACAAAGATTTTCTGATGAGGAAAAATTTGTCCTGGACCAATTTGTTATGAATGGTGGAAAAACCCTATGGCTAATCGATCAGGTCAACATTGAAATGGACAGTTTATATAATGAGCAAGGTTCCTCGCTTGCATTCCCTGCCGATTTGAACCTGAACGACATGTTCTTCAAATATGGTGTCCGCATCAATCCGACGCTGGTCAAAGACATTATGGCAACGCCAATATCGCTTGCAACAGGCGAACAAGGGAGCGCTACCCAATACACGCAGTTTCCGTGGTTCTATTCACCGATGATCTATCCGCCGGAAGCCAATGCGCATCCTGTCGTCAGCAACCTTGACGCTTTAAAATTTGAATTTGCAAGTGGAATCGAGCTGTTGGATAACGGCATAAATAAAACCGTGTTGTTGCAATCATCACCGTATTCGAAGGTTATTGGGACGCCTGTCGAAGTGCGCCTTGACATGGTTCAGGAACGTCCGGAGCAAACAGAGTTTAAAGCCGGTGGTAATATTCCCGTCGCTGTATTGCTTGAAGGGCAATTCCGGTCGGTTTATGAAAATCGGGTTCTGCCATTTGCTGAGAAGTCTTTTATGCCGAATGGGAAGAGCAACAAAATGATCATCATCTCCGATGGCGATGTTGTTCGGAATCAGCTCAACAAAGAATTTCAGCCGCTTGAACTGGGATATGACAAATGGACCAATACACTTTATGGTAATAAGGAATTCATGATGAATTGTGTGAACTACTTGCTTGATGACAGCGGACTTATTAACATTCGAAGCAAGGAAGTGGACCTTCCCATTCTAGATCAGGAAAAAGTCTACGCCAATTATACCTCGTCACAAGCGATAACTGTCGGGTTGCCAATAGTTGTACTTCTGGTTTTTGGAGCACTTTTCACTTTCCTCAGAAGAAGAAAATACAGCAGGTAATGTTGATAAAATAGTTTTCTATATAAAGTTCTTTAAGATATATTTGTACAAATGTAGCGGCTTCGTTCAGAGGCTCGAAATGGATTAAAATATAAAGCCAGATGAAATTTATTGTATCGAGTTCGTATTTATTAAAGCAGCTTCAGGTGTTGGGAAGTGTAATCAACAGCAACAATACCTTACCTATATTAGACAACTTTTTGTTCGAATTGGACAATAATCGTCTTACCGTTTCGGCATCCGATCTTGAAACTACAATGTCGGCTACACTAGAAATCGATTCATCAAGTACCGGAAGCGTCGCAGTTCCCGCGAAACTTCTTCTTGAAATTTTAAAGACATTTCCTGAGCAGCCGCTGACTTTCACTGTTGAAGAAAACAGCACGATCGAAATCAGTTCGAATTCGGGTAAATATGCTTTGGCGTATGCTCCGGGTGAAGAGTTTCCGAAGTCGGTCAATCTCGACGATCCTTCTACGACGCTTGTTCCTGCTGATGTTTTGGCTACAGCCGTCAGCAAAACCATTTTTGCAGCCGGAAACGATGATTTGCGTCCCGTCATGTCTGGTGTGTTTTTTCAATTTTCTCCAGAAGGGCTCACTTTCGTTGCTACGGATGCGCATAAATTGGTAAAATATGCACGAACCGATGTCCAGGCGTCGCAAGTCGCAGATTTTATAATGCCGAAGAAACCTTTGAATATCTTAAAAAGTATTTTAGGAGCTTCTGATGCAGAAGTAAAAATAGAATACAACGATTCGAATGCCACTTTTTCATTCGACAACTATATCTTAATGTGCCGCTTGATCGATGGAAAATATCCAAATTACGAAGCGGTCATTCCGAAGGAAAATCCAAATAAATTGATGATTGACCGTATGCAGTTCCTAAATTCTGTAAGACGTGTCGCGATTTTCTCCAATAAAACGACTCACCAGATCAGGTTAAAAATTGCCGGAGCTGAACTGAACATTTCTGCCGAAGATATCGATTACTCAAACAAAGCTGAAGAGCGCTTGACTTGTGATTACCAAGGTGATGACATGCAAATTGGATTCAACTCACGATTCCTGACTGAAATGCTCACAAACCTGCAATCCGATATGATCATGCTTGAAATGTCGTTGCCAAACAGAGCTGGAATCCTTACTCCTACTGACGGACTGGAAGATGGTGAGACCGTTACAATGCTTGTGATGCCGGTGATGCTGAATAACTAAAATATTTTTGCTTTTGATATTGAGTCCGCACTTTTAGTTGCGGACTTTTTTTTGAACATTATCGCTGTGCTGGATCACAGAGATACACAAAGCAATCACAAAGGCGCACTAAGGAAAATTTAATCTGAGTGTTATCCGCATGCCATTTAAGCTCAAACGCGCATTTTACCTATTTCTCTGTGAGCCTCTGAGTAAACTTCGCGCATCTTTGTGGAATAACAGCCCATACTCAAAGTAAATTACTGCTCATCATGCAACGCCATCAACGGGATCTGAACATGAAAAGCGAGTTTCTGCGTCAGGCTATGATTGAACAATCCTTCGAAAAAGCCACGTTTGTGACTGTGAAGCGCAAGCAATTGACTGTTATTTTCAGAGATAAATTTGAGGATCGTTCCTTCAATATCATCACTTTCCATAATATGAAATGTGATATCCAAGTCTTTAAACAAATGCTTCCAATCGGCTATCACTACATCTTTTACATCAGATCGGGAGGTTTTAATATATATGCAGTCAACATGTGCTTTAAAACCTTCGGCGATGGTCAGAACCCGCCGTAGTGCCGGAAGATCTTTCTCCCGGAACCGCGTCGTGAATACAATACGTTGTATCGGTTCATATTTTGATTTCGTCGGGATTGCCAATACACATGCATTGGTTTTGGTCATGACGTTTCCTGTCGATGTTCCCAGAAATGTTTCATGGAGTCCCGTGGCGCCTTTTGTTCCCATGACTACGTAATCAATATGGTCATCCTTTACCAACCGCAGAATCGTGCTTACAAGGTCGCCGTCCATTAAAATATTGCTGATTTTGATATCGCCGAGGCCATTTTCTTCCGCAATGGTGCGAAGCGCGGGAATTTCATCCTTATAATTTTCGAAATTGCTGAGTTCCACAGTGTCATAAATCTCCACCAGATAAGCGGGGACATCAATGTAATCAACCGTGGGCAATGAATATACATGAAGCGTTATGACTTCTGCCCCTATATTTTTCGCCAATTGCAGCGCGTATATAAACGCATTCTTTGAGGTTTCCGAAAAGTCGGTAGGAAACAGGATCTTCTTCATATGTATCTGGTTAGACGTTATCAGAATAAAGTTACATAAAGAAAGACCTTTTTAAAAATGCATCGATAAAATTCTCTTTTATTTAACTTCAATGATGAGCAGCGGTGAGCCTCGGCCACAGCCAGTGCGAAAAATTACCTACTTTTGCAGAAAATAAATTTATGCTACTTCAGGATTCCATTGTGGCTTTGGCAACTCCGTCTGGCGCGGGCGCAATTGCAGTTATCCGAATTTCAGGAGAAGACGCAATTCAAATTGCTGCAAAAGTCTTTCAGTCGGTAAAACAGAAAGATATCCTGAAACAGAAATCGCATACTTTGCATCTTGGGACAATTGTTGACGGACATAAAGTCCTCGATCAGGTTTTGCTTTCGATTTTCAAAGGTCCGAATTCGTATACAGGTGAAAATACCGTCGAAATTTCATGTCACGGTTCCGTATTTATTCAGCAGCAAATTATCCAGCTCATGTTACGCAGCGGCTGCAGAATGGCAGATCCGGGCGAGTTTACCTTACGGGCTTTTTTAAACGGAAAGCTGGACCTTTCGCAAGCGGAAGCTGTCGCAGATTTAATTTCATCTGATAACGAAGCTTCCCATCAAATAGCCATGCAACAAATGCGTGGCGGCTTTTCAAATGAAATCGCGCAGCTTCGGGGCGAACTTCTGAATTTTGCCTCGCTTATAGAACTCGAACTTGATTTTGCAGAAGAAGATGTTGAATTTGCCGACCGGTCGCAATTCCACGAGCTTTTGAACCGTATTGAATTCGTATTGAAGCGGCTCATTGATTCTTTTGCTATAGGAAATGTGATCAAGAACGGCATTCCAGTTGCAATTGCGGGCGAGCCGAATGTTGGCAAGTCGACCTTACTTAATGCCTTACTGAATGAAGAGCGGGCAATAGTTTCGGAAATCGCGGGAACGACCAGAGATACCATTGAAGACGAACTTGTAATTGGCGGTATCGGTTTCCGATTCATCGATACAGCAGGAATCCGCGAAACGGAAGATGTCATCGAAAGCATGGGCATCAGGAAGACGTTTGAAAAGATGGAACAGGCGCAGGTCGTTGTTTATATTGTTAACAGTTTGCAGCTGGCCGTTGATGTGAATCTAAATAGGTTAAAGGTCGAAATTCAGAAGATAATCGATCAATTTCCACTAAAACCTTTGGTTATTGTAGCAAATAAATCTGATAAACTCGATGCTCTTCAACACGAAAATCTCAGCAAGATTCTTTCGCAGATAGTGAATTCGGCAGTAACCCACAACCGGCAACCGGCAACATTTTTAATAATGT
Organism: Flavobacterium sp.; assembly: GCA_036388535.1. Taxonomy (GTDB): domain Bacteria; phylum Bacteroidota; class Bacteroidia; order Flavobacteriales; family Flavobacteriaceae; genus Flavobacterium. Next base: position 30,164 of record DASVRQ010000068.1, on the reverse strand, counting down.
CTGCAAAGGAAAAAACAGGTATCGAGCATTTGAAGGACAAACTTCTCTCCTACGTTAATACCGGAGCTCTGCGCAATAATGACACGATTGTCACGAACAGCCGGCATTATGATTCGCTGAACAAAGCGCTTGAAGAAATCCAAAAGGTTAAATATGGATTGCAGACAAACCTTGCAAGCGACCTGATGGCAATAGACATTAAAGAAGCATTGTATCACTTTGGGATGATTACCGGCCAGGTTACGAATGAAGAACTGTTGGGTAATATTTTCGCGAACTTCTGTATCGGAAAGTAAATAATCGAACTGCTGTTTGTATCGGATAGATACAAAAGCGGTATATTTAAACACAAAACCATTAGTAATAATAAAATTTAAAAAATGAAGAAAGTAAGTTTAGTAGCAATGGCAGCAGCAGCGATGTTTATTACTTCGTGCAATCAAAAATCCTCTGAAACATCAACGACAGAAGAGCAGGAAGTAGCAGAAAAACAAGGAGAAGTTTATGCAGTTAATCTCGAGACATCGAAAGTTAACTGGAAGGCATTTCATAAAGGCGGCTTTGCGCCACGTTGGGGAACGCTCAATATTAAATCGGGTGAAGTGTCTGTAGACGGAGAAAATCTGACAGCTGGTGACTTTGTGATAGACATGCAGTCACTTACAGTTGATCCTGCTTCGGTAACAGAAAAAGACAAGAAATCTTCAGATTTGCAAGATCATCTAAAAAGTGCCGACTTCTTTGACGTTGCAAAAAATCCAACCGCGGCGTTCACTATCAGCAGTGTTTCTGATTTGGCTACTCCGCCAGAAGGCGCTATTGCCGGAGCAAATAAAACAATAAGCGGCAATCTTACGCTTCAAGCAAAAACAATGAACGTATCTTTTCCGGCGAAAGTGACAGTTGCTGACGGTACTGTTGCGATAGCTGGTAATTTTACGGTGAATCGTACAGATTGGGGACTAAAGTTTGGAACTGATGAAGCTGACCCGGCTGAATGGATGATCAGCAAAGATATTGAAATTGGTATCAGCGTACAGGCGGCAAAAAAGTAAGAGACACTTTGACGCTATATCTCATGAAAAGCTCCTAGTTGAAAAACAGGAGCTTTTTTATTTATTTGTCTGGGACTATAAAGGTTTTTTAAACAAGAAAGCGCGCCATGCTGCCAGCAAGCCAGGTTACTCCTTTATAAGTTTCTTTATGTTTCGTGTCCCATCACCTTCAATAACAAGAAAGTACGTTCCGGACGCTAACTTTGACAGACTTTTGAGAGTTAACGAATTCCCTGTCATTGTTTCCTGATGAACAACCTGCCCGGTCAACGTTATTATCTGCAGGTCGTATTGATTACTACCATGATTAAAAACGATTTCAAGTTCATCCGAAAAGGGATTTGGACTTACGATAAGAGCATTGGCATGTGCTGGTTCGTCAACTGATAAGCTTTCCACAACATTGACGGTTAATTCACGTAAAGATGATTGGCCGCAATTGTTTACACTTCTAACCTGGACTATGTGCTGTCCTAAGGTGTTCCAGCTGATCGTAACCTTGTCATTTTCATTCTCGTCGGCAATGATTGTTCCGCCAGAAACTAAGATCCATTCTGTATTTGCAAGTGGATTGTACGTAACAAAATAATCAATAGGGCTCCCAAGCTGAACGTTAGTGTCGCCTAAAATAGATGGTGCAGTTGGAATGTAGGCTTCAAAACGCTCTGCTCCGTCAGCAGAATGAAAAGTAGTTAATTCTTCAGATACTTCGTTGTATATAACGTTTGGTCCACAAATATAACATTGTCTTGTGTTCCAGGTTAATCCCATATCGGTAGAAATTCCGAAAAGATATTCCGTCGTAACCCAAAGATCATCTGCAAATATTTTAACGGTATCGGGATTTAAGTAAACCATTTCAGGATTTGGGTTCGTAAATGGATGTGGCGTGTAAGTATTTTGTAATAAATCTATAAGGAAGTACATATTAGCGCCTGTAGAAACCAATGCATAGTCATCGCCAAAAATTGTTGTTGAGGCAGTCGCTCCCAGATCTACGCCATTATTGTCAGGAATTGTTACAACTTGTTGCCACGTCTGACCCAAATCAGCTGTTTTATATAAATTATAACTATAGTCCGTAGGCCAATTCTCTACTTGACCCCAAGCATAAATTTCAGTTGCGCTTCTGTATTTAACAGTATTAAAATAAACATTTGGCACATTTGGTAACGGTACCTGTGTCCAATTTTGCCCTTTGTCGAATGACACTGAGATTTCGTTTGTAAATCCAAATACTAAGGTATTCTCATCAATCTGATCGTAATAACTGCCTACTTGGTATGGATTAACAAAAGTCGTTTCTGCCCACGTTGCTCCTAAACTTTCAGATTCGTATAAAGTATAGGTTGTTATTCCGTTAAAGTTATCGCTTGCAAGGTAACTAATATAATTGCCGTCAGCACGTAAAAGGATATTATCCTGATCTACTTGCTTAACTTTCTGTTGCCAACTTGCTCCATTATTTGTTGACGTATACAAATAAAAATCGCTTGGCGTATAATTGTCTTGTTTAGACATTGTATACGTGTTTTGGGAATTCTGTAAAAGTTTTATGTTGTTACTGCCGTCCGGAGTTAAAAGAGAGAATGAATCCAGCTCAAACCATGTTGCGCCCGCTGTTGTAGATTTCAAAATTTTTCTGCCAGGACTTCCCGCCCACATTGAACTTCCATTATCGATTATGAATGCATTGTTGGCATCTAAGAGAAGGACATCCGACTGATTCCGTAGTTCTGCATTAATCAAATGGCTGGTGAGAACATTGTTGGTTAGGTCAAAAGTTATAAAACTTCGAGTTGAAGTGCTACCTACAGCAGCTACAAGAGCAATTGTATTTTCAAAAATATCATAAGAAAATGTTGTGTTTATGATACCATTTGTCGTTGATATTTGAGAAATCTGACTCCATGTTGAACCAGAATCTGTAGACTTATATAAATTATATTCCACCATTGCAATAATTGTCCCATCTGCGGAATGTTCAATATTATGTATATCGTTAAATTGAACAGGACTTGTCAGGGTTATCCACGTTGCACCGCCATCGACCGTTTTAAGAAGGTGCCAGCCAGTCCACGCAAAACCTAGCAGCTCGTTTACAAAATTAACCTTCAAACGTTCCGTATTATCAAAATAGGTGTTGTTAAAGGAGGTGAATATTTGCGTCCATGTCTCGCCTCCATCAGTAGTTTTTAAGAGGTGATGTGGACCATTAAAAGTTCCAGGAATGATGGAAACGCCTGTCATGTAGCCTACCAATTCACTTACGAAATCAATTGAAATATTTTTTTCGATATTGTCGATGTGAATTGGTATCGCCCGCCAGGTCTGACCCTTGTCGTCAGTTTTTAAAAAAGTGCTTTCATCTCCTACAAGAATTGCGGAGTTATCATCAACTATAGCGAAGTCCGAAATTCCCTCTGACAGTAGACCCGTCGGTATCTTGACAAAGTGCCAAGTTGCACCACCATCAATTGTTCGGATCATTGTGCCGTGCCCGAACGCAACACCAGTATTTACATCAAAAAACTCAATATTATTAAGTCCGCTAGTAAGCAGCTGGGTATAGTCTCCACATTGTGAATTCGCACAGATTGTGGTGGAAAAGAAGAGAACTAATAGGTAAATTTTAATCATCAGTTTTTTTTTGCGAAGGTATTACAATATAATTCGATACGTACAAGGTCAGTGAATTATACTATAAATTAATGCGAATGAACAGTAAATGGCAATTTCCGACTTCTGCTGTCAACGCAGCCAAAATTATGCTGAATAAAACTTCATTTTTAATGTTTTAATAATATGGCAGGTTCAAATAATAACTGCATATCACTACCTTACAAAAAAAATTCACTATGTACGCAAACTGGTTTATATTGGGAATAGTAGCAATTGCGGTATTAATCCTGCTAGTGATTATATTTATCAAAAATAAAAAGGATAAGGCGGAACTGACAAAAACCTTAAATGAAGAATATAAGTATTCAGATATCGATGAGCAGGAGGCAAACAATGGTGATACAGAGACATAGCTTGCCGCAACTCTAGAAGTAGATTTGACAATTCGGTAACGCCATTTGAATACGATCCCGTTCCGCCTGCCCGATTGTGTTCCCAGTCAACACCAGCGTTCGAAGGTTTTTTAGATCATTCACGCTTTGAGGAAGCACTTGAAGCACATTGTTCGACAGCGACAAAAACTCTAACTTTTTCAGGTTGCCCACTTCTTCAGGAAGCACCTCTATTTTGTTGCCATCCAGAATAAGGGTTTTCAGGTTCCTTAAATCACCTATTTGCTGCGGTATTCGCACAAGTGAATTGTACTCGATATGGAGCTCTTCTACAGATTCAGGTAACTTTTCATCATTGTCAATTTCATATAGTTGATTATAACCTAAGTGTAATACTTTGAGCTTTTTTAGTTTGGAAAGTTCCCGAGGAAGCGAACTCATCTGGTTGAAATCGGCTACTAGCACTTCTAAGTTTTTGCATTTGGCCAAGCTGGGTACCGATGTAATAGCATTCAATGACAGGTACAGATAGTGCAAGTTTTTAAGGGTGCCAAGTTCGGGTGGAACCGAAGTTAGTTTGTTGTTTGAAAGATCCAAAGTAATCAGGCGCTGCAATGACGATATGTTTGATGGCACATTGATTATAGCATTCATTTTCAGGTTCAGTTCTTCGATCTTCTGCAGGCTGAAGAGCACCTCATCCCATTTCTCAAGATTGTTCCGCATCAGATTTAGAAATCTTAATTCCTTTAGATCCTTTATTTCATCGGGAATCATAAATAATTGTTGATCCCGCAGATTTAATTGTGTGGCTTTCTTAGCCGACAACGCATCTTCGATTTTGAAATACAATGGCTCAGCAATAGGGTTTGCTATTTGTCCGATCGCATATAGCGGAAGCAGCATTAGTAGTAAGGTAATAATCTCTTTCATTTTTCAAAAATAAAAGGATCGGCATAAGCCGATCCTTTGTAATTATGTTTAGTATTTACTTTGTTTTCAGAACTTTGTATGTATCAACTCTTTCGCCCACTTTCAGTCGGACGATCAGCATTTGCTCACCGGCAATTTTAGTAAAGTCTAAATCGATCATCTGAACCAATCCGTTTGTTTCCAAGTTTGAAATTTGCGTGACACATCGACCTAGTACATCGAATACTTCAACACTGATCTGCTGACCTGAAGTTTCGCTTAGTTCAAGTGTTACTAATCCGCCTGTCGGGTTTGGATAGACCTTTACGCCAAATACACCTTGTTCCGGATTGTTTACGCCGAGGGCTTCTTCAACGAAAATGTACTCATTTTTGACAATTTCAATGCTGCTTCCTGCCGCGTTAGAAGTAACAAGTGTAACATTGTAAGATCCGGCATCTGGATAAATCACAGTTGGGGATTCAAGCGTAGATGTTGCCGGATTACCTCCTTCAAACGTCCATTGCCATGAAGTTGGATTTCCAGTACTTAGATCTGAGAAAGTGACAGATGTTCCTTCATTGATCATTGTATCGTTGGCTGCGAAATCAGCTACCGGCGCTTGGAGTCCTATATTTTGTGCGAGTGCAAAGACCACAACCGCTGATTTATCGAAAACAACGTTATTAAACGCAGCATCAAGCTGGGGCGTATTGTTACCGTTTGGATGCTGAACAGCGAAGAATCCAAATTTGAAATCCGGCGTGAAAGTCAATCCTGTCGGTTCTGATCCTGCAGGCATCGAAGCAAAAAGCTTGATGTTTGGGTTGCTTTGTGTATGATCGGGACGGATGATCCAGATATAATTGTTACCACCATCCTGCAACATCCAAAGATTTCCCTTGTCATCGAATGTAAGGTTGTCGTTTCCGTCACCCCAAGCTTCAGTTACAATTCCATTTGCCGTTTCAATCGGATATGACATTCCGCCTGCAAAAGTTTCAAAATCTGATATTGTCATTCCGTTGTCACGGAATCTGTAAACGCGGTTTTTGCCTTTTGACGTAAAATAGATCATGCCATCAAGCGGACTGATCTCGCAATCTTCCACTCCGTTGAAGTTTGTTCCGCCAAGAGCAGCTGCAACGGTACGTAAATTATTACGGTCTGCAACTGTTGTGTTCGGTACCTGAATCCATGTTGCTGTAGACGAACTTGGTTCATCGTTTGAAAGTGCCAGATCAAGTTTCAGAACATAGACATTACCTTCACTTAAGTTTCCTGCAGTATTAGCAACAAATTTATAGACACATTGAGTTCCACCGTCTTCACCATAGTAAGCGGTGATATTGTCGTTAGCCACGACAATGTTTTCGTGGTTCATCCTTCCCATCGCCCACAATTTTTCTTTTTTGTTGTTACCGTATTCCTTAACCATTGCAGTTGCAGGATCCAATTCAACCAACCAACCAACATCGTGATAACCATCTCCATTTGCATCGCCAGCATCAGTTGCCTCTTCTGCAGTAACAACCGTTCCCCATGGTGTTGTGCCACCTGAACAGTTTCTGTTTGTGGTTACAAGGTCAGTATTAAAGAAGTCAACTGGCCGACTGGCATCTGTTATCCATAATTTTGACGCAGCGTCAAAGTGAAGATCGACAATCGATACTCCGCCTGGATTGTTTTCGTGGTTCACCGCAACCTTTCCAACCGTACTGCTGCCACCTGTCCCGACATACGCTGTGTAATCGTGATTTCCGGGAACCGTCCCTGTTGTTTCCGTGAAGTTACTGCCTTGTTTGAAAAACAACTGAAAGCGGTGTTCTTGTGGAATAATCATAACAGGGGTTTGACCTGTTGGCATTATTGATGCAAAACAGCCAATATGCGGCTCGTCACAATCAACGATAAGTTCATCTGCAGGAGCGTTTTTCATGTAAAGGTCGAAGCCAAGATCTGAACTTTGTCCATCGCGATTGTGAACTTCAACAGCGATCCTGTTTATACCGTTTTGAAAAGCTGATTTCGCAACCTGATGCACCCAGTAGCGCTTTTCATTCGCAGCATCAACAGTAGTTGCAGAGAACGTCATGTAGTTGGTCGCTCCAGCAGGCATATTGTCGCGAAAAACTTCAATACCGTTCACATAAACGATCGCTCCATCATCCCGGCGTAGTCCAAATTCTACCAAGTCGCTCATGGCGGAAGTATTCACTACAATATCCTTGTAGAAATACGAAGTAATGAATTTGTTGTTGGCATCGGGTCCGAATGAAATAACGGTGTTCGACGGGTCGCCATATCCAAGTGGCGCGGCTCCGATAGCCCAGGTTGTGTTAGGAGCCGTAAGTTCTTTCCATGGCGTTGCATCCAAACTTGTTCCGTTGTCGAGGAACTTCCATTGTGAGTCTTTACTTACCGGATAAGGCGTCGGAAGTAAAGTTTCCTGAGCAATGCTGCTTGCACCGCATAAAAGGAGTGCCAGAAAAAATAATTTTCTTCTCATTTCAGTTTTGTTATTGATTAATTTATTTGACAAAACTAGAACTCCAAAGTTGCGGGATGATGACCAGCCTTTTACGTTTGCCTTACCAAATTGTAACATTCGTTAACTCAATCTTACGGTAGTGATACCAATGCGAACATATAGTAAAGGCAGTGTTAACGCGGGTTGAACTAATTCTTCGCAAGTTCAAAGAATTAATTGGAAAGATGGTAGTTAGCGCTTATTTCCAGCCGAAACATCAGAAAGAGATCTAATAAAAGCTACCAGATTGTCTTTTTCCTTCGCTGAAAGGTTAAGCGGATCAGGGGATAATGTCTGATTTACCACATCATGTCCCATTCCTTCGCCTCCACCTTTGTTATAAAAATCAATTACCTGCTCTAGCGTTGCATATGCACCATTATGAAAGTAAGGCGCTGTCAATTCGGCATTTCTAATTGAAGTGGTTTTAAAAGATCTTTCAAATATCCACGCATTCTCACTGACGATCCGGTTTGAAAGCCGACCTTGATCAGCATCGAGCCTGGTAGGAGTTGCGTCAGGATTTTCAAGCACTCCGAGTATCTCACTTTCACTTTCAATATATAAAGGAGGAACAAGTCCGGAAAACGTCGGCGCAAAATGGCACGTTGCGCAATTGGCTTTTCCTGTAAAGAGATTGAAACCATCCTTTACCTGTTGGTTTAAGGTTTTAAATTCGGCGCGAACATATTTATCAAATGCACTGTTGAACGATCGCAACGATAATACATACGATGCTAAAGCGCTGGTGAAGTTGTCCCTGGTCACTTTTGAATCTCCAAATACTTTTTGAAACCGAACACGATACTCCAAATTTGCCTCCAGCTTTTTGAGCAGCTTTTTATAGTCTGTAGCAAATTCGTCCGAATTGAAGATAACATGCTCGACTTGCTGCTCAAGCGTAAAGGCACGTAAATCATAAAAATACCGATCTGCATAAACGGCATTTAAAAGTGTAGGCGAGTTCCTTAAAACTGTTTTGCCCTGGACATTGCTGATTGATTTTATACTTGCATCGGCGAAAGCTTTGTTGGGTTGATGGCACGTTACACAACTCATTTTGTTATCGCTGCTCAAAATCGGATCATTGAATAATAGTTTTCCCAGCGACCGAAGTTGGTCATTGTCTTCCTCTTTCGTTAAATCTGTAAAAGCATATGGGTTTAGAAAATCCTCTGCAAAAATCGATTCGCTTCGCGGATTCCATGCTGTATTTGAACCGGAATCTTCGAGATCAAAATCAGTTTGAAGATTACCCAGTTGCTTGTAGAGCGGATCAATAGTTCCAGTAAGGAATGCAAGCCGGTCGAAGTTGTCAAATGTACCAATAGTTAATTGGTGGATGGAAATGTTTAATAAGGAAACCATTTCATCCAAGTGTTGCAGCTTTTCACTTCGGATTAGTATCTCCCTAATCGCCTCTAAAGATGCTGATGCTTCGCGTAATGCATTCTGAGATCCCGGCGTATCGAATCCGGTGACTCCTAAAGTAAATATCCGCACCAATTGCATTCTTATTGCCGCGATATTATATCGTTCTGACGGACGGTTTTTATTCAGGCTCAGGAACAGGATTCCATATGCAGTCTTTAATTTGCTTGCTAATGCGGAAATTCTGACTTTTTCTGAAGCAGCTTCATCCGAAAAAATTAGTTCGTCAAGTATCTGCAAACCTTCAGGTGGACCAATAGTGGCTGATGTCCCGCGTACAACATGGAGAAGAGGCGCTCCATTTAAATGTTCGTTTGCGTATCCGGGATAATGATATGCGATGTAAAATTCGATTTTCTTATAGCTCAGCCGCGTGTTTAGCAGACTGCTTTTTAGTGAATCAATGGTAATCCGATTTAATTTATAACTCTCGGCATCACGATCAAGTGCTTGGCTGGCCAGGTTAAATTCGGTTAAATAAGTAGTGAGTAATGACTGTTCACCGACATATTTATCGTCCGAAAAACCGCAGATCATAAAGAAACCGGTAATAACAGCAACACAAAAAGTAAAACACAGAAGCTTAATTTTGAACATGAGATTTTTGCTCAAAATTAACTTTGGTTCAACTCCGTAAGATTACGTCGGTATTAAGGAATTGTAATTTCGAACTGATCCTTTGGATTAAAACTGAATTTCGAACTGTAATCGATACAGCAACCTATTGCTGATGTCGTTCTCAAAGTCGTTAAGGCTGATGTCAGACTGGATTTTAAGCTTATGTCCGACAAAATATTTTGAAAATCCGAGGGTATATTGTTTTTCGACACCGTTTTCAAAGACCTCACGATCAAGTTCAACTGCAGTATAACGTGCTGTTACTTGATAGTTCTTTTTGAACAAATAGCTGGTTTGAATATTGAATCCGTTGCCAACGTTTACTACGTCGCCTGTTTCGGAACCATTGAGATTACGGGCGACGGGATCATCAGCAGTACGTTTTGCATACTCGACCATTGCCGACCAACCTTTGTATTTAAACATTGCATCTACAAAAACTGTTGTTATATCAGTCTCATGTAACCCGGTGTCAGTTTCCATAAAATTCCCAAGTACAGATCGTGTTTTTACGGCTTTTCCATTAAAGTCGTAACTGGCGCCAATTGATAATTTCGGTTTTGGTTCACGCGCAAAATCGGCACCTTCATAATCGTTGAAATCGCCAAATGGCAACGCTTCGGCGCGACTTGTGATTTGATATCCGCCAAGGTTGCCAACGGTAATGTTTCGACCTTCACCTTGTGTAAACGCAACGGCTGACCGGACAAGGAACTGTTTTCCGAATGGAAATCTGCCACGCAACTGCAGACCCATGTCGCGATCAAGATTAAAATTGCTGTTCGACAACGACCTGTCGACTGTCTCTAAACTTCCCGACGATATCATACGCTCACGGTTTCCCGGAAGCTTCGTTTGACCAACCCACAATTCAAAATTTTTATGGAAATTCCAGCGTACAAATGCATCCGAAATCAACATGGGCGTGTTGCCATTATAAACGGAAGCTCCAGCCATATCGGGATTTGACAATGTTAACTGAAGTTTATACCAGAGTTTTGGAGAATACGCAAAACCTTCAAATTTTAACCTTGCTCGACGAATCAGGAAAGATGACTGGAGATCTTGTGCTGTTTCGAACTCGGGAATATCCAGGCCGGCCGTATATAACGCCTGAAACCTGGCAGTGAAATTTAAGCTGTACGAACTGTCTTTTGCAATAATGTTGATCAGTCCTTTACCGAACTTGTTGTTGGTGACCTCCTGCGCAATTGCCTCAGAAGATAAAAAAGCAACAAACGCACAGAGTACGAGTTGTTTTACATTCACGATTTCTTAATTTTTGTCGCTGCAAAAGTACCAAAGTTTTATAACAACTGGGAAACTACAGGAAATAAAAAAAGGTTGCCTGGCCTAGGCAACCTCTTCATAAATCAGAATCGACAAAAATTAAGATAATATGAAATACCTAATGATCATCAGGTAATGCAAAGATGTGGAAGCCGGGCCGAAATTATGTAACCTTAACTTTATCAAATCTTAAACAAACTACCTTTTTCTGCGCATCGCGTAATCGAGCGAGTACCGTCCGGCACCACAAAGCAGGATGACTAAATTCGTGACCAGGAAGAACAAACCAGCTTCTTTATTCCCAAATTCATCCCCGGCGTGAACCAAAAGAACAGCCACAAGCATTGTAATTATGATCGGAATGGTTGCTAAACGCGTAAACAATCCGATCAGAACCATTAACGCACAGACAAATTCAGCAAAGACCGTAAGTAACAACGATGTTTCAGCGCCCAAACCTATTGGGTCTCCAAATTCCATGTTCCCACTTAAAACTTGCTGTAACTTTCCATAACCATGGCCAAGCATAAATCCGCCGCCTGCCATACGTAATAAAAGCAGTGAGAGATCGACTGATGTACCCCGCGAAGGCGTATAAAGCAATCTGGAAAAAATGTTCATATGGCTTGCTGTTTAATGGTTCTTAAATAATAGAGATTCAAACGTAATCAAATTATATTAATAAAAAAAGCCGGATTAAATCCGGCCTTATTCTATTGTTTAATGAATCTGGATTTGGATATTCCATCCTCGGTGTTTATTTCTACAAAGTAGTGACCCGACTTCAGCGGTGACACGTCGATTGTGGATGTTGGCCCGTGATTGATTGTCGTCAAAATCAACTGCCCCAGCATGTTATAGATCCTGGCACTACTGATATCCTGACCATTGGAATTGATTGTGAGTGTGTTACGTGCGGGATTCGGGTAAACCGTGATGTTTCTTGCCAGATCAAATTCAGGATTTGCAAGTGCCTGAAAAGTGGCGATTGCGGGATCGGTGATAACCGGCAGGTTGTAATCGAAATAGATTTCGGCCGAGTTGCTGAAACTGTTGCCTGCAACCAATGTAGGTAGTGTTCTGATCTTAAACACGACATAACCATCGTTGTTGGCATCGTCGAACGGCAAGTTAATACCTTCAAAAATGAATTCTGCACGGTTGCCGTTGATCCGCGTGTTAAATGAATGGCTTCCACCAAGCGGAATAAGGCTGGAGATATCGAATCGGGATGGATCAATATTATCCCGTACAACAATATTTTGTGCTGCGAATGTTCCTGTATTTTCAAATCGGATTCTGTAATGCACAAAATCGCCTGCAGTAGAAGGAGATACAACAGGTCCTTGAAGACATACTTTGTCGTTTGGATCAAACGAACCTACAACTATATCGTTGTACAACATTATATTGTCCTCCGGAGTTTCATCGGTCATTTCCGTTGTAATTGCAACTGAAAACTGCAGTTCGTCATCGTTTTGAACAGGAGGTGTATCTGTTGGTGTATTTATATTGAAGGATACCAATATCTCACGGGTTTCCGAAGGATAAAGATTGATGAATCCCCAAATCAAGGTTCCACCTGCTTCTTCAGTAGCCGGATTAGATTCCAGGAAATCAAGATATTCGTCGGCAAAATTCATCGTTATCGTTCCAGACTGCAACTGATTTCCTTTGTTGCGGTAAATAATCAAGTACTGCGTATCAAATCCGGGAACGGACGCCGTTAAAGGAACAAGAGTAACCTCAAGATCAGGATGTGTTCCTGTTGGGATAACACAAAAATCCTGCGTTACATTTCCTGACATCGATGGAAATTGTATAGGAACCGAAGCCGGCGTAACTGCGAAGTATGACGGATTTTCAATTATTGGCGTGATTGTATACGATCCTTCCGGAAGTGCCATGCTGAAGGCTCCTGATTCATCCGCAATGAAAGTTCCAGATGAACCGTTGTTTATTTCGAAACGCAAATGTGGATAAACAGGGTCGGTCACGCTGCAACCGTCATTATTTGTATCTAACCTATTGATTCCGTCTACAGTATAATATGTGCCGCCAGGTTCAAATGTGCAATAGGTGTTGATGGAGACATTGCTGTATCCGTAGAATTCAACAATTTCAACGTAAGCTTCAAGTTCGTCTTCATCCACGCATACATACTCGAGATTGTTATTCGCAAAATTAATGAAGGAGTCGCTGTTGTCTACTCCATTTTTGATGATCAGTATTTCCAGTAAGTTATCATTAACAGAGACAATCTCTGGATTAGAATCACTTATATCCAACGATGTCAACTGGTTGAAATCAGCTTGAAGATAGACTAATGCGATGCAGCCGGAAACATCAAGCGAGGTCAGCTGATTAGCTTCAACATCAATAAATTCGAGCATAGTCATTCCCGTAAAATCCAGCGATGTCAGGTTATTTTCTGCCGCAATGAATTCCTTTAATAATGTCAGTCCCGTGATGTCGACCGATGTAAGATTGTTGTAGCTTGCTTCGAAATGAACCATTTCAGGACTATCAGATAAGTCTAGAGTCGTAAGGTTTGCATCAGCGCAAACGAGATATTGTAAATTGGATAATCCAGTAAGATTTAATGTCCCGAGCGGATTGCTGCTACAGGAAAGGTCCACCAGATTAGTGAGCGCCGTGATATTTAAACTGCTGATAAGATTGCTGGAACATTCAAGTGTTTGCAGGTTGGTAAAATTCTCAATTCCGCTCATAGTTGAGATTTCGCTCAAACCAACAAATAGATGATACACCGTTAAGGCTTCGCTCAATTCGACCTCATTATTCCCGTTGGTGTCAACAGTGATATAATTTTGATCGATATCGCGTGCAATACCATTTTCTTCGGAAGCCTCCAATAATTTTGCCTTCAAATTGGCATCAGGAATGTTTATAGTTTGCGAATTTGCCGAGAGAGCAAATAATACAAATACGATACAATAGTAAAAGTTCTTCATATGCTTAAGTTTATATAATGGGCATTAGTCTACTAAAGTTACCGAATGTTTCGCGTCCGGAGAAAATTATTTTAGTGATTTTAGCATAAAAAAAACCCGAATCAGCGGATGCCGACTCGGGTTTAAACCTTCTATAGTAAAATTACTCTTTTTTCTTACCGTCTATTATGGCTCCGGTACCGGCTCCTACAGCAGCACCTGCTAATCCACCGATAATTGCACCTTCACCGTCTTTTTTCGAAATTACCGCTCCTGTCACTGCTCCAACTCCGGCACCTATTACGGCACCTTTGGCAGTATTGCTCCATCCTTTTCTTTTAGCGGCCGGAGCGGCGGCTGTAGTATTGTTGTTTGTAACCGTGTATTGTGCCGTTCGTGTTGCTGCTGCAGCTGCGGCCTGTGCTTCACGGGTTTCAACAATTGCATTCATCGAATCAACTGTTTTTTGTTTAGCCAATTCAAGACGTTCTGCTTCCATTGCAACTCGTATCGAGTCCATTGCATATTTCTGGTCTGCTGCCAATTTTTCTGCTGCTTGATCTCTACATGAACTTAAAACAACAATGGCGACCGCTAATGATATATACTTTTTCATAATTTCCAGATTTTGGTTAATAACTGTGTCAAAATTAACTAGCGCATGCAAGGCCGGCGTTATACAATTGCGTTGTAATCTTATATATAACAACCGTGCCAAAATGGTAAAAGAATTGTCGAATTTAGGTTGAAAAGCTACATTATGCTAAGTAAATCGTTAGCTTTGTGGCACATACAAGTACCTGATGATGTTTAAATTTCTACCATTGTTTGCCCTGTTGCTGCTTCTGATAAATTCTAGATCTGAAAATAAAGCCACAAAAATGGGAATTGATTTCTTTAAAGGAACGTTTTCCGAAGCATTGGCAGCGTCCAAAGAAACAGGAAAGCCGATCTTCATAGATTTTTACACTACGTGGTGCGGTCCTTGCAAACAGCTAAAAAAGGTATCGTTTAAAGATAAGGCAGTAGGTGAATATTATAACAAGAATTTCATCTGCATATCAGTAGATGCGGAGAAAGGCGAAGGTATCGAGGTAGCGCGTCAGTATAATGTCCGCTCCTATCCTACCTTACTTATAATAAATAACAATGGAGCTGTAAAAGCGCGTACCGAAGGATTTATGAAACCTTATATTCTGATCAATTTCGGAAGAAGGGTTGTTCCTTGACCTCAGTCTTCAGTCTTCAGTCTCAGTAGTTGAAGCAATCAGCGTTAGATCCAGTGTCTGACTTTCGCTTTTCGACTTGTGACCTTCTACTTGTATTTTTTGACCAACCTAATATTTCCACGAAATACCCGAATCGGCCAACAGCAAATAGAGAGAGATGTCACCGTCACAATTATAGAATGTGCGGCCGCTCCCATAATATTGCTGAATTACCTTTTGCTGGTGCTCACTGTATTCAGATGCTTCCAATGGCATTCCAAGTCTGCCAAGCATCAAAAATTCCTGTAGTATCTTTTGCGAAAGTATCTGGTGTGGAATACCATGTGAAAGCGGGCCGTTGATTCGCTCATATTCCGACCTTCCGCTTGCAAAACCAGATTTAAAAGCTTCACTTTTAAATTCTCTCGTGCAATTGTTAATATCTTCAAATTCAGCAAATGCGGGATTGTTGCCAAAAGCATAGCCCTGCAAATACTGTTTGTGATATTTCGGATTGGAGAGGTTTTCCATGTTGCAAATATATATGGGTTTTTTGGATGTAGTTGCGTCAAAACTCTTAATTTTTGACAGAAAACTATCAACTTCTTTTGGTTAACAAATTGCGAAAACGTTATAGTTAGTGATCCTGAATCTGATGCAGCGGCTTTAAAATAAAAATCCCCACTAATAAGCGGGGATCAATGTTTAATACCTGATGGATTTATTCAGCAATCAGTTTTCCCGTTTGAAGCGATCCGTTTGCATCAGTAAGACGGTAGACATACATTCCTGCAGGAAGATTTGTTTCAATGGTCGTTACTGCTTGCGTAAGTGACTTCTGCATAACAAGCGCACCAAGGACATTATAGATAGAAAGGACACTATCGTCGCCTAATTCTCCAACAGCCACATTCAGGGTACCACTGAATGGATTCGGGTAGAATTGTACTGCTTTTGCAGACGCAGCGGGTGTGTTTACAGCCAGTGAACCACAGCCAGGCGTCATATGAGCGTTGATTCCAAAAGTGCTTACGCCACCTGTTGTACTAAGCGCACGACCAATTATTTCCGCGCCGGTATTTACGATCATAGCACCATTGTTGCAAATCAATGTACCTTTAAATTCGGCATAGTCATTAAGATCGACTGCACCATCTATTTTCCAATATACATTTTCGGGCTTAGCTTGGTTAATTAAGTTTACGGTCGCATATGTCGAGGTCGAAAGTGCGCCGTTAATTTTCATTACAAAAACTGCATCAGGATTGTTCTGCGCGTTAAGAGTTATTGTTCCAGTTAAGACAGTAGCGGCATCCATTAAATAGGTGTGAGGTGTCAGAACTAAGTTATGACCAAGTGCAGCAGGATACAACAATTGAATATCCACCGGTAACGCATGTAAGTAAGAATACACCCCATTAAGGTCAGATGCACATTGCGCAGTCGATACATCCGGATTCGGGTGGATCGTTCCTTCAACATTTTCAGCCTGGAACCCTGTTGTCAAACCTACGTTTGTTCCAACATCCCCTGTAACAAATGTAATACCCGTATTCTGTACTGATCCGCTTCCGGAGAAAATTGTATAACAGGCAACAGTTCCCAAAACAGGTTCTGCAGGACCAGTAAGCATTGGTGTTCCACAGCCTAATGGTATTCTTACTGTAGCTCCGTCAATATTGACAGCTCCAGTTGTAGATAATGCGCGTCCTTCAAGCATTGCACCTGAATTCAGATTAATTGCTGCGTTATTGGCAACTATTGTTCCTTTAAAACTTGTTCCCGAAGCCAATGAAACGAGACCTTCGATTTTCCAAAAAACGTTACATGCCAACGCGCCACCTGTAAGTACTACTTGTGAATTAGCCGTTGAAGCGAATGATCCCTGAATTTTAAATATAAAAACAGAATTTTCGTTTCCGTTAAGCGTAAGAACATTGTCTAATGTTGCACTTTCACCGACTGAATATGTTCCGGCTCCCAGTATCTGTCCATTACCGAAAAGCGGTGCAGGAAAAAAGTTGGGGATAGCAGCATGAAGTTGGTCGTAAGCAATCGTCAGACTTGCAGCAGCAGCAGCAGTCTCTCCGTTGCCGGTTTGCATAACACCATCAATATTTCCGAAATTGGTGCTAGGTCCATTATTACTTCCAACGTCACCTGTAATATGCGACAGGCTTGCGTTACCTACAGCGCCAGTTGTAGTAAAAAGTGCAAAATCTGCCGCGGCTCCTAAAGTTGGGGCCTGTGCAGATAAATAAGCAGGGAAAGCCGTTACGGCAAACAGTGCTACAAATCGTAATTTTCCTATCATATTTAATTGGGGTTTAAGACAAAAGTTGGTTTTCGTCGGCGGCAAAGATGATGAGAAAATTATGAAAACCTAGAATTTTAACATTTTAACTTAATTTCAAAAAATTTTTTCTTAATTTCAGAAATTTTTTCGAAAATAATTCAACATTTTTACATTTCTGGCACACTTTTTCTATGTGAAGCGGTTAATTTTTGACTCGTTCAGTAATGGCACGGCGGTTCAGAGTACGGCGATGCCATCCTGTATCAGGAATCGGAGATTAAGGAGCAATATTAGATTATGTAACGGGGATAAAGATGTTGAATTCGGCACCAGTATTTTCATGTCCGTCAGCGGAAACTAACCCATTATGGTTATCGACGATCTTTTTAACAATTGCGAGGCCTATTCCTGTTCCGCTGAACGCCGAGCGGCTATGAAGCCTTTTAAAAAGTTCGAATATCTTCTCTTTATATTGAGGGTCAAACCCGATGCCGTTGTCAGCTATTTGTATATGACAATATGTTTGCGATGGGTCTAATTTTTCGTGTAAATCGGAACTTCCTGCGATTATTTCAGAGCTGACATTGATTCGCACCGACCGATCCGGATGCGCATATTTGATCGAATTGCTGATCAAATTATGAAACAGCTGCCTGATCTGGAACGGAATCACCTTGGCGGTGCACATCTTTTCAGAATGGATGGCAACGTTCTTTTCTTCAATCTCTTCTTTTAAATCATCTTTAACCTCTGCAAGTATCTGCGTGAGATCAGTTTTTTTAAATTTTCGTTCGGCAAAATCAGCCTGCGAGTAGGTGAAAAGATCACTTATCAGCGTCTGCATACGCTCAGCGGCATTTGTAAGTCGGTCAAAATTATTTTTCCCTTGTTCGGAAAAATTCTTCAGTTCGCCTTTTTGGATCAGCGATACAAAAGTTTGGATTTTTCGCAGCGGTTCCTGTAGGTCATGACTTGCAACATAATTTACCGACAGCAAATCCGCGTTGGCGCGCTGCAGGTTTTCATTGCTTTCCCTGAGTTTTTTAGTCCCTTCTAATACTTGCTCTTCCAGAGCCTTTTTAAAAGCCCGCTCATTTATGACTTCCGCTTTTGCATTATGAAGCTGCTCGACCGTGTCAAGATGATATGATATCAGGTCAGCAAACAAAACAAACATATCAACTGTCGTTTCATTGCTCACATTCCTGGGATGCGGATCTATTGCGCAAAGGGTTCCAAAGAAAGTACCATCTCTTCGTACTATGGGAACCGACAGGTAGCTTTGAAAACCGTAAAGTGCCGGCGTGTGATGATTTTTAAAATCTGAATCTTCAAGTACATGATCGATGCTGATCAGTTTTCCACTCTGCCGAATTTCATGGCAGATG
Organism: Flavobacterium sp.; assembly: GCA_036388535.1. Taxonomy (GTDB): domain Bacteria; phylum Bacteroidota; class Bacteroidia; order Flavobacteriales; family Flavobacteriaceae; genus Flavobacterium. The sequence goes on along the minus strand of DASVRQ010000068.1, from coordinate 11,468 downwards.
GTGGTTTCTAGTTCTAACTCGCCTCCGGGCTGCAGTCCGAATCCTATTTTATCGTGAACCGCACATGCCATCCACGTATCTTCAGTAACACGTGCAACAGCCGCAAAACCCATTCCGGTAGACTGACAAACAACGGTTAACAAACGTTCGATTATTGGTATCTGCGAAATATTTTCAACATCCCGCTGTAATATGTGTGGAAGTACTTTTTCTTTCATTTTATGGTAATCACAAAATCTAAGTTAAGGATTTTTTCTATTCACTTGAAGCACTTTCAACCTTTCCTTAACACTATTATAGCATCCGTAAAGGCTAATTATGGGTAAATTAGTATCTTGTAGTAAAAGAAATAAGCATGAACAATGATGAACAAGTCAGCAATTCTGACAAAAAGAATAACAGGTCAGATCATAATAGGCCGTCCGGCGATCCAAATATCGGGCTTGGCAACCATGTCGACGACCCTAAAAGCGGAACATTGTCTGATCGTGCCGGCGATGAGGAATTTGACAATGACGAACGCTCTGGTTATGACGGTGAGCACGTCAGCGAAGACGATGACGACATGTAGTTATATATAGCCGCTGAGCCTTGCATGTGCTTCTGCATCAGCGGATTTCTCCACCAACAGAAGTGGCGTGATCCTGAAGTTATCAACTATACTTCGCACGTGCTGCATCCGGCGTTTATGGTTGACACTTCGCAAATAAATGCATAAGATGCGATGCGGAAACTGCGCCGCTATCTCAGTATAAATTGAAGCGTCATGTTCGCCGCTGTCGCCAATCAGGATGAACTTCAGATCGGGATAGGTCTCGAGCAGGTTGATAATCTCTTTTTGCTTATGAGGCTTTTCGGATCCGACAGCTCGCTGGAACATACTGTTGAAGCTCCGCAGCAAAATCGGGCCTTTGGGAAAGCCGTTATGATCGAGAAATAATCGCAGGTATTGGTAGAGATTCCACGGACTGTTACTAAGGTAAAAAATCGGATTTTTTTCTTTTTTGTCGACACCCATATGCAGCTGACGGTATAAATCTGCTGCGCCTTCAAGCGGTATCCGACGGTAAGCATTTACGAATAGGGAGTTTCGGATCACTTTCCACTTCAAAAATGATGTTACTCCTGTATTCAGGATCGTATCGTCGATGTCGCTGATGATTCCATAATCAGCCTCTTTTTCCGGAATCAGGAATTGACCTTTATAAGTAGCGGTCGGAAATGTGTGATCGCCTACCCGAAGCTCATATTCAACCCAACCTTCCTTATCTGATAAACCAGAAACGTCACCCGGCAATATCGTCTTAAACAAAAAGTATCCTTTACGGTCGGTTAACGCCTCATATTTGGTTTCTCCTATCAATAATATTATCGGGCAATCAGGAATTTCATGGGTATTAAATTGGTGAAAAGCATATTGCAACGTTTCAATTACGGAGTGTTTTTCGATAATTTCAAGCGGCTCATTATCAAGCACCCGACCTTTCACATATAAATGTAAGCCAGTTCCATAGCACCTGTATGGAACAATCAATATCTGCCCGATCTTGTAATTACCGAATAGCTTTCGAAAACGTTTACCCATAAAATTCCCCTGCATTTTTATGTAGCCGAATAAGATCCAATATACAAAAACCATAATCGCTAAGAAAGAATATATACTCTTTAGACTTCGCAGACTTTGGAGAACTGGATTCCCGAACCGCCGAAAATCGTTTAAATATGATTGTTATGCCTTGATATTCAACTTTTTATTATCTTGTTGTCTAATTCTAAATTATAGTTATGATGAAAAAATTACTCTACAGCTTTGCGATTTTTATACTGTTTATTTCAGCTTCCGTTCAGGGGCAATGTCTCGAAGCCGAAAATGGTTTGTATCCCGAGGAGACCTTTCAACCCGAATGCACTGGTACTTCAGAGGTAATTGATGACTTTGCCTACAGCAGCGAATACAGCAATGTACAGGTAACTTCCGGCCAAACCTACACCTTCTCGAGTAATATCCCAACTGATTTCCTGACGATAAGTAACGAAGGAGGCACAACAGCTTTTACCTCAGGTGTTCAATCTGTCGCGTGGGTTTCAACACTAACAGGCGTAGTCAGGTTTTATACGCATGAGGATGCGGCGTGCACAGGTACCGATGAGCCAAGATCAAGAATTATTTTCTGCGGAACGGCTCCTACGTGTGACAATCCGATTGTATCTTTACCATATTCAACTGGTTTTGAAGATTTTGAAGCCAATGCATGCCTGACTATCGAAGATGTAAATGGTGGAATTGATTCAGGCTGGGCAGTTACAAACGATTTTCCAACACAAACCGGCGACCGTAGTATAGTTTACACATACGATTCGGATTTGCCTGGTGATGACTGGTTTTTCACGCCCGGACTTAACCTGGTCGCAGGCAGCTCTTACACGCTATCCTTTGTATACCGTGGCGGCCTTGGCGTCTTTGATTTCTTGGAGAATCTGGAGGTTAAGTATGGATTGGCCGCATCCGCAGCAGCAATGACCACGTCGCTATATGTAGACGAAGATATCGATACCAGTTTCGATAGCGATTTTACTACTGCAACGGTCAGCTTTACTCCAACAACAGCAGGTGTATATTATATCGGTTTCCACAGCTATTCTGAAGCAAACCAAGGATATATCCAAATAGATGATGTAACTGTCACGCCTTCCCTATCTGCAAATTCTCCTGATCGTTCTGCTTTGGCTGTCTACCCAAATCCTGTTGATGACATTCTTACTATCACCTATGAAGGCGCGCTGACCGCAGTTGAAGTTTACAATTTACTTGGACAGCGTGTAAAAGTGCAAGCAGATCTGGAAGCTGCCAAGGTTGAAATGTCGGCACTTCCGGCAGGAACTTATGCAGTGAAAATAATAGCTGATGATAAAGTAAGAACCGTCAAGGTTTTAAAGAATTAAAAGGAACCATTTATCGAACCATCAAAAATAAAGCGGCAAATGCCGCTTTTAAAATTATACCGCGCTTCCTGGTCCGCTTGGTTCATTGCCTCCTTCAGGTTGCGGATCAACATCGCCCCAATCCGTATCAGCATCTTCGTCTTCATCCTCGTCGTCATCGTCAGCTGCGAAATTCATCGCATCTTCTGAGACAGGCGTAATCCATTGTCCGTCGGTTGCAGTTTGGCGCCAATCGTTTTCATTATTGGCATCGAATTGTGCCGCATCGAAGTTGTTGTAGTTTTCCATAATTAATTTTTTTGGTTACATCTAAAGTTAAGAAAACCGTACCCGATTACATTATTAGTTTGGAAAAATTTATGGAAATACATATTTGAACGGATCGACTTTATATTGGCGCAAATATTCCATAAAAATAATCATAATCTTACAAATCCAGAGCGCAATGATGTAAAACCTCCTGCTCTTAATAGTTTAGCTTTATACATTACGGCTTAACCATCTTGTCGATTGTTTGTAGCTGAATAACTTATAGATACATTAATTAGGAACATCAATGAAAGAAAAGGACAATTCTAAACCAAACCAGCAGGATGAAAAGCAACGTGATTTGTTAATAAACAAATCAGTTGGCACCAACAAATTTTTGACCACCAATCAAGGTGTACGGGTAAATGACGATAATAACACATTAAAAGCTGGCGAACGTGGCCCTTCATTACTCGAGGATTTCATCTTCAGGGAAAAGATGACGCACTTCGATCACGAGCGAATACCAGAGAGGATCGTGCATGCACGAGGTTCGGGAGCTCATGGCTTTTTTGAGGTCACAAATCCGATTCCGCAGTTTACAAAAGCTGGTTTTTTACAGGAAAAAGGTACACGTACACCGGTTTTCGCCCGATTTTCAACAGTAGCTGGCTCACGTGGTTCAACTGATCTCGCACGAGATGTTCGCGGCTTTTCAGTTAAGTTCTATACACAAGAGGGCATTTACGATTTAGTAGCTAATAATATTCCGGTGTTTTTTATTCAGGATGCAATGAAATTTCCTGATTTGGTGCATGCCGTTAAACCAGAGCCACATAATGAGATACCTGAAGCCTCATCAGCCCATGATACGTTTTGGGATTTCATCTCATTGATGCCCGAATCAATGCACATGATCATGTGGCTGATGTCTGACCGGGCAATCCCGCGAAGCTATCGCATGATGGAAGGATTTGGCGTTCATACATTCCGATTTATTAACGAGCAAAACGAGTCGCACTTCGTAAAATTCCATTGGAAACCAAAACTTGGCACACATGCTGTCGTATGGGACGAAGCACAGAAAATTTCGGGGAAAAATCCAGATTTTCACCGACAGGATTTATGGGAAGCGATCGACCAAGGCCACTTTCCGGAGTGGGAATTTGGCGTGCAGATTGTACCCGAATCGGATGAACACAAATTTGATTTTGATTTACTCGATCCAACCAAAATAATTCCGGAAGAACTTGTACCTGTACAGATCATTGGAAGGATGGTTCTCAACAAAAACCCCGACAATTTCTTTGCGGAAACCGAGCAAATTGCGTTTCATCCCGGACATGTTGTTCCAGGTATCGATTTCTCCAACGATCCTTTACTGCAAGGCCGGCTTTTTTCCTATACTGATACACAACTGATTCGTCTTGGCGGACCAAACTTCCATGAGATTCCAATCAATCGGACCATTGCACCAATGCACAACAACCAACGTAACGGTCTACATCGGCACGAAGTCAATGTTGGCCGCGTTGCCTATTCTCCAAATTCGCTTGCAAACGGCAGTCCAGTCCAGGCTTCTGAATCTAACGGCGGATTTGTAAGTCATAATGAACGTGTCGAAGCACATAAAGTTCGCTCGAGAAGCGAAAGTTTCGCTGATCATTTCAGTCAGGCCAAATTATTTCTCGACAGTCAGACAGAGGTTGAACAGAAGCACATTATCAAAGCATTGCGATTTGAATTAGGAAAGGTTGAAACAACAGAAATCAGGTTGCGGATGCTCGGATTACTGGCGCAGGTCGATACCACTTTAGCGGAAGCTGTTGCCAAAGGACTGGGAATGAAAGTTCCTTCAAAACCATTTGAACCGATGAACCAGGGCGTGCCTCCAAATGAATATGCGGCAAACCAACAGCCTCAGCCACTGAGGAAGTCGATGGTAAAGTCTTCCGATGCTCTGAGCATGCTGAACAATCCGACAAATTCTCCTAGTATTGCGACGCGGCGAGTTGCTTTTATTTGTGCCAATGGTGCCAGCGAAGATTCTATCATGAACCTGAAAGAAGCCTTAAAGAAGCAGGATGCCTGCGCATTTATAGTTGCTCCGCATTTGGGATATGTAACGACCGACAAAGGCGGTGAAATTCCGATCGATTTCAGCTTCTTTACAGCATCATCTGTATTGTTTGACTCGATCTTTATTATGGCCGGTGATTCTGATGACCTTGGTAACAATGCCGATTTAATCGACTTTATCAGTGATGCGTATCGCCATTGCAAAGTGATTGGCGCAGATTTATTTGGAAAAAAATTCCTGGAGACAACGCAGTTCGCATCAAAAATTGTAGACTCAAAAGAACTTGGACTTTTAGTTCGCGGCAATTCTGTTGATGCCAGTTTTGCGGATGATTACATCAGCGCAATGACACAACACCGGTTCTGGGCACGTGAAGACAAACTTTAAATATAAAACATGAAAAAAGATAACATGCCCGCCGAAGGCAACAAGTCGGTACCAGTAAAAAACGAAATGGTAAATCCAGCATCAGACGCAGCGAACGATTTAAATGGATTATTCGTTGATTCATTGAAAGACATATATTGGGCTGAAAATGCGCTGCTGAAAGCGTTGCCTAAAATGATCGCCAATGCAACCTCGCCTACTTTGGCATCTGCTATTAAGGATCATTTAATGGTCACAAAGATCCAAATCACAAGACTCGACAAGATCTTTGGTCTCATTGGAGAGAAAGCCGAGGGAAAGAAATGTGAAGCAATGGCCGGACTTATAAAAGAAGGTGACGAAATTCTCGAAGAGACAATGCCGGGACCTGTGCGCGATGCCGGGATAATAGCGGCCTCACAGAAGATCGAGCATTATGAAATCGCCACATATGGCACTTTGTGCGCATTTGCTAAAGCCCTTGGAGAGAATGATGCGGCAATGTTGCTGACTCAAACCCTCGCTGAGGAAAAAGAGGCCGACATGCTTTTAAGTGATGTCGCCTTAAGTGCGATCAATGCCACGGCATCGGGTAACGAAAGTGCCTCGATGGAGGCAAATCGCGGAAAGATTAAAATGGAACGATAGGTTCGAAGAGATTAATTTCAGGCCGGATTCTTATCCGGCCTTTTTTATAATAGACCATGGAAAATACTACTCGATTTTTTAATGCAGCACGGACGGGAGATCTTGCAGAACTGGAACAGCAAATTGCACTTTTTGATATTGACGTTATTGATGATCGAGGTTACACGCCTTTGATTATCGCCTGCTATAACGGAAAATTTGAGGCCGCACGAATTTTGTTAAATGCAGGTGCCAATGTAGATGCTGCAGATTATGGAGGCAATACGGCCTTAATGGGCGTTTGCTTTAAAGGTTATCTTGAAATTGCCGAACTTCTTATCGCACATGGTGCCAGTCTTAATTCTCAGCATGGTAATGGTGGCACGGCACTAATGTTTGCTACGATGTTCGGACGAAATGAACTTGTTAAGCTGATGCTTGCTAATGGCGCCGATAAAGAAATCCGGGAAGCACGAGGACTAAGGGCGATCGACCTTGCTGTGCAGCAGGGAAATATTGAGGCGGTTGAGCTGTTGGGTTAGCATTAACTTAGTACGTGGAAAACCCATACTATTGAGTTTCCGTATGTGAGTTATGGGAAAAACACTTCTATTCTTCACTCTGATTATTATTATTCCATTAACACTATCGGGACAAAAGATCGACAATATAGCTTCGTTCCGGCAGATTACGTCCGACAGTTATTTTCGTTTTAATTACGAGAATGATTATTTCAATGCAACCGATCGGGATTATACCCAAGGATACAGTTTCGAGCTTGTTACTCCGTGGCTTGCTAAAAATCCTGCCAATCATTTGCTTGTAAAGGTGCCGGATTCTAAGTACCAATATGGGGTCGCAATTGAACATATCGGTTTTACCCCATACAGGTATGTAAGCGACGAGATCCAATATGGAGATCGCCCTTTTGCATCTGCTATAATGTTAAAAAGTTTTGTGATTGCTGCTGATACGATACATAAATCGCGATTTAGTTCGGCGCTTAGTATTGGACTCATCGGACCCGGAGCCTTTGGCGGGGAAATGCAGACTGAAATTCACAGGGCCACCGGTAATAAAATACCTGAAGGATGGCGCCATCAGATTCGGAATGATCTTGTCTTAAATTACGAAGTTAATTACGAAAAAAGATTATTGCGATATCGGAATAATCTGTCGGTGCAGGCAACGGGGAAACTCCGCATTGGGACCTTGAACACGAATGCCTCCGCGGGACTTGCGGTAATGCTAGGCGTTTTTTCCACTGATTATAACCCAAATAAAAATGATCGAAAATACCAGTTGTACTTATACTCGCAGCCACTACTTAGTGTGGTCGGTTATGATGCAACATTGCAGGGTGGCTTTTTTAACCGCAAAAGTCCGTACACAATATCGTCCAGTGCAATTGAACGATTTACTTTACAACACAATTATGGTCTGATCCTGCAAACGCGGACTATGTATTTTGAGTACTCAAGATCTGCTATTACCCGTGAATTTAATACAGGAAGAGCCGCTGGTTGGGGCGGTGTGAAAATTGGTTTCCGGTTCTAAGAGTGATGAGTATTCAGTTGGAGTCGGAATAGCAGATTTGCAGATTAGATCAAAAGAGATCAAATAAGATGCTTCCTGCTTCGGCTTTCAACCTTACGATGGCCACGGCGCCAATAAATGCGACGCAGACTGAAGCTGCGGACTGCAGACTGAAGACTGAAGACTGGCTCTACCCTTCTACAATCTCTTTAAGCGCTTCCAACGCTTTAGGGTACTTCTCCTTAAAATATTCAAGATATTCGTCGACGACATCGATATCGACAGTGACAATGGTTGCTCCTTGTTCTTCGCGGAAACTATAATTCTCGAATCCACCTGCCCATTTTTCTACCAATTCGCCGCTCGTGACCTCAGTTTCTCCATCGAGGAAACCATAATGGCGGATTGAGACAAACTCACCGGGTTTGTTTTCGGCTATTTCTGAAACCATTCCGCCTCGTTGGCCATTCTCGTCTGATCCTGTAAAATAAATTTTACTTCCTTTCTCCCAACTGCCTTCGTATGAAGACGTCGGATTGAAAACTGCCGTCCAATGTTCATAGGTAGAAATTTTGTCCAGTCCAAGCATTGCCCTGTAAACCTGCTCTGCTGACGCATTGATTCTGATACTGAATTGCTGTTTTTCCATGTGCTTCGGTTTTAATCGTGATCATATATCCCATGGCCACCCAAGGAAATTACAAAAAAAAAATCAACTTTACTGTATATATATTTTATGTGGCAAGTCAGTTAGTACCAGGTTAAGTCATGGCATGTGGCCGCCAGAATTTTTCCGGTTGAGGCATAAAAAAAGAGGCAATTGCCTCTTTTAATCTATTTGCAAAATCCATGATTACGGTTTAACAACAGTATTCATTTGGAGCGTAACAGCTGTTTGTGCGAGCATTTGCCCATTTATCGAGGCACCCGTTCTTAAGTTTATTCCTGATCCGCCCAGGATCGTACCTTCAAAATGGCTCGTCGTTCCCAACGTCACTGCATCGGCAACCTGCCAGTAGATATTTTCAGCCTGAGCTCCGCCTGTTAATGTAATCCTTACCGCTGAACCCATATCGAGTGTGCCGCTTACCTGAAAGATAAATACATCGTTTGGTTGTCCTGCAATTGTAATATTGGTTGGTATATTTAAGGCACTTGTCCATTTATAAAGACCAGGCGTGAGTGTGCGTCCGCCAATATTTCCTGCACCAAGATTCAGAAAATCCGGATTTGCGCGTCCGGCTACATTTGTATATGCTGTCTGCATATCACCTACTGCAGTTGTCAGTCTTGTTGCATCTGTAATTTTACATGCTGGTCCTGCTGCATCAACAGAAAAAATATTTCCCGTTACCTCGACACATTCCAATAATATAGCTGCGCCTGTGATGGGGCTTGCTCCGACATCACCAGAAATCGCCGACTGGAATACATTGGTCACCCCTGTTTTCGAAAGAATCACAAATTCATCTGCCAGGCCAAGGTCGACGGCCGGTTCGGGCTGTACAAGATCACCATTATCATTCAAATTTAAATTAGAATGTGGATTTTGTAGTTGAAATTGATTTTGCTTGGCATCATCCTGCTCGCTGGTGCAGCCGGAAAAAATTGCAACCATCAAAATACTGACAATAGCGAGATTTTTAGAATTTTTCATTTTGTGTAGGTTAGTTTTCGGAAGTATTTCCACAAGTAAAGATGACTTAATATAAATAAGCAGTGCTATTGCAGAGTACAAATTGTGATGGTATTAACGTATGAATTTTCTGTAATTATTGATTATTCGGATTACAGTCACAGTCGCAGTGGCAGTGTTCAGCACCTGTCTTCAGTCGCAGTGCCGTTAGCTTGCCTGCATTAAGCTTGCAGCCTTGATTTATCCGAGATCTGCAGTTTCTTGCCTCGTGTCTCCGTCTCCCGCCTATGAATGATCTTCGCTAATTTTGTAAGTACAATTATCCAAAAAAGCCCTCCCAAGGGAAGGCTTTCTTTAGAATACTATTACAGTTGGTAATTACCGTTACTATAATTTAGAGTATTGGAAAGTGGGGAATCCTCTTTCGCCTGCTGAGTTTGCTCCTCCCGTAAACCTTAATTTGTAGATATTTCCTGCAGGGTCTTTAATAATAAAAAAACGCTGCGTGTTCAAAACAAACTGTGAGATCGGAACTCCTCCCGGACCGATGACACTGGTACTTCTCCAATTGGACCCGATGTTCCTCTGATCGCTGGTAAAATTTGCATCAATAACGGACGCTAAAACGAAAGTGTCGTAATTCTCTGATGGTGAAACTGTAACCATGTAGGCTTTGGCGCCCCCTTTAAGATTTGTCAGCACATAATCAGGGAAATAATATGGCGTGGTCGGCCCTACCAGATTGGTGAAAGTCGTGAAATTTAAATCCCATAGATTCTTCGGTGGCTCGACAGGTACAACACTGTTTGTCGTAAGGCTAAAGAAAGTGAAGTTATAGGCTTCATTAGTGGAAATCGTCACCTGCTGGTGTGTTGTTGCAGCGATATCAGCATATTGCAGGATATAATTATTTCCACTTTTCAAAACGCGGATCTTTTTCCAGCCTCTTGACTCCCCAGACGCGGAACCTTCCGCTCCAACCGCTGGAGTTACACTTGAGGGACCGCTTCCCATGTTTACAAGATATACCTTGTTATCAGAATCATTAGCTGAAACTTCTGCGATTGCGGTTCCTGAAAGAACTCCAGATGGATGATCAATCTGGCTCGCAATTCCCTGTCCTTGGGTTATTATCATAGTGTCATCAGGAGATTGGACTTCGTCTATATTAGTTGTTGCCAATTGCTTGACCGACATCTTAACTGAGCTATTGATCACTACCCTTGATTCTGCTCCCGAAAATCCTATGTCCCATGATATTCTTGGAACTGCTACCAGGGAACCACTACTTAGGTCGACATAAACCTGGTTAGGCTGTATTGGGCCGCCGACTTCCGGAGCCAATGCTGCACCCAGGGAAGCGGTTTCGTTAAAATTGAGCTGGACCGTAGCATTTCCGGCGATAGTCGCATCGAAAGAAACATCGCTGATCGTAAAGACAACATTTTTAACTTCGCCTTCAATGGCATTAACAATCTTGTTAAAAGTAAAAGTTACTGAAGAGACATTCGCCTCGAATGGGACCACAATCGTATTATCTTCTGCTGCAGGGCTGGTTGTAAAATCTGTACCGTAGGCAACATCGGTCGCATCATAGGTTAGTGAGATCGTTCCTGAAGCGCGGGTTGGCTCAGCAAAAAGTATCTGTACAGGCGTTTCATTATCTGTAAGGTTAATTGATGAGACAGAAAAGGCAACCGAATTGGACACAGTTGCAGGATCATCTTCGTTACACGCGTGCAAAGTCAGCAGTACAAAGGAAAGAACGAGGAATACATTTTTTTTCATGGGTGATCTATTTATTTAAAGTTAATGTTATACGAAAGTTTGAGAAAGAAAGAACGGCCGTAGCCTAACAGGATATTCTGGCCTGCGGCATGTATCCCTGCCGAACCACCTTGCGTGAGTTGGATGTTTTTTATATTGAGCAGATTTCGCGCTCCCAGTGTAACTTCAAGTTCTCTCGCAAAAAAAGATTTCTTGAGAGAAGCATCTATCCAGCTATAAGCGTCCAGTTCCGACAATACGAAT
>DASVRQ010000067.1:0-89974 GCA_036388535.1 Flavobacterium sp. | reverse complement strand
AAATGCAGGAAGCCGCACAAGAGGCTATTACGCACAAGGATAATGTCCTGTTATTGTCGCCGACAGGTTCCGGAAAAACACTAGCTTTTCTTCTTCCGGTTTTTGAAATGCTTGACGATGCTGTTTCGGGCGTCCAATGTTTGATCTTAGTTCCGTCGCGTGAATTGGCGCTTCAGATCGAACAGGTTTGGAAGAAAATGGGAACAACGCACAAGGTAAATGTTTGCTATGGCGGACATTCGATCGAAACCGAAATCAAAAACCTAAGCAATCCACCTTCGATTTTAATTGGAACGCCCGGTAGGATCGCAGATCATCTTGACCGTGGCACCTTCAAAGCGGATGCTATCACAACCTTGATTCTCGATGAATTTGACAAATCGCTCCAACTCGGTTTTCACGAGCAAATGTCGTTCATCATCGCAAGGCTTCCAAATGTCAGAAAGCGCGTGCTTGTATCGGCTACAGCTTCAGTTGAAATTCCGAGATATACAAAGGTTGTAAATCCGTTTGTGCTCGATTTTATTCCGCAGCACAATGAAGAATCGAACCTTTCGATGAAGATGATTATTTCACCATCCAAAGATAAGATCGACAGCCTTGTACAATTGTTGTGTTCGCTTAAATCGGAGCCCGCGATCATTTTTTGCAACCATCGCGATGCCGCAGAACGTATCAGCGAAACATTAAACACGAAAGGAATTTACACAACGTACTATCATGGCGGGATGGATCAGGATGAACGGGAACGCGCATTGATACAGTTCAGAAATGGAAGTGTCCGGTTTTTGGTTACGACCGATCTGGCCGCACGCGGACTCGACATTCCCGAAATGAAGCACGTGATCCATTATCATTTGCCGTCGAAAAAAGATGAATTCACGCATCGGAATGGTCGTACAGCCCGAATGTTGGCATCCGGAACGGCGTATATAATTATTCATGAATCCGAAAAAAAGTTGGATTACATCGATTATGGCATGAAAGTGATGAATGTCGAAAATGCGGCTTCGCTTCCCAAACCACCTGAATTCCGCACTGTGTACATCAGTGGCGGAAAGAAAAACAAGCTCAATAAAATTGATATCGTAGGTTTCTTTTCTCAGAAAGGAAAACTTGATAAAGACGATTTGGGATTGATAGAGGTCAAAGATTTTATTTCATTTGCTGCAGTGAAAGCGAGCAAGGTGAACGATCTCCTGAGAAACATCCGTGATGAGAAAATGAAAGGGAAGAAATTTAAGATCGAGGTTGCGAGAAATGTTGTGAAGAAGGAGGAGTAGGTCTAGTCTGCAGTATTCAGTCGCAGTCTCAGTTCTCAGTCTCAGTCTCAGTCTCAGTCTCAGTCGCAGTCTCAGTTGCAGTATTCAGTCTCAGTCTCAGTCTCAGTCTCAGTCTCAGTCTCAGTCTCAGTCTCAGTAGTACGATTAAAGCACTTTCACCGAAGGCGGAACCAATATCGTATAATCGCCGCCATTGCGAATCACGTCACGAACAATGCTGGAACTGATAAAAGCAGTATCGGCTGCTGTCAATAAAAATACTGTTTCAATATTCGAAAGTTTCCGGTTTGTGTGTGCAATTGCTTTTTCGAATTCGAAGTCGGCCGGATTCCTGAGGCCGCGCAAGATAAATCCTGCGTCCATTTCCTTGCAGAAGTCGATGGTCAGTCCTTCATAAGTTGCGACAGAAACCGAGGGTTCGTCCTGAAAAAGCTCGGATATGAACCTCTTCCTGTCTTCCAGCGAAAACATGTATTTCTTTTCGGCGTTGATTCCGATAGCTACAATAATTTCATCAAACAGCGAAATGCTTCTTTTGATGATGTCGAAGTGCCCGAGTGTTATCGGATCGAAAGATCCCGGAAAGATCGCTTTTCTCATTATGCCTGTTCAATTGCGTTTGTAAATAGATCCTCGAGTGAAATTCCGGCTGCTTTTGCCTGTTGCGGGATCAAACTTTCTGTTGTCAATCCCGGGATCGTGTTCATTTCGAGCATATAAGGTTCGCCATCGACAATGATGAATTCGCTTCTTGAAAAACCTTTCATTTTGAGGACTTCATAAGCGCGTTTGGCTATTTCGCTAACTCTCACGGTCATTTCGTCTGAGATACGCGCCGGAGTGATTTCCTGCGATTTTCCCAGATACTTGGCTTCATAATCAAAGAAATCATTTTCAGATACTATTTCTGTGATTGGAAGAACGATTACTTTCCCTTGGTAATTGATCACACCAACAGAAACTTCAGTTCCGTCGAGGAAACTTTCAATAATTATTTCAGAGTCTTCTTTGTATGCTACTTCGATTGCCTGCGGAAGCTCGGCTGCCGATTTTACCTTCGAAATCCCGAAACTTGATCCGGATTTATTGGGTTTTACGAAACAGGGCAAACCTACTTTTGCAATGATTTCTTCAGGATTTGCGTTGTCACCTTTGTTTAAATAGAATGAAATTGCGGTTTTGATCCCATACGGTTTTAACACCGACAGCAGATCACGTTTATTGAATGTCAATGCTGCCTGATAATAATCGCATGAGTTCTGCGGAATTCCAAGAAGTTCAAAATATGCTTGCATTAATCCATCTTCGCCCGGAGTTCCGTGGATGGCGTTGAAGACCGTGTCGAACGTGGTCTTGTTGCCATCAATTGTTACAGAAAAATCATTGCGATCTATCGGAAATTCAGCATTAGAATCGTCGACATAAACCCATTTCTCCTTGAAGATATGAATTCGGTAGCCTTTGTATTTTGACTTGTCAAGATATTGATAGACAACGTTTCCGCTTTTTAATGATATTTCAAATTCACTTGAATAGCCGCCCATGATGATGGCAATATTTTTCATAATATTGGTTTTATATTTCGGAACTGCCGCGTGACTGAAGTTGGATTTCTTAGCCCTGATGGAAGCGGCATCCCGTGCTTTTCGCACGGATACAGCGTACAGCAGGAATAGCTCCTGGATCGGCAACCTGAACAAAATTATCATTTTTTTCCGTTCTGCACGTTTATTCTCAAATTATACGAACATCATCGGAAACATCTCGGTGAAGTAGCATCAGGATTTTATATCTTTGCCGCACCTGAGGCGTAAAGCTGGACGGAACAATGTAAAATTATTTTTTTATGAGTTTAAAGAATTATTTACGAAGCCGCACATTTGTATATCAGTTGCTCATGGCGATTGGTATCGTTGCAGTTTTGGCGTATCTTATGATGCACTGGCTAACGTATAAAACAAACCATGGTGAAGAAATTACGGTACCTGATCTGAGCAAGTTGTCGGAAGAACAAGTTGAGGAAAAGCTCGATAATCTAGAGCTTGACTACGTGTTGCTTGACACGGTTGATTTTAAAAAGAACTACCCCAAATACAGCGTTGTGGAGCAAGATCCGCTTCCTGGCGCAAAAGTAAAAGAAGACAGGAAGATCTATATCAAAATAAATTCGGGTGGATTTACATCGGTGAAAATTCCGGATTTAATTGAAAAGACATACCGTCAGGCGGCACCAACACTGGCTGCACTGGGCTTAGTTGAGGGAAAAGTGACTTATAAGCCATACCTCGGAAAAGACATGGTTTTGGAGATGTGGATGAACGGAAAGAAATTAAAACCCGGAGATAAGGTCTGGAAAGCGTCGGTGATCGACTTGGTTCTCGGTGACGGAAAGATCGGGTTTGAAGAGACGGAAGTCGATTCAACCGCTGTCGACACACAAATTATTGAAGAAGAAGCACCTGAAGATGGAGAATAGTTTTGTTGACGCGCCCGAACCCGAAGAAGAATTATTCGAACATTATCGTTTTGATGTCCCGAAAGGTCAGGCATTGCTTCGGATTGATAAATTCCTGATGGGACTGCTTCCGAATGCGACCCGGAATAAAATCCAGAATGCAGCCACTAATGGTGATATTTATGTCAATGATATACCGGTAAAATCGAATTATCGCGTAAAGCCGATGGATGTCGTCCGCATACTTCTGGCGCATCCACCATTTGAGAACAGGGTTGATCCCGAAAACATTCCGCTTGACATTGTTTATGAAGATGATGCGTTGCTGTTGATCAACAAGCCACCCGGACTCGTAGTTCATCCGGGTCACGGAAATTACACGGGAACGCTTGTCAACGCGCTTGCTTATCATTTTGAAAATTTGCCTTTGAACAGCAGCGACCGGCCAGGTTTGGTTCACAGGATCGATAAAGACACCTCGGGATTGCTTGTGATCGCAAAGACTGAAGCAGCTCTGACACATCTTGCCAAACAGTTTGAAGCCAAAACTTCGGAGCGTGAATATGTTGCGCTTGTTTGGGGCAATGTCAAAGAAGAAGAAGGAACAATTACAGGAAATATCGCACGCCACGTCAAAGACAGGATGCTGATGTCGGTTTTTGCCGATCCTGAAATTGGTAAACCTGCAATTACACACTATAAAGTTTTGGAACGCTTTGGATATGTCACGCTTGTTTCTTGTAAGCTGGAAACAGGTCGGACGCACCAAATCCGTGTTCATATGAAGCATATTGGGCATACTTTGTTCAACGACGCGCGCTATGGCGGCGACCAAATTTTGAAAGGAACGACGTTCACGAAATACAAACAGTTTATCGACAATTGTTTTAAGGTTCTGCCCAGACAGGCGCTCCACGCAAAAACATTGGGTTTCGTTCATCCAACGACGCGTGAAATGATGCGGTTTGATACCGAACTTCCGCAGGATATGAAAGATGTGATCGAAAAATGGCGCGGTTATTCGGTTTCAAATGCTGCCGCCGAAGAAGAAGAGGAGGATTAAAACAAGCTTATGAAAATCGTAATCTCACCTGCGAAATCACTTGATTATGAGCGTCAGTTGCCGACGGAAAAGTTCACGCAACCCGCTTTTTTAAAACAAGCCCGGATTGTTCATAAAGTGCTGAAGCAACAAAAGCCTTCCGAACTGGTAAACCTGATGGATATTTCCAGCAAACTGGCGGATTTAAACTGGCAGCGCAATAAGAAGTGGAAAACTCCTTTCACGCCCGAAAACGCCCGTCAGGCGATATTTGCTTTTAATGGTGATGTCTACGTCGGGATGGATGCTTATACGATCGAGCCTGCAAAATTTGAGGTGCTTCAGGATAAGCTTCGGATACTTTCCGGCTTATACGGTTTGCTGAAACCGCTGGATCTGATCCAGCCATACCGTCTGGAAATGGGTACGCAACTGCGTGTTGGCGAACACAAGAATCTGTATTCATTCTGGCGCGAAAACCTTACCAAAGCACTAAATAAAGAATTGAACAAAGGTGAGCTCCTCGTTAATCTTGCTAGCAAGGAATATTTTGATGCAATAGACATTTCCAAACTAAAAGTTCCCATTATTACTCCTGAATTCAAAGATTATAAAGATGGGGATCTTCGGATGGTGAGTTTTTATGCCAAGAAAGCACGCGGAATGATGGTACGTTATATCATCGACAGTGGCGCTGAAACCATTGATGATTTGAAAGGCTTCAACTACGAAGGCTATGGTTTGGATGCGAATTTATCGAATGACGGACATTTGGTTTTTACGCGATAAAGTGACGAACCGTTAAAATAATTATACTTCTCAGCTATTCCTTAGTGAACATAATGTCGTTAATAGTTCAAATTTAGGTCGTCAATGCATTGCATCGGCAGGATCGATCTTGTTTTTTCCGCGCTTGACGAGCAGCATAATCGGAATACAAAACAGAAACAGCGTTCCGAGGTATAAGAAAACATCCATATAGGAAAGCACTGTGCTTTGCTGTGTTACAGAATATTCAATTACCTGATGTGCTTTCGACAATGCTGTGTTCGGTGAAAATCCTTTCGACATAAAACCGGCCTGAAGCTGCTGAATGCGTTGTTGCACCTGAATATTGGTGATGTCGACATGCGTCAGCAGGTTAACCCGATGCTCCTGGCTGTAGCGGGTAATCATCGTTGTGATGATCGCGATTCCGAACGAACCGCCAAGTTGCCGCATCATTCCTGTAAAAGCCGCGCCCTCGCCGATGTGTTTTCCCTTTAATGTCGATAGTGATAATGTAGTGATCGGGACGAATAATAATCCGAGTCCGACACCACGTAAAATCAGCGGCCAGAACATGTGTTCAACTCCGGTATCGGGCGTCATGATATTGTGCATCCAATACGTAAAAATGAAAAATATCAGGAATCCGCCGCTTACCATATAAGCTTGCGGAACTCCTCTTTGGATTGCCGCACCAACGAACGGCATCATGATCGCAGTTGTAATCGATCCCGGAATCAAGAGCAACCCCGCTTGTGTCGCGGTCCATCCAAGAATTGATTGCGTGTAAAGCGGAATGATCAACGTTGAGCCATATAATCCAAAACCGAGGATAAAGCACATGATAGTTCCAATGCGCAAATTACTATCCTTAAGCACGCTCAGATTTACGATCGGATGTTTGTAGATCATTTCCCGCCAAATGAATGCAAGCAAACCAACTACAGTTACAACACTCAGGACAACTATCAGGGGATCATTGAACCAGTCATCTTGTTGCCCGTGCTCAAGTACGAATTGCAGCGATCCGATCCATGAGGCAAGAAACAAAATTCCCCACCGATCAACTTGACTGGATCTAAGCTTTTCACCGTATTTCGGACTTTTGACGAATGTAATCGTCAGGAAAGTTGCTATGATTCCAAGTGGGATGTTGATGTAGAAAATGTACGGCCAAGAGAAAGTATCAACAAGATAACCTCCGAGCGGCGGACCCAATGTTGGCCCGACGATGACTCCCATTCCGTAGATCGCCTGCGCCATTCCGCGTTTTGCAATCGGATAACTTTCGGTTATGATCGTTTGGGCTGTCACCAATAAAGCGCCGCCGCCTAATCCTTGTATGAACCGAAATGCGACGAGTTCCCAGATATTTGAGGCGTTTCCGCATAAAAATGATGCGACTGTAAAGATCACGATCGAGGTCGCAAAGTAATTTTTTCGTCCAAATTGCTGTGAAAGCCAGCTCGTCATTGGGATCACGATTACGTTTGCGATTGCGTATGCCGTGATGACCCAGGCAACATCTGTCAACGTTGCGCCAAGGCTTCCACGCATATCGTTCAATGCGACGTTTACGATCGTTGTATCGACAATTTCAAGAAGCGCACACATTACCGCAGTTATGGTGATAATGATGCGGCGAAACCCGTATTCTACTAAATCGTCGTCACCTGCTATTGCAATTCCAGCCATATTAATGTTTTTGAGAAAGCCCAGCCCTGATTACCTTCGGTCAATTCGCTTCGCCCGGGTGGAGCGATATCCTTTTTAGCCGCTTTTTCAGCGGATAAAAGATAAAGCGGAAAGCAGGAAATTGCTTCCAATAATAATTTGTTTAGTCCAGATGAACATCAACTTCGACGTTCATTCCCGGACGAAGAAGCTTCACCTTTTCAGCGTCATTTCTGCCTTTCAAGCTGATTTTCACGGGAAGCCGCTGAATCGTTTTGACGAAATTTCCTGTTGCATTGTCAGGCGGCAACAAAGAGAAACGCGAACCTGTAGCCGGCGAAAAAGACGTGATTTCACCTTGGAAATCGGTGTCTGGGAACGCATCGGCCGTGATTGTAGCCTTTTGCCCGATGGTCATTTTATTGAGCTGAGTTTCTTTAAAGTTTGCGATTACCCAAACTTCTTCATCGTTAATTATGTAGAACAGTGACTGGCCCGGCTGTATGAGTTGGCCCGGTTGAACCGATACTTTGGAAACTTGTCCGTCGACCGAAGCCGTAACTACCGTGTAGCTTAAATTAAGCAATGCAGCATCCAGAGTGGCTTTCGCGCGGTTAATATTTGCGGCCGCAACTTCCGCTTGTTTTCCGGTAACATTTGTGCGTGATGCAGCTACATTTCGTTGAAAATTGCTCGCCCGTTGCTGTTGCTGCAGGATTTGAAGTTGCGATTGCGCTTCAAGTTTGGCAGCTTCGGCCTGTTCAAATTGCTGTTTTGTGATCGAATGATTTTTGTACAGATTGCTGTAACGTTCAAAATCGGCAGTCGCGCGGTTTAACCGGATGCGCGCTGTTTCAATGCTTCCGCCAGCAGCCTGGACATTAGATTCGGATACGGAAACACTTGCCTGCGCACTTCCGATATCGGCTCTTGATGCGGCATAAGTTCCTTCGGCTGCAGCCAATGCGGCTCGTGCATCTTCAACACGGACGACATAATCTTTATCATCGATGGTAAATAATGTATCGCCTTTTTTTACAAAATCGTTGTCCTTTATGTAGATTTTGGTAATGTAACCAGTGACACGCGGAATTATCGGACTCATATTTTTCTCGACCTGCGCGTCATCAGTGCCTTCATGGGAAAGCGAATGCATGTATTTGTAGATTCCATAAGTTGCGCCCGCGATAATTAGTACGGCAAAGATCAGGATGAATTTCTTGTTTGTTCTTGCTTTTTTCTTTTCCATTATTTAGTTTTCCGTAAGGTTGAAAGATTTTGTGAGTTGGCCCGCGGCTTCAAGTAGCTGGTAATATTTGAGCACCATATTCGCTTTGGCGTATGCCTGGTTTATTTGTGCTGCAAGGTCTTCGACGTCGGCTTCCAGTAGATCGTTCGTGTCGGAAAGGCCGTTATCATATTTGTCTTTTACAATCCTGTAGTTCTCGTCAGCTTGGGCGACAGCTTCGTTGTAGACTGTATTTTGTTTCACCGAAAGATCATACTCTTCACGGGCTCTGAAGACTTCAGCTTTAATATGATCGGATAAGATTGCCTTTTGCGCTTCAACTTCCTGCACGCGACTTTTGGCGATGCTGACTTCTTTTCCGTTTTTAAAGATCGAGCTCAGGTTATAGGAAATTCCGAGGCCCACATTCATTGCATTTTGTACCGTCACAACATTCTCAAGATCTAGCGCAGTATAACCTCCGACAATTGCCAATGATGGGAAATACCCCGCTTTTGCAACTTCAACATTGGCTTCGGAAGCAGTTTTAGTATAATTTAATGCGGTAAGATCCTGGCGGTTTTGCAGTGCTTCATTTTCAGATGAAACAGTAATTGAAAACAGATCTTTGTTGATGGACTCTGGTGTAACGACGATCTTAGTTTCAGGCGACATCTTCAGAAGCGTCACGAGATAATAATTGGCCAGGCGCACATTTTTTTCAGCGTCATCCAGTGACAATTGTATGTTAGATGCCTGTAATTGGGCACGTAGCAGATCATTACGAGGAATTAGCCCGTTTTGTTCCATTGCTGTGAAATCAACGACCCGCTGCTGGCTGCTTTTGAGGCTTTCACGATAGAGTTCGACCGATTTCTGCGCGTTGTACAGCTGCGCGTAGAATTCGATCACACGCATCGCAAGTCCTTCTTTTGTAAAATTTTCGTTTGAAACTTCAGCTTTGTATAGATTGTCGGAGGCGATGATGCTGTTTTTTAATTTAAATCCTGAAAATAGCGGCATGTTTACATTTGCCTGGCCAAGCATCAGCTGATTGACTTTCGGTCCAGCGGTTTCTTCAGTGCCGGGTTCCGTAGCTTCCTGAAAGGACTTCAGCTTGATGTCGGCATTCGCCAGACGAAGGTATTGACCTGAAATTCTGACATCAGGATATCTGTTATTCTTCATACTTTGCAACTCGTAGCTTCTGGTCGCGGTTCGCGTACGTGCCAAATCTGCTTCGTTGCTTTTTGAAACTGCAATAGAAACTGCTTCATCAAGTGAAAGGTTGGTTTGCTGCGCCTGAAGTTGCATACATCCAAGGAGCAGTCCGAAAAGCAATTTAGTTGCTTTCATAGGTTAATAAGGCTTTTATGGTTTGTTGGATATGTTTTATAAGGTCATTGTGCATATAGTGGTCAAATTCCTCATCTGTTTTCAGCCCAAGCATTTCCTCATAAAATACGCGGTTCATCTGAAGGTGGAAAAATGTTCCCAGAATAGTAGGAGCGAGCAGGTTGATGTTGACATCTTTCCGAAAGACGCCCTTTTCCTGGCCTTCGCCGATAATTTTCTGAAGGGAGACGATATTGTTCTTTTTGACTTCTGTAAACGCTTCAAGATCAACGTTTCTTTTGTTTGACGAAATTTCGAAGTGGACGATTTTGTAGATGAGTCGGTTCTTGTGGATCCGGCTGATGTACAATTCAACGAGCTTGTCGATCTTTTCCAGCGGTGAAATCGGTTCAAGATGCAGACTCTCGAGCTGTAATTTCAGGTCGGCGGTGCGGAACAACATCAGCGATTCAAGCATTTTCTGTTTGGAACCGAAATAATAAGAAACCATCGCCACGTTAATTGAAGCCTCATTTGCGATATCACGCACCGATGTTCCGTCGAAGCCCTTTTCTGCAAAGAGTCTTTCGGCCACCTTTAAAATCTCAATTTGTTTGTCGGTAAGTACTGATCCCATTCTGAAATTATCAGAACACAAAATTAAACACTTGTTTAATTAAACACTTGTTTAATCTTTAGATTAACAAAATATTAACGGAAAACGTTTTAGTAGATTTAGCTGCGGAGCCAGTTTTGAAGAATTTCCTTTCCAAATGGCGTCAGTACACTTTCAGGATGGAACTGAACTCCGCGTACATCTAAAGTTTTGTGGCGCAGCGACATGATTTCACCGTTTTGGTCAGTTGAGGTTGCCTCAAGTATATCCGGTAAATTGCGATCGACAGTCCATGAATGATAGCGGCCTACTTCAATTTTCTTACTTAATCCATCAAAGAGAGCTTCATCTGAAACAATGATTTCGATTGATTCAGCAACGCCATGATAAACTTTGTCCAGGTTTATCAAAGTCCCGCCAAAGACCTCCGCTATTGCTTGTTGGCCAAGACAAATCCCCAATAGGCTTTTCCTGCCGGAATATGTTCGGATAACTTCTTTAAGCAAACCGGCTTCATCGGGAATTCCAGGACCGGGAGAAAGTACTATTTTGTCGAAAGGCTCGAGTTCGCTTATATCGAATTCATCGTTTCTGAAAACCGTCACCAAGCATTCAAGATCTTCGAGATAGTGAACCACGTTATAAGTAAAACTGTCGTAATTGTCAATTATAGCTATTTTCATCGTTTGCATAGATGCAAATTTACTGTAATTTTCAATATTGGACTTGTTCCTGTTCCATCGATCAACGGTATGCTTTTTTTTCTATATTGCAAATCCCCATTTGTCAATTTGAAGTTTACTTCAGCTGTAAAAACACCTACTATGAAAAAAGCTATCCTGTTCGCTTTCCTCTCAATCATGCAATTTACATCGGCACAAAACGCGCAACAACAGGTCGAGAAGCAATATGTTCATTATTCACAATTGATGATCGACAAAAATTACGCTGCCGCGCTCGAATATATGAATCCCGAGTTTTTCAAGGCGTTTCCAAAAACACAGATGCTTGCAATACTTCAGGAAACGATGAATGATTCAACAATGGAAATTGTCCCTGAATTGCCGATTTTCACGTCATTTGATGATTTAAAAGTCATCGATAACAAGCGTTATGTAAGGTTTGTAATTAAAGCGCCTTTGAAAATGAAGCTGATGGGAATCGAAAAATCGGAATCGGAAGAATCGAATTATCTGGCACACGGACTTCAGATGTCTTTGTTCGAATCGATGTTTGGCGAAGGCAATGTGTTGTATGACGAGGTAACGGGATATTACAAGACGATCTCTTCAAAAAATGTAATAGCTTCATCCGATGAAAACAGCGCTGACTGGAAGTTTGTCATTATCGAGAGTGACAACATCAAGCCGATTCTCGCTAATTTCATTCCGGCCGAACTTCTATATTAATCAATATGGACCAGACGCATATTCACTTGGTTATTACGCATCTCCCGATTTTTGGAACAGCATTGGGCGCATTTGTGTTGGCGCATGCCATTTGGTTCAGAAGCCGAAGCGCGATGATTGCAGCCTGTAATCTTCTGTTGCTGTCAGCTATCGGCGGCGGAATTGCATTCTTGACAGGAGAAGCTGCAGAAGAAGCCGCTGAACCTATTGCCGGAGTTTCGGGAGCTGTAATTCATGCACATGAAGAATCGGCCGAGTTAACAATTATAGTTCTAGGCATTGTCGGACTTGTCTCTTTTGTTGGTTTGATATTGGCTTTCCGAACCCGGAGATTTAAAAAGGGACTTACAACTACAATCTTTATCGCTGCTTTAATAAGTTCTGCATTTGCGGGTTATACCGGATATTTAGGCGGTCAGATCCGTCATACGGAGATTCACGGCGCGTCAGCCCCAATTGATATTGAGGAAGCAACGCTGGATGAACTTGAGAATGAGGAAGCCGAAACGGATGCAGCAAAAGATAAGCGGGAAGAAGCGGAGAAAGCCCTGAAGAAGCAACAAAAAATAAGCGAAAAAGAATTAAAGGATTTGAAGGATCATTAAGATTATGGAAGAATTCGAAGAGTTTCAGGAAAAGATCACCATGGAGGACAATCTTCTTGTGAAGATATGGACCGAGCCGCGCGATGTTTTCCGGTTCGTCCACAAATATAATTACGATAAGTATGTGATAGGTTTGCTGCTGCTGGCAGGAATTTCCAGAGCATTTGATCAGGCCGTGCAGAAAGACCTGGGAAATACGCAGTCATTGCAAAGTATCATAATTATGTGTGTGACCTTTGGCGGACTCTTTGGTTGGATCGGCTATTACCTGTATGCGGTGCTTATAAGTTGGACAGGTAAATTGCTCGACGGAAAAAGCAGCAGCAGATCAATATTACGCATTTTGGCATATGCTTTAATTCCGTCGATTGTTGCGCTTGCCCTTTTGATTCCGCAGCTTGCGGTTTATGGCGCTGAGGTTTTTCGGGAAGATGGGCATATTACGACCGCTTCGTGGATCGGAAATGCCATCTTTTATACGGCTGTGATCGGCGAACTGACTTTGGGAGTTTGGTCTTTAGTTTTATGCGTCATCGGAATATCTGAGATCCAAAATTTCTCAATCGGAAAAGCGATTGTCAATTTATTGCTTCCAATTGCCTTTATTTTGATCCCATTCCTGCTGATTGCGCTCGTGATCTACCTGGTAACGTAAAATATATATACAAAAAACCCCGAAGTTGATTCGGGGTTCCTGTTATTATAGGTGGTTTATTTAGAAAACCAAGTTAACCTGAACAGTGAAATCGTCATAGATCACATTGTCACCAAGGCTGTCAAAAAAGTTTTTCGATTTGTATTTGATGTCAAATTTTGTACGGTCGATTTCGAATGAAGTCGTCGCGTTGTTTTTATTGACAGTCAAATCAAAAGTTACCGGCTTGGTGATTCCTTTTAATGTCAAATCAGCAGTTACAGTGTAAATGTTTGCTGTTTTCGCTTTAACATTCGTAAAGTTCAGTTTCGCTGTATCGTGTTTGTCAGTTCCGAAAAAATCGTCAGCTTTCAGGTGCCCTTCTAATTTCTCTTTTCCCTGGCCCGCTTTCAAATCGGTCACCGTAATCGAATTCATGTCGATTGTAAAGTTGCCGCCGATCAATTTTTTGGATTTGAACGACAATTCACCATTTTTTAGGCTCACTGTTCCTTCATGTTGCCCGGTCACTTTTTTTCCAACCCAATTGATTGTACTTTTCTTCACATCTACTGCTTTGTCCTGAGCTGAAGCTGTAACGGTTCCGAAAGCTACTAATAATGCAATTGCAATTGTCTTTAAATTCTTCATGTTAAAATTGGTTTTAGTTATTATAAATTGATAAATAATTCTTCGTTTGATTTGCGCACTTTTTTGTAGTGCTGCGCCGGATCTTGTTCGTGCCGATAGCCTATCGTGGCAATAACGGCAGTATTTAAACCGTGTTTATCCAGTTCAAGGATTTCGTTGAACTTGTTGGCATCAAAACCTTCCATTGGAGTCGCATCAATTTTAAGAAAAGCTGCTGTGTTTATTAAGGTTGCCAATGCGATGTAAGCTTGCTTCCGAGACCAGTTCTCTTTCGCATCGTCGGAAAGTTTATCGACAAAACCATGCATGCTGTTGCTGAAGCCCTGCAGACTTTCAAGCGAAACGTTTCTTGTTTCGCTAATGTTCTTCAGATAAGCATTAATTTGTTTATCGCCGACATTTACCTCATTGGCAAAAATAAATAGGTGAGAAGCGTCAGTTATAGCCGATTGGCCAAATGCTGCTGGTTTCAATTTTTCCCGAAGTTCCGGATTGTCGATAATCAAGACCCGATAAGGCTGCAGTCCCATCGAGGAGACACTTAATTTAATTGCTTCTTTAAGAATTTCAATATCTTCATCGCTCACTTTTTGAAGCGGATTGTATTTCTTGGTTGCATAGCGCCAGTTAAGGCTTTCAAGTATAGCTGTCATAATAATTATTTTTTTAAAGTGCGGAATTTCTGAAGCAATTCGTTCAGGTTTTCAAGTTCCGTGCCAGTTAAATTTGATGCGAAAAGCTGTTCGTGCTCGTCAACTTTCGGATCGAGATCGCTTAATAATTCGAGGCCTTTTTGCGTTATCTGTACCTCGATCTTGCGTCGGTTGTTTGGGCAGACTTCACGTGTCACCAAACCTTTGAGCAATAGTTTGTCGACAAGCCTGGTTGTGTTGCTTGTGCGAGCCAGCATCCGCTCCTGAATAAGGCTCATATTCGCCGGACAACCTTTTTGTCCACGCAATATCCGAAGAACATTAAACTGCTCGCCCGAAATATCGAACGGCTTCAAAACCTCATTGAATTTATCAGCAATCACATTTTGCGTGTACAAAATATTAAGCACCGTCCTTTTACAAGGTTCAACAGTTGAGGAGCATTTTACGATATCTTCAATGGTCATAATTGTAATTACAAAATTTGTATGTACAAATGTAAATCTAATCTTTATTTGTATGTACAAACGATTTGTTATTATTTTGTTAAAATAAAAATGAAGGGTATAAGAATGAGTAATTTTATTGGCCTCCAAATTAAGTAACAATGCGTCATTTATTGATACTGTTGTTGATGCTAACGGCTATGTCTGCTGAGGCGCAACAGGAACAAAAGCCTACAAAGATTTACACTTCAAACGGGACAACGGTGGATTCTTATGACTTCAGTTCGTTTGAACATTTACTGAAAACAGATTCGGATACAACATACGTCGTGAATTTCTGGGCAACCTGGTGCGGCCCGTGTGTTGTTGAACTTCCGCATTTTGAACAGTTGCGAAGTGATTATAAGAAATCGGCCGTAAAAGTGATACTTGTCAGCCTTGACATGCCAAAGCAAGTCGAGAGTCGGCTGATCCCGTTCATCCAAAAAAAGAAACTCCTTTCAAAAGTGGTTCTTCTGGATGATCCCGATGCGAATTCCTGGATCAGTAAAGTAGATAAAAATTGGTCAGGAGCGTTGCCCGCGACATTAATATTCAGTAAGGGTCAGAGACGATTTTACGAAAGAAGTTTCACCTATAATGAACTTGAAAAAGAACTAAACCAATTCATAACAAAACCATGAAAAGCTTAAAAATTTTGACAGCAGCGGCATTGATAACTTTCGTTTGCGCATTTGCACCGGTAGCGGATACGGGATATGCAATTGACGATATTGCGACCGACTTCAACCTCAAAGGAGTCAACGGTAAAACAACATCTTTAAAAGATTACAAAGATGCAAAAGGTTTCATCGTGATTTTCACCTGCAACCATTGCCCATTCGCTGTAGCGTATGAAGATCGAATCATCGCATTGGATAAGAAATACAGCAAGTTGGGCTATCCTGTAATCGCAATCAATCCAAATAATCCTGAGAAACAGAAAGAAGACAGTTTTGATCTGATGAAAGTTCGCGCTGCTGAAAAAGGTTTCACCTTTCCATATCTGATGGATGAAGGACAGAAGATCTATCCGCAGTATGGTGCGACAAAAACGCCACATGTTTATGTTCTTCAGAAAACTTCCAAAGGAAATCAAGTGAAATACATCGGAGCAATCGACGATAATTATACCGATGAAAATCTAGTCAGAAGTAAATACGTTGAAGAGGCAGTCAATGCACTTTTGAATAATAAAGAAATTGCAACTAAACAAACAAAGGCGATCGGTTGCTCGATCAAGGCTTAAAATTAAAACATACAACGATGAATTTGACACAGGAAGATTGGGTAAACCGTTTGGAGAGCGACGATAATGCCGTTATACTCGACGTCCGCACAGAAGATGAATGGAATGACGGCTATATTCCGAACGCCATAAATGTTGACATCTACAAAGGCCAGGGTTTTATCTATGAAATCGAAGAACTAGATAAATCAAAGAATTACTATGTCTATTGTAAAGCCGGCGGAAGAAGCGAACAGGCTTGCACTATTATGAATCAACTCGGTTTCGAGAACACATACAACTTAATGGGCGGAATGACCGACTGGCGTGGCGAAGTTGCCCAACCCGAACAATAAGAAATAGAGGCTAAGGCCTCTTTTTCAATTTAAACGAATTTAAAATGAACGAGATTCCGGAAAAATATAAGATTACATCACTAATTCACCAGGACACTTGGATCGTGGAAGGTGAACTCAAAAAATGGACAGGAAAGACAACCGAAGTTTATTCGACCATATCTTCTACTGATCAATATATGCCAACCTTGCTTGGCACGATCCCGGCAATGGGTGAAACCGAAGCAACGCAAGCAGTGAGATCGGCATCAGATGCTTATGCGCAGGGACAAGGCTTATGGCCGACGATGAAAGTATCAGGCCGGATCAAGTGCATGGAAAAATTCGTCACACAGATGATAACCAAGCGTGACGAAATCGTAAAGCTGCTGATGTGGGAAATAGGGAAGCCGCTCCCGGATTCTGAAAAGGAGTTTGATCGCACTGTTGAATACATTTACGATACAATTGAAGATTATAAAAAGATAGATCATGAAGGGGCGCATTTCACCAAAAGCCAAGGTATCAATGCAATGATTCGTCGTGGTCCTTTAGGTGTCGTACTTTGCCTGGGTCCGTATAATTATCCGCTGAATGAGACTTTTGCACTTCTTATACCAGCTTTAATTATGGGGAATCCTGTAATTTTCAAACCTGCTAAATTCGGTGTTCTCGTTATTTCTCCACTCATGGAAGCTTTTGCGAACAGTTTTCCGAAAGGTGCTGTGAATATTGTTTACGGCCGCGGGCGCGAAGTTGCCGGTCCGATCATGCAATCGGGGAAAATCGATGTCCTTGCTTTGATCGGAAACAGCAAGTCGGCAGTCGCATTGCAGGATCAACATCCGAACAAGAACAGGCTTAGGCTTGTGATGGGACTTGAAGCTAAAAATCCTGCAATTGTACTTCCTGATGCCGATCTTGACCTTGCAATAGATGAATGCATCGCGGGTTCGCTTTCGTTCAACGGACAACGTTGTACAGCGATAAAGATTCTATATGTCCACGAAAGTATACTATCGGAATTTAATTCAAGGTTTGCAGCACGTGTCGACGCATTAAAGTTCGGAAATCCATGGGATTCTGGTGTAAAACTGACGCCACTTCCGGAACCTGACAAGCCTTCATTCATTCAGGGACTTATTGATGATGCCATTGCCAATGGTGCTTCGGTAATCAATGAACATGGCGGAACACATTTTGAAAATTACATTTTTCCTGCAGTTTTATATCCGGTAACTAAGAGAATGCGTGTCTATCAAGAAGAGCAATTTGGTCCGGTTGTGCCGATTATTAGTTTTTCTGACATCGATGAGCCGCTTAATGATATGGCGGAATCCAATTATGGTCAGCAGGTGAGTTTGTTCGGACGGAATATCAAAACACTCGCGCCACTGATCGATTCGCTCGTAAATCTTGTTTGCCGGGTTAACCTGAACAGTTCCTGCCAACGCGGACCTGATGTGTTTCCGTTTACCGGCAGGAAAGATTCAGCAGTGGGAACTTTAAGCATTCATGATGCGCTTCGATCATTTTCAATCCGAACATTTGTCGCAGCGAAAGACAATGAATACAACAATGAAATACTGACTGCGCTGCTTGACAGCAAAGAGTCTAACTTTATAAACACTGATTATATACTATAATATGAGTACGTTTGCAGATATCATCAACGTTGAAAAACCGGTATTGGTTGACTTTTTCGCTGACTGGTGCGGACCTTGTAAAGTGCTTGCGCCGATTTTGAAAGAAGTGAAAAGTGAGTTGGGCCACGACATAAGCATCATTAAGATCGATGTCGACAAAAATCAGCACCTTGCATCGCAATATCAGGTTCGTGGTGTACCAACAATGATCCTGTTCAAGAACGGGCAGCAGTTATGGAAGCAATCAGGTATTGTGCCGAAAGATGAAATCATACGCGTCTTACGTCCACATCTGACAAGATAATAAAGAGTGCAATTTTTCTTTCGAATTGTGTAAGCAAAACCGTTTACTTATTTCGACCTTTATAAAAACATCAAAATGGAAACCAACAATTATCACGGAATAGCAGAAGACAAAAGCGATGACAACGGTGGCAATGGACGCAAATCTGCTGACGGTCATACCGAAACAACAAAGCTTGAAGAAGTTATTTCCAACGATGGAATGACATCTGCTTCAGCGCGAAAAACCGGTGGCGGAGACGAACACACGCCGTCGGAAACGAACTATGACCCGAGTGAAAAGCCCGGGGGTAAGTTCAACATCAACGACCAGGCGCATTCGCAAAGCAGCAAAGAAGACTTTATCAAGACGGTGTCTAACTATAAGCACGAAGACGGAACAACACCGCCATCACAAATCGACAGTCAAAATTTAAGTCCGGACTAAATTCCAATTTTCACAAAACTTACATGGAGAACCAAAATCCTGAGTCTGAACCATCAGGCTTTCTGGGAAAAAATCCTGCGCTCCGGATCAAAGAGTTCCAATCTTATTTGTCGCTGCGTTTCGGGCTGATCTACGCGCTCAACATGCAATCGACGATTATTTATTATTGGGTCTATCATATTACAAACGATAAGCTTTCCCTGGGGCTTGTGGGATTGGCAGAAGTTATTCCTGCGATCACATTTTCGCTGTTCGCCGGGCACATTGTCGACTTAAATGAGAAGCGCAAAATGGTCATGATCTGCGTCCTCGGATATATTTTGCTTGGAGTGGCATTAGCTACACTTACTTTACCAGTTGCAGGAACCTTGGGGGTCGACTCCAAGCTGCACCTTATTTACTTCTTTGTATTTCTTGGCGGGATATTAAGATCATTTTACAGTCCGTCGATGTTTTCCCTTTTCGGATTGGTCATGCCTCGCGAGCTTTATGCAAACGCTACAAGTTGGAGCAGCATGGCCTGGCAAATGGGTGCAGTATTGGGTCCGCTTACAGCAGGATTTCTAATTGCGCTAATTGATATCGGAGCTGCAATGGTTGCTGTTGTCGCGCTTGAATTGCTGCTTTTGATTCCGCTTTTTTCCATTTCGGTCAAGCCGATCATGAAGAAAGTAAAGGAGCCAGTGTTGCAAAGCCTGACGGAAGGACTACGTTTTGTATGGAACACGCCGGCATTGCTTGGCGCTCAATGCCTCGATATGTTTTCCGTGTTGTTTGGAGGCGCCGTTGCGCTGCTTCCTGTGTTCCAAAAAGAAATCTTGCATGTAAATGAAATGGGATTTGGTGTTTTACGCGCGGCTCCCGGAATTGGTGCCTTGATTACTTTGGGATTACTGGCTTTTTTGCCTCTAAAAAGTAATCCTGGTCGAAAATTATTTCTGTGCGTAACGGGTTTTGCACTTTCTATCATTGTATTTGGTCTATCTCGGAATTTCTACCTTTCATTTGCAATGCTTTTGCTATCGGGAATGTTCGACGCTGTGAGCGTTGTGATACGCAGTACAATTTTACAACTTGTGACGCCTGACGAAATGCGTGGAAGGGTTTCCTCCGTAAATACGATGTTTGTAAGTTCTTCGAACGAGCTCGGGGATTTCGAAAGCGGCGTCATGGCACATTGGCTGGGTGCTCAGCGTGCAGTCGTAACAGGCGGATGCATCACATTGGCAGTAATTGCGATCACTTTTTTCAAGGCGCCGCAACTGCGAAAGTTTAGTTTTGAGCAGCAAAAGAGGCCATAGATAGACTTTGTACAAGGCGACATGGAAATTTTGTAAATTGTTCGCGCTTTTTTATAGGGATATTTGTAAGACACAACAAAACAAACAACATGTCTTACTATTTCAAAATCCCCCATTTGGGAAATTTATTTGCGTATCGCTGATCGTCCCTTAGATCATGCCAACTTGCAATTGACTTATTTAGCTTAAACTGAACAGGTTCGGATTAAATTATTATCCTAATCCTGATATTTTCGTCTGAATATGTAAAAATTTTAATACATTTATCACTCTAATACGCAACCGAATGAAATTCAATGTAACTTTTCACAGTAACGTTACTCCTGTAACAATTATGAAGGAGCAACTTGAGAAATACAACATCGAGTATAAGTTCCTTAATCCGGGCGAAATTGAAATTCCAGATGAGATTCCGGAAGATTGTTTTTCACAACTCGAAGTATCATTAAGTCGGTACAGCATTGAGATCCTTAACGACCAGAAAAGCCAACTGGTTCAACGTATAAAAAATATTCTTGTCGAATTAGCCTATGACGACAAGCCTTTGACGATGACGCTGTCATGTTATCTTGCAAAAAGACTGAATTTAAGCTACGGCTACATATCATATGTTTTTACATTACACACTCTGACCTCAATTGAAAACTATATTATAATGGTTAAAATTGAACGGGCAAAAAAACTCATTGTGGAAGATATTTTGACACTTAAAGAAATCAGCTATAAGTTAAATTACAGCAGTGTCGGACATTTTTCAAGACAATTCAAAAAAACAACAGGACTTACGATCTCTGTATTTAAGAAAATTATCAGCAATCGACGAAGAAGACCTTTAACCCTAATAGCATTACCTAGTATTACATGACCAACACTACAAACGGTAGGATGCACATAATCTTAGCAGATGATGACGCGGATGACAGATTTTTGTTTAAAGCGGCTCTTGAGGAGATGAATGTTGAATCGAACCTCACGCTTCTGAAGGACGGCAAAGAACTGATGGATTATCTAAAGAATCCGGAAAATGAGTTGCCACATATTTTATTTCTGGATTTGAATATGCCGTGCAGAACCGGTAACAATTGCCTTGAAGAAATAAAATCAGATCCCAGGTTGTACGCTATTACCGTTGCAATTTATTCAACTTCAAATTCAGAACAGGATATTGAAGAGACCTTAACAGGAGGAGCCAATATATACATTCATAAACCAAACGATTTTGAGAAGCTGAAGCAGATCATCAAGCATGTACTCAAGATCAATTGGCAATATCACACATCGGGACTCAACAAGGAAACTTTTTTCTTAAGTATTTAACAGCATAAAAAAAGTGGAGCTAAGAACTCCACTTTTTTATTACCAGTATTTCAGCCGCTAACTTTCTTCGTTGCGGTTTCTTTGGTCTTGTCCTCTTCCCATTCCGCCTTGCGAACCACTTTGCTCAATGTTGTTATTGTCGCCGCCTTCGTCAGAACCCTGGCCAAATGCCGGATTGTCCTCAAATTGGTCTGAACCTATAGTTCCGCGATCTGTATCTTCATTGAAATCCTGCTCGTTATCAAGGCTGAACATGTCAGAAGTTTGTGATCCTCCACTTCCAGCGAGGTTTTCACTCCCGTCGTCAGTCTTATTGAATCCTTCCTTATTGCTAAACCCGTTCTCATCGTTGCTCAGCGCGTCCGAAAGTCCACTAAGGTTTTTCAGAATGCTTTTGTCACCGCTGTGCATTGGATCCGCGTCACGTGCTCCACGTTGCGGATCGGTATTTCCTGTTTCATCGTGTTGTGCCATGATATCCGATAGATTTATTCTTCGCCTTCTTCTGCAGCGTCGAAATTGATTGTATTATACGCAGTTTCTGTTAGAGTAACATCTGCCTTTTTCTCTTCTTCAAGCGTCATTAAAAGTAAATCGAGAGCTTCGTTTTCACCTAGTGTTTTGGCAAACGCAGCTAAAGTTCCATATGTTGCAATTTCATAATGCTCCATTTTTTGTGATCCTGCGATGATTCCCGCGTCACGAACTGGTCCGATCTCAGTTTCTTCCATGATTTCTTCCCCTTCTTTAATGAGCCCGGCCATTGCCTCGCATTTCTTTGCAACTGCTTTTTTACCAATAATCTCGAATACTCTTTCCAGTCTTTTAACTTGTTCAAGAGTTTCTTCAAGGTGATTGTCCATCGCCATTTTCAGGTTTTCTGAGGTAGCGTTCTTACTCATTTTAGGCATCGCTTTGGTCAATGCTTTCTCTGCCCAGTAGATATCTTTAAGGCCGTCAACGAAAAGTTCGCGTAGCCCTTCAGCTGCCGATGATTTCGCTTTAATTTTTCCTCCTGTTGTAGTTTTCTTTGCAGTAGTACTTTTTGACTCTGTACTTTTGCTTGCTGTAGTTTTCTTTGCTGTAGTGCCTGAAGTTGCCATATGAGTGATTTTTTTTGAATTAATATGAAAGTAAATTTCGATTATAGACATCAAAAAATACTTACATAATTTATTTCATCTCTTACACTATTTAGACATTACGCTCTTATACAGATGCTTAGTAGTTGATATTCAATACTTTATAATAAATAATAGTTATATTTTATCCGAAAAAGAAGCGATGGCCGGTAACTGAAAAGTCTTCAGCCAATATCTCAGCAAGAAGTTCCTT
Source organism: Flavobacterium sp. (assembly GCA_036388535.1). Taxonomy (GTDB): domain Bacteria; phylum Bacteroidota; class Bacteroidia; order Flavobacteriales; family Flavobacteriaceae; genus Flavobacterium. Next base: position 67,244 of record DASVRQ010000067.1, on the reverse strand, counting down.
CAGGTCTTCATTGTCATTCGGTTTATGCAGATATCCAGAAGCACCAAGTTCTTTCGCTCTAGCTTTGTCGCGCTCATTTTTGGATGTGCTGAAAATAATGATCGGCACAGATAAATAGGCAGGATTCGCCCGGAATAGCAAAAGACACTCAAACCCGTGCATGATCGGCATGTTTAAGTCCAAAAACACCATACCCGGAGGTTCGGCCATGGAGGCCAACTTTTCGAGTCCGCTGCGCCCGTTATTAGCCGTCAGCAATTCAATCGTAGGTTCAATTTCTGCCAATGCCAATCGAAAAAACAATTGGTCGTCCTTATCATCATCTATCAGCAGGATTTGGGCAATCTTTTCCATATGCATTTAATTACCGTCCGTCAGGAACATAGATATAAAATGATGATCCTTTACCTTCCACACTGTCCGCCACAATAAAACCTTTGTGGTTGACCATTATTTTTTTGCAGATCGCCAAGCCGATTCCGGTTCCTGAATATTCGTCCTTTCCGTGCAAACGCTGGAATGGCTCAAAGATCCGGTCTTTATATTCAGGTGCAAATCCGATCCCGTTATCTGAAACCGTGATCTTCAGATGGCTTATTGCCGGATCGCCTCCCAATGCTTCCACTTCTTCTGCTGGCGCATGTTCTGAAGTGATCGTGATATGCGGGGTGACATTTGCGCGATGATATTTAATAGCATTACTTATAAGGTTCAGGAACAACTGTCGGAACTGCGACGGTATCACTTGTATAAAGGGCATTTCAGGAATATCGATAAGCGCTTTTGATTCGGCAATCACTTCCTTCAGATCTTCAAGAACTTCGTTCAGCAACATATTGAGGTCGCTCTCGATATATACGATTTTTTGGCTGCTGGTTCGCGAGTAGCTGATCAAATCATCAATGAGCTGCTGCATCCTAAACGCCGAAACGATAACCCGTCCCAGGAAGTCCCGAGAATCATCAGAAACATTGTCTTTGTCCTGTGCAAGTACTAGTTTACTGAATATCTGGATCTTGCGCAATGGTTCTTTAAGGTCATGGCTTGCAATGGAGCTAAATGACGCTAATTCAGCATTACTGTGTTCTAATTCCTGGTTCTTTTTGAGAAGCTCTTCGGTGGCGGCCTTAATATCGGAAATATCGGTTGCAACTCCGATATAATGTATCGCGTTTCCTTTTTCGTCCCGCTTAAAAACAAGTTCACGTGCGAGTTGGCAGGTCCATTCGTTTTTCTTATTGCGAAGCCGGAATTCTATTGTTGCCATTGAGCCATCTGATGATTCACGCATGTCGCGGCGTTGCTTCCTGACTGCTGCAAGATCTTCGCTATGTATCATCTGCGTAAACAAGTCAGTTTTTGACTTTTGTATTTCCTCGGCAGTATATCCTGTTGCCTCAAATGCTTTTTTATTGATGAAGACGACCTTCTCCTTCTCAAAGTCGTAAACGTAGATGAGGTTTTGGGTTGTGTTAAGTATCGATTGCAGGAAAGACTCTGATTCACGAAGCTCTTTTGTACGCTGTTCGACCTTTTCTTCAAGCGCCGCCGCAAAGTTCTTCTGTTCATGTATGTCCATACAGCCGCCAACAAATCCCACAAAGTTTCCATCAACACCAATCCTTGGCAAACCTCTTACCGAGATCCATCTGAACTGTCCATCATAACGTCTCAATCGGTATTCCATCGTAAATTCACTTCGGGCTTCGAAGTTTGTGCTGAAAATTTCAACCGCCTGTGCAAGGTCGTCAGGATGAACTCCCTTTGTCCAGCCAAGGCCGCTTTCTTCCTCGAGTGTCTTCCCTGTAAAATCAAGCCAGCCTTTATTGACAAACGTAACCATTCCCTGAGAGTCCGACATCCACAGCAAAACCGGCGCTGTGTTGGCAATACTGCGAAAACGTTCTTCGCTTTCACGTAAGATCTTCGTTGATTTGCTGTCGGTTATATCATCAACCGCAACTAATATCGATTGTTCTTGGTAATTGTTATGTACAATTTGCCGCGCGTTTATTGACAGTATCCGTTCCCCTTTCTTTGGCAGACTTACGTGCAGTTCATAATCATCGATCTTCGTTTTTTCGGGCAAGATCTTCTTCAGCATGGTACGCAGGTCGGAGTCACTGAATTGTCCGTCGGCAAGATCAAAGAACGACCGTCCTTCTGCATATTCGGGCGTAACACCAAACAATTTATAAAATGACGAGTTCGCGTTTCTTATCCGCCACTTACTGTCAATGATAACCAGTGCTTCCCGTACGGTTTCTACAATCGCTTCTGCCTGTAGCCTGGCAGCCATCAATTGATCCTGCCTGTCCATAAGTTCGTCATTGATCGTTACAAGCTCTTCGTTGTTGGACTGCAGCTCTTCTGCTGAAGTTTCCAGCTCCTCGTTGAGGCTTTGTAATTCCTCACTGCTGCTGAGTAATTCTTCGTTGGCACTTTGCAGTTCTTCATGAGCTGCTTCCTGGTCTTCGGTTACGTTTCGGATATCGTCACGAAGTTGCTCCAGCTCTGCTTCAAGCATTTGGATCGTATGCTCATCAGCGCTGCTCCGGCCTTCCGCATAATCAAATTCAATTGGCAGTTCATGTTTTTTGAACACTACAAGATGATGTTGCTCAACTCCCGCAGGCAAAGCAACGATGTCAAAGTCTACAGCGTAACTCTTTCCTTTAATTGGTATGCCGGTCTTCTGAACAACCTCCGCAGTTTTTTCTTTTGTCAGCGCATTGCGAAGCTCAAACGACAGGCCTTCACGTGCCATTTTCAAAAGGTTCAGGTTTGGTTTTCCGGGTGACAAGATCAGGAACGGACTCGTATCGCCATGGAAATGAATAATCTCCTGTTTTTCATTAATAATGACTCCGGCGGGCGTATACTTCGCAAACAAAATGTTATTGGCGACCTTATGCAGGTCAACATTGGTAATATCTTTCTTTGGAAGCGAGAATGTTTTAAATTGTGCGGTACCAACTTCCTGTGGCTCAAAAGCAGACGCGGGAAAATGTGCAGGTGCCGACTTCCTCACATACAACTTATGATTTTTAACCAATGGATCAAATAAGTTTGAAACCGAGTTTGTCGATTCCGACTTGCCAAGAAACAAGACACCTCTTTCCTTTAACGAATAATGAAAAGTGGTCATCGCCTTTTTCTGAAGCAACGAATCAAAATAGATCAAAACGTTGCGGCACGAGATCATATCCATTTTTGCAAATGGCGGATCCTTGAGGAAATTGTGCACGGCAAAAACGCACATATCGCGGATCGCCTTGCTTACAACATAGCCGCCTTCTGCCTTTACAAAATATTTGTTAAGCCGTTCATCCGATATGTTTTGGACTTCTTCTTTGCGGTATTTTGCCAGTCGGGCGCGTGAAACATTTTTTTCTGATATATCCGACGCGAATAGCTGCACTTTGGTTCCGGGTGAATTTATCGATAAGAACTCATGGAGCGCGATGGCAAGGGAGTACGCTTCTTCACCGGTCGAACATCCCGCGATCCAGATCCGCAGATTTGTCTCTGCCGACCTTTGTTCGAGCAGAAGCGGGAAAACTTTCTCAGGCAGTATATTAAAAGTATCGCTGTCGCGAAAAAAATAACTCACAGGAATCAGCACATCGTTGAACAATAGGTCTTGTTCCTCCTTGTTTACACGTAAGAATTTTAAATATAGTTCCGGTTCCTCGTGATTTGTAGCGACCATCCGCCGTGCGATGCGCCTGCGTAATGTAGGTTGTTTGTAATGAGCGAAATCATTTCCTGTCCGTAATTTCAGGACACGCAAGATCTGTTTAAAAACATCCTCATCACCACGATCCAGTTCCAGGTCATCTGGGTAAGCATGATTGAGCCTGTACGCACTCTGCATGTGTACAAGATGCTGCGGAATGTCCTCAGCCGCGAGAACAAAGTCGGCTGCCTCCGCACTGATAGCATTAAGCGGCATCGAATCGTAAGCCGCTGTTTCAGGAGTTTGCGCGTAGGTGACTCCGCCATACTCTCTAATAGCCTTTAGTCCTTCGGTTCCATCAAATCCACTTCCTGATAAAACGACACCCAATGCAAAGCTTTTATGGACTTCAGCAAGCGACTTAAAGAACACATCGATTGGACGATTTTTTTTGTCGGCCAGATCGCGTGGAGCAAGTTTTAAGACGCCATCATCGGCAGTCAGTATTTTATTTTGTGGGATGATATAGATGTTATCGGGAGCAAGGTTGATATCATCAGTAATTTCATGTACCGGGATAGTTGTCCACCTTTTTAATATTTCTGGCAGATGGCTATCGTGATCAGGCGAAAGGTGTTGTACAAGGACGAATGCCATCCCTGATTTCTCGTCGATAGCTTTGAGTAATTTCTGAAATGCGTCGAGTCCGCCGGCCGATGCGCCGATTCCGACTATTGGAAAATCTTGTATTTGATGTGCAGGCGAGGCCTTCTTGGCTGTGGGCATAATACTTAAGTGTAAAAGCCAAAGTTAGGCAAGTCTGGCAACCTCATAAAAGAAATACATATAAAGTTTCCTTCAAAACCGAAAAAAAATACACGCGATGGCCGGTATTTGCGACACCTTGGCAGACCGACTCAAATAATGCTATTGAAACGTAGAAATTTTCTTCCAAAAGCAGCTTTAATGCCCGCTGATGCTGAACATCACGCAACAAAAAAGCCGGCTGTAATAACCGGCTTTTATATCTGAACATAATTAGTCTATTCGTAAACGTACCTGAAATTTCCTTCCGTAACATTGAAAGGCGGTATTTCAGGAGAATCAGCATCTTGCAAGGTTGTGAATTGAAAAGTACCTTTTACGATTTTTGTAGTAGTGTTGACTTCAGTGATTGTAACAGATCCTCCGGCTGTGGTCTCAAATCCGTCCGTCAAATTGTCGATCAGATCGATATGGTGCGAAGGCGGAGTATCATAAGTTTCCTCACCAATTGGATAAGTCCCAAGCGCGATATCGCTTCGTTTCAGCCAAAGGTTGATCTCAGGATTTCCTAAAATACCACCTTGCCGTCCTTGTAGCAGGACGAAATCTTCCATCGGATAATAGTCGTAGATGTTGGTGTTTGAAAATTGGCTGCCATTAAAAGGATTGTTGGCCTGGAAAGTAGTTCCGTTCAGTTTTGCAGTCATCGCAAAGTCAGCGATCGGGTCAGGTCCCGGGACGTCGCCTTCGTCTGAAGAGCAGGAGAATAGTGTTACTGACAACGCAAGAGCAAGAATAAGTTTCTTCATGTTGGTTTTGTTAAAATTTCGGCTAAAATAGAATTATTATCTTAACAACCACCTAATGTGAAAATTATTGAGCAAAAGTTTATATTCCAAACCAAAATTCCAGAATCCAATTCCAAGCCTTAAGGCGAACCAAGAGTGGCTGTTTTTTGAATTGGAACTTTTGTTGTGCAACTGAACACTGCAACTGAACACTGCAACTGAACACTGCGACCGAATACTGCGACTGAGTACTGCAACTGAGTACTGCGACTGCGACTGCCTACTAAACTAAGGTTCCCACAACTCGATCTTATTTCCTTCCGCATCCATGATATGGATAAACTTTCCATAATCGTACGTAGCAATATCATCTACAATTGTAACCCCATTTTCCCTGAGTTGCTCGACAAGCCCTTCAATATTTCGGACGCGGTAATTGATCATAAACTCTTTTTTGGACGGGGCAAAGTACTCGTCTCCAGTCTTGAACGGATTCCATTGAAGCATGTTGATCTCTTCCGGATTGTCGATGTCGCGCGATTCAAAACTCGATGAACCCCACGGAGTAATTTCGAGTCCGAGGTTCTTTGCATACCATTCCCTGGTATTTTTCGGATTATCAGAAAAAAAGAAGATTCCACCGATTCCCATTACTTTTGGAGTTGCATCGGCTGAAATTGAGTCGGTTGTTTTTGCTTGGTCTTCCATCGCTTTTATTTTAGTTAAACTGCTGCTCTGCAATAATACGGATTTACGTCTTACCTTCCGCAGGTGCTGTCAGGCAGATGGAAGCCATTCCTGGTGCGGTTACATTTTCCGTTTTTCTACCTCAGTCCTGATAAATTCAGGCAAGTAGTTCGGAGAACAGTTTTTCATCACGACTTCATCTTTGTAAAGTCCCAGTTCTTTTCCAATGTGAATGCATTGTTCCCGAAAATTCTCATCCCAGATTCCGATCCAGCCTGCAGTAAAGTTCATCGCCCATTGAACCTCGGGCTCTTCGTTAAGCATTTTTGATTTGATGGCAGAAAGCAGTTCGGTTGTGTTATCAGGCGGAGTTTGCCCTGTCCAACGCAACCGTCCCTGATAGTACCAGAAGATACGCCTCTTGATCGCTGACGGACTGTTCTCCCAAGACAGCATCATCGCAACGGTTTTCTTATCCTTCATAAGCTGGTTGGCCATGAGCCAATCGGCAAGTTGAGTCCGCTCTTCCATTGGATGCGTCTCTATATCCTCAAAGAAATGATCAGCCGTTTCCGAAGTAAGTTCCTTTTTATCTAGGATCAGGATCGCCATCAGCCGCGGGTATAAGTTTCCCGTCGCCCATAGCTCTTCTGCCAATCCATGGTCCTTCTTGATTTCCTTTGCAATGTTTCGCAGGTCACCGAGTTTAGTTTCTGGGTGAGTGATTTGGAAGATTATTTTTTGGGAGTTAGAGGAGAGGTTCATTTGATTAAAGTAATACAATTAGTGAAGATAATTTCTAATAAAATAAACCTGTCTCCGACAGGTTTATTTTTTTTATATTGTTATCTTAAAAATTATCGATGAAAACTACCCCAAAACCAGAAAGCGGCTTTGAAAAATATTTGAACTATATGTTTGGTATGGCGCTATTTGGGCTAGTAGTTTTAATCATTGTTCTGCTAGGTTCTGCATTGTTCTAAGGTCGCTGGTTGATATAAAGGAACAATCCATTTTTCAAGTTGTACACTTCTTTTTGACACAGTCCATAACATTTTTTTCGTCTCCGTCTCCGTACTCCTCACAAACTACTAAAATCACTAACGTAAACAACCCATTCCTGACAACCTCCGGCAGCTTTTTCCGTTCATAGGACTTCAGGACCGAGCGTAAAAAAATAGTCCAGCGGACTATTTTAGCGACGGGGCCAGGAGGCGCGCTGGCCATCCAGATCCTTAATGAGCAGAAACAAAACGGTGTTTGAGCGAACCGAAATCGAAGATTCGCGAATTCCAGAAAAATAAAGGCGCGTGAGCAGTTCGCTTTGTTCCGAGGTGAGGATAAATGGGTCGTCGACCGAGCTCGCGAACTGGGCGAAGCCAGAGATCCAGGGCTAGACCTTTTTGGTTCTTTTTGGGGCAATGCCAAAAAGAACAAATTATAGGGAAAAATATTCTAACTTTCTCACCCTCAACACCTCCATTTCAAAAATTTTACTATTTTTAACTCGTTATTAACAACTTAAACCAAAACATTATGGCCTCTACATCAGAAACCGGACATGCAAAGAACGTTGCTAATCTGGAAGATTTCATTGCAGTATTAACAGGCTACGGCGCGCCTTACAATCCCACAAAAGCGATTTTGAAGCTGCCGGCATTAAACACCATGCGCACAACCTCAATCGCGAAGATCAGTGACGTTGCCGCAAAGAACATACTCTACAACAATGTGGTCAATGATCGCCAGTTGGCATTCAGCGGAATCCGGGCATTATCGACACGGTTGGTCAACGCACTCGAAGCAACCGATGCCATTCCGGCAAAAATCGCAGATATTAAAGGATTCCACAGGAAGCTACAGGGCCACCGCGCATCGTCTCCCGCTCAAACATCGGCTGATCCCAACGCTCCAGCGCCCGCAACAATAAGCGTTAGCCAGCGATCATACGACCAGCAGATAGAACACTTTGCGTCGATAATCGGAATTCTCGCCTCCGAGCCATCGTACGCACCAAACGAAAATGATCTTAAGATCGCCACGCTCAACGCCAAAAAAGCCGATTTGATTGCAAAAAATACCGCTGTCACAAACGCTTATGTCGCCATCACAAACTCCCGCATAAGCCGCGATAGCACACTTTACATGGCCGACACCGGCGTAGTAGATGTTACCACAGAAGTAAAGCAATACGTAAAATCGCTGTTTGGAGCAAAAAGCCCGCAATACGCGCAGCTAAGGGAAATTAAGTTCAGAAAAGTCGGGTAGTACGTTACGGAGCAAGACTGCCGTAAGGTCAAAAGATCCTTTGATGAAATCGATTTGCAGCTCTGGCTCCAGCAAGTATTGCAGACGCTCCTGTGAGTATTGCAGACGCTCATGTAAGTATTGCACACGTTCCTGCAAGTTTCTCGCTTGAACCTGCTCGTCTTGCAATCCGTCCTGTTCGTCCGGCAATTCCTCCTGCACGATTTGCAATTGCTCCTGCAAGGATTGAACTCGCTTCTGCACGATCTGCACAAGCTCCTGCAAGTTCAGCACAGGCACCTGCCTGCAAATTGACCTCACAAGTGACAACACAGGTGCTGTCTTCAAATAAAATCCAACACCAAAAATGGCAGCAACCGATTCCTCCGATCAGTGCTGCCATTCCTATTCGTATTCTATTTTCTGTATCCTCAATCTTCAAATTCCCTATCTTTAGATCATAAAATTCTACTTCAAACCTCCCAGCCGATACTAATTTTTTCCTAACAATACCCGCTCCCCAACAGGAAAAACCTATCTTTAAGTATAAAACATACACTATGAAACGATTAGCAATAACAGTAGGTGCCTTTTTAATTTTCGGAATTGCGTCAGCGCAAGATACAACCTACAGCAACACAACTACAACAGTATCCAAGAAGTCAGAGCGCGTTGTCAAGAAGAAGAGGAAGAGCGATACCCGCGACACCGTAACCGATACCCGAAGCAGCACCAGGATCTTCGTCAGTGATTCCCTAAATCGAAGCACCAATCCCGTTCCCGTCAAACCAAATGGCACAAACCCAGAGGGAACCCGCAATAAAGATGTCGTGGAGCCGATTAAACAATAGGAATAGCAATGTCAATATCACCCAGACCGAATGCGAACGTAGCGAAGCTATATCAGAACCTTCATTTAGAGTAGGAGCAATTCGCTATAAAATTCTCTGAGTTACTCTGTGAAATTTTGTGTATCTCTGTGAAACAACCGTATCTCTCTGAAATAGCTTAGCGAGCTCTACCTCCACGTAATCTCCAATACCGATGGCAACCCTTGTAAATCACTTATAAGCGTTGCCATCGCTTTTTTATCGACAGTGGCAAAAGAAATTTCGATGCAGAACCCCGCGGTCGCGCCTTCAACATTTACTGCCGAAACCTCCAGTAACGGCGCAGCCCATACCATATTTAAAAGGTCATTTGTTGCATCTTTGTTAGAAGTAGTAACCACAAGGCATCGTTTCGCCGACTTCATCATTAACTTCATCTGTACAACCTGCATTCCCCAAAGGATAACCAGGGCCAATACAGTCGCCGCCGATGCAGCAAAATACATTCCGCCTCCCGTAGCCAATCCGATAGCAGCAATGGTCCACAATCCTGAAGCTGTTGTAAGCCCTTTTACTGTAGCTGGTTTTAGGAATAGTATCGTACCTGCACCCAAAAATCCGATCCCGCTTACAACCTGCGCCGCAACCCTGGATGGATCCAGACTCACATGCGGATGATTAATAATGTCCATAAATCCAAATGACGATACCATCATAGCCAAACAGGCACCAAGGCACACCATCATATGCGTCCGCATTCCGGCTCCCGCGGCCCATTCTTTTCGTTCACGCTCGAGCCCAACAACAGCGCCAAATAGCGCAGCAAGTAAAAGGCGCAGTAAAACCTCTCTCCAGTCTAACATAAATTTAAAATTACAAAGTGATATTCATTAAAAATCCCCGCACGAATGCAGGGATTTCTTAAGCAAAAATAGTTTAACCAATAATCTAAAGAGTGCTTAAGTTGTATTACGGTGTTGTAGTTGTACCAGTTCCACCAGTTCCAGTTCCACCACCAGTAGTTCCGCTACCAGTACCAGATCCTGTTCCTGAACCAGTACCACCAGTTCCGGTACCCATTCCGCTACCGCTGCCGGTAGTTCCTCCACCAGTTCCAGTTCCGCCTGTTCCAGACCCAGTTCCGCCAGTTCCACCCATTCCTGTAGTGTCTGTTGCAGTTCCAGTTCCCATGTCAGTTCCTGACTGATCAGTGTCTGTTGAATACGTGTCTGTTGTTGTTTCAGTGTCTGTTCCTTCTGTGTTCGCATTGTTGTCTTTACAAGAAGTCAACGTACCTACTGCAAGAGCTAAAGCAAATAGCACACTTTTCAGTTGATTTGATTTTTTCATAATTAAAATATTAAATTAATAGTAGTCAAAATTAACCCCTCGACCCGCAGCTTTTTTTATACAATTGTTACAAATCTTTGTACTATTTCACTTCACAAAATCTTAATCTAAAATTGACTAAAATAGTAGGTTCGTAAACAGAAAATTTCCCATCTTTAATCTTTAATTGAAATACAATGGATATACTACGCATACTGCTTGCCACCTTAGTCGCCACTTCATTGATGACGATGTTCAGCTATTACCTATCAGAAAAGTTCAATGCATTATATAAAGAACCTGTGCTTTTGAAGAAGATTATGGAGATGACAAAGCTCCATTTCAACTCGTCGGTCCAAACTGTTCTTGGCTGGCTGATACATTATCTCGTCGGACTGTTGTTTGTAATCGCATACGACCGGTTATGGCACACAGGCTATGTAGACGCAACGTGGTTCAGCGGAATTCTACTTGGTATCGCCAGCGGGATCATAGGCGTTGTAGGATGGATGTTCCTATTTTCAATTCCGAACCATGCACCAAGAGTGAAGTACCGCGAATATTACCAGCAGCTGTTCTTTGCTCACATCATCTTTGCATTGGCAGCCGTCACTATATATAAATTATGGCCGCTAGATTAACAGTCTTGCGATATTCTCAACACACAAAAATGGCCAACAACATAAGCTGATGGCCATTTTCTATTTAAGTTAGTTAGTTGTTTTCAGTAGTTATATAGATATATCTACAATGATTCATTAGTTAGTAAGCTGGCTTCTTTTGCTATCGTAAGTTTCTCCAATTCATAGAACAATTCCATCGCATTTTTGAATGCCTGGTCCATGTTGAAGTACTTATAGTTGGCAAGACGCCCAACAAAATACACGTTGGTCAATGATTCTGCTTCGGTTTTATACTTTTCGTAAATCTCTGTGTTACGTGTGTTTGGAACCGGATAATAAGGCTCACCTTCATCAACTGTATATTCCCTTACAATAGTGGTCTTTTCAGATTGTTGGTTTCCAAAATGTTTGTATTCAACAATTCGTGTAAAGTCTACTTCCGTGCCCGGATAATTTACCACAGAATTCTCCTGAAAGAACTCCGCATCCACGGTCTCCGATACAAAGTTGATCGAACGGTATTCCAATTTCTCAACAAGGCTGTGCTTGAAGTCGAAATATCTGTCAACCGGACCTGTGTAAAATAGTTTTTCATAACCTTCTAACATATCTTTTACATCAAAGAAGTCGGTGTTGAGCATGACTTCGATATTTGGATGATCCAATATATTTACGAACAGTTGTGTATAGCCGCCTTTTGGCAATGCCTGATATTTATCCGAGAAGTATCTGTCGTCGAAATTCGTACGTACCGGGATCCTTTCCAGAACAGACGCATGCAATTCCTCTGGATACTTATCCCATTGCTTTTTGGTATAATGACGGAACATCTTTTCATAGAGTTCATTACCCACTTTACTGATTACAGCCTCGCGGCCATCTTTCGGCTGATCGATGGGAACCCTGTTTTGCTCGAGCCAATTCTTCATTTGCTCTTCAGTTTGAAGATTCTGTCCAAACAATTCATTTACAGTAGTAATATTAACGGGAATCGGAACCAGTTTTTCGTCGACACGTGCGATTACTTTATGTTCCCAAGGATACCATTCCGAAAATCGGTTTACATATTCCCAAACATCTTCCTCATTTGTATGAAACAGGTGCGCGCCATATTTTGATACTAATATTCCGTTATCATCAATATAATCGTAGCAATTTCCCGCAATATGATCACGTTTTTCAATTATTAAAACTTTTTTACCAATAGCCGCATAATGCTGGGCGAGGACTGCTCCGGAGATTCCTGCTCCAATGATTACGATATCCTTATTTTTCATATTGCCGCAGTTTTGCTGATAAGAAGAGACATTTTGCTTGCCGTATTGTCCCATGAAGTTCTCTCCAAAATTTCTTTGTAGTCCTTCGACAACGAGAGATTTAGTGGTTTTTGAAGTATTGTATTGATAGCTTCAGAGAATTCGTCCGCAGTTGAAACAATAGATACACAATGATCGTAATCACGTACAACATCCTTAATTGCGGTAGAAATAATTGGTTTTCCTGCAGCGATATATTCAAGAGTTTTAGTCGGACTGATAAATTTTGTAGCATCATTAAGTGCAAACGGCATCATTGCAACCGAAAATGCCTTTAGGTAACTTGGCAGTTCCGTGTATGATTTCATCCCAAGAAAATGAATGTTCTTCTGACGTGGAAGATCTTCATCACTAATTTTTGCCAATGGACCGATCATTACAAAGGATACTTCAGGATTCATTTGGGCAGTCTGGTCTAGGAGGTCAAGGTCCAAACGCTCGTCGATTACACCAAAGTATCCTACTATTGGAGCTGGTATGCCTGCGATATCTTCCGGAATCGCAACACCATTGAGTGCTTTTGCAAAATGCTCCTGATCAACCGAACTTGGGAAGCAATAAACATTTTTATGAAGTTTTTTCTTGGACTCATATAATGATTTCCCGCCAGTGAAAATGATATCGGCATTTGCGATCAAATATTTCTCCTGCTCCAATAATTCTATAGGTGCACCTTTGAACAAAGTAAGTTCATCCATACAATCGTAAACTGTGGTATCAAAATCGAAGAAAGGCAATAATGATACAAATGAGGGTGAATAAAACCATCCGATCTGGATGTTTTTGCTGCTGATATATTGAGGTAAGATATTTTTGATTTCTTTAATCGATGTTGTTCGTGGCTTTAGTATGTGCAGATTGTCATGGACAACAACAAGTTCACCTGTATTGCGATCTTCTTCATTATGATGGATTGGTTCTTCAATAAGAAGAATCTTCATTTCTTTTGACATGCGGCTGATGATATGTTGCGGTCTTTGGTACACAAATTCCCATCTCAAGTGACAAAAGACCACCATGTCATAGCTTTCTCTTTCGGATGATCCGCTACTGGTGTTGAGGTTATTAAATGATTTTTGTTTGTCGTTGCTTTTAATCTTTTCCATGATAAGTATGATTTTAGGTTTACGGGCCAAAAAATCTAAGAAAAGAAAAAGGAGATGGAGAGCGTTTTCTGTTTAACTTAAATTTGTTGGTATCCACTTACAAATTTTAGATATTTCGGCAAATTTCTGTTTATACAATTTCTGTCAATCCTTGTATCATTTTAATTTGTTGCCATTTTACCTGCTGATAATTAGCTAAAACGCTTATTGGCTAGAAATCGTGCAATAGCGACTACAAATTATATAACAATTTTTATTTTTTTGTAAGGCATCTTTGTAGTCCGGTTCCCTGTTTCAGCGGAGCCCTATCATTCACTTTAAAACCATTACACTATGAACAAAGAAACTACAAGAATAGGAATCACATTCAGCGCTTTCGATTTGCTGCATGCGGGTCATATTAAGATGTTGGAAGACGCAAAAGAAGTGTGTGATTACTTAATCGTCGGATTACAAACAGATCCTACCATCGACCGTCCTGAAAAGAATATGCCGACACAATCCGTTGTAGAACGTTACATTCAATTGAAAGGATGCAAATTCGTTGATGAGATTGTTCCTTACGCGACTGAACAGGATCTAGAAGACATTCTGAAGTCTTTTACTGTTCATGTCAGGATAATCGGTGACGAATATAAAAGCAAGAATTTTACAGGCAGAGCTTATTGCGAGGAAAAAGGTATTGAACTGTACTACAACAAAAGAGATCACCGCTTCTCTAGCAGTGGCCTTAGAAAAGAAGTCTATGAGCGCGAATGTGAAAAACACAATACCAAATTGACAATGGTTAAGTAATCGCTTAATATGATACTCTTAAGACAGCTTCGGCTGTCTTTTTTTATGGCTATAACCTTCATGAACATGCTCAAATTATACCGCTTGGCGATTGTGCAAATTTTGATACAAATTATGTAAAACTATCATTGGGTCGTATAATAAATTTGTAAGAGAACTTATAATAATTATTATGATGCTGCTCAATATAGCTGATGATTGTAAGGTTATTCTTCTGTTGCCGAACGAAATAGGATATAATAAATAGAAGATGGCGAACCACGGATCGAAACGTATTGCATTAGTAACTGGTGGATCGAATGGAATTGGATCAGCAATTTGCAGCCGGCTTTCGAAAAACAATTATACAGTTATCAACGCCGATATTCTTACGCCAGAACAAGAATTTCCGGAGGTAATTTATCGCAAGTGCGACGTTCGCGAAGGAAATGAAATCGATTCTCTTTTTGAATGGTTTTCGGAAAATGTTGGATTACCAAGTGTTGTTATTTTAAATGCCGGACAAGGAATTCACGAACGCCTTACAGAAGGAGATCCTGGTAAATGGGAAAATATAATCAGGCTGAACCTGCTTGCACCATTGAGATGCATCCGTGCTTTTGTGCCACCGATGCAGGAACAAAAAAGCGGACACGTGATTTTCATTTCGTCCGTATCTGCAATGCAGCCTTATCAATACGGAGGTGTTTACAGCGCCTCCAAAGCGGCGCTGGAAATGATTGCCGAAACACTACGTCTTGAGACCGCGCCTGATATAAAAGTTACGGTTATCGCAGCGGGCATTACGGATACAAAGTTTTTTGAGTATCAGATTTCGGGTTCAGACAGCATAGAATCAATTGGAATGGGCGCAATTTCAGCCAATGATGTTGCCGACGATGTGCTTTATGCATTAAGCAAAACAGGATCTGCAGCAATAAATAAAATAATAACACGTCCAGCCGGACAATCTTTTTAAAACCAACAAAATGAAAAAAAGAGTACTGATTACCGGAGGTGCCGGATTTATAGGATCGCATCTTGCGGATGAATTAATCGAAAGAGGCTATGAAGTCAGGGCCTTGGACAACCTTTCTGAACAGGTACACGGACCTTCTGCAGGACGGCCGGAATACCTAAATTCTAAAGTTGAACTGATAATTGGCGATGTGCGCGACAAAGCAAAAGTTGTTGAAGCACTCCGGGAAGTCGATGCCGTCTTTCATTTCGCTGCAATGGTCGGAGTGGGACAAAGCATGTATCAAATTAAAGATTATACGGATGTGAACAATGTCGGGACCGCCGTTTTACTGGAAGCACTCACGGAAAATCCTGTTAGTAAATTGGTTGTCGCCTCAAGCATGAGCATTTACGGCGAAGGACTATACAAAGACGAAACAGGAAATCTGGTTCAGGAGTGCGAGCGTCAATTATCCAATCTACGCAATCAGGATTGGGAAATGTACGGTGAAAATAACGTTGCTTTTACTCCATTGGCGACACCTGAAGAGAAAAAACCAAATCTTTCTTCAGTCTACGCATTATCAAAATATGATCAGGAACGTCTTTGTCTCATAACTGGAAAAGCGTATAACATCCCAACAATTGCATTGCGATTCTTTAATGTTTATGGCACAAGACAGGCATTATCAAATCCTTATACAGGTGTGCTTGCGATCTTCGCATCTCGTTTACTGAACGATAATCCGCCGCTTATTTTTGAGGACGGACTCCAGAAAAGGGACTTTGTTCATGTAAAAGATGTTGCACGTGCGTGTCGATTGGCACTTGAAACTCCAGAAGCTGATGGTGAAGTGTTCAATATCGGAAGCGGCAATCAATACACAATACGTGAAATAGCTGATAAATTAAGTAAAGTCATGGGCAAAGATATCGCTGCACAAACCACTGCAAAATACCGGGTGGGTGATATCCGTCATTGCTTTGCGGATCTTTCAAAAGCAAAAGCGATCCTTGGTTATGAACCGCAGGTCAATTTCGAGGAAGGATTGACCGAACTAGCACAATGGCTTGAAGGACAAATCGCAGTTGACAGCGTCAGCAAAGCAACAGAAGAACTCGCATCTCGAGGCTTAACCGTATAACAGCAGCTTATGAAAAGATTCACAGCAAATTCTGATTATTCCAATGTTGGAATCGTAGAATGGTTCAGGCCAGGCCAATATGATGAAGTCCGGCAGGCAATGGCGGATTTTAAAAAGTTGGGTATCAACAGGATACGTACGGGAGTTTCGTGGGCTGAATGGCATGTAGAAGGCTCGCCTGAATGGTATGATTGGCTGTTCCCTGAGCTTTCTGAACAGATGGAGATCTTACCGTGTTTCTTATATACGCCACCGTCTTTTGGAGAAGTGGAACGCGTTTCGTCGCCACCAAGAAATCTAAAAGCTTACGCTGATTTTATTGATGTTATGATCACGCGTTACGGTGAATACTTTGATTGGGTAGAACTTTGGAACGAGCCCAATAATATAGTCGAGTATGATTTCACACTGGATTATTCGTGGAATAAGTTTGCTGAAATGATTGGAAATGCAGCGTATTGGGCACAACATCGCGGCAAGAGAACATTGCTTGGCGGAATGAGCCCGATCGATCCCAACTGGCTTCAAACCATGGCCGAGAAAGGAGCGCTCAAATGTATCGACGCGATTGGCGTTCACGGATTTCCTGAAGTTTTTGATCAGCAATGGTCGGGTTGGGAACATCATTTAAACTCGGTGCGTGAGGTTCTTGAGCGGAATAATCTTAAAAAGGAACTTTGGATCTCGGAATCAGGATTTTCAACTTGGCAAGGCGATGAGGTCAAGCAATGGGAAGAGTTTAAAAAGGTCATCAACACGAATGCCGACAGGATCTATTGGTATGGGCTCAGAGATTTGAATCCGCAATATCCAACAGTAGCAGGTTTTCATCTTGATGACCGTGAATACTACTTCGGAATGAAGAAGCACGATGGAACAGAGAAGTTATTATATAAATTATTGGCAAAAGAAGGCATGGACAACATCAGCAAACACGATTATATCGAAAAGCAATACGAAATTACAAGAGATGATAAATATACCTTGATTACAGGCGGTGCCGGATTCGTTGGGACAAATCTGGCAAGCAGGTTGCTCAGCGAAGGCAGGCGCGTTATGATTTACGACAATCTTTCGCGGGCTGGTGTCGAGCAAAATTTACAATGGTTGCAGCAAGAATATGGAGATCGTTTAATTATCCAGATTGCCGACATCCGTGAAAAGCGTATCCTGGAAGAATGTGTCAAGAATGCCGACCAGGTATTTCACTTCTCTGCACAGGTAGCCGTTACGTCGTCGCTGACAAATCCCACACATGATTTTGAGGTCAATATTCAAGGTACGTTTAATCTACTTGAAGCCATTCGGAACTCACCAAACCAGCCACCTTTAGTGTTCACTTCGACTAATAAAGTTTATGGAGATTTGATGGACCTCGGCCTGAAAACAAATGAAACCAGATATTATCCTGAAAGTGAATACTTCAAAAACCGTGGGATCGATGAGAGTCGGCCACTCGATTTTCATAGTCCGTATGGTTGTTCAAAAGGCGCTGCCGACCAATATGTACTGGATTATTCACGTTCATACGGATTAAAAACTGCAGTTTTCAGAATGAGCTGTATTTACGGGCCGCATCAATTCGGTACCGAAGACCAAGGCTGGGTTGCGCATTTCCTGATCCGCGCACTCGAAGATAAGCCAATTACTATATATGGAAATGGAAAACAGGTACGCGACATTTTATTTGTTGACGATCTTGTCAATGCTTTTATGCTCGCGCAGAAGAACATCGACAAAATCTCAGGAAATGCGTACAATATTGGCGGCGGGCCAGAGAACACGATCAGCCTTGTGGAAATCCTCGATATTATGAAGGAAAAAACTGGTAAGTCAATGGATATTTCTTTCGAGGATTGGCGAACAGGCGACCAGCAATATTATGTTTCCGATACGACTAAATTCCATAAAGCAACAGGCTGGAAACCAAAGTATTCAGTTACTGAAGGAGTTGAGGCATTGATGGAATGGCTTTGTGAATCACGCGGAATTGAACTTCCAGAGAACAATTCAAATTCTAAAGCAATTGCAATATGATGGATACAG
The DNA here is from genome assembly GCA_036388535.1 of Flavobacterium sp. Taxonomy (GTDB): domain Bacteria; phylum Bacteroidota; class Bacteroidia; order Flavobacteriales; family Flavobacteriaceae; genus Flavobacterium. The sequence continues at coordinate 48,949 of DASVRQ010000067.1, read as the reverse complement.
CATTGCTTTCAGATGCAGCAAAAACAACTGCGACAATAACGAATACAAATAAAGCGGCAGTTCTTGTTGCGCCGGGAAAAGTTGAAGTCCGAACAGTTGCTAAACCTGAACCCGCTGAAGGTGAAGTCAGAATTAAACTCGAAGGTTCCGGAGTTTGTGCGTCAAATATTCCCGTATGGCAAGGCCGCGACTGGTTCAGCTATCCGATTTCTGCCGGAAATCCCGGACATGAAGGCTGGGGAACTATTGATGCGGTAGGAGCAGGAGTCAGCGGAATTGAAGTTGGCGACCGTGTTTCATGCCTGTCATACAACGCCTATGCAGAATATGACGTAGCTAAAGCAGACGAGGTCGTAATACTTCCTTCTTTTTTAGATGGAAAACCTTTTCCGGGCGAACCTCTTGGCTGTGCAATGAACATTTTTGACCGTTGTGATATTCATACCGGACAAACAGTAGCAATAGTCGGTGCGGGTTTTCTGGGAGTTTTATTGATTCAGCTCGCAAAATCAGCCGGTGCCAATGTTATTGCTATATCACGGAGAAGCTTTTCACTAGAGACTGCGACGAAAGCCGGTGCAGACCAAGTAGTTGAAATGGACGATCATTACCGGATCATTGAAAAAATCGCCGGGTTGACGAATGGAAAACTTTGCGATCGGGTGATCGAAGTCACAGGTAAAGAGTGGCCGCTGAACCTTTCAATTGAACTGACTGCCGAGCGCGGGAAGTTAATCGTAGCGGGATTTCATCAAGATGGAATGCGAAATATCAATATGCAAATGCTTAACTGGCGCGGCATAGACCTTATTAATGCGCACGAACGTGATCCACAGCAATATATTCAAGGAATCCGCAATGCAATTGATGCTATAGCAGAGAATAGGATGGATCCATTTCCACTTTTTACACATACTTTTTCATTGGATAAAACGCAATCTGCATTTGAACATCTGACCAATCGTCCTGACGGATATATAAAAGCTTTAATTTTGAACACTAAATGATAGTGACTGACCTGCAACAGGATACAAAAAAATTAGCACTTGGATTCATCGGCGTGGGATGGATTGGCCGCAACCGAATGGAAGTTTTACTTCGAAGCGGCAGAGCTTCTGCCGCATCAGTGTTTGAACCATTTGAAGAAAACGCCAATGCTGCCCTGAAATCGGCACCTGATGCTAAAATCAAATCAAATCCTGAGGATTTTTTCAATGATGTTGATCTGGATGGAATTGTAATCGCGACACCTAGCGCGCTCCATGCGCAGCAGTCAATTGCCGCACTTGAAGCGGGAAAAGCGGTTTTCTGCCAGAAACCTTTGGGACGCACGGCGGATGAAGTCCGTGATGTTGTTGATGCATCGAGAAAAGCCAACAAACTACTTGCAGTTGACCTTTCGTATCGACACACAGCAGCTTTTAAAGCCGTCTATGATGTAGTGAGCAGCGGCCAAATTGGTAAAATTTACGCTGTTGATCTAACCTTTCATAACGCATACGGACCAGATAAGGAGTGGTTCTTTGACATCAAACGTTCTGGTGGCGGATGCGTGATGGACCTCGGAATACATTTGGTCGATCTTGCAATGTGGAGCCTCGGTTTTCCGGGAATTACAGATGTACAAAGCCATCTTTTCAGCAAAGGCATACGGCTTGAAGCCAATAATGAAAATGTTGAAGATTTTGCCAAAGTTGCAATGATGACCGATGCAGGAACATCAATCGGATTGGAATGTTCGTGGCATGTTTCTGCAGGAAAGGATGCTGTAATTGAAGCAAAATTCTACGGCACAAATGGAGGTGCAGCGTTTAAAAACACCAACGGCTCTTTCTATGACTTTGTTGCAGAAAAATATAGTGGAACACAAACCGAGATTCTGGTTTCACCACCTGATGATTGGAGCGGACGAGCCGGCGTGGTTTGGGCCGAAAAGGTATTGAATGGTGCTGCCTACGACGAACAAACCGCTACAGAATTTATTAAAACTGCCGAAGTGATCGACCGAATATATGGAAGAGCCACTTAAAATTGTCATGACTGCGGATACAGTTGGCGGCGTCTGGACATACGCGGTCGATTTGTGTGAAGTGCTGCAGCAACACAATGTTGAAGTTCATCTGGCAACGATGGGAAAGCTTCTGAATCAGCAGCAACACAAGCAAATTCGGAAGCTTTCGAACGTAAAGCTCTATGAAAGTGCTTATAAATTAGAGTGGATGCAAGATCCCTGGAATGAAGTTGAGCTTGCGAAAAAATGGCTAAGTGAAATCATTGAAAAGGTGAAACCACAATTGTTGCATTTCAATAATTTTATGGACTTTGGCCGCAAGTGGGACTGCAAGGTTGTAACTGTTTTTCACTCTGATGTTGGAACCTGGTGGAAAGCAGTTAAAGGCGATGAAGCGCCGACGGAGTGGAATTATTATATAGAAGTTGTTGCATCCGCTCTGCGTAATTCTGATATTGTTATAGCACCTTCACGCGCCATATTAGAAGATGCCCAGGATATTCACGGTGCTTTTTCATCCGTAAAGGTTATTTACAATGGAACAGAATTAAAAAATGATTCTTCAAATGTAAAGCAATCTTTTATCTTCAGCGCCGGGCGCGTATGGGATGAGGCTAAGAATATAAAACTGTTGTCTGGTCTTGCCGAAAAACTGGTCTGGCCACTTTATGTCGCAGGAGATAATAAACATCCCGACTTGGAAACAGCCGAACAAAAATATAACGCGCAATTTATCGGAAATCTGGACAGAGGCCAAATGCTCAATATGATGTCGAAAGCCGCCATTTTCACATCACCGGCAAAATATGAACCGTTCGGACTTGCAGTTTTGGAGGCCGCAAATTCAGGTTGCGCATTAGTACTTAGTGATATTGGAACGTTTAGGGAAATATGGGCCGATGCAGCTTTGTATTTCGATCCGAATAATGAAGATGAGTATTTATCCGTACTTAATAGGTTGATTGAGGATAAGGTTTTGCGTCAAATCATGATGGTAAAAGCATCGGAACGGGCCAAATTATATAATAAGGAACTGACGGCGGAAAAATATATGGCAGTTTATAATCAATTGTTACAACCAACTTATCAAAAAAAAACATGAAAATAGTTTTATTTTATCACTCTTTGTACTCCGACTGGAATCATGGCAACGCACACTTTCTTCGTGGTACCGTCAAAGAGCTGCTGCAAAGAGGGCATGACGTTCATATTTGGGAACCTGAGAATGGATGGAGCCTCAGCAATCTTATTAATGATCATGGCAACGATAAACTCGCTGAATTCCAAAAATATTATCCAACGTTAACCTCGGCTTTTTACAACTCAAAGGCCCCTGATTATGATATAATGCTTCAGGGTGCCGATCTTGTGATCGTGCACGAATGGAACGAAGCAGCGCTGGTTGAAGCCATCGGACAACGCAAAAAGGAATTTGAATATAAGCTCCTTTTCCACGACACTCATCACCGTGCTGTTTCAGAGGTTGAAAGCATGTCGAAATATAATTTCACCAACTATGATGGTGCGCTTGTCTTTGGAGAAGTCATCAAAAAGATATATCGCGACAAGAAATGGATCGATAAAGTGTGGACGTGGCATGAAGCTGCTGATGCCGATTTATTTGCACCGATTCCCGATGTCGATAAAGAAGGCGACCTTGTATGGATTGGCAATTGGGGCGATAACGAGCGCACGAATGAGTTGATGGAATTCCTTATTAGACCTGTCAAAGAACTTGGATTGAAGGCAAAAGTGTATGGGGTTCGCTATCCGGAAGAAGCCCTTGCAGCTTTAAAAGAAGCCGGGATCGCATATGGTGGCTGGCTTCCGAACTATAAAGCTCCTGAAGTTTTTGCAAAATACAAAGTGACCGTTCATGTTCCACGAGGTCCGTATGTAAAATGGCTGCCCGGAATTCCAACCATAAGACCTTTTGAAGCTATGTCATGTGGGATCCCACTCATCTCTTCGCCTTGGGAAGATGCTGAACATTTGTTTACAGCTGGGTCCGATTACATCCGGGTTCAGAATGGAGAAGAGATGAAACAGCAATTGCAACACGTCTTATCTGATAAAGAATATACCCTGAATCTAATAAAAAATGCACGCAATACGATATTAGGCCGACATACTTGCGCACATCGTGTTGACGAACTTGAAGCTATACTTAAAGAATTGGAAATGGATTATGCACTTGTTCATCCGATACAGAAACAATTACAACATGAAAAATCAACAACTTAACATCGCATTTTTTGGCTCCAGCATCGTATCTGCGTACTGGAATGGCGCGGCAACGTATTATCGGGGAATAGTAAAAGCACTCAATGCAATGGGGCATTCGGTAACATTTTACGAGCCTGATATTTACGAACGCCAACAACATCGCGACATAGATGATCCGGATTATTGTAAAGTTGTGGTCTATGAAAGCTCCGAAGACGTGTTACACGGCCTTCTAAAACAGGCCTCAACAGCGAATGTAATTATAAAAGCAAGTGGAGTTGGAGCGCTCGATGATTTCCTCGAATTCCAAATTGCCCACTTGAAAAATGATGATAATCTTGTAATTTTTTGGGATGTGGATGCTCCTGCGACGTTGGACCGGATTGAAAATGACGCCAATGATCCGTTTAATGCTCTTGTCCCTTTATATGATTATATCCTTACCTATGGTGGCGGACAACCTGTAATTGATGCGTATGAACGCAACGGCGCGCAAAAATGCATACCAATTTACAATGCGCTCGATACTGATACACATTTCCCTGTTGCGCCTGAAGCCCGATTTGACGGAACGCTCGCCTTTTTAGGAAACCGCTTGCCTGACCGTGAAGCCCGGGTTGAGGAGTTTTTTTTAAAACCTGCAGCTCAACTTCCACAGTACAAATTTCTTCTTGGCGGAAGCGGCTGGGCAGATAAATCGATGTCGGAAAATGTCGAATACATCGGACATGTGTATACAAAAGATCACAACGCACTTAATTGTACGCCAACTGCCGTGCTCAACATAAGCCGTGACAGCATGGCGAAATACGGATTTTCACCGGCGACCAGAGTTTTTGAAGCGGCCGGAGCCGGGGCTTGTATTATCACCGATTATTGGGAAGGAATCGAATTCTTCTTCGAACCGAATAAAGAAATTCTTGTAGCAAAAAGCGGTGATGAGGTAACGAAAGTCCTATCGGAACTGACGCCTGAACGTGCTCGCGAAATAGGAGAAGCAGGTTATAAAAAAGTCCTTGAAGAACATACTTACGGTCATCGCGCCCAACTTCTGCAATCGATCTTCAATAAATCACTTTCTGCGCCTCAAGTGCAGGCTTAAAACCGCAATTATGAAATTTGTAGTAATAGGATTATCAGTTACTTCTTCATGGGGAAATGGACATGCGACTACTTATCGCGGATTGCTCAAAGAACTTTCAAAGCTTGGCCATGATGTACTTTTTCTCGAGAAAGATGTTCCATACTATGCTTCGAATCGGGATATGCCACAACCTGATTTTTGTAGCCTTAGACTTTATCAGACGAATGAGCAACTCATGCAGGATTACGCCGCAGAAGTTGAAAATGCTGATGTAGTGATAGTAGGCTCGTATGTACAACAAGGCGTTGAAGTTGGCAAATGGATAACAAAAACTGCGAGCGGAATCAAGGCGTTTTACGATATTGATACGCCTGTAACTCTTGCGAAATTGGAACGCGGAGACTTTGAATATATCACGCCTTCACTTATTAGCAAATACGACTTGTATCTTTCCTTTTCAGGCGGACCGATCCTTGACCATATCGAGCGCTATTACGGATCGCCCGCTGCCCGCGCACTATATTGTTCAGTCGACCCTGAAGCTTATTATCCTGAGAACAAAGAAAAGAAATGGGAAATTGGCTATTTGGGAACATTTAGTACTGATAGGCAGCCAACGGTCGAATTGCTTCTAAATAAGGTTGCACCGCGTTCGGAACGAAGATTTGTTGTAGCCGGGCCACAGTATCCGCAGACGATTGAATGGTCGCAGAATGTAGATCGCATTGAGCATTTGCCTCCGGCTTTGCATCGTGACTTTTATAACTCGCAAAAGTTTACTTTAAATGTAACGAGAGAAGATATGATTCGGGCCGGATATTCCCCAAGTGTACGCTTATTTGAAGCGGCTGCATGCGGAGTTCCGATTATTTCCGATTATTGGGACGGACTAACATCTTTATTTGAAGAAGGAACAGAAATATTAATTGCACGCTCTACTGATGATGTTATGCGATATCTGAACGAAACCACTGATGAAGACCGGAGCCGGATAGGAGAGAACGCCCGCCAGAAAGTCCTTGCATCGCATACTGCTGCAGTACGGGCAGCGGAGTTGGTCGGTTATGTTCTTGAAGCTCGATCACATATGCAGCAACAAATCGGACAAAATCAGCTTACTAATTGAAAATGACTTTACAGGACGAAATAAAACAACTTGAACCTTGGTTCCACAACATCCATTTGCCTGATGGGACGCAAACGTCGCCACGGCATTTCCTTGGTGATTTTCCATCATTCAAGTGGAATAAAATTAAACAGGCAATTCCCGAGGATTTAACGGGTTGGAAAGTACTCGATATTGGTTGCAACGCCGGATTTTACTCAATTGAACTCGCTAAAAGAGGAGCTGAAGTACTTGCGATTGATTTGGACGATCATTATCTTAAACAGGCAAAATGGGTTGCCGAGCAGTTCGGTTTTCAAAATCAAATAACTTTTCGAAAGATGCAGGTTTATGACCTTGCGCATTCTGAAGAGGCATTTGATCTGGTCTGGTTTATGGGCGTCTTTTATCATTTGCGCTATCCGATGTTGGCAATGGACATAATTGCACAGAAGGTTAGAAAAATAATGCTTTTCCAAACTTTATCGTCGCCTGGCGCTGATGAAATGGAAGTTCCGAACGACATTGCATTCCATAGCCGTGAAATTTTGCATCAAAAAGCCTTTCCATCAATGGCTTTTATCGAAAAAAGCCTTGCAGGCGATCATACAAATTGGTGGGTTCCGAATCATCAGGGAATTCTCTCGATGTTACGCAGCTGCGGGTTCAAATTTATTTCGATGCCCGAAGATGAAACGTATTTAGTGGAAAAAGATGAAAATGCATCGCCTGATTTTAGTACCTGGAATTATTCGGAATATCTATCGGCGGTCGGAAAGGAGTGGAAGCCCGAGGTAGCTATTAAAACTAACCGAAAATATAAAATATAACCAGCCACAAAAAAAGGACCATCATCTGATGGTCTTTTTTTTGCTTATAGTGGCCATTCATCCCCAAAACAAATGCAGGAGCCGCATGTTTGGTTGTTAGGGATTAAGCCTGCGTTGACTTTCCGTTGGTACAGAAGGTGCATCAACGAGTCGTTGTGTTTTGAATTACTGTCTGTTGCAGTACTGGAAGCTGTCCAAGAGTTTTCATTATCTACTTGGAGATCAAAATTTCCATTGTTCCTGAATTTATTGATGAATTTGAACATGATAGATAAATTTGTGGTTAAACAATATTGTTGTATGCGTTTGTATTTATAAATTCAAATATTTCGATATATTAAAACAAAAAATTTACTTTAGAAGTGTGAGATAGGCGATATATTCATCAAAAACTGCTTTATTTACCATATATCTTGTAGCCCGGCCATCTTTCTCAACCAGTACCAAATCCGCATCAGTAAGTTGTTTCAGATGATGTGAAATTGTCGATTGCGACAAATTGCACATTCCGAGGATGGTGCTGCATGGCAACCATGTTTTCTCGATTTTAATCGCTTCGAGGATTTTTAACCTATATGGATCACCCAGTGCTTTTGAAATCTTTTCTATCCTTTTTATTTCCATCATCAGTAAATAACGTCTGAAATACTTCAGCAAAGATACAACCTTAATCGATATATTCAAACATTTCGATGTATTAATTGAAATTATTTTATTGGCAATTGAAAAACAGCCGTCCTTAGTAATAATAATCAGACTAAGATTTTAAATTCTTTACATCGCTATAAGCGCAATAACTGATATCGTGTTAGTTTTTAAATACAAGAGGAACTTCAGATTGTTTTTTAGTTGGGGATGTAGATATTAAATTTAGCGCCTTTCATCAATTCGCCAGAAGCAGTAACGAAACCATTGTGATTCTCAACGATTTTTTTCACGATCGATAATCCGATCCCGGTGCCTTCATATTTGTCCTTACTGTGCAAACGCTGGAAAACTTCAAATATCCGTTCATTAAAATTTGAATCAAAGCCGATTCCATTGTCTTCTATGCTGATATGGCAATATTTGCCGTCAGGTTGTAATTTCTCGTGCTTGCATTCTGCTCCCGTTGTAATTCGGCTTTTAATAGTTATATGGGACGGAACATCGTTTTTTGCGAATTTTAAAGCGTTACTGATTAAATTCTGCATCAGTTGCGTAAATTGAAACGGGATAATCATCGCACTGCAAAGTTGTTCTGCTTCAACGGTGGCATTTTTGGTTACAATCGTTTCCTGAAGCTCATTTTTCACATCGTCAATGATTGTCTGAAGATTTGTAAGTTCAAATTTTCTTTCCATTACATTAGTATGCGAAAAAGCAAGCAAGCTTTCAATCAGCTGTCGCATTCTTTCTGCAGCATTCCAAACACGCTGGCAGTTTCGTTGACCGCGTTCCGACATATTCTGCTGTTCTTCTTCAAGGAGAATCGTCATGAAAGTCTGGATTTTCCTGAGCGGCTCCTGTAGATCGTGGCTGGAAACATACGTGAAAGTTTCTAGCTCTTTGTTGGCCATCCTAAGGTCATTAGCGTGCTTTTCTATTTCAAGATTTTGCTGTGCAAGTTCCCTGTTAGACAGCATGATCGCGGTATTTAACGCCTTCAGTTCTTCTTCCTTTTGCTGAAGCTCATGATTCTTTTTATACAGTTCAGCAAAAACAATCACTTTAGCTTTCAAGATCTCGGGCGAGAGCGGCTTGATCATATAATCAACCGCGCCCGCCTGATAACCTTTAAAAATGTATTCTGTAGTGTTCATGTTCGCCGTCAGGAAGATAATCGGAACATGTTTGAGCCGTTCACTTTCCCGAATCATTTCGGCTGTTTCAAATCCATCCATGATCGGCATCTGCACGTCCATTAAGATAATTGCAAAGTCCTGACTCTTTAAAAGGAAACGCAATGCTTCCTTACCTGAAGTAGCCTCCACAAATTCATAACCCATACCGGCAAGGATAACCTGCAATGAAAGCAGGTTCTCCCTTTTGTCGTCGACCAACAATATTTTTACGGTTTTATCACTCGCCATAATTTTTGTTTAAGTGAATTCCGTTATTTAAGCCAAACCCTCATCAGTGAGGAGAGTTGATCTACGTTCACCGGCTTTGTAATATAATCTGAAGCACCCGACTCAATACAGCGCTGGCGGTCACCTTTCATAGCTTTTGCCGTTACTGCAATTATAGTCAAGTCCTTATGTTTAGGGTTTTTCCTTATAATTCTCATAGTTTCAAATCCGTCCATTTCAGGCATCATGATATCCATCAATACAATGTCAATGTCTTTCGTCTTGTCAAGAATGTCTATAGCTTCTTTCCCACTTTCAGATGTAAGTGTGTTGAGTCCGAAACGCTCCAAAGCAGTCGTCAATGCGAATAAGTTACGCACATCATCATCCACAATCAAGACCTTCTTATTCAGAAGCACATCTTCTTTCATATAAAAAGTCTCGATCCTTCCTCGCATTTGCTCCGGTAATTCTTTGTGTACACGGTGCAGGAACAATGCCGTTTGGTCGACTAACTGATCCAGCGAATGTGCACTCTTCAGAACAATCCGGTGTGCAAATCGGTTCAATCTTGAACGTTGTTTCTTGTTCAGGTCGCGAGCCGAATGAATTATTATCGCTGTTTCCTGGCCTGAAATATTATTTTCGAGATCACTGATAAGATCGAGTCCGTCAGCATCAGGCAAAACCAAGTCAAGGATTATACAATCGAATGTTTTTGTTTGGATCAATTCCACAGCAGCTTTTGCCGTAGTTGCAGTCGAAATTTCAACATCTTTTCCGTCAATTGCTTCAACAACCATTTCGAGTTCAGTCTCATTATCGTCCACAATCAGAACTGTTTTGGTCTTCCTGTTTTTGAAATCGTGGATGTCCTGGAAAAGATAATTTAAGGATTCATTTTTTACGGGTTTCACAAGGAAATTTCGCGCGCCACGTTTCAATCCGTTATTTCTTTCATCTTCACCGGATATGATATAAACCGGAATATGCCTGAAATTAAAATCGGTTTTTAACCGGTCCAGGATTTTCCAGCCGCTGGTATCAGGCATGTTGATATCCATTGTTATTGCATCTGGATTGAACTGCGTGATGAAATCAATAACGTCGTTACCTTTTGTTGTAACAATCGCTTTGATGCCATTCGCATGCGCCTGATCAAGCATGATTTTCGCAAACGTCAGGTTATCTTCGGCAATAAGCAGAACTTTGTCATCGGGCTTGATGTCGGTTCGGTCATCGCCAACTTCATCCACAAAGAACAACTCAATATCCGACCTGTTGAATGTCGACGCAGGAGACGATTTCAAGCCGCCCTTAGCTGCCGGTTGATATTCCGCAGAGTCAACATCAATTTGCATTTCAGCTTCCGTGAGCGGAATGAACTTCAATGGAAGGAACAATGTAAATTTACTTCCGACGTTGGTCTCGCTTTCCAGTTCGATGCTTCCCCCAAGAAGGTCGGAAAGACCGCGGCTGATTGAAAGTCCAAGTCCTGTTCCTCCGTATTTACGGCTCGTAGATCCTTCAGCCTGTTGGAATGCTTCAAATATAATATTCTGTTTCTCCTTGGAAATACCGATTCCGGTATCTGAAATTTCAAAAGCAATTACAGTTTCCGCAGTATCAAGGCTGATATTTTTGGTTTTCCAATTGTTGTTCGCCTTGTAGATTTTAAGGCTGACTTCTCCTTTTTCCGTGAACTTAAACGAGTTAGACAACAGGTTTTTGAGGATTTGGTTGAGTCGTTGTGAATCGGTTTCGATAAGTTCCGGCAGTTGCTCATCCATGTCGATATTGAACTTGAGATGTTTGGCTTCAGATATCGGATTAAACGTAGATTCAACAAATCTGCTGATTTCGCTGAAGCTGATCGGATTGTAGTCAACCGAGATATAACCGGATTCAATTTTAGATAAATCGAGGATATCGTTGATCAGCTGGATAAGGTCATCCCCGCACGAGTTGATCGTTTTTGCAAATTGAATCTGTTTGTCAGTAAGGTTTCCGTCCCGATTCGAGATAAGTTCGTTTGCCAGGATCTGCAATGAATTCAATGGCGTACGAAGCTCATGCGACATATTCGCAAGGAATTCCGATTTGTATTTCGAGGTCAGCGTCAACTGGTCGGCTTTTTCCTCAAGTGCTTTCCTTGCAACCTCAACTTCTTGATTTTTAAGTTCCACTTCCTCTTTTTGGTTCGCCAATAGAACGGCTTTCTCTTCGAGCTCCTCGTTCGTATTTTTCAGAACTTCCTGCTGGCTTTTAAGCTCACCCGCAAGGGATTGTGATTGCACGAGAAGTTCTTCTGTACGTGAATTGGACTCGATCGTGTTCAATACGATACCGATCGACTCCGTCAAACCTTCAAGGAAATCCAGGTGCGTCTGGCTGAATGTGTCAAGCGATGCCAGTTCAATTACCGCTTTAAGCTGATCTTCGAACAGTACTGGAAGAATGATTACATTTTGAGGTTTTGCATCTCCAAGTCCGGATGTGATCCGGATGTAATCTTTCGGGACGTTTGTCAATAGCATTCGTTCTTTTTCGACTGCGACCTGTCCGATCAATCCTTCACCCATCGAATATTGAGTAGGCGAATTTTTTCTCTTCACATACGCATAAGAAGCGATCAAATGTAGCTTCGAATCCATAAATTTCTCGTCTTCCTGCAGGATGTAGAACAAACCATGCTGTGCAGTTACAACCGTTGCAAGCTCCGAAAGGATCTTCTTCGTTACGGAGTTGAGCTCTTTCTGGCCTTGAAGCATCTGCGTAAACTTCGCAAGATTCGACTTAAGCCAATCCTGTTCCTGGTTACGGAGCGTTGTTGCTTTCAAGTTAAAGATCATCTGGTTGATCGTATCTTTCAAAGCCTCAACTTCTCCTTTTGCTTCAACCCCAATCGTTCGCGTTAAATCCCCTTGCGTTACCGCCGATGCAACCTCGGAAATCGCACGTACCTGGGTAGTTAAGTTTGCCGCAAGTTGGTTTACGTTCTCCGTCAGGTTTTTCCATGTTCCCGAAGCTCCAGGAACGTTCGCCTGGCCTCCAAGTTTCCCTTCGACTCCAACCTCACGTGCCACGGTTGTTACCTGGTCAGAGAACGTTGCGAGCGTGTCGATCATCTCGTTGATCGTATCTGTTAATTGGGCAACTTCACCTTTTGCCTCAATCGATAATTTCTGTTTCAGGTTTCCTTTTGCTACCGATGTTACAACTTTCGCGATTCCACGAACCTGTCCTGTTAAGTTCGATGCCATCAGGTTAACCGAGTCCGTTAGATCTTTCCATGTTCCGGCAACACCTTTTACTTCCGATTGTCCACCGAGCTTTCCTTCGGTACCAACCTCACGCGCTACACGGGTTACCTCGGATGCAAAGGAGTTGAGCTGCTCCACCATCGTATTGATCGTGTTTTTCAGGTCGAGGATCTCGCCTTTTACATCGACCGTAATCGGTTTTGATAAATCCCCGTTCGCCACCGCTTTTGTTACCTCAGCGATATTTCGAACCTGGGCCGTCAAGTTACCCGCCATCTGGTTCACGGAATCCGTTAAATCTTTCCATGTTCCCGCGACACCCGGTACGAATGCCTGTCCGCCTAGTTTTCCTTCGGTTCCAACCTCACGCGCCACACGCGTTACCTCGGATGCAAATGCCCGAAGCTGATCCACCATTGTGTTTACTGTTTCTTTAAGTTGGAGGATTTCCCCACGCACGTCAGCGGTAATCTTCTTCGACATATCTCCGTTCGCAACCGCTATCGTTACCTCGGCGATGTTTCGAACCTGCGCGGTCAGGTTACCCGCCATCTGGTTAACAGAATCCGTTAAATCTTTCCATGTTCCCGCAACACCTGGAACGTTTGCCTGGCCACCAAGTTTTCCTTCGGTACCAACCTCACGCGCCACACGCGTCACCTCGGATGCAAATTCCCGAAGCTGATCCACCATCGTATTAAGTGTTTCCTTCAACTGCAGGATTTCCCCGCGAACGTCTACCGTAATTTTACGTGACATATCTCCATTCGCCACAGCGATCGCCACATCGGCAATGTTACGTACCTGGGCTGTTAAGTTACCCGCCATCTGGTTAACCGAATCCGTTAAATCTTTCCATGTTCCGGCGACACCTGGTACGTTTGCCTGGCCGCCAAGCTTTCCTTCGGTTCCAACCTCACGAGATACACGTGTCACCTCCGATGCAAACGATCGGAGCTGATCCACCATTGTGTTGATCGTATTTTTAAGCTCGAGGATTTCCCCTTTTACGTCTACGGTGATCTGTAACGACAAATCGCCTTTTGCCACCGCCGTTGTTACCTCTGCAATGTTTCGTACCTGTCCTGTAAGATTCGATGCCATCTGGTTTACGGAATCGGTCAAATCTTTCCATGTTCCACCAACTCCTTTCACCTGTGCCTGACCACCGAGTTTTCCTTCGGTTCCAACCTCACGCGCAACACGGGTTACCTCGGATGCAAATGAGTTGAGCTGGCCCACCATCGTGTTGATCGTATTCTTGAGCTCGAGGATTTCGCCTTTTGTGTCGACCGTGATCTGGCGGGAAAGGTCACCTCGCGCAACCGCGGTCGTTACCTCTGCAATATTTCTAACCTGGCCTGTTAAGTTGGATGCCATTTGGTTGACGGAATCGGTCAAATCTTTCCATGTTCCACCAACACCTTTTACTTTCGCCTGGCCTCCAAGCTTTCCTTCGGTTCCAACCTCTAGTGCCACACGCGTTACCTCCGAAGAGAACGAGTTGAGCTGATCCACCATGGTGTTGATGGTTTTCTTGAGCTCGAGGATTTCCCCTTCGGCAACAGCCGTAATTTTTTTGGACAAGTCACCATTTGCCACCGCTGTCGTTACCTCGGCGATGTTTCGCACCTGACCTGTAAGATTCGATGCCATCTGGTTCACCGAATCCGTTAAATCTTTCCATGTTCCACCAACACCTTTTACTTTTGCCTGGCCTCCAAGTTTTCCTTCGGAACCAACCTCACGTGCCACACGGGTTACCTCGGCACCGAATGAGTTGAGCTGATCCACCATCGTGTTGATCGTATTCTTGAGCTCGAGGATTTCCCCAGCAACGTTTACTGTAATTTTTTTGGACAAATCGCCTTTTGCCACCGCTGTTGTTACTTCGGCAATGTTACGTACCTGCCCAGTCAGGTTGGAAGCCATCTGGTTCACCGAATCGGTAAGATCTTTCCACACTCCACCAACACCACGTACTTTAGCTTGTCCACCTAATTTTCCTTCGGAACCAACCTCACGCGCCACACGTGTTACCTCGGACGAGAACGAGTTCAGCTGATCCACCATCGTGTTGATCGTATTCTTAAGCTCAAGGATTTCCCCTTTTACGTCTACTGTAATTTTTTTCGAAAGGTCACCACGTGCCACCGCCGTTGTTACATCGGCAATATTTCGTACCTGTCCTGTCAGGTTTGATGCCATTTGGTTTACCGAATCTGTTAAATCTTTCCATGTTCCACCGACACCTTTTACCTGGGCTTGTCCACCTAGTTTACCTTCGGTACCAACCTCACGCGCCACACGGGTTACCTCGGATGAGAAGGAGTTCAGCTGATCCACCATCGTATTGATCGTATTCTTAAGCTCCAGGATTTCCCCTTTTACGTCAACCGTGATCTTTTTCGACAAATCCCCTTTTGCCACCGCCGTTGTTACATCCGCAATGTTTCGCACCTGACCGGTTAAGTTAGATGCCATCTTATTCACTGAATCGGTCAAATCTTTCCAAACTCCACCAACTCCACGTACTTTCGCCTGCCCACCTAGTTTTCCTTCGGTACCAACCTCACGCGCAACACGTGTTACCTCCATCGAGAACAGGTTGAGCTGTTTTACCATCCCGTTTACCTCTTTCGCAATACGTAAGAATTCCCCTTGAAGTGGGTTTCCTTCGATCGAAAGCGGCATTTCCTGGGACAGGTTTCCTTTTGCCACTGATGTGATTACGTGCGCAATCTCAATTGTTGGGTGAACCAGATCAGAAATGAGCGTGTTCACAGAATCTACGCAGGAACTCCACGAGCCACGTGCGCCATCGAGTGCAACACGATTTGTAAGTTTTCCCTGTTTACCGATACTTTTTCCGACTTTTTGAAATTCGAAAACCATACGTTCATTGAGGTCGATGATCTCGTTCAATGTATCGCAAATGGAGCGTTTTATTCCATTCTGATCGGTTGGAAACCGTTGGGTGAAGTTACCGTTCTTAATTTTCAGAAGAATTTTCAGGAATTCTGTATCGGTCAAAACCGATTCTTCTGCGTGCATTTTTCTTGCTGTCGTTGATACTTTACGTTTGGGCGCGTCAGCAACAACGGGAACTGCGATAATAGTTTCGTCAGTTGGCGTTGCCTTAGATTTTTTTTTCGGAGCTTTTTTCATGGGCTGAGGTATGCGAAAAATGGGTTAAGTCTCTAATGATTTGATATGCAGTCCTATTCGTGCTATTATGTTCAGTTCAAAATTAATTTGATCAAAAGCTAAATTAAGAATTAAAATTATGTTTGCAATTTTTTAGAAAAAAATATGGAAACGGGGATTATTGAATGCTTACTCGTTCTCATCTACGAGTATTTTACGCAGGTGAAACTGGACGAAAGCATCCATTGAGTCGGATCTTTTCGTGTTGTCGTTATAGTTCAATGGTTTTATAATATATCCGGAAATACCCAGTTCTTCGGCCATGTTCCTGTCGGCGCTTTCGGCAGATGTGGTCATTACAAATACACGGATATTCATAAGGTCGGGATCAGTGCGCAGAATCCGCAGAAACTCAATGCCATTCATTTTGGGCATATTGAGGTCGAGCAGTATTACATCGGGTTGCAATTGTTGTTGTTCATCCTTAAGCATTGTCAGTGCCTCGATTCCGTTGTAGGCCGTATGAAGTTCATATTCACTGTCAAGCTGTTTAAGAGAACGCTGGACACTGATGATGTCGAGTTCATCGTCTTCGATCAATAAAATGCTGTGTTTTTTCATCTGCTTATTTTTTCCAGGTAAATTTAAATTCCGAGCCTTCGCCAACGACTGATTTTACTGTAATAGTTCCCTGTTGTTCATCAACGATCTTTTTCACGATCGCTAATCCAACACCCGTACTTTCTTTCTCGTACTTTTCTCGTAACGTCTGGAATATCTCAAATATTTTGTGGTGGTATTCCGGTTCAATTCCGATTCCGTTGTCTTTGATGGCAAATTCATGAAACCGCGGTAACTCCCGATAGCCGATCTTAATATGTCCGTTCTCATGTGGCGTGTACTTCACTGCGTTGCTGATGAGGTTTGCAAACACCTGTTCAAGTTTGATCCTTTCAGTAACCAAGGTTGGCATTTCACTGATCTCAAGTTGGAAAGTACGTGGTACAATTGAATCGGCGATCTCCTTAACAAGAGCGTTTAAATCTACTTGTTCAGCTGGTGTTTTGCGGCTGATGCGTGCATAATCCAATAATCCGTTGATTAACGCCTCCATGCGTTGTGTGCGTTGTGGGATTATCATCAAATATTTTTTCATTTGCTCAGAAAGTTCGCTACCAAGATCTTCTTCAATCCATTTAATGACATTGTGGATGCCGCGGATTGGAGCTTTAAGGTCATGGGAAACTACGTAAGCGAATTTGTTCAGCTCTTCGTTGCGGTTTTCAAGCTCACGGATGTTCTTATTAAGCCTATCCGACATGATATTGAGCGAGCGGGTCAATCCTGTAAGTTCGTCGTTGCGTTTATCTTCAACCACAGTAAATTCACCTTTTGAGATTCGGTCTGCCAGACGTACCATTGATGCGATCCGTTTTGTGATCAACATCATTATATATATTGTGCTGCCTATTCCGATAATAATGGTCAAAGCAAGAAATATTATCGAAATTAATTGTGTATTTTTTATCGACTCCGACAACATCGTGCCGTGTGTCCGTCTGATCCTGTATTCGTTCCTGTCGAATCGAAGAAATTTTTTTGTGATTTCGTCGTTGATTTTCTTCCCAACTTGCTTCTTAAAATTTTCGTTAAATAGTATGGTATAGCGTTCGGTCGACTCTTTAGATTCACGCACCTTTAGCTTAGAATCGATCAGCTTGGTTGAATAGTCGACCCAAGATTTATGCAATGTCTTTATTGAGTCCAATATTTGCTGCTGCTGCAAGTTGCCCACCACGAGTCGTTCTTGTTCAGATGTAAATTGAGGAACGTTGTTCAATCCAGCATAATAGGAATCAAGAAAAGTAGGATCCTGCGTTAAAAGAAAACCACGAAACGCACTTTGCATGCTGATGATGTTTTTGTGCATCCGGTTTGAATTACGAATAATCGCCTCCGACTTTGAAAGAAATTGCGAGTTTTCCTTCACCTTTCGAGACAGCAGGTAATTCGTGTACGAATCAGCAACCGACAGTAAGATGATAATTGCAAAGGCAAGAAGAATCTGTGTAGATAATTTCATCCTATTATATTCATCCGGAATTAGCGGACGCAAAAATAAAAGTAGGAAATTATATCTTGTTTAGGAAATGGATAAAGATGGAAAACTACCAATACTATGTCGATTGAAATTTAGCATGGTTTCAAGGGTTACTGCTTCCGATTTTTTTGGTTACACCAATCATAAGTCCGAAATCCCCATCAGTTTGAATCCATTGTTTTTCCGGAAGATATGTGCGTGACACAAGTCCGTCGAGGTATAGAGCGTTCTCACATCCGTGTCTCTTAAAATAGGTGGCAAAGTCATAGAGACTAATTTCCTGTTTCGACATCACAAACAATATTTTGTTATTCGGCAGCATGCCAACACCATTACGAATGTTTAAGTTTTGGGAGGTTGGATTGAAAGAAGGATGGATTTTTCCACCGATGATAAGCATTGGGCCCGACTGCGTTGCATAATGGACTTTAGCAGGATTAAAATCTGCTGACACCGTAATTCCAGCCCGTTTCTCATCTGTAAGGAAAAATACGCCATTTGGCTTCAGGTAAAAATTACCTTTTCCATTAGTTGTATCTAAAGCGTGGATGGTAATTCCGTCTTCAATAAAAAGTCCGACAGGAGCATTTGACTGATCATACATGCCGCCATTCATAGCGAAGATAAGTTCTAGCTGCTGATTCTCGACATGGTGCATTAGGTTTTCGATGCTTCGCAACGGTTTTCCATTTCTGTCTTTCCAGTAAAATTTTAATTGCTGTTTTTGTGGATCGACGATATACGTGATAAACCTCTCTTCTGGCGCGTCGTTCCCGTTGTTGTTGCCGCGCCAAAAAATACGCAGCAGCAATGATGGCACAAGCACGATCAGCATAATGAGCAGCAGTTTTTTCATAGATATATTTATAAGTAAAACTAAGAAATATATCCAGATGTCTGGGTCCGGTCTAAAGCACTGCATGGGAAGGGGCAAGGGGCAGTTACTACTATTCTTTTAAAATTTTAATTGTTGACTTGGTAGAACCCGAAAATAATGAAACGAGATACAAACCTGTGGCATATCGGGAAAAATCCACATCTGTACTTGATACCTTGGGGAAGATTTCGTGTATCAATTTCCCCACTATGTCAAAAACCTGTATTTTGTTAATTGCTTCGGGCATCTCCACCTGCAGCAATCCTTTTACAGGATTTGGATAGTAGCGCACCGAAGTGGTTTGCTGAGAATCTGTATTTAAAGTTTCTGTAATATAAACACCATAATCTTCAATATCACCAATATAATAGTTGGCCCCACAATTTCTCTCCGCAGATGTTATCGAGCCGGCATCACCGATTACGCGCATCCGCAATAGAGTGTTTTTTACTGCTGTGTCAGGAATCACCACATTTTCAGTAAAAGTAGCCGTCGTTCCTGAAGTAACAGTGCCTGCAATGACCAGTTCCGTATCGTCGAAAACCGCATTGTTATTGTAGTCAATGTATGTCTCCATTGCTTCAGGAGTGCCACTGGCGTTTCCCGCCCGGGCCGTTATTGCTATGGGATAAGAATTCGTGGCAACCAGCCGGGTATTTTGGCTGCAGAAAAAATCGTCGTAGCCGCCAGTAAGTACGTCGCTGGAGTTTGATATCGAGCCAAAAAAGACATTATTGATAGAATACCCAAAACTTGATGTGTAACTGGACTGTGGCATGCAGGCTGGTTGCGTTGGCGCGTAAATATAAATAGCGTTTTCCACTGTTTTTGAATCACTGTAATTGGGTCCTGTAATGGTTTGTAAAACATTATAAAAGCCAGGTTCTGTTAAGGCAAAACTCGGGTTCTGCAACGTTGAAGTTGACATGGACGATCCGTTATTCAGCGTCCAGTTAAATGTATAACCTGCCCATCCGTGTTCATTGAGATATGTGTTTGGGATGCAGTTGGTCATATCGGTAAACGCAACAACATCTCCAATACAAGCGTCAGTTCAGAATCAGGCGGAACAAGCCGGTTATTTCCATTTGTGGGTAAGAACGAGTTCCTAAAAGTACTTACGGCTGCATGCATGCGGGTCTTCTGGTTTGCTGTAAACATATTTTTACAGGAACTCGGGGAATAATTCATGTAGTTGTACAAGTACGATGTATTGGAATTTCCATCGCACGAATTTGTTCCTACAAAACAGCCATCGCTTCTTTTATGGCTTGGTATGTCACCACAACAATCACCGACACCGGCTCCGCAACCATTTGTATTTGTCGGACATGTTGCTCCAGATCCATCGCCTTCAAAGGTGTGGTACAAATTTAATCCGTGTCCCAGTTCGTGCGCTTCATCAGTGGAAGTAGTATCTGCAAATGAGGAACTTCGAATTACGGTGCCGTCAAGTACCGATCCATGCATGGACGCCATAAAAGCATATCCGCCAATATTGGTATCGATAGTAGAAACGGTGTAAATATTGTAGTACTGAAGCGAGTCCCAGTTAGCTAACGCTTTTAAAGTTGCATCCGGCATTCCAAGCGTTCCGTTTAGCCTGACGCCATAATCCATATAATCAGCAAAAGAGCTCATGTCTGTGCGCGTGATTCCGCTTGTGCAGGCATTATCAGGACCACGAACTGCCAAAGCGAATTCAATTGAACAGTCAACGCCGTCGCCATCGCCTTGCGTTCCTTCTATGTGCCGGAATTCTTCATTTATCGCTTTTATTTTATCTCGTATTGCTTCATCAGAAATATTAGTGCCTGTCCCAACTGGTTCGCCTTTATGCATAACATGAACTACCACGGGAATAACGACCGTCACGGCGTTAACTGCAGAGTTATCGCGGTTCGAAATCAGCAACCTGTCAAAATCATTAACCCGATCTGCATAGATGGGATCGCTGTTTAGCATTAGTTCATGAAGAAAAGATGTTCCGCATATCCCCGACGTACCCTTGTTCATCCGCTGTGCGGATGTGTTCACGTAAACTATTGCTAAACAAGCGATAAATGCTGCTTTCATGCCGAACCATTTGCAGCAAATTTAAATTGCCGAACAGAGAACCGGCTACAGAATATCTGTAAATAATCAAAACTTTTTTAAACCAGGACATCTTTAAATGTCATTGCGTATTTTTGCAGCATGGTACAAATGATCAACCTAAAAGTGTTCGCGAACTTCTTCCGATCTACGTCGGCTGGTGGAATTCTTCTTATAATTTGTGTGATACTTTCATTGGGTGTGGCTAATTCGGCCTGGTCAAACGGTTTTTCGGAACTACTCAACACAGAAATCGGATATAATTCCGCAGCCTTGCATCTTAAATATCCTGTACTTTTATGGATAAACGACGGATTGATGGCTATTTTCTTCCTGTTGGTCGGCCTTGAGATCAAACGCGAAATGGTCGAAGGCGAATTGTCTTCAGTACGTCAGGCATCATTGCCGGTTTTGGCAGCAATTGGAGGCGTAGCGGTTCCGGCACTCATCTACACAGCTTTTAATTTCCGGGATTCGGACAGCGCCGGCGGGTGGGGAATTCCGATGGCGACCGACATTGCTTTTGCGCTCGGAATTTTGTCGCTGCTCGGAAACCGCGTTCCGGTTGGACTAAAGATTTTTCTTGCTGCACTTGCAATCGTTGATGATTTGATCGCAATTCTGGTTATCGCCATTTTCTATTCGGCTGCACTGAATTTTATGTATTTGGGATACGCGGTCGGAATCTTCATTTTGCAATTGATATTCAACCGGCTCGGCATCAAGAACTTGTTGTTTTACATTTTGCCCGGAATCGTTATGTGGTACTTCATCCATCATTCGGGTATTCACGCAACCATCGCGGGAGTTCTTACTGCGCTCACGCTTCCGACAAATGAAGATGCAACGGATTCACCGTTGGAGAAACTGGAACACCTTCTGACGAAACCTGTCAACTTTGTTATCATGCCGATTTTTGCAATTGCCAATACTAATATTACGTTCGAAAGCGGAATGGTCGGCCAACTTACAAGCAACTTAAGTTTAGGGATTCTACTTGGATTGTTTCTGGGAAAACCGGTCGGAATATTCCTGATGTCATGGCTGTCAGTAAGATCAGGAATTTCTCAACTTCCGGCTGATACAAACTGGACGCATGTACTTGGATTGGGATTATTGGGCGGAATCGGATTTACGATGTCGATTTTTATTGCATTGCTGTCGTTCGATGATGCCGCATACCAATCAGAAGCAAAATTTGCGATCCTGCTGGCATCCATACTTTCAGGAATCTGTGGATTTTGGATATTAAAAATAGTCGGGCGCAAATCTGCCCTGACGGAATAAAACGATTTAAAATAAAATCGGCATCCTGTTCCGGATGCCGATAATGTATGGATTGGTAGCTTGCTATTCGCTTGTTGGCTCCTGCATCTTTTTCATCTGCTCAGCCAACATCGGGTCTGGCATCACATTGCTCATTCCGACCTGGAGCTTATTTTTCAGTCCGCTTACAATTTTATCCTTTCCGGACATCAATGCTTCGTAACCATCTTTTGCGACATCTGCGGGATCAGACAAAGAATCCTTGTCCTGCGCAATTTGACTATCCGTCATGTCCGCTTTAATGAAGAAATCCGTATCAGTTGCCCCGGGAAGAAGCGCCGTTATCGTGACTTCGGTGTCTTTTAGTTCAGAACGCAATGATTCCGTAAATGACAATACAAATGCTTTCGTTCCGTGATACACAGCGTGGTACGGACCAGGAAGCGAACTCGCAATCGAGGCAAGGTTTAAGATTCGGCCGCGGTTTTGGCTGATCATCTGCTTTACAAAATATTTGCTCAGAATTACTGTCGCACATACATTAAGATCAATAATATCGAGCTCCCGTTCAAGTTCATTATCCTGGAAAAGTCCGAATGCACCTTGCCCGGCGTTGTTCACTAAAATGTCTACATGAATTCCTTTCGCCGATACTTCTTCACAAAGTGAATAAACTTGATCGCGCAGAAAAAGGTCTTTCGCAAACGTCGCGACTTCAACTCCATATTGCGAAAGTTCTGCCGCTTTCTCATCGAGTTCATCTTGAAAACGTGCGACAATTGCAAGGTTGTAGCCATCTTTTGCAAACAGTTTTGCTAGCTCGTATCCGATTCCGCCCGTGCCGCCCGTAATCAGCACATAGTTTTTGTTGTCCTGCATAATTATAGTATTTAGTTGTGGAACTGCAAACGCTTTACTTTCCAGTATAAAACTATAAAGTTGGCCTGGGATTTCGTTGTATGATTTCGTGTGAGTCTTTATACAATTCAACTACAACCATAATCATTTGGTGCAGATAGCGAATATTTTGTTTCACAATTACGGTAAAACCGTAAAACCGACTACATCGGAATCGCTAGATTCGGTTGCTGTTACGAATCCCTACAGAATGAACAAAAAAGGACCAATAATTATTATTGAAGACGATATTGATGACGAATATCTAATAGGTGAAGTTTTGCGGAAGATCAACCCTGGGAACGAAGTGCTCTTTTTCCGCGATGGCAATCTCGCATTGCACTACCTTAAGAATTCGCGGAAACAACCATTTCTGATCCTTTCCGATATTAACATGCCTGTTCTTGACGGTTTCCGGTTGCGCGACATGGTATTTGATAATCCGGAATTGCGGGTCAAATGTGTTCCGTATCTGTTCTTTACGACTTCGTCTGCAGAAAAAACTGTTGTTGATGCTTACTCCAAGTCTGTTCAAGGCTTTTTCATCAAACCAAATAACCTGAAGCAACTCACCAAAACCCTTAGTGTGATTGTGGAATACTGGTCATTATCAAAATCGCCTACGTATTTTTGCGGCGATTAGAACGTAGTATTCTTCTGTCTTTTTTGTTGTGGCAATGATGTAAAACCCATCGAACGAAATTTCATTAAATTCGGATTTTAAATCCGGGCAAATGACTGAACAGCTATCGTCGGAACTTACAATAAAAAAAAGCCGCTTACCGTTATACCTTACCCTGGGAATATTAGCAGTGCTTGTATTGGGTTATTTCTTAATTCCATCGATCAGACAATGGCTTGACAACGCCTGGGAAATCCTCACAAGCGGAGACCAGCAGCGGATTAAACTTTGGGTCGACGGGTTTGGCTGGTTCGGCGCGATATTAATTGTACTTGCAATGGTTGCCCAAATGTTCCTGATCGTGATTCCGTCGTGGCTTTTGATCATCGTTGCTATTCTAGCGTACGGCCCAATTTGGGGAAGCGCAATTGTATATATTGCCGTTTTGGCAGCATCATCAGTTGGTTATTTTATCGGAAGCTATTTTGGGCCTTCCTTTCTTCAAAAGACGGTAGGAAAGAAGTCACAGCAGAAAGTAGCCGGTTTCATTTCCGAATATGGAGTCTGGGCTATTATCATCACACGGGTTAATCCGCTTTTATCAAGCGACGCGATAAGCATCATGGCGGGGATTACAAGAATGGGTTATTGGCGGTTTATCGGTGGCACCCTGGTTGGGATTTCCCCGCTGATAATCCTGATTGCTGTTTTGGGTACATTCAGCAGCGGACTGAAAACAGGGCTTTTATGGGTTTCGCTGTTCAGCCTTGTTGTTTTTACAGTTTATGTATATCTCGATCGCAAACGAAAAATTCGCAACAAGATAAAGCAGAACTAAAGGCCTGAGATACAGCAATACAACTCCTGGTGTTTTATTAAGCAAGGGTAATCAAAAGCCTTTAAGATTTCTTTAAGAATTTATAAGGTAACTTTACGATAACGTGGTAGTCATGTAAAAATTGATATGCTAGAAGAAGACAAGAATTCAAAGAAGAAGGCGGCGGATTTTAAACCTTCTGTCGATAAGATGATAAATCGCAGTGGCAATGCTGTAAATATGACACCTATCGCGGTAGAAAAGCTTTACCATAAAATGGTAGAAGAAATAAGCGATTACGCGATTTTGCTGCTCGATACGGAAGGACACATCTTAAATTGGAATCAAGGTGCTGCTAATATTAAAGGATATTCCGCCGACGAAATAATAGGTAAAAACTTCCGCGTGTTTTACGTCACAGAAGACCGCAATAATAAAGTTCCAGAGCAATTACTAGATCGCGCTTTAAAAGAAGGCCGTGCAAGCCATGAAGGCTGGCGACTTAAGAAAGACGGAAGCAAATTCTGGGGATCGATAGTGATTACAGCGCTTCATGATGATGATGGGAATGTGATAAGCTTTTCCAAAGTCACACGTGACCTCACTGAACGGAAAGCCGGTGAGGAAAAGCAGCAACGCAACTCGATGGATCTCGAGTTCAAGAATGAAGAACTTCGCAGAAGTGAAGAACGATATCACCGAATGATATCTGAGATCGAAGATTATGCGATTATACTTCTTGATACAGACGGCAAAATTGTGAACTGGAACAAAGGTGCTCAAAGTATCAAAGGCTATGCGGCTGAAGAAGTCCTCGGACGTAATTTCAGTATCTTTTATCTTCAGGAAGACATCGCTTCGGGCCTGCCCAACAAATTAATAACAGAAGCCCGAACGAAAGGCAAAGCAAGCCATGAAGGCTGGCGTGTCAAAAAAGATGGCAACACTTTCTGGGGATCGATCGTTATAACCGCATTGCATGACACGGAAAATAATATTGTAGGTTTTTCAAAAGTTACCAGAGATCTTTCTGAACGCAAAAAAGCTGAAGAACGGCTTGAACGTTATACGGTCGAGCTGCAATATCAGAATGAGATGTTACGACGAAGTGAGGAACGTTATCAGCGTATGATCGCAGAAGTTGAAGATTACGCGATTATCCTGCTTGACAAAAATGGCGATATCCTGAACTGGAACAAAGGTGCCGAAAAGATCAAAGGATATTCATCCGACGAAATACTTGGCAAGAACTTCAGTACTTTTTACCTTCCTGAAGACAGGGCAACCAATCTGCCTGCGAGGCTTCTTGCTGATGCGGAAAAAAACGATAAAGCTGTTCATGAAGGGTGGCGTGTCAGAAAAGACGGAACCAGGTTCTGGGGCAGCATCATCATAACCGCGCTTCATGGCGACAATGGCGAATTGATCGGCTACTCAAAAGTGACACGGGATCTTACACAGAAAAAACAGTTTGAGGATTTTATCCTTTTACAAAATAAGCAACTCGAAGAATACGCATACGTTGCCTCGCATGATTTACAGGAACCGCTGCGAAAGATCAGGCTCTTCAGCGATTCGGTCGCCGACAAACTTGATGACAGGGAAACCGCCTTGCAACTTCTTGATAAGATCAACAGTTCAGCCGAAAGAATGGCTGTGTTGATCAAAGCCGTACTTCAATATTCGCAAGCTACAATATCAGACGAATTAAAGGAAAGGGTAGATCTGAATACCATTTTGAAGGAGATCGAAACCGACTTTGAACTATTGCTCCACGAGAAGAAAGCGACAATTTTTTATGAAAACTTACCTGCGGTGATTGGTGTTCCAATTCAAATGCATCAGTTATTCTCCAACCTGATCATCAATTCAATTAAGTACAGCAAAAAAAATCCGGAAATAAGGATTACCGCTGAACCTGCACACGAAGTCCCTGGTAAGGAAGATAAATATTTTAAACTTACCGTAGCAGATAACGGAATTGGTTTCCACCAGGAAAACGCTGAGAAAATGTTTAAGATGTTTCACAGGCTCCCACAAAACAGTTACAAAGGAACCGGAATAGGTTTGGCGTTATGCAAAAGAATTGTTGAAGGTCATGGCGGCACTATAAATGCATTCAGTTCTCCGGGTGAAGGCAGCAGGTTCGAAATAATGCTGCCTGCATGTCACGTCCCGCAAAACAATCCTTTAGATCTGATAAAAAAAGGTTCCATAAGTGCTATCTGAATCCGGGTTATAGTGAACAACCTGCGCATTGCGCGATCCTTCTTTGAGTTGCAGTCTGCTATTATAAACTTCTATTATTTATCCCATCGCAGGAGATGAAAACAATCGCTATAGTGTGTGAATTCGAATATTTAAAACTTTTTTACACAAATTATTGCGTCGCCCACGATGTTCAGGGCCTGTATTATTTAAAGAAAATTTTCTGGGCTTTAGCCAACGCTTTCTCCATGTCAATTCCTTTTCCCAAAGTTCCCTTGAAAAGATCGCCTTCGGAGCGAATTCGTGCAATTGAATTCTGAATCGTAAAATCCTTCATGGTCAATCCCTTTTTTACCTCTTCCCAATGTAATGGCATCGAAACTGTTGCGCCTGGTTTTGGGCGGAGCGAATATGGGCCGGCTATTGTCGCACCAGGACGGTTCTGCAGAAAATCCAGATACATTTTGCCGCCTCTGTTTTTGATCTGTCGTTCCAGGCTTGTAAATTCCGACAGTTGATTATGTACAATCGTGACAATCAGTTTCCCGAACATCTGCGATTGGTCGTACGAATATTTTGCGCCTAGCGGAATGTAAATATGGATTCCTGTCGACCCTGATGTTTTGGGATAGCCCGGGATTCCGATAGCATCCAGGATCGTTTTAACTTCCTGTGCAGCTTGGATCACCTGATCAAAAGTGTTTTTATCAGGATCAAGATCGATAACACAATAATCGGGATTATCAGGATGTTTGGTTGTGCTGAACCATGGATTCATTTCAATGCATCCCAAAGAAGCCATCCATAACAATGTCGCTTCGTCATCGCCAACAAGAAATTCCTTGTGCTCACCATCACTTGTCGTATAGGGAAATGTTTTCGCCCATTCCGGTGCTTTTCCTTTTACATCTTTTTGGTAGAAGCTTTTTCCGTCGATCCCGTTAGGAAATCTGTTCAGCGACAGCGGCCGGTCTTTGAGATAAGGCAAAATATATTCGGCTGCCTGATAATAGTAATTGAACATGTCTCGCTTGGTATAACCTTCAACGGGCCAATAGATCTTGCTGAGGTTTGAGAATTTAAGCTCGCGTCCATTGATCTTTTTGACCTGCGTTTCCTCATTTGGATTGAGCAACGTCTGTTTCTCTTTACGCTTGGAAGCGGAAACCAACCTGACAGCGTTTTGTGAATTGTCGGCAGACGGAGTTTCAACCACTTCAGTTATATCGACAGCGGTTTCT
Source organism: Flavobacterium sp. (assembly GCA_036388535.1). GTDB lineage: Bacteria > Bacteroidota > Bacteroidia > Flavobacteriales > Flavobacteriaceae > Flavobacterium. Next base: position 21,109 of record DASVRQ010000067.1, on the reverse strand, counting down.
CTTGTAATTTCAGTTGCTTTTTTATCCGATCGCATGCCTTGAAATGACGGATGCCTGAAAACACCATCGGAGGTAATTTCTGCAAAGCTGACCTCGCAGATCAATACAGGTTTGAGCCAGGTTGCAACTGCTTTTGGCGGATTTGGCCGAAACCGCGAAGGTTTATTTACGTCCGGTTCATATCCAAACGGACTTTCATTGGTCATAAGCGGTTTAAACTGCTCCATCATTTCCTTTTGCGTCTTTTCTGAAAAACCTGTTCCGACCTTGCCGACGTACTGGAACTTTCCGTTTTCGTAAACTCCAAGTAACAGTGAGCTGAAAGGTTTCGCGCTGCCTTCATTTTTGGTGTATCCGCCAATTACGACTTCCTGCCGCTGACTAACCTTGATCTTGAGCCAGTCTTTCGATCGGTTGTCGGGAATATAAGTGCTGCTTAGCCGCTTGGCCATAATTCCTTCGAGTTGCATTTTTTCCGCTGCAGCGAAGAATTCCAATCCGTTGGCAGTAAAAACCTGGCTCAGTCGGATGCGGTCGTCATTTGCCGGTAAAATTTCTTTAAGAATTACTTGTCTGTCCGAAAGTGGCAACTGCATCATTTCTTTTCCTTCGTACCAAAGCAGATCAAACGCGTAGTACACAAGGTCGCCATCAGCTTCGCTGCGCCAGTTCTGCAACGCACTGAAGTTTGCTTTTCCATCTTTGCCGATCACGAGGATTTCTCCATCAAGCACCGCATTGATATTCCACTCTTTCATGGCTGCAGTCAAGGGATAATATTTATCAGCAAACGGTTTATTGTTTCGCGAAGCAAGTTCTACATCTCCATTGCTGATGTAGGCCAGAGCTCGGTAGCCGTCCCATTTCACTTCATAAACCCAATCCGGATCCTCAAAAGGCGCATTTACCAGAGTAGCCAGCATCGGCTTTATGTTTTGTGGCATTTCGCTTAAAGTTGCGGTTTTCAGAAGCGTGTCTGCATCCTTTGTTTCCCGTGTTGGCGCTTCTTCGGTAGTTTCGGCAGCCGGAGCTTTCTTTGGTTTAAGCTTCTTTTTGACTTTTTCCTGCCCGGCTTCCGCGTTTGTTTCTCCGTATATATTTTTGCTCGTTGCCGCAACTTCATCAAGTGTTTTACCTGAAACCACGGATTTGTCGTTTGTGGCTATGTCATCTTTGGATGCAAATTCATCGTGGAGTTTCATCAGCAGCCATGCGTTCTCGCCACGTCCGTGAGCTTTTACAAGTGCAAACTCGCCGTTGAGTTTTTGGCCCTTAAGTACAAACTTCAGCTTGCCGCTATGCAGATCATGCAGAAGATGTGTGTCCATTTCTTTTTTGGATCTACCGTCAAAGCCGACAGGTTCATAAGTTCCTTCGTCCCATACGATCACGGTTCCGCCGCCGTACTGGCCTTTCGGAATTATGCCTTCAAATGTCCTATAGTCATACGGATGATCTTCAACCATCATCGCGAGGCGTTTGACATCTGGATCGGTCGACGGACCTTTCGGCACTGCCCAACTTTTGAGCACGCCTTCCATTTCAAGCCGAAAATCATAATGAAGATGTGAGGCAGCGTGTTTTTGGATTACAAATCGCAGCACGTCACTGTCGCCTTTGCCACCAAAAGGTTCAGGTGTTTTAGATGAATCTCTTTTCTCTTTGTATTTCTCTAAGGCCATAGCAAGTTGTTCTTCAGGGGTTAGCGCACCTACAAATTACAGATAGTCCTGTTAAAGTTGTTGTGGGATTTTATTGAAATATTGCATATTTACCGAGTATTGCTAAATCAGCAGCGTATGTGGTCGTCTTTCGCCGAACTCCGGGAATTCCATGCCGAAGCGTCAGAAACAAAGAAAGAAGGCAACTAATGGGAGCCGACAGAAGTTTGAGGTAAATATTTGGGCGTGCCACCACCTTCGCAGGCTGCGGTGCTGTCGGGCTATCCGCTGCAATTTTTCCGAAAGCTTGCTTCGCCGCTTCCGTAAAAGATTTCCGCTACTATCCCTCACGCGGATATCACGGAAGCTTGTACTTTAAACCGCCTCCGGAAACCTTTGCTGGAAAATGACTTTCGCTGGATTTTTCTTCGCAAATGAGCTGATGACCTGCATCATGTAGGCATTGCTTCTGTACTGCGTCACATAATCCTTAACCGCTGAAGCTTCAGTGAATCCCACTTCAGAACCGATGTATCCCATTCCGTAGAACGCGCCATTCTCAACATAAATGCAGCTTCTTTCGTCATGCGATATTCCTTTGTCAATGATTGCAAATGTTGGCTTATCTGCCGACAGGGATTCAATTGCCAATTGTATTTGCTCGTTGTGTTGGTCGATAGCAGGTAAATCTGCCAGATCATTATTTGAAAGAAATTCCCCGCCGTTGAGTTGGCCAAATTTGCAGAACCTGTGGTCGATCGCATATTGCTCTGATAGGTTTCGAAGCAAATTTACAGCTTCGGATTCATTGCTGAAAGTCTCGACACAATTCTGGAATTTACCCAATTTCCCGATCGCAAGATAACGGTAACCATTGCGCGCTTCATATTCCAGAAGGCCGAATTTGGGCTCAAATCGTTTGAGAGCTTTGTTGTATATCGGCCAAAGCTTCTTGATTTCGGAGCATTCAAGCAAAAGCGCCATCAGTTCAGTTGCACAGACTTCATACGAAATCGCGTGTATGTCGCGCAAAAAATTCTGTCGCTGCAGTTTAACTGTATGTCCGCTGAAATGAGAAGCGACGCGCTTTTTAAGGTTTACGGCTTTTCCCACATACACTACTTTCTTTGCCTCGTTATAGAAATAGTATACGCCGGGCTTCTCGGGTAGATTCGCAAAGTCTGCAGGAGGAAGGTTAGGAGGAAGGCGTTGCTCCTGCGAGTTCTTTTTAACCATTTTCGCAATTTCCCCATCTAGATCCCATTCGAGCAATCGCGAAAATAATATTACTGTTGCATCGGCGTCGCCGCCGGCACGGTGCCGGTTTTCAATTGCAATATCCAATGACCTGCAAAGGTTACCTAAACTGTATGATGCAAATCCGGGTTTAATTTTTCGGGCTGCACGAACGGTGCATAATTTTCTGGCGGTCCATTTAAATCCCGCTGCTTCCAATTCATGCCGGATGAACGAGTAATCAAAATTGACATTGTGCGCGATGAAGATCCGATCGCTGAGCATTTCAAAAACTTTTTCGGCAATATCATCAAAAATAGGCGCCTTGCTGACCATCTCATTTGTGATGCCTGTAAGTGCAAAAATCGGTAGCGGGATTTCCTTCTGCGGATTCACGAGCGTCTCCCAGCGGTCGATCACTTGGAGGCCGTCATGGATGATAATCGCAATTTCTGTAATTCGGCTTCCGCCGGCATTTCCGCCCGTGGTCTCGATATCTACTATCGCGTATTCCTGATTTTTCATTGGAGTCTAAACGTGGATTCCTGATCGGTAGTACAATTAAAGCTACAGAACTTTTAGTGCGTACGCGAATTATCGGTACGCGGATCATTGCGATTAAAATTAGTTACTCGCTAGCCATAGCATTTAACAATTTACGCAGATTTTCTGTAATTGAAAAATGGCAGGAAAAGAATAAATCATAATTATCACGATCGGCAGCTTTATAAGCCGATCAATCCGGTCATAGTTCCTGATAATTATTACGCAGAGACGCAAAGGTTCACCGAGATGCGCTGAGAAATAAAGCAATATTGTGTGTTTCTGCGTTGCCGGGTGGCTCTGCGAAATATTTTGTGGAACAGATTGCATGGAAAGGTGGCTACTTGGTTTTCAGCAGAATCCAATCGGATATAATGTTCAACGCCTTTGGAGAAAAAGTTTGTTCAATGGTGGCATATTCCTGCACGAGCCCTGTCACACTTTCCTGAAACAAATGATTCAAGTGCGGCAACTCCAAAGCTGTATAGTCTTTGTTTCCCGCCTTTTGCAGAGCGGCTTTGATCGCTTCAAGATTTTCTTTAGAAGGAACTTGCGTATCGTTTATTCCGTTCAATGCCAAAACGGGACAGTTAACTTTTGAAAGTGCTGTTTCAGGATCAAAATTGATCATATCTGCAAGCCATGGATAACTTAGTTGTTTTGACATAGACGAAACCGTGGCTTGCGGCAGTGCTGAACCAAAGGTGTTGGTGAAATACGTTGCAAGACCGGCTTCTAATTTTATATGATCAGCATCAGAATTTAAAATCATATCCCATGCTCCTGCCATTAATTTTCCATTTGATTCGATTACCTGCTCGGTCAGTCCCATCTTGCGCTCCATGCTTGCTTTCTGAAGCAGCATCAACTTATCGCCACGGATTCCCGGGCCGGCTAAAAGCACAGTAAACGCTACGTCTTTGGATTCCGCTGCTATTATTGGAGCAATTATTCCGCCAAGGCTATGGCCAAGAAGGCCGATTTCTGATTTGTCAACTTCTTTTCGTGTTTTAATATATTCGATTGCCGATCTGGTGTCATTTACGAAACCATCAAGGCTTGTATCATTATATTTTCCTTCAGAAGTACCTGTTCCCCGGTCGTCGACGCGCAACACGCCGATTCCTTTCCTGGTAAGATCATCCGCAATCACAAGAAAAGGTTTGTGTCCCAGGAGCGCCGAGTTGCGGTCTTGTGGCCCGCTGCCGCTAATCAGAATTACGACAGGTATTTTCCTGGCATTCTTCGGATAGGTAAATGTTCCCGTCAAGGTTACCCCGTCTTTTAAATTTTTGAAACTTACGTCTTCAGAGTTGTACGAGCTAAAGTCAGTCGGCTCTTGTGGTTTCTGGGAATACAGTGCAACGCAGAAAAGAAGCGCACCAAGAAACAAGTATTTTTTCATCATCTGATATTTTTGATAAATATCGACAAATTAATGACTGTTGTACAAATATTAAATCAGCGCAATTACCATTCAATGTATCTCTGCACTTCGTTTGTAAGTAAGCACCAAAGTTCAACGAAAAGTTGGATCAGAAAACACCTCTGTAGGTTAATGCCGCGTTAATGCGCGGTCAATCCGCTGATACTATATAAAAACCGCTACTTTTGAAACAGAACAGATATATGAAACAAAAAGTAAACTTACTGATCGTCATTTCTACACTGGTGCTGGTTGCGCTCTGTGCGATACAATATTATCTGGTAAAAACGGCTTATGATCATAAAGTGGAACAGTTTCATAATGAGATCAAGGATAAGCTTAGCGGTTTTACGAATGATTTCAGCGATATTGATTCTACAATCTTCAACAAAAAAGATCATCTGTATAAAGAACTGGCAGCAAATTATATCTATGACAAGTCAACGCGAAAAGCAGTAAAAGCGGCCTTGCTGAACCATCAGTTTCGGACCGAGCTAACAAAAAAGTTACAACGCAGGTTTGAGAGCGAATTCCCGGACCTCAAGATGGAATTTGCAGTTGTCCTTGATAAATTTGTGATCTATGATGCAGCCAAACCGGCTGATACGATCTTTTCTGAAAAGCCACAGATTGCAAACATGCTATACGGAAACCTTTCTACATTGGACGATGCCTTTGTTGTTCGGAACTATGTAGGCACGACGAGCGGCATTCTTCAAAATTCTGATTATAAACTGTTGACTGAGGACACACTATATGTTTCGGTACATAATTGGGAAGTGATCATTTGGCAGCGGATGAGTTTGATCCTGGCTTTTGCTATATTATCGATCGCAACCATTGTCCTCTTGTTTGTAATCGCTATCCGCGCTTTGATTCGTCAGAAAAAAGTGAGCAATTTAAAAACAGATTTCATCAACAACATTACCCACGAACTTAAAACGCCCCTTACTACGTTATCGGTTTCGACCAAAATTCTGCAACGTGATGAGATCCGGAAGGACCATCAGAAAATGGATGCTATAATAGAAACGATAAGTCGGCAGAATGTCCGCCTGCAGCATTTAATCGATCAGGTGATGCAAAATTCCCTCGGTTTCGAAGAAATTGAACTGCGCAAAGAAAAAGTTATTTTCCCGGAATTTCTTGCTACGGTCGTTGCTGATTTTGCTTTGGCGAATCCCAATGTTGCTATTAATTCAAACTTCGGCACCTCTAAGGCGGTGCTGAATCTTGACAAATTTCATCTCACAACTGCAATTTCAAATGTTTTGGAAAATGCCGTCAAATATGGTTGCGAAAATATAATTGTAGCAACTAAAATGGAAGGCGACAGTTTCAGGATCAGTGTTCAGGACGATGGCATCGGAATCTCCAAAGCCAAACACGAACTCCTGTTCGACAAGTTTTATCGTGCAGAAGCAGGCAATGTACACAATGTAAGTGGGCTGGGGCTCGGATTGTACTACGTTTCCCAGATATTAAAAGCGCACCAAGGCTCCGTTACGGTAGCCAGCGAATCAGGTAAAGGAGCTCTTTTTCATCTTGTTATCCCGGTTTCCTCATGAAAAAGATACTTTTAGCAGAAGATGATGTCGACGTTGCAACGGTATTGAAACAATATCTGGAGCTGCACGATTACAATGTTGGATGGGCGGGAGATGGCGAACAGGCATTGGCACTTTTTCAGAAGGAATCGTTTTGTGGCTGTATTATCGATGTGATGATGCCAAAAATGGACGGGTTTACGCTGGCGGAAAAAATCATCAGCATCAATCCCGGGATTCCGTTCATTTTCCTGACGGCGCGAACGATGAAAGAAGACAAGGTCCGCGGGTTAAAGCTTGGCGCAGATGATTATATAAGCAAACCATTTGAGCCGGATGAGCTATTGCTCAGACTTGACAATATATTGAAGCGCAGTCAGAAGCATTTCGCAGGATTATCGGAACTGCAGATCGGGCGCTACAGCTTTTTCGCTGCCCGAATGGAACTGACACTTGATAACGAATTGCAACGACTGACCGAAAAGGAAACTGCACTGATATTATTCCTGTACCAAAACCGGAATAAAGTATTAAAGCGGGAAGCTATTTTGCGGGCCATTTGGGGAAATGAGGATTATTTTTCAGGACGCAGCATGGACGTGTTTATCAGCCGGCTGCGTAAATATTTTAAATGTGATCCAAATATCGCGTTGGTGAGCACCCGTAACTACGGACTTGAATTTAGGCTGCAGGAATGAAGTCATATAAGAAAGAATTTCGGAAATTTCAGTGTTCCGGTGCTAAGGTCTTTTTTTCAGCGCCTGCTGATACTTCATGTGCCATTAGTAATACAATCGGAAATCCAGTCGTTTGCACAATGCATAATGCCTCTCGTGAAGATCCTCGACAACATCGACTATATCAAAGTAATCCTGGCACAGGCTGAAGAAGATCTTGTCAAGTTTGCTGCTCGAGATCGTATCAAACGCAAACCCATATCCTGAAACAGCACGTGCTCCCGTTATGTCAAGAAAGTATTGCGCTTCATCCTGGGTCAGGTCGAGTGCCATTAAATTTGAAAAATGGACAATTTTATTCTTCATCCGACCTTCGAATATTTCTGCGATTTCCTCGAGGCTGTAATAGTAATCGTTGATGCAGACATTGTTGCCATTCCCTTCCATTATGAGGTAAATTATTTCATAATGTTGAAAATTATGATCCTCATAAAGCAGTACGTTTAAGCTGTCTTGAAGCCCTTCAATGGTATCGCAGGTTTTGTAAATACTGTCGATTCCCTGATCGACGGCCAGCTGTTCGAGGTTATTAAGCACCTCGGTACGAATTTCCGTTTCAACATCGGGTACTGCTTCGAGGCAAAAAATATATTTATTATCATCCATTATTCTGGTTTTAAGCTAACTAAAACTTTTGAATTGGCCGTTGGTAGTTCAAAAGAGTAGCATCAGCGAAAAATACGAATATGTATTTTGAACGCCAACAGAATGGTAATTATGCTATAATTATGTAACGAAGTTTAAGAAGGCCGGTCGCTGCTGCTAGTGGATGTTCCGACGGCTGGCAATAATATTCCCGATGGCTAGTGCCAGCACGCCGACGGTAAATCCCTTGACGGATATTATATACTCTGAGGATGTTAGCAATGATGAAGTATGATTTTCCGGTGCAAAATCTGCGTAGCAGCCTGAAGAACGTATAATGATCAATTCCAATATCCAACCAATGTTTATCAGGATCGAAATGATCAGCAGCACAAAAGGCTTTTGACCCATTCTCTTTATGATCAGAAGCTGCGGAAGTACGGCGTGTAAAATGAACATTGTCCAATATGCCCACCAATACGGACCTGTCGCCCGTTCAATAAATGAATATTGTGCTTGCGGAAAAACAAGCAGCAACAGCGTACCGATTACTACCAAGACCGAATAAACGATTACTATCCACTTAAGAATCGCGAAGGCGTATTGAACATCAACCTTGTGACGGAATATCAGCCGCGAAAACATTACTACAAGTACGCTGATAGATAAGCCCTTTATCAGGCTTTCGTTAATGATCATACTAATTTGTGCCAGAGCTTCATTCATATTCCGTTTCTGCTCGTGATGTCATCCTCTGGCTGTAAAAACCCAGAAGGGACGTGGTCAGTGAGCCAGACTCTGTTTTCGGAAAGGTAGAACTGAAATCCATCGGCATGCATTTTTCCGGAAAAAACCCTGAACACGATGGGTTTTCCGTGCCTTTGTCCCACTTTAAGAGCGGTTTCAATATCGTTGCTTAAATGGACATGTTGCCTGGTCCGCTTTTCGATTCCCATTCGCAAAATAGATTGAACCGATTTTTCGCTTGTTCCGTGGTATAGAATTGCGGGTGGTGTTTGGACCGTATAACCCAATTCTACATCGAGCGAATGCCCCTGGCTCGCTCTAATTTTGTCACCTGTGTCATTAAATGCGAATCTTTTTTTGGAATTTGTTGCAACGACGTATCTTAATAGGTCGATATCGATCTGGATTCCGTGCTTGTTAACTTTTTCTAGTAACTCCTGAACGTCGGTCCAACCTCTGTGATCAATGTCAATACCTATTTTCTCAGGATGGTGCCGCAATACCAAACTTAGGAACTTGCTTATATCCGTTACTTGCTTGTCGGTGATCATCGTAAGATTTATCGTTTTGATGCTATTATAGAAGTAAAAAACTGCAAAACCTTTATCCGCGTTAAGCCGGGTTGATCCGCGTCATCTGCGTCCCATCATCAAGCAGTTTCAATTATTTATTATGCGTTTTACTGTGCCGCTTACTGCTTCACAAGCTTATGTGTTATAACGCCGGATGTTGTTTTGATTTTCAGCAAGTAAACTCCATCACTTAACGACTCAAGGTCGACGGTTTCAGAAGTTGCATTGACATTTTTTTGCTGCCATATGCTCTTTCCAACCATATCGAAAATCGACAGTTCACTTATCAGCTCATCGCTGATGATCTGAATACTGCTCGTAAAAGGGTTTGGAAATACCTGGTAAGCAGTCAAATTTTGTGATGGTGAAGACAAAGTATAAGGCGTGCCCTTGAGCGAGATGTTATCATATCGGTTGTTGCCGCTGGTTCCGCTGGTGTTACCTTCAAAAGTTATTTTTACTTTGAAATTTGCATTGTTGTCGGCTGCCGTTATCGAACTGAAATCCACTTCGACCAAGCTATACCCGACCGTGACATTAAAAGCAGTCGCGCTAAGGCCGGTTTGAATATAATTGATCCCATCGATGCTGTACGAAATGTGATTGATCAGCTGGCCTTGGGCTGTACGCTCGACAGCGTAAGCAAACTTAATATCTTTGTATCCGGAAGTTGGCAGGTCGAAAACAATTGTCCTGTTATCGGATGGATTCCTGACCCGGGCGCAGTTACCCGAAGGAGCATCCTGGTGCAGGTTCAAAATTGATCCTGTGTCGGCAGCATCAATGTCTCGTGGCCCGCTGCCAGTATAGGTCATTAAAGGTTCAGCATCGACGATCAGTTGATAATCAGCAGGGATGGTCACCACGTCTGGCGGGCTAACCAGCGTATTGAAATGCCAGTAATAGATAACGTCATCGCTTCCCGACAGTTCGGTATAATGTGCTGTAACAGATGTAGCCTGCGATATTTGAAGAACGATGTCGGGATTTTGCGCATCTGGCTCGATCACCGAACCATCGACGACCCAATGGCTAAATTGATAACCGGCAAGTGGTTCGGCTTTTAATATGGTTTCAATATTTCCGAAAACTTCGGCGGTAAATGGATAATTGGCAATCCATTCCGAATTCATCCGTATTTTGCCGGAATTTACGGGCTCAACCTGAAAAGTGGTTTCGAACGGACCTGTAAGGTCGTAACAGCTCGCGAGGCCGGTGCTTATTGTTTGTGAGCATCTTGTAAGCAGAAAATCTCTTGCTGCCTGCACATTGCTCTGCCAGGTGGAAAGGTTTCCGCCCCAGCGTAGTATCTGACGTGGCATTTCGGGAGCGATTAGAGCAACAATGCTGTCAAATACCTGGGTTACCTGCTCGCATGAGAAATGAGTGTTGAGCAAATCGGCATATCGTGTTATATATCTTTGCCGGACTACAGGATTTTCTTCGATCAGTTTTCCAATGGTTTGAGTATGTCCGACACCAACGGGTATGTTTTCAGCCTGGCAAGGATCAGCATTCGCAGACGTATCTTCGATTCCTGTATAATTGGTATAATGACCAAGGACACCATCGCAGTCCCAAAGCGAATACCGCCATTTGAGCGCGCCGCCGGAAGGATCTGTTCCACGCCACCACGACGTATTCCAGTTTAGCCAATCCCGGTTCACCATATAAGAATTAATCACAAAATAGTCAATCAAGCTGTCGATATTGAGCTGGCTGTCAACATAGTTGTAATTGGCTTCAATGGCCATGTCGTTGTTTTGGACGAAATCTGTGAGGTCCTGCCAGGCATCGAGAGCGGGCTGGTTTCCGAACTCAGCTTCCGTTGCACCCCAAGTCTTTATGTATTGAATATATTGATCGCTATCCCTGAAAAGATAATCCTGCCCGTAATAATGATCTGTATATTGATTGTCGTCAACCTTTTCGCGCATGTCGTAAACGCCCCAGTAGACACCATTGACAAAAAGCGAAACATACGTACTCCTTCTTTCATCGAGTTCAAGGTCGGATAATTCGGAGAGCTTTTGTACAAACACGTCCCTCATGTGGGCTCCTCCGCTTTGATGCGGATAATTATCGCTTCCTGCTGCTTTCAAAATCAGCCTTCTAAAGTTGGTACGTTCGGAAGTATTAAAAAATTGATGCTCCAAACGTCGTTTGTATCCGTGATCATCACGTGATATAAAATCGACGCCACGTTGTGGGTACGCCCACGAATCATTACCATGTTTGTCAAAATCGCCCATGTTTTCGTCAACAAAAGTCCCATCACTTTCAAAGTATTCCAAATATCCGATTGGTTCTATTTGGGTACCGTTGAAGAGTGTCAGCATATCGGCACCGCCCGATAGCGAAATGACAGGCAGTGAGGAATTCTCATTGATAAAATAAGTGTTTGTTTCAATAAAGCCAGGCAAAATGGTTGTCGTCGTACTAAAAGCACGAGCCCGTACAACGGTGGATTGAGAAACTAAGATCGGATTTGTATAAAGCGCTGAAGTCGCAGTAGGAGTAGAGCCGTTTGTTGTATAACGGATCTGCTCATTGGGGCCTGTTGAGGAAAGTACGACGGATACCGGAGCTGTATATTTTCCGGGTGCGATACTAAATGTTGGTTTTGTGGTATAATTCGCAAACCCATTGGTGTTTTGCTGACCTGGTGTTGCTGTACTAAAAACGCTCCAGGTTGCTGCGCCATCTGTTGTCCTGCCGTATGAATGGTTGGTTTGGGTGACAAACATTTCGAGTGATGCTACGATAGTACCGCTTGGGTCTGCCAGGACGATTTCATCTGCGTCGGTCTGCGTGAGATCAAAGCTCGCGTGCAATGCCGGTCCCGAAGAAATGTCACGATTGGAACAGTAAACCAAGATGCGGCTGTTTGGAGGTATTACGCCGCTTTGGATCTGCCATTTGGTGGGGTCGTTGATGTTATTGCTCAAATAGTAGCCAGCTAAATTAAAATAGGTATCAGGGCTTGAATTATAGAGTTCAATCCAATCCTCATTTCTGTCGAAACTATCGTTGAAATTACGGTTTGAAGCCGAGTATTCGTTTATAAGAAGTGGGCCATCTCCAAATTCTATCGTTCCGTAAGTGACAGCTACCTCGCGGCGGTTCACAAAATTGTACGCGGCGTTGCAGCCATTTCCACCCCAGACTCTCGAAAAATTGAACGCGAAATCTACTTGGCCATTTGACACAACGTTGGCGATCGGACTATCGGTCACGTTGTAAGTGAACGTGCCCTCGCCGTTGCCAACGCCGCTTAGGACGGCCGTCTGACCGTTAGGGCCGGATACGTAACTTCGCTGATCCGCCATATATGCGCCTGATCCTGCCACAGCAACGAAATCGTAGCTGATGTTTGCAGATAATACGGTTTCGCCCGCCGGCACTGCAACCTGTAAAGTGGCCTGCTGATAATTTGGAGAAAAACACGAATTGATTGCGTCATTATTGGTAATGGTAACAACAGGATCAATGTTAATTGGATAAACCCGCTCAGCTGATTTTAACCACGACCCATCGATCCGGATCTGGATTTTGTAACTGTTATCATTGAGCTTGATTATGTTATATGTGGCTTCATAGGGTTGTTGCCGAAGGTTCCGATCAAGGACCTTACTGTCAGATAGGATTGGCTGCTGAAAAACAAGTACTTCTTCACCCTGCCGGTTAAAAATAAGCAGGCGATTGGTGGTTTTATCATTTGTGTTTTCCTGTCGGATATCAAATCCTTGAGGCAGTTCGATTATTTCTTCAACAAGCATGTGTTCAAACTGATCCGGCATAAAGTCGGCACTATTGATCAGGTAGCTGTATTTCATTGCCTGGTTGAACAAGGTCAGATTTTTGTCGACGTTTGGTGCAATGTTTTTATAGACTATTTCATTGTTGTTCTTTAAGGCAGCTGCTTGTTTGGCAGTGCTGATCTTTGCAACCACATTATCCTGTCCGACGAAAATAAAATTGCTCTGTTGTTTAAAGCGGATCCGCTGGTTGTCGACAGTCATAGATGCCTGTTTGGAATCCAATTCAAAAAAGGGGCTTTGAGCGGGAAATATTATTTTGTTGTTGCTTTGGGTAAGCTTGTAATCTATGGTGTGCCAAAATCCGTTTTCACTTTGAAAGTGCAAAGGCACAGAAGACTGGACGGTTGTTTTTGTTTTATTGGTATTGAGGAACGTTCTCGAGTATTTCGACCGATTTTGTACCAGTTCATAATCCACCTCATGCAATGCAGCGGAATGTTTTGTCTTTCCGAGCTCGGGATGCGACTGATATTCAGTCGGCACTTTATCGTATTGTTTTTGGATGTTTTGTGAGTAGCCCCAGAACGACAGAAGCAACAGGCAGCTTGTGAGATGGAATTTCATTGTAACGATGTTAAAGGTTCAACTAGTGTAGGAATGCAAGTTCTGGGGGTTCTAATGTAATACTTATTTGTTTCACTTGTAGTCTTTTAGATCTGCAAATTGAAGATTCTGCAGATGAGGTAAGACTTTGCTTAGCGAAATACTATTGCAGTCATTAATGAACTAAACAGCATTGGACGGTCAAACTATTTATTTCGTGACGATTTTTGTTGAGTAGATCTTTCCATCAAGGGTGACTTCGAAGAAATATATACTGGTTTTCCTGCCAATCTTTGCTACCAAATATTTGGTGTAAATACGCAATAAAAATTCCGCTTAACACAAATATGTGTATGCCGTAAAGCAAAATGGTCAGAGGCGCACTGAGCTTGAACGCCTGCTGCGTAAAAATGAGTTCAGGCAAATCCTTGTTGAGCGGGAATTAAAGGTCGTTCAAAACAAACAGGAAGTGTGCCTGAGGAGGTTCCGTGTAGCCGATTTTTTAAAAACATGTGCACCCGGGCAAAAGATCAACGAAGCGGTTTATCAGCTAATTTCCATCAGGGCATCGCGGGCAGTAGAGGCAGAGGATGCCGGCGCTCTGGTAAAACTCGAAGTAAAAAAAGAGCTTTTGGCAATAGAGAAACAGTTGCTCGAGGCAAAGCTACGGGATTTTGGAGTGAGTGACGATCCGGAAATATTACAGATAGTGGACCGGTGAAGGAACAATTAAAAATCCTATTAAACATTTAAAAATGTTTATCCAAAAGAATTATCGTCAAGCTAATGCAGCGGATAATTGCAGCAGGACAAATATTTGACATTAAGGATTGCTATAGCAGCGAGTAGGTATAATTTCTTACTATGTATCGGGAAGATAAATGTCGCGTAGGGCAGTAGAATTACTGCAGCCGTTGGCAATAAATGTCAACCCTTGTGAAGGGCAGACTTTTTAAGTGCGCTTCGTGTTTATACTTTTCAGTCCTTATCCTTCACCCAACACCTTATAACCTTCACCTTCGCGCCAAACTGAAATTCATTATGGGTTGTTCTTGACTAGACTAACCAATTGATAAGATGCCACGTTTCCTTCATCGGTCTTCCTGAAAACCGCCGCTTCACCTGCACCTAGGATCAACATGGATGAACCAGGAAAGTTGATATTGCCGCTATTGGAAAAGTATGTACTGGCTGATGCTATGATAGTAATTGTATCGCCTACGGCGACGAAGGAATTAATGGAAGAAAATGCGCTGCCATCAAGATAGATGACTCTATGGTAGTCTGCTTGCAGCGTTGCCGGGAATTGTGGCGTGCCGCTGGATTGGATTGAGTTCTTGGTCACACCGACCGAGCCGTAATCACCATTCTGATAGAATGTGTTAGCCGATGTTACATTACTTAAGTTGTTTTGTTCGGTATAGCAAAATCCGCAGGTGCTGCAAAGACTTCCCTCGACGATGTAATTTCCGCTGGCTGTGTAGGCGGAGCCTTCGGACCTAATACAGAAATTATTCTGCTTGACAAAACCAGACGATCCCGTTAGTGACCCATAGCCCGCGGCGTTGGAGAAGCGGTTGTTGAGAATGTTCACTGATCGGCATCCTTGAATGGAGGATGCCATTGAAATTGACTCGCCCAATCTACTGAAAAAGCAATTATCAACAGTAACGCTTTCGACATAGTTCATCCTGATGCCTTGGTCGGCATTCTGAAAGGCGCAATTCTGAAACGTGAGGACATCCACACCCAATACCTTATATCCCGGATGCTCACCAGCCATATAAACCAGGTCCCCGCTCGAACAAGCCGAACCAATACCTCCTTCAAACTGACAATTGATAAAGGTGTTTTGCCCGTTCTGGGAGATGATGCGCAGGGCGTTGGAAGTTGACAGTAGGCTGCCCTTTGTGATTTTGACATTCTCGAATATATTGAACTGTATGGGTGTATCGTAATCATCGCGCGTACCGCCCTCCATGAGGATGCCATGTCCCTGAAAATTGCTTATTTTTATATTCCTGAGTGCTGTATATTCGATTGATCCATAGTCACCCCAATCAAATTGATCTTCCTCCTTGTAAATGGCACTAAAGTTAATAGCCCCTTTGATGCTGTTCCCCGTGAAGTGGGTAGAGATACCTTTCAGGTTGATGTCAGACATATTAAACCGCACCCTTCCCGGTTCCGTAACGATCAGGTAACCCGCTGTATTATTAAAGGGAACAATCATTGTTTTTTCCATACTTTCCCCTTTAATTGAGACACCCATTTTCATCGTCAGCTGCGTTACCGCGTAAGTTCCGTTCGGAATATACACCGTGTTTCCATTTGGTGGCCCGTAGCGCGTGAGCTGTTCAGAATAATTGATCGCATTCTGTATGGCTGCAGTGTAATTAACTCCTGGAATTCCTAATGCGCCAAAATACGCAATATTTAACATTCCATCGTACTGCCTGACCCAAACGCCTGCCGTGCTGTTGGCCCCTTTTATAAGGGTTCCACCGTTGTCAAGGTAGTAGTGGCCAGACACTCCAAGCGCATACTTGTACGGAGTTTCAATATGCCACTTGAAGAAGCCACCGCCGCCGTCGCCCGGGACATTGTATCCTTTTACCCCGACTACCTGTCCGTCGACAGTACCTGCGATCGCTCTAAGTGCTGTAATATTATCGACGAAACCAGGCACTTCTCCAATGGATGTTGTGGTTTTGGAATACAAGGCATAGGGTACCGAGGTCATCGGAGTCACTATATTTTGCGTAAAATTCGTACCTCCGGCAGGGTCCAATTCTATCTGGAGAAATTTTTGTAAAGGCCACCAATTGATAGCCGCGAATGCAGTGGGATTGTTAGATCCTATCACTACGCTGTAAACCCCGTTTATATTGGTCAGCACTGTGTGTATTTCAGTATAAATCACTGTTCCGGAAGCCGACGTTTCGCGGATACTACACCTTAAGGCAACGGTTTGTCCGGTAACAGGAGATCCGTTATTATATGCAATTCCTTTGTATGAAAATCCTTCAGGTGCCTGCGCCTGTATGTTTGGTATAACTAATAGCAATGTAATCCAAAGCAGGTTGCACACACGGGCTGGAAAATATACTTCTATGATTTTTCTCATCTTTATGGATTATTTCTTGTGATGGATACCAGGTAATAGGTTTTAAAACCGATATCGGAACGTACAAACTCGGCCACTTCGCCAGCGTTAAGGGTCAGAAGGGTGTTGGAACCCGGAAAATGCATATTACCAGTCTTGTTAAACGAAATCGGAGAGTCCGCCCTGATGGTGACAGTCTCACCTACATTAATATTTGCGTAAAGCGTGGTGACTGAGCCGGAGGTCCCGGTGGCATTGACCATGTAATTTTGCCTGCACAACAACGTTGAACCGACTTGAGTGACGGGCTGCATCACGCCGGCCGTCCGAGCAAGAATCGGTAGCAGGAAGCTATTTCCTTTAAGCTCTATGCCCTCACTGTCGCCGTACCCGCTGACGAAACCACAGGTCTGGCAGATATCGGACGCTATGGAATAGTTATTCCGAATGCTCGCAAAACTATTCTTTACCTTGATGCAGTAACCGTTATCCTTTACATAGTCTGGCGGAGTCAGGGTGCCATAGCCGCTTCCGTTGGAGAACCGGCTGTTGAGGATGTTGATGCCAAGACATTTCTTTGTGATCCCGTCCATGAAAACAGCATCGCCCGTACCATCAAAAATACAGTTGTCCACCGTTACGTTCTCTACAGATTCTAATTTTAACCCAACATCGCCATTGCCGAAGGTACAGCCATTAAAAGTTACATTCATGGGATCCAAATCACTTCCGGGCTGTCCTGTCCCTTTAAGCGTGACATTATTACCTCGACTGAAGACATTCCATGGGCCACCAAGAAAATCACAATTCCGTATTGTGAACATACGGTTCAAGCCCTCCATACGAAGTGCATTCGTTTGTGAATTCACATCACCTTTAGTAACCTTCAGGTTCTCGAGGATAATGTTCCGATTGTATTTTAGTGCGGACCATCCTTTGAACAACATCGCGTGACCACCGAATTCCATGATGGTAATGTTGCGGAAGGTGGAATTCATGAGACCACCGTCGTTAACACCATCATATAGTAGCGACTGCGCATCAAAATTAAAGACCATCTTTCCTGATATCCCTGAGGATCCATAAGACCCGCGAACCTGTATATCAGAAATATTAATACGCACCCGGCCCGCCTCGATGGTGAACAGTTGGGCAACTGGCGCTGTCGATGGAAAGAGCAAAGTACGCTCCATGCTGTCTCCTTTTATGCTAACGCCGTCTTTGAGCATTAAGGAGTCGATCAGGTAAAATCCGGCTGGTATGTAAACGGTAGAATTAATGAAAAAATGTACGTTATCCTCCGCAACCAATTCGGCAAAATTTATAGCATTCTGAAGAGCGGTGGTATAGTTGCCCCAATTACCGGCTGCACCAAACCAGGCTACATTCAAATAGCCTTGATATTGACGGACCCAGCGGCCGCTGTCATTATTAGCAACCTTAATGATGGTGCCTCCATTGTCAGCATTATAGTAATTCGAACTTCGGAATATGACATCGGTTTTCCACATGAAATAGCCCGATCCTCCATCACCCGGTATTGCGTACCCCTTGACATACACCATGCGATTAGCTTGACCCGGTGTTGTACGAAGTGTTGCAATATTATCCACCACGCCGTAGCTGATCCCATCACCGGACGTTCCGGAGTAGAATGCATACGGCACGCTCATAAGCTGGGTGACTCCGTTCTGCGTATAAGTCGTCCCGCCGGCCGGATCAATCTCCATCTGCAGGAAATGATCACCGCCGCCCCAATCAATGGCAGCAAAGGTTGCGTTGTTCTCGCCTATAATGATAGTGAACAATCCCTCTAACCTGGTTTGGGTTGTTTTTGTTTCTGTAAAAAGCACCGCGCCGCCAATATCGTCAAGAATGCTGATCCGAAGCCCAATAGTCGTGTTGGCCGGCAACGGAACGCCAGGTGTGTTATAGGCAATCGCATCATACCGGATGCCCTGCGGCGGCGGTGATTGTGAATGCACGGATAGGGTAATAAAAAGACAAACTAAAGGCAAAATTCGTTTCATGAATGTTTCCATATAATTATTTTTTTAGGAAAACATGTCCCTGTGATGAGGTTCCTTCACTGACAATAATATAGCTTCCACGTAGGAGCGGACTCAGATCGACCCTATTGTTTACAAGGGCACATTCCATAATTTTCCTTCCGCCCATGTCGTAAACGGTAGCTTTACTAATTGTCTCCTCACCAAGGAAATAGAGGAAGTCGGTAACGGGATTCGGACTGATGCGTAGTCCTTCCTCGACGGTTTTGGTTTGCACGGTCTTCGCAGAAGGGATATTCATTTCAATATATATGGTACCCGCCTGGAAATGCAGGTCTCCCTGGGAAACGGCTGATGAAGCGACCTGCGCGTGTAGGCCAAAGCATGTGAAAAGTACCGGTAGGATGTAGAATATCTTCATTTTATATGTAGTTAGCGTTTAATGGATACGAGTTGAAATACTACCTGCCCCTGATAGTCCATCTTCATGAACTCTGCGGTCTGTCCAGTATTAAGGGTCAGGGTTGATAGTCCGCCTGGGAATCTTATATTGCCTAGTTTAGTAAAGACGACGGCCACACCGGCTTTTATCATAATTCGTTCACCGGTGTTGATCGTCGACTCAATGGTGTTCACATTGCCGTTACCGTTAACAGTTGCAAGATAAAGCTGTCTCCCGCCGAGAAGACTGCCGGCTTGATGTGCTATTGTCATTATACCTTTCGTGTCATCTATCTTACCATCCGCATCTGGCCGAAAAGTATTATTCGACATTCTGACGCCTCCATTGTTATTTGGGTCAACCGTCACAAAATTGCACGTGGAGCACATACTGGTACCTTCAACATGATTTCCTGTAATGTTGACGAATGAATGTCCCAAAACTTTGACGCATGATCCGTTAGTAGTGAGCAGGTTGCTAAGTTCATCATGCATGGCGCCATAACCCGATACATTCGCAAACCTGTTATTCAGGACGTTAATAGCCCTGGACGGTCGCGAGACACCTTTTACATCAACCCCAATGCCCAACGTTTCAAACCAGCAAGTGTCGAAGGTCACGTTTTCGGCGTAGTCGATCTGCACTCCGTAATCTGCATTCTGGAAGGTCGAATTAAGGAAAGAAATTGAAGTCGGCGCGAGAAGCTGTCCGCCTCCAATAGATCCCTTTATCAGTACATTTGTTCCCGGCCAGTTGGCCGGGCCTTCAAACGAACCGTCGAATTCACAATTGGTAAAAGTAAACACTGAATTAAGCCCCTCAATAAATAACGCTCTTTTGTTCGCATTGCGCGACACGCGCACATGCTCGAAAAGTAAGTTATGGTGTGCTGTGGTATAATCGGCTACCCCGCCCCTAAGGCTGAAGGCGTCGCCTTCCCAATTTGAAACCGCAATATTTTTAAACGAAGAATTCAGCAATCCGCCGACACCATATTCACCCTGCTGCCCAGCCAAATAAAAGGCCGTCTTCTTAGGTATCCCGTTGGTTTCATTAGGAACTTTCTGTACGGAGAAATTCGATAGACTGATGCGCACCAGTCCGCTTTCGATCGTAAACAGGTGGTCGGCTCCTCTGCTTCCATGGATGACAGTCATATCAGTATTCTCTCCGACTATTGTAATTCCATCCCTTAGAACAACAGTGTTTAGGGAGTAAGCTCCATTTGGTATAAAAATGGTTGTACCGGGGAAATATGTTTTGTAGTTCGGACTCCCTTTGGACACTTTCGCTGCGAAGTCGATCGCTTTTTGGAGCGGCGCGTCGAGGGATGTCCATGCCCGGTTGGCACCAAAATACGCAATTGAAATCGGGCCTTCGTACATTCGCACCCAGCGACCTGTATCGTTGCCCCAGACAGCAACGATCGTCCCATCATTGTTCTCACTAAAATAACCGGGTCCGCCTGAGGTCAGAAAAATTGGGTCGGTCTTCCAGATAAAATGTCCTCCGCCATTGTCGCCGTTGTTTCCATCTGGTCCTTCGTCCCACGCCGTCAGGGAAGCTGGTGGATAATAACTTTTGACGAAGGCAATGTCGCCATCCTGTTTCCCTTCATTAATGGCTTCGTGCAGGGAGCTAACATCCGGGACTACTTTATAGGACTGCAGTGATTTCGACATCTGCGACCTCAAAGCATAGGGAACACTCCACAACCGGGTTGTACTTATTATGGAATAGTTAAAACCGCCCACGGGATCCAATTCGGTCTTTAATACTTTGTTGTCTCCCGACCCCCAGCCGGATTGTAGATTTCCTGTATAGCCGTTAGGTCCGTTGCCGATGATAATGCTGTACACCCCTTGCGAATTCGTCGTAGCGGTATGTGTTTCGAGAAACATGATTTGGTTGCTGTTGGATGCGTCCAGAATGGACACTCGTATCCCGACGGGTTGGTTGACCAGCAAAACGTTCGAGGCATTATAAGCCTTGGCCTGATATGCGATTTGGAGAGGTTGAGCAGTGAGGAAGAACGGAACTAATAGAAAAAAGAATGGCAGAATTTTTTTCATGCTATTTCAATTGATATATGGCTAATTACTTTTTCAGGCAGCTGACGTTCGGATTCCCGCTG
>DASVRQ010000066.1:0-30696 GCA_036388535.1 Flavobacterium sp. | reverse complement strand
CCGTCTTGCTTCAAAGGTCGCTATGATCCTTAGAGGTAAGTACAAGCCAAGTTATACACCACACGTCGACTGTGGAGATAACGTAATTGTTATCAACTCAGAAAAAATCAACCTTACGGGTAAAAAAATGGATGACAAAATTTACATGCGTCACACAGGTTACCCAGGAGGACAAAGAACTTTGACTGCTAAAGTTTTACAGGCGAAAAATCCTGCTACTCTGGTAGAAAAAGCTGTAAAAGGTATGTTGCCTAAAAACAAATTAGGAGCGGAACTTTTCAGAAATTTAAATGTTGTAGTAGGTACAGAGCACAAACAAGGTGCTCAGAAACCTAAAACCGTTAATCTAAACGATCTTAAGTAAATGGCAACAATTCACAAAATTGGCAGAAGGAAAACTGCAGTTGCCCGTGTTTATGTTTCAGAAGGAACAGGAAAAATCACGGTAAACAAAAAAGAATTCGCAACCTACTTCCCGACCGCTACTTTACAATACAAAGTGATGCAACCTCTTGCAATGACAGAGAACGCAGCGAACTTTGACGTGAAAGTAAACGTTTACGGAGGTGGTTCAACTGGTCAGGCAGAAGCAGTAAGAATGGCATTGGCACGCGTAATGTGTGAAGTTGATGCTGAAAACCGCGCTATCCTTAAACCGGAAGGATTATTAACAAGAGACCCAAGAATGGTTGAACGTAAAAAATTCGGTCAGAAGAAAGCTCGTAAGAGATTCCAATTCTCTAAACGTTAATAGTATCCGTCTTTTCCATAGCGGAAAAGACTTCGTTCATTATTTATTAAAAACAATGTTGGTGTATCCTGTCGAGGCAGGAAATTAGTTTAGCATCTAAATGAAGCCCATCAGCTAATAGCTGACAGCTGACAGTTTTCAGCTTGGGAACATTGCTAATTCAACAGAAAGTAAACTATTACAAAATGGCAAACAAAGTAGACGTTAAAGAATTACTGGAAGCCGGAGTTCACTTCGGACACATGACCAGAAAATGGGATCCTAATATGGCTCCTTACATATATATGGAGCGTAATGGAATCCACATTATCAACCTATATAAAACTGCTGCAAAAATTGAAGAGGCTGCCGATGCAATGCAAAAAATTGCTGCATCAGGACGTAAAATCCTTTTCGTAGCAACTAAAAAACAAGCAAAAGACATCGTAGCTGAAAAAGCTAAAGCTGCAAACATGCCTTACATCACTGAAAGATGGCCAGGTGGAATGCTGACAAACTTCGTAACTATCCGTAAAGCTGTTAAAAAAATGGCTTCTATTGATAAAATGAAGAAAGACGGTACGTTCATGACCCTTTCGAAAAAAGAGCGTTTACAGGTTGATCGTCTTCGTGCGAAACTTGAAAAAAACTTAGGCTCAATCGCCGACATGTCACGTCTTCCTGCTGCGTTATTCGTAGTGGATATCAAAGCGGAACACATCGCAATAAAAGAAGCTCAGAAATTAAACATTCCGGTTTTCGCAATGGTAGATACCAACTCTGACCCACGTCTTGTTGAGTACGTTATCCCTGCAAATGATGATGCTTCCAAATCAATTGACAAAATTCTTTCTTTGGTGACTGCTGCAGTTATCGACGGACTAGCGAACCGTACTTCTGATAAAGAAGATGGTACGCCTGGCGATACTCAAGAAGCTGCTCCTGTAACTGAAGCACAAGCTGCTCCAACTCAGGAAGAAGTTGCTGCTCCAGTAGAAGAAGCTGCTGCTTCAACAGAAGAAGTTGCTGCTCCTGAAGCTAAAACTGAAGAATAAATAAATTAAGTTCCAATATTTTAAATTCCAAATTCCAAGAAGCGGCCTCCGTTTCAATAATTGGGATTTGGGATTTTGAAATTGGGATTTTTTGCATTATACATGATTCCCTCCTGCCAGGCTCCACATTGGGATCTGGAATTTGGAATTCTTTACTCACTACAATTTTAATATAAAACGATATAAAACATGGCAACTATAACTGCTGCAGACGTAAATAAACTAAGAACAATCACCGGTGCAGGTATGATGGACTGCAAAAAAGCACTTGTTGAATCAGATGGGGATTTTGATCTTGCAATCGAAAACCTCCGTAAAAAAGGTCAAAAAGTTGCTGCAAACCGTTCCGACCGTGAGTCGACTGAAGGTGCTGCGATTGCTGTCGTAAACGCTGACAAAACTGAAGGTGTTGCGATCACGCTTAACTGCGAAACTGACTTCGTTGGTAAAAATGAAGGTTTTGTAAAACTAGCTACCGATCTTGCTAACCTTGCAATCAACTACAGTACAAAAGAAGAATTTCTTGCCGCAGACTTCAATGGTATGGCTGTTTCCGAAAAATTGATCGAGCAAACTGGTGTTATCGGTGAAAAAATCGAGATCGCTTCTTTCGAAAAACTTCAAGGGGCCTTCATCGGATCTTACATCCACGCCGGTAACAAAATCGCTACTCTTGTTGCGCTTTCTGCAAACGTTTCCGGAGCTGAAGAGGCTGCACGTAACGTAGCGATGCAAGCTGCTGCAATGAACCCGATTGCTCTTGACGAAAGCGGAGTTGACGCCGATACTATCGCAAAAGAGATCGAGATCGCAAAAGATTTGCTTCGTCAGGAAGGAAAGCCGGAAGCGATGCTTGAGAACATCTCTAAAGGTAAAATGCAACGTTTCTTTAAAGACAATACATTGGTAAACCAGGATTACATCAAAGATTCATCGATGAGCGTTTCAAGCTACGTAAAATCGGTTGATGCAAACCTTACTGTTACAGGTTATAAAAGAGTCGCTTTGGGATAATCTTCAAACCTATTTATATAGAACCCGCTTCATTAGAGGCGGGTTTTTTTATTGTAGCTGTTCCGGCTCTTCGCTGTATCTTTTATAATTCCGCTTCGCTACATTATAAAAGGATGCCGCTGCGATCCGGGCTAGAGAAGCCGACTGTCATCAGTCACAGTTGTAGAAGGTCATCAGTCTTCAGTCGCAGCAGGCAGTTTTGCCGCTCTTAAATTTCTATAATCTCTTATGATGAAATGAAGTTGTATTTTCATCTCTACTTTGTATTTCGTTTTCTGTCTCTTATAATTTCGAATTATAATTTTACCGACTACGACTTTCGACTTTCGACTTGTGACATTCGACTTCATCTGGCAACAATTCCTTATATTTGAACGTTATAGAATCCTAAAACTGCTCCATTGAAAAAGCTCCTCCTACTCCTGCTGCTTGCGCTTTCAGCAGCCAATGCACAGGAAAAAAAATACCAAAGTCTGCTATGGGAAGTTTCCGGGAACGGACTGGCAAAAAAATCCTATTTATATGGTTCGATGCACGTCAGCGAAAAGGTTTCCTATCATTTGTCGGATTCTTTTTTTACACATCTTTTGGCATCCGATTTTGTAGCAAATGAAAGCGAACCTTCAAGCTGGATCCAGATTTATGATGTTCTTAACATGAAGCAGGATTATGCCAGCGCAGCAAATGGCGGATTCTATTCAAGATTCTACCAGCAGCCAATCAAGCGCGAGCAGCTTTACCCATTGTTCGTTAGCAATAATTACACACTCAACAGCATCCTTTTCCGCACAAGCGAGAACGAAAAGGATTATCAGGAAGATACTTACCTCGATATGTTTATTCATCAGACGGGAAAGAAATACAAGAAAAAAACTGTCGGACTCGAAGATGCCAAAACTTCAATGATCTCTATTATGAATGCCGAAGGCGGCGAAATGAAGCCAAAAGAGGAAAACGTTCAGGCGATCATGAAGCTGCTAAAGGAAAAGTCATTCAACCAGGCGCTTCTTGACTATTACCGTGAAAAAGACCTTGATATGATCGACTCGATCTATTCATTGATCGCCCCAGAAACGTACCTGAAAGCGATGTTATATGATCGCAATATCATAATGACCAAAAGCATCGACTCGATTGCAAGAAAAGGAAGTTTGTTTGCAGCAATAGGAGCCGCGCATTTGCCTGGAAAGAACGGCGTAATTGAACTTTTGCGTCAAAAAGGCTATACAGTTTCTCCGGTAACAGACGCATACACGCAAAAAGGAAAAAATATCAAAAAAGAGATTGACATTTACTTTATCAAACCTGTTTTCGAATATAAAACTACAGCCGATGGAATGGTTCGGCTTCCTATGAACAACCAGTTAATCTACAATGGCGAAGATATTGGAACTCCGGATTTAGCCAACGGCGGAATCATCAATCTCAAACGGATCCTGCTTCGGGATTATCTTCGCAAAGACAACCGCGTGTTCAGTCCGATGACAATCGACAGCCTTTTTTACGAAAATATTCCCGGAGAGATCATCGACAAAAAGTTCTTCAAAGAAGACAATTATACAGGTTACGATATCCGGAATAAAACCAAAACCGGTAACGCGCAACATTACAGATATTTCATCACGCCGCTCGAGATCATCACTGTCAGCATGTCCGGAAACGGCGATTATGTACGCCATTACGAAAATGAAATATTCAACAACATCAACATCCGAAAAAGTACGGCCGAGTGGGAGACAATTTCTCCGCAAAAAGGCGGCTTCTCAGTTTTGACGCCGGCTTACTATACCTTGTACGGAAACCGCAACAGTAGCAATCCGGAAGACATCGAGCTCAACGCATACGACCAAACAGACAAATCGTACTACTTTGTAACGGAACGGACGCTGGACGACAACGACAACCTCGAAGAAACTGATTTTGAAATCAAACGGATTCAGGAGGAGTTTTACACGCAGCATGATATCGAGCCAAGTACCGTTACCGGCAAAAGAACAGAGTCGGGTTACGAATCAAATTCAAAGATTGGCAACAAGAACATAAGCTTGAAAACGATTTTGCATGGCACGAAATACTATCTTCTGGGAACAGTTCAGGCCAGGCCAGAAAATACCAAACGATTTTTTGATTCCTTTACACTTAAGCCGTTCAGATACGAGACTCGGACAAGAACGTTTGTAGACAGTAGCGCATATTTTGCAATTTCGGTTCCCGAAAAGCAAAATGAAAAACTGTTCTGGAAAAGCAGTATTAAGAAAAAGGGCTGGGACAAAGAGAAAAAGGAAAATAGCTTTACAGGCAAAAGCAATACCTACACTTTTACATCAGCATCCGGGAAAATAGTTGATTTACGATTCAGCCAATATCATCGGTATGCGAGTGAAATCAACATCGATTCAGTTTGGGCGGATTATAAAAAAGCAATTCGGAACGATTACAGCCAATCAGATTACGATGAGGAATATTATGACGAATATGACAGCGAAGAACGCGCGACCACGCTTGCAAATCCTGTATTATATTCCAAAAAGGGTTTTGCAAAATCAACTTGGGACAAGGAGCTCGAGTCCTCGGATGAGCAGCAAAAAAAGCGTAAAGTTGAATTGGTTGATGAGAAGCAATTTTATAACAAGGAGCAGGATTTTCATCAGATCGAGGTTTTGGCAACAACACCACAATCGGACCAGGCAATTAAATACAAGGCGATCTTTAAAGACGGGTACACTTATGAATTTCAAGCTTTGGTCCCGAAGAGTTACAAGAACGATGACTCCTTCATAGAACAAACTTTTGCCTCCTTCAAGCCTTTCAGTCCGAAGAACGAACATTCGGTATTTGAGAATAAGATCGCGCTGTTCATTCGCGACGCGCAAAGCAGCCATGACAGCATCCGGTTTTCAGCAATGAATTCTGTTTACATGATCCAACCAAGAAAAGAAGATTTGGCAGCGTTGAAGCAATTTGTTTCGACCTATTCATTCCGCGCCGACGAAATTGAAACACAAACAACGTTGATCGAAAAGATCGGGCTGGTCAATGATCCTCAGGTAATTCCTTTCCTTGCAAGTCAGTATACAAAAGAGATCAGCAATACCATTATGCAATTCGCAGTGTTACGCGCATTGGCAAACCAAAAATCAAGACCAGCTTATAAGAAAATACTGGAACTTTTAGAATTTGATTTACCCCTTTCCGATAACGAATATGAAATCGAAGGATTATTCGCTTACTTTGAAGAAGACATCGAAAATAGCCAAGTGTTGTTTCCTGATATTTTTCAATTTTACAGTATTAAAGAATATCATAATCCGATCATTAAATTTGCGAACAAACTTTTTGAAGAAGGTTTGGTCAATCCGAACAAGCTCAACAGTTACAAGAAAATGCTGCTCACAAATGCCAAGCTCGAATACAAACGCGTGGCGAGCTGGAAAGCAAAAGACAATGCACGGGCCGAAGAGGAAGATTACTCATTTGAAGTCGCGCCAACACAGGATCTGCTCAACTACATCAATCTTACATTCCCTTTCAGAAAAGACAAAGAAGTTGCAGCATACTTTTCGAAGATCCGGCAACTCGATATTGATGAACTTCATATGGAACTTGCGCGATTGGAATTGGTCAATAACCATTCAGTCCGAGAAGAGCTACAGCAAAAACTGCTCGATAACCCAAAGACACGGTTTATCACGTATCAAATGCTTAGCAACGCAAAGAAACTTCCAGCCAACCATTTGGACGACCAAACTATTGCCGAAGCTGGAATTATCCATTTCGAGCAAGCTGACACTAAAAAAGACAGCGTTTCTTTGTTAGAAAAACGCGTGGTTCCTTACGGAGCAAAATCAATTACCTATTACTTTTATAAAATTAGTCCGAGGAAGTTCGAAAATAATTATAATGTCTACGGAAACGGCGAAAAACGCCTGGTTGCAATTGCATTCGTAAATGAAAATGGGAAAATAATCCCGACTGCATATAAGTCATTAGCAGGAAAGCTTATTGTCGACGAAGATGATCTTGAAATGCAATATGACGCGATCATCGATCAGTCGCTGAACAGCAAGCGGATTCGTGCTTCGTTCGGCAAACAGGACAACAGCTATCTGATGAACATGATGAACGGCTATTAATGGAAAATAAAATCAGATGTGCGTGGTGCGGCAACGATCCACTTTACCAAAAATACCACGACGAAGAATGGGGCGTACCGGTTTACGATGATCGCAAACTTTTCGAATTTCTGGTATTAGAGACCTTTCAGGCAGGACTGAGCTGGATCACTATTCTTCGCAAACGTGAAAATTTCCGGAAAGCGTTCGACAGCTTCGAATATGAAAAGGTCGCAAAGTATTCGGAAGAGAAAATTCACGAGCTTTTGCTTGATCCGGGGATCATCCGCAACAAGTTAAAAGTCCGCGCCGCAGTATCAAATGCGCAGGCATTTATAAAGGTTCAGGAAGAATTTGGCACTTTCAGCAAATATATTTGGGGATTTACCGATGGTAAGCCAATTATCAATACTTTGCGGACTCTCAAAGAGATTCAACCTACAACTCCATTGTCAGACACTATCAGCAAAGATCTAAAGAAACGCGGATTCAAATTTGTGGGCTCGACTGTTGTATATGCGCATATGCAGGCAACCGGAATGGTAAACGACCATGTTGCAGATTGCTGGACAAAAACCCAATGAAAATGAAGAGCCTACTTTAAAAATGAAAATTTCCCTCACAAAGATTTGCGGCGCAGTCATGTTCTGTGCCACTCTTTCGACAGCGTCAGCACAAAGCACGAAACCTAAATCCTATATAATCAGCAAGGAAGATTCCTATACGATCGATGTTCGCGACAACAAACCGTCTGTAATCTTGAACGCCAAAGAAAGCAAATGGGTTGGCGACAGCGAATCCGATTATGTAAAGGGCGACCGCATTAACTATTCGGTTGCTTTTGAAGATGTATCCAATATCGAAGCATTCAGTCTCTCGCCCGACAAGAAGAAAAACAAGGTAAAATTGGTGCAGACCGCCGATGTCGAAATTGAAGATATTTTCTACCATGATATGAAATATAAATACTTCGAGTTCAGCGATCTTGTTGAAGGTTCCGAGACCTTTACTGCTTATACAAAGCAGTATAAAGTTCCACATTTGCTGAATTCTTTTTACTTCCGCGACCGAGTCGATGTTAAAGATTCAAAGGTTATCTTAAAAGTATCCGATGATGTAGAAATGGGTTTCGTGTTACAAGGAATGGATACTGAAAAGATCAAACATACTACAACTAAAGAAGGAAACTACAACATTCACACTTGGCAACTGCTCGACAGTGAAAGAGAGGAAATGTTTGAAGATGCGCCTTCCCTTTCCTATTTCAGTCCGCATGTAATATTCTACATCAAAAATTACAAAACCGCTGAAGGAACCACAAACGTTGTCGGATCGATAGATAATCTCTACAACTTTTATTACCAAACCATCAAGGATATCAACAAAGTTGATCAAAAGGCGGTAAAGGCTAAATCGCTGGAACTGATTGCGAACAGTACGACCGAATTTGATAAAGCCCGTGCGATCTTCAATTATGTCCAAAGCAAAATTAAATATGTTGCGTTCGAGGACGGAATGGGTGGTTTTGTTCCTCGTGAAGCCGCTGAAGTTTATCAGAAGAAATATGGCGATTGCAAAGATATGGCGAACCTGCTGAACGAGATGCTGAAATATGCCGGGATAGAATCTTATACTGCTTGGATCGGAACACGGCATAATAATTACACTTATGAAAAGGTTCCTACTCCGATTGTTGATAACCACATGATTGCTGTTGCAAAAATCAACTCCGAATATGTTTTCCTTGATGCGACAGGCGAGTACACGTTATTTCCAGGTTTTACGTCGATGATCCAAGGAAAGCAAGCACTTTTAAAAATTGACGAAAAGAATTACAAAATTCTTCCCGTTCCGGTTATTGCCGCCGATCAGAACAAGATGAAAGTCAAAATGCAACTGCAGCTGGATGGTACTAAACTCAGTGGCGCAGCCGACTATCAATTGACCGGTTTCATGAAATCGCAATTCAATGCTTCGTATAAAACAAGCCTCGATGAAAAGGAGATGCTTAAAAGCTACTTGTCGCGCTTCATCAGCAGCATAACCACTTCTGATATAAAAATTGAGAACGCCGATCTTACTGAAAACGCGCTCAAGATCAACCACGGTCTAAGCCTTGACAAATGGATCAAAATTGCCGATGATCAAATAATGTTCAAGCCTGCATTATTCTTCCCATATTCTGATTCTCGTGTCAGCGAAAAGCGAAAGGTTCCAATTGAATTCAGCTTCAAGAAAGCTTATGAAATCGAATATGAATATGCCATTCCTGAAGGTTACAAAGTAGAATTCACTCCTGCGAACTTCAAACTCGATACGGATTTAATTGCGGCTGAAATTCGGTATACTACATCTGGAAGCAAGCTTACAGTATATCAAAAAATTGCGACAAACGTATTGCTGTTGGAAAAACCGCAATTCGAAGCTTGGAATCTGGCGATCAAGAACATCACCAAGCAATACAACCAAAACATTATTCTATCGAAAATATGAAAAAGCTGTTGATTATCCTTTTTATGCTTCCGGTTTGCAATGCATTTTCGCAGGCAGAAGAAGTAAAAAATTATACATGGGATGTGGTTCCGAAATTTGATGAAATTCCGGCCGAATTCATGGCGTATCCAGCCGTTGTATTAAAAGACTATCGCTTGTGCGAAAACAAAGTCGGACAAAGCTCCTATAAAGCTTTCGTCGTGAAGCATTGTGCAATTAAAATCCTTAAGGAGGAAGGCATCAATGATTTTAATAAAGTTTCGATCAACAAGAGCCTGGTACGTGATTATCGGGATCTGCAAGCTCGTGTCATCAAACCGGATGGCAAAATAATCGTGCTTTCCGAAGACCGGATAATTAAAAAAGAAGATTCCAATAACAGGCAATTCGTGTTCGAAGGTGTTGAAAAAGGAGACATAATCGAATATTTCTATGTCATTAAGGAAATGCCTGATTTTAGCGATACAGAATACTTCCAACGAACCATTCCTGTTCTCAAAGGTAAATTCCAGCTCAATAACATTAGCGCTGCAAAAGCTTATTTTTCATGGAATAACATGAATATTGAAAGCACTAAGAAGCACAACATTTTTACTGTTACAAACCTTCCTGCCTATAAGCATGAGACGCAGGCAACGAACATTGCGCACCTGGCCAAGGTTGCCTACTTTCTGGATACCGATTTCTTATATGATTTCGAGGATTATTATTGGTCGTTAAATAGCTTTGCTGAAGGCCAGAATGCCAAGTCTATGATCAAACAGTTCGTGGAAGAATTGGCTCTCGGAGATACAGCAGTTCCACTGGATGACCGGTTGAAGAAAATGGATATTCATCTGAAGGAAAATTTTAGGATTGACGCCAACGACGATTATAAGGATCTACTCAAGACCAAAAAAATCAGCCGTCGACAGGTGTTATATCTGTATAAAGATGTCCTTGATTATCTGAAGGTTCCTTATCAATTTGTTGCAACGACAGATAAGTTTGAAGATAAGTTCGATAAGAAAATGGTCATGCCTTCTACACTGTCTGAAATAATGATCTACATTCCGGAAACAGATAAATATTTATTGCCGTTCTATTTTTGGATGCCCTATGGAGCTCCGACTGCGGTAAGCATCAACAACGATGGCGTCTACTACAATCGGATAAAGAATGACGTTCAGTATTCGTTTAAGAAATTGGGTGGCGCGTTAATGGACGACAATGTCAACACTACAAGCAGCGAGATAACAGTTGATGATGATATGGAGACTGTATCGGTCAACAAAAAAAGTGCGTTTACCGGTTACCGTTCATTTTATTATCGGAATGTGCTTCAATACGTTCCCGAAGACAAGATGAAGGAATGGATAATTGAGGAAGTGTTTGATGAAGTGGATTTGGACCTGAAGTCGTACACTTTCGACAACAAGGAATACAAGTTCAATTACGATCATGGCAAGCCTTTCACTTTCAACATTGAAGCTACCATTAAAGAATCCTGGATTGAGAACGCAGGCAAAAACTACCTGATCACACTTGGGAAGGTCCTGGGAAAGCAAGGTAACTTGTATCAGGAAACCGAACGCATCAACCCGATTGATCTGCATTTTCCACATAAGTATAAGCATAAGATCAAGTTTACCATTCCAGCGGGTTATGCCGTTAAAAATGTCTCAACCCTTGAGTTTAAAAAAGAACTTAAAGATATAAACGAAAAAGTAATTGGAAAATTCGCATCTGTTGCAAAAGTAGATGGCACGACATTGCATATCGACATCGAAGAATTTTATGATTTTACGCATCTTGAGGTTGGTCGGTATAATGATTTCCGGGAGTTGATCAACGCTTCTGCGGATTTTTACAAGTCGTCGTTGGTTTTGATAAAAACTTAACAGAATAGTTTGTCCACTAATTGCTTCGCCTGTTCGCTCACGCTCGGGTCACGAATTTGAATGCAATTAGTAGAAAAATTACTTCTAACTTATCCTAAGTGAAAAAGGAGATTAATTCGTGCATTAGTGGCTATACAAGATTTTAAGAAAATCGCTCCTTCTGATTTCACGTGCTCCCAAACTTTCCAGATGTTCATTATGAACCTGGCAGTCCAATAATTTGTAATCGTGTTTTTGCAGATGGTCGACAAGCGCGATAAACGCGACCTTTGACGCATTTGACACTTTTGAGAACATGCTTTCGCCGCAGAATATGTGTCCGATGTCAACGCCATAGAGTCCGCCTACAAGCTCACCGTTTCGCCAAACCTCAACCGATTTTGCGATATCCATTTCGTGAAGTCTGCAGTAAGCTTCCAGCATGTCATTAGTGATCCAGGTGCCGCGTTGCCCCTCGCGTTTAATCTTGCGGCAGTTCCTGATTACAGACCGGAAATCGGTATTAAAGGTAACTTTGAAGGTATTTTTGTTAAGGATATTGCGCATGCTTTTCGAAACGACAAATTCTTCAGGAAAAAGTACCATTCGTGGATCAGGTGACCACCAAATTATTGGATCATTATCATCATACCACGGAAATATTCCGCTTTTATAGGCGAGTAACAACCTTTCGGGTGACAAGTCGCCACCGATCGCAAGAATCCCGTCTGCATTAGCAGTTTCAACAGGCGGAAAATATAATTTATCGGTTATTATGTGCATCATATAAAAATAAGAAACCCGACAAGTTTGAACGAGTCGGGTTATTTACTTTTGCCACGAATTCACGAATAAAAATCCCGAATTGCTTCGCATCTTCGCTTGAACCCAGTCACTAAATTTAATTTTTTAATATCTTAATTCGTGCATTAGTGGCCATTTTCCTTGTTTAGCCTTTTTCTTAGAACGGCAAATCATCGTGATCTTCCTCTGTGAAATTTGATGCAGGCTCAAATGTTTGTGCGGCAGGCATCGGAGGTTGTTGTTGTCCCATTGAAGCATCAGCCTGTACTTTCTCGATTCTCCAGCCTTGGATGCTGTTGAAATATTTTGATTCACCTTGTGGATTCACCCATTCACGGCCACGCAGGTTAA
The DNA here is from genome assembly GCA_036388535.1 of Flavobacterium sp. Lineage (GTDB taxonomy): Bacteria > Bacteroidota > Bacteroidia > Flavobacteriales > Flavobacteriaceae > Flavobacterium. Next base: position 18,278 of record DASVRQ010000066.1, on the reverse strand, counting down.
TTGAAACCTTCACTTGTTCGCCCGGCTTGTAGTTGTTCAACAGATCACATTTGTCCTGAGTAAACTCAACCATGATATGTTGCGGATATTGCTCGTCAGTTGTTACCACCAACTCTCTTTTCTTAAATGCGGCACTAACTTGTTGTTCCGGGTTAATGACCTTGATTTTTCCTGTAACTTCCATCTTCTTCCTATTTAATTATTATTTAATCGGTTTGGCTAATAACACTTTCCATGCTGAAAGAACATCGTCATTATGCAGATATTCCTTCGCTTTTTCATGCTGTTTCACAACATCATCGGCACTCAAAACAGCTTTCACAGCAAAGTTCTGTTTTACAAATATAGCAACTTCTTCGGTCGTGGGCAAGGCCTCGATATTACCGAGCATTCCAAAATCATTACCGTTGAAAACACTGCTTTTTCTTATATCGTCCGGAATTTGGTCAACACCTATTCCTAAGGTAGTCAGAGGCTTAGGCACTTCAAACAATCCCATATTCGAACGTGAATACCAGTTGGCGCCCATACGTGAAACAAGGTCAATTTTATGCTGATCTATGCTGCCATTCGCATCGAGAATTTCTTCGCTAAGATGAATTTTCAGCACTTCACAAATTACCAGATTTCCTGCGCCGCCTTCTGTTCCGAGGTTGATGATCTCATTGACCTTGCATTCGAACTGAACCGGTGATTCAGCAACGCGATATGGCTTTACGATATCTGACCGAATCGCTGTAAGTCCGGCTTTCAAAAATTCACTTACACCATCAGGATATTCGGTACTCGATAACGACGCTTGTTGTACAATGTCAAAGTTGACAACATTGATGACGACTTCACGGGTTGCTTCAACATTTATCAGAGTATGTTTGACAGTATTGTCGCGAACGCGCCTTGCAGGTGAAAAAATCAGAATCGGCGGATTTGAACTAAACACATTGAAAAAACTAAATGGGGAGAGATTCGGGTTTCCTCTTTTGTCGACCGTGCTTGCAAATGCTATTGGCCGTGGGCCGACGGCACTCTGAAGATAACCTTGCAATTTCAATGGTGAAAGATCTTTAGGCTCGTAGCTGATCATAAAAAATCTGTTTCAACAAAAGTAGCGAATTGCGTCGCAGATGTTCCGATATGTTTCTACGATTTATTAACTTTCCGAACTTAAAACTACAATGGAAAACACTTTTACCGACGAATATTTTATGAAAAAGGCGCTTCAGGAAGCCCAAGCCGCTTTTGAAAAAGGAGAAATACCCGTTGGCGCCGTTGTAGTTGTAGAAAATCGTGTGATAGCCCGCACGCATAACCTAACTGAGATGCTCAATGATGTGACGGCTCATGCCGAAATGCAGGCGATAACATCAGCAGCGAATTTTCTTGGCGGAAAATACCTCAAAGGCTGTACGATATATGTGACGCTTGAGCCATGCCAAATGTGCGCGGGCGCTTTGTATTGGAGCCAGGTTTCGAAGATTGTTTTTGGGGCAAGGGATGAGCAGCGAGGCTTTATTTCAATGGGAACGACCGTACATCCGAAGTCTGTGGTGGTGGGCGGAATACTTGAAAGTGAAGCAGCCGATCTTATGCTTAGGTTCTTTGCTAAACGAAGAAAATAGCGCTAACCTCACGTAAAATTTTTCCTCTTAAAATACTTCTAAAAATATCCTACATTTATAGCAATATAAATGCTGCTTTGTATGTTATGGTTTTAATCTGCCACAGCAGAAGACGTACTTATCTTACTTCACCTTAACCACCCAAACTAATGAAAACTAAAGGATTGCTGGCTATTGCATTGTTGTTTTTAGTGCTTCAGGGCTGCAAAAAAAGCGCAGCCGATTTCAACTCTGATCCTTTATTGTTCAAAGAATACATTTCCGGTTTTACGGGCGGGATCGTTCCGGCGCGATCCGATATTCGCGTCGTACTTGCTTTCGATAAAAAAGACTGGAAAATCAATCAGGTTTTAGACAATGACCTATTTGATATTTCGCCTTCTGTCGATGGAAAAGTCGTTGCATTATCTTCCAATACAATTGCCTTCATTCCTGAAAAAAAATTGGATAACGGCACGGAATACCAGGTAAAGTTCCGATTAGAAAAAATCGTCAAAACACCAGGAAATTTAAAAGAATTCAATTTCACGGTTCGTACGATCAAGCAAGACTTCACGATTAACACGCTCGACATCCAATCGTATAGTAAAGGACTTCAATATCTGAACATCGAATTGAAGTCGGCTGACGAACTCGACGCCACAACTGCATCCAAAATAGTTTCTGCCACACAAGATGGCAAAAAACTGGCGGTTAAAATTGACAAAGGATCAAGCACAGCAACCGAATTCAAGCTTGTGATCGACAGCCTTCAAAGGTTCAAGGCAGACAGCAAAGTGATCATTAAGTATGATGGAAGCGACTTCGGCATTGAACAGGAAGGCGAACTCATTTACGATGTCGCAGGCCGCGATAATTTCAAAGTCGTCAACATGACCGTTCCCGATGACGATAATCAAACCTTGTTGATAAACTTCTCGGATCCACTGGAGAAATTACAGGATTTCAGTGGATTGGTGGCTGTCGAAACTTCCAATAACATTACGTATTCAGTAGAAGGCAACGTGCTAAAAGCATTTTTTGACCAGCCATTGAAAGGTAGTTTGCTGGTTGAGGTTTTTCAGGGAATTACGAGCGAGGATGGCTTCAAACTCAAGGAAACACATTCAGAGAAAGTTGCGTTCGAGCAGATGAACCCAAGCGTCAGGTTTCTCAAAAGTGGAACAATCCTTCCCGGTTCTGCAAATTTGAAGATCAATTTTGAGGCTGTCAATCTAAAAGCTGTTGATGTCAAGGTTTACAAAATCTACAAAAATAATATTCTCCAGTTTCTTCAGGACAACGAGCTCAATGGAGCGCGCAATCTTAGACGGGTAGCGCAACCTGTCGCAAAGCAGACTCTGACGCTCAAACATGGGAATATCCTGAATTATGGCAGATGGAACAGTTTCGCGATCGACCTTTCGAAGATCATCACTCCTGAACCCGGGGCAATCTATCGCGTTGAGATGTCGTTCAAGAAGTCGTATTCATTGTTCGAATGCGCCACTTCGGAACCTGATGAAAATCAAGAGGAAGAAGAAATTGCTGAAGATGACGTGAATTACAGTGAAAGCGGTTATTATGACGATTATTATTATGAAGAGGATTACGAATGGCGCGAACGCGAAGATCCTTGCACAAATTCCTATTACTACAATACCAAAATCGGAACAAATGTGTTGGCAAGCGACTTGGGAGTCATCGCAAAACGTGGTGATAACAAATCGTATTTCTTTGCAGTCAACAACATTATTACCACGCAACCAATAAGTGGCGCAAAAGTTTCCTTATATACGTATCAGCAACAGAAAATTGCCGAAGAAGTCACCTGCAGCGACGGAACAGTTTCGTTCAAACTTAACAAATACGCTTATTTTGCTATTGTCACTCAAGGTAAGCATGCAACGTATGTAAAGCTTGATGATGGAACTTCACTCTCTGTAAGCAACTTCGATGTTTCAGGAGAAACGCTGCAGAAAGGACTCAAAGGCTATATCTATGGAGAACGCGGCGTGTGGAGGCCGGGTGATAATTTATATTTATCGTTTATCTTAAATGATGCGGCAAATAAAATTCCAAAGTCGCATCCAATTAAGCTGACAGTGACCGATCCGCGAGGAAAAGTGCGTTTTACGGCGATAAAAAAATCTACCGAAATAAACCATTATTCTTTTGTAGTTCCGACTAATTACGATGCGCCTACAGGAAGTTGGGAAGCAGTGGTTTCTGTTGGCGGGGCAAAGTTCTACAAGAACATCAAAGTAGAAACTATCAAACCGAACAGGCTTAAAATCAAAAACAGCTTCTCTAAAACCATCTTATCGTCGGCAACACCAAACATTGCCAATCTGCAAGTTAATTGGCTTCATGGAGCCGTTGCAAAAAACCTCAGGGTTGAGATGCAGGCTAAGTTTTCACAGCATTCAACTACATTCAAAAACTATGAGAAATATGTTTTTGACGATCTTGTACGCCAATTCAACACTGAGGAAATCAATATTTTCTCGGGACGTGTTGATGCCAATGGACATGCGTCGGTGCCAATTACGCCAACTCTTGAGCGGCAATCACCCGGAATGCTTACGGCGGCATTCATTACGAAAGTTTACGAAGAAGGTGGCGATGTGAGTACGGATGTGATGCAGACGACGTATTCTCCTTACAAAACCTATGTCGGCCTTAAAGCTCCTGATCCAAATAAGTACGGAATGCTTGAAACCAGAAAGGTCAACCGCTATGATATTGCCACTGTTGATGAAAATGGCCGGCCAAAATCGGTGAAAAATCTGGAAGTAAAGGTTTACAAAGTAGAATGGCGCTGGTGGTGGGACGCATCCAATGATAATTTGTCGAGCTACAATTCTTCAAATGTCACAACAGCTTATAAAAATTATGTTGTTTCGACCGATGCTTCGGGAAAAGCCCACGTAGCATTTTCTGTTACCGATGATGAATGGGGACGCTATATGATCCGTGTTTCGGATCCTGAAGGCGGACATGCAACGGCGCAGACAGTTTTGATCGATTGGCCAAGTTGGTCAGGAAAGACACGAGACACGGATGCTACAAGCGCGCACATGCTGGTATTTGCAACCGACAAAAAGAAATATGCGACAGGTGAAAAAGCCAGGATTTCATTTCCTTCAAGTGAAGGCGGACGAGGTTTGATCTCAATAGAGAATGGCTCACGGGTTGTCCAGACATATTGGGCAGAAACCAAAAAAGGCGAAACTACTGTCGAAATTCCGATCACGGCGGCAATGGCTCCAAATGTATATTTTCATATTACATTGCTTCAGCCACACGCGACCACTAAAAATGATTCACCCATCAGGTTATATGGAATCGTTCCGATAGAAGTTATTGATAAAAATACTATCCTGGAGCCGAAGATCTCAATGCCTGAAACTCTTAGTCCCGAGCAAGCGTTTACTTTAAAAGTCAGCGAAGCCAAAGGAAAAGCAATGACTTATACAATCGCCGTCGTGGATGAAGGATTGCTTGACCTCACACGATTCAAAACTCCGAATGCATGGGAAGATTTTTATAAGCGTGAAGCATTAGGCGTTAAAACCTGGGATATTTATGATAATGTAATTGGTGCATACGGCGGAAAAATAAATCAGATTTTCAGCATTGGAGGCGATCAGGATCTTGGCGGCGGAAAGGCAAAAAAAGCCAATCGGTTCAAGCCGGTTGTAGTCTACCTTGGACCCTTTTTACTGCCGAAAGGACAAACCAAAACGCACCAGATAACACTTCCAAAATATGTTGGATCTGTGCGTACGATGGTAGTTGCGGCTGACGCGAACACAAGTGCTTACGGAAGTGTTGAAAAGGCAACGCCTGTTAAAGCGCCGCTAATGGTGTTGGCATCACTGCCACGGAAAATTTCCCCATCTGAAAAAGTGACCATTCCCGTTACGGTCTTTGCGATGGAAAATCATGTAAAAAATGTAACGCTTCAGATCAAGACAAGCGGACTCAAAGTCGTTGGGAACACCATCCAAACCCTATCGTTCTCGCAACCTGACGAAAAAATGGCCTACTTTAATCTTGTTGTTGAAGGTAAAACAGGAATTGGAAAAGTGTCGATTACTGCAACATCCGGAAAGGAAAAAGCGACCTACGATGTTGAGATCGACATGACCAATCCAAATCCTATCACGAGCAATTTCAAGGATATTGTTCTTGGTCCGAATTCATCCAAAACAGTGTCATGGGAAACATTTGGTGTTGCGGGAAGCAATACTTCAAGAGTCGAAATTTCATCAATGCCAACAATTGATTTCAATCGGAGACTGCAATACCTGATCAGTTATCCGCATGGTTGTGTTGAACAGACCACTTCGGCCGCGTTTCCGCAACTATTCCTTGCAGATGTTGCAGATGTCGACGCTACGCGGAAGAAAATCATCCAGAAAAATGTTACTGCAGGAATTTCTGCTCTTGGCGCATTCCAACTGTCGAGTGGCGGCTTTGTTTATTGGCCGGGTTATACAACTGCCGATGATTGGGGAACATCATACGCCGGCCATTTCCTGATAGAAGCCGAAAAGAAAGGCTACGTACTGCCGACAAACCTTAAATCGAAATGGATTTCATACCAACAAAAAGAAGCCCGTACTTGGCGATTTTATCCGCAGTACAACAACGATCTTGCCCAGGCATACCGATTATACACACTTGCTCTTGCGGGTTCACCTGATTTGCCTTCGATGAACAGATTACGAGAAACCGGAGCGATATCGAACGAAGCCAAGCTACGACTTGCTGCCGCTTATGCATTGGCCGGACAAAAAACCGCCGCCCAAGCTATGATGGCACGCACAAAAATTGAAGATGGAGCTGATTCGGAAGATCATTATTACTATTATTTTGGATCTGCCGAACGAAATCGCGCAATGGCGTTGGAAACTTTGATTTTGCTTGGACAAAAGCAGAAAGCATTTGCGATGGCGAACAAACTTGCCAAAGATTTGTCTTCTGCCGAGTGGATGAGCACGCAAACAACAGCTTATGGTTTGTATGCCATGTCACTCTTTGCAAAATCCACCGGAACAAAAGGAGTTGCTATACAACTCACGAAAGATGGAAAGACCGAAGTAATTTCAACTCAGAAGTCGGTTGTTGACCGAAACCTGACCATTAAACCCGGTACAAACGGAATTACACTGCGTAACAATAAAGACAATACTGTATATGTGCGCGTACTGACGAGCGGAATCCTGCCAATCGGGAAAGAGCAGGTGCAACAAAATGATGTTGCCGCGGGAATTGTGTTTAAAGACCGTAAAGGTGCTGCCATCAACGTTTCGAAAGTCAAACAAGGAACCGAATTCATCGCTGAAGTAACGATCACAAATAAACGCAACGAACAGGTGAATAATGTCGCGATGATGCAAATTCTGCCATCGGGCTTTGAAATTGTTAATACACGTTTTACCGATTATGGTGATGCTACGGCCAATGTTGCAGACTATATCGACATCCGTGATGATCGTACCAACTTCTATTTCGGGCTTAAAGCCAATGAGACGAAGACATTTCGGATTTTGCTCAATGCCTCGTATCTCGGAGCGTATTATCTTCCGGGGTTGCAATGTGAAGCAATGTATGACAACACGTTCCTGGCTCGTACAAAAGGGCAATGGATTGAAGTAATCCAATAATAATATTGTTGTGAAGACACGGATTCAGGCAGCATGGCAAAAGTTTGTCAAAATTATAAAAAGGCACCGGATCACAAGTGCGCTGCTGCTCCTACTTTTGATCGCCTATGGCTTTTGCCTTCCGAAGAAGCTGTTTGATACACCATATTCGACAGTAGTTGAAAGTCGGGAAGGACAACTTCTCGGTGCCAAGATCGCGACTGATGGACAATGGCGGTTTCCTGCTCAGGACAATGTTCCATTAAAGTTTGAACATTGCATTGTACAGTTTGAAGATCAGTATTTTTACAAACATCCGGGTTTCAACCCCGTTTCAATGGCAAGTGCTGCGAAACAAAATTACAATGCAGGAAAAGTTGTACGAGGTGGAAGTACGCTTACGCAACAAGTTATCAGGCTCGCGAGGCAAGGGAAAAGCAGGAGTTATTTCGAGAAACTGATTGAGCTGGTTTGGGCGACAAGGCTTGAATTGCGGGATTCAAAAAAGGATATCATCGGACTTTATGCGGCGCACGCACCATTTGGAGGAAATGTTGTCGGATTGGAAATGGCATCATGGCGCTATTTCGGAGTGCAATCACATCAGTTATCATGGGCAGAATCAGCTACATTGGCCGTCTTGCCAAATGCTCCCAGCCTTATTTATCCGGGTAAGAATCAGGAACGATTGCGTACCAAACGTGACCGCCTATTGAAGAAACTGCAATCCGCTGGAATAATAGACGAGATGACCTACTCGCTCGCTGTTCAGGAGCAGTTACCACAAAAACCGTTTCCACTTCCTGAAGCTGCGCCGCATTTGCTTCAGAGAATTGCAAACAAGGAACCCGGGCAAAGGATCAAATCTACCATTGATGCTGACCTGCAAAATCGGGTGAACCAGATTGCGAAGTATTATCATTCGCAGTTTAGGCAAAATCAGGTACACAATCTTGCAATTTTGGTGATTGATGTAAAAAGCCGCAACATAATCAGTTATGTTGGAAATTCTCCGACTGATGCCGATCATCAAAAAGATGTTGATATTATAACTGCGCCAAGAAGTACAGGAAGTATCTTAAAGCCATTGCTGTACGCATCGATGCTTGATGAAGGTGAACTTCTTCCAAATACACTTGTTGCGGATGTTCCGACGCAAATCTCAGGATATACGCCGCAGAATTTTAACCTGACATATGACGGAGCAGTTCCTGCACATCGCGCTTTGTCACGTTCCCTGAACATTCCTTCAGTATTGATGCTGCAGGATTTTGGTGTAAATAAATTCTACGAAGTATTGCAGAAAATGAAGCTTCGTAATGTTTCGCAACGACCAGATCATTATGGATTATCGCTGATCTTAGGTGGTGCAGAAAGTAATCTTTGGGATTTGTGTCGAACATACGCAGGCATGTCATCAACAATTGATTACTTCAACAAGCATCAGGGCAAATATCGCATATCGGAATTTTCAGAGTTGAATTACATTAATGGCCACAATCAAGATTTCGGAAAAGAATCCTATAGCAAGACAATTTTAGGAGCGGGATCAATTTGGTTAACTTACAATGCGATGGAAGAGGTTGGCCGTCCCGAAGAAGATGAAGCGTGGCGATTTTATGACAGTTCGCTTAAGATCGCATGGAAAACAGGAACGAGTTTCGGAAATCGGGATGCTTGGGCAATCGGTACAAGTTCCGGATACGTTGTCGGAATTTGGGTCGGAAATGCAACTGGTGAAGGCCGTCCTGAACTTACGGGCGTCTCGAGTGCCGCTCCTGTCCTATTCGATGTCTTCAATCTGCTTCCGAGGAACAAATGGTTTGATACGCCGCTGAACGACCTGCACGAGGCAGAAGTTTGCCGTCAGAGCGGATATTTGGCAAAAGAAGGTTGCCCGAAAATAAAGCAATACATTCCGCTTAAAGGCGAGAAAACAAAAGCTTGCCCGTACCACAAAAGAATACATCTTGATCAAAGCGGGAAGTTCCGGGTAAACAGCAGTTGCGAAGATGTAGAAAACATTGTGGCTGCTGATTGGTTCGTGCTTCCTCCCGTGATGGAATGGTTTTATAAAAGCCAGCAAATTGATTATCGTCCGTTGCCTGCGTTTAGGGAGGATTGCGCGTCAACTCAAGTACATGCGATGGACTTCATTTACCCGAAACAAAACAGCAAAATTTTTCTAACCAGGAACTTTGAGGGCAATGTCCAGCCAGTAATTATAAAAGTGGCGCATTCGAACCGTGAATCACAGTTATACTGGTATGTTGATGATGTTTACAAAGGTGTTTCAAAGACATTTCATGAGTTTGAGATTGCTCCACACACCGGCAGCCATGTAATAACTGTGGTCGATGACGCAGGCAACGAAATCAGAAGGCGTATCGAAATCGTGCAGTAGCACGCAACCTTTTAACATTTTATTTATCTATATTTGAACGACTTCAGTATAAATGCTACAATTATGATAAAAAAATTACTTCTCCTATTTATTTTAAGTATTTCTGTATTTGGTTTTTCACAGCCTGTTGCCAATACGCCGCCTGACCTGGAATCATGCAATAACATTTTTGATCTGACTTCCCAAACTCCGATTATCCTCGGATCACAAAGTTCAAATAACTTAATTGTTCGTTACCACCATTCATTGGTGGATGCTACTTATTACACCAATGAAATCGTAAATCCAGAATCCTACTACGGATTTGAGGGCGAAACAATTTATGCTGGTGTTCAAATGCTTCCTGGTGAATATATTGCGACAACAAGCTTTCAACTGAATGTTGGCGATGGGCCAGTAATTCCAAACTTATCAGATATTACAGTTTGTAATTTCTATACTTTGCCTGTACTTCCGGCGGGATTGGGATATTTTGGCGATCAAGCGGGTTCTTTTATTTTGCCTGCAGGAACAGTACTTGGTGCAACTCAAATGATATATGTTGGCTCACTTAACACCAATTGCACCATAAACGCAAGCTTTTTAGTTACCATCGTCGGCAATCCTCAAACGCCAACACCTGCAGATGTAACTGCCTGCGATGCGTATGTACTTCCAGCATTACCAGATGGATGTACATATTGGAGCGGTCCTAGCGGAAGCGGCACGCAAATTTGGGTGGGCGAAACAATTATAAGTACAATGGATATTTATATTTTCTGTGCTAATGGCAACTGCTCAAGCGAAGAAAGTTTTACAGTAACAATAAATCCGACTCCAGATTCGGTTGAATTTACAAGTGTGCCTTCATGTGGGCCTTATACGCTTCCGATAATATCTGCAGCCGGATCATATTCGTTTAACGGCGTACCTCTTACAGGCCCACAGCCTTATATTATAACAGAATCAGGAGTAATATCCGTCCAATTTGCCAGCGGATTTTGTAGTTATACGACGACATATGTACATACGAACCTTGATGATGCTGATATTATTTTTGAGCCTCTTCATACATGCGATGACAATCTGGATGGCTTTACACAATTTAATTTAACAGATGCGGTTAGTAGCATACAACTTGGTGCAGATGTTGAATTAACCTTTCATGAAACACAGCAAGATGCTGAAGGCGGATTTGGCGCAGTTAATAGTAGCATGTATTCGAATATAAGCCCGAACAGTCAAACGCTATACGTGCGTATAAGCACGGACGATGCTGACTGCTTTGCTGTTTCTACACTAGTTCTTGTTGCCGATCCGTGCATGAACAATTACGTTTCAGGAACGGTTCGGGTCGATTTCAATGCTAACGGCTGTACCGCTACTGATACGCCACATACAAATGCACTGATCTCCTGTACGAACGGCAATGATGTAATGTATGCCTATACCAATGATGACGGGCAATACTCTTTTGAAAATGTCCAACCTGGAAATAATATCTTTACCGCACACGTTTTACCCTTAAACGCATCCCCTTCATCACACAATATAGCGGTCACAGGAACCGGCAATACCTATACAGGCGACTTCTGTATTGCTACGCCACCAGCGATCAATGATGCATCTATACTGATAATTCCAATATCTGCGGCACGTCCTGGTTTTGATGCGTACTACAATGTTATGGTCATTAACAATGGCACCACGTTGCTGAACGGAAGCGTTATTTTGAATTTTAACAACGCAATGCTGAATTATTTAAACTCGACTCCAACGGCTTCATCCGTAGGCACTACATCGTTGACATTCAATCTAACCAATTTACTTCCGTATCAAACGCAGACCTACTATGTCGTCTTTAACGTTGAGACACCACCAACTGTCAATGACGGAGATCTGCTCTTTTTTACAGCAAATGTTTCTACCAGCACCACAGATGTGGATTTGACTAACAACACTAATGAACTTATGCAAGCGGTAGTTAATTCTTATGATCCGAATGATATTACTGTTCACGAAGGGCCATATATTTCTGCAGCACAAACTGGTAATTATCTTCATTACACAGTCCGTTTTCAGAACACAGGAACTGCGGACGCGATTAATATCAGACTTGAAAATGAGCTGGATCCGAAACTTGATTGGGCAACTTTCGAGCCTTTGGCATCAAGCCATACGTATCAGGCGCAAAGGTCTGGGAACGAGGTGATATTTAGGTTTGACAACATCGGTCTGCCTGCCAGCAGCATCAACGAACCTGAAAGCCATGGATTCATGACTTATAAAATCAAGCCGGTTGCCAATTTTGATTCGGATGATATTATATCCAATACTGCCGATATCTTTTTTGATTATAATGCTCCGATCACAACTAATATCGTAACCACACAGATGATTATGCTGTCAAATCCTGATCAGAAGCTTGCATCGCTACAAGTTTATCCAAATCCGGCTTCGGATGTTGTTTATGTACGAAGTGCAACGTTTGACCGTGTTGCTTATTCAATATTGGACATTCAAGGTAAAGTCATTCTGTCAGGCGAAAATGATCTTCAGGATAATGTTATGTCGATCGATATTTCCGGTGTTGAATCAGGATTATACTTCTTGAAAACAACTTCGGGAGCAAATGTGGCAACGACAAAACTTATTATCAAATAAGTAGTCTTACCAGAACGTGATCATTGTAATGAGGTAAAAGCCCTAGCCCCGATAATAGTGGAAATCCTTTTATTGCCTGGGGAGATTTCTCCTTACGTCGGAATTACAAAAGCAATAAAAGATTGCAACGAATAGCGGGAATAGCTCCTAATAAAACATAAAAAAACCGCCACTCTCTCGAATGGCGGTTTTCTATTAATCTTTTATAGCATTTCCTTCTTTATCAAAGAAATGGTATTCCAAAAACGTGTAAGCGTCTCTTGGGATGATCTTAATCCATTTTTTATGTTCAAGAAACCATTTCGCCCTTATAGACGGAAAACCCTGGCTCAAATATGCAGCCACAAACGGATGCGTGTTGAGCACGACATTCTTGTGGGTTTTCAGGACTCTTTCAAGATCAGACTGGATGCGGTCTATGATGAGTATTGGCGCTTCAATTTCGGCGTGCTCATTATTCGGATCTTCTTCCCTGGTCTTGATGTTTACTTCTGGGCGAACCCTTTGACGCGTAATCTGCACCAAACCGAACTTACTCGGCGGAAGTATTTTATGCTTTGCTTTATCATCGGCCATTTCCTGTCGAAGGTAATCGAACAGTACTTTTCTGTTTTCGGGATTCGACATATCGATAAAATCAATAACTATGATTCCGCCCATATCACGCAGACGCAATTGTCTGGCGATTTCTGCTGCGGCGATCATGTTAACCTCTAAGGCTGTATCTTCCTGATTGGTGGCTTTGTTTGAGCGGTTTCCGCTGTTGACGTCGATGACGTGCAAGGCTTCGGTATGCTCAATGATCAAATAAGCCCCTTTACTCATCGATACGGTTTTGCCGAAGGATGTTTTGATCTGTCTCTCTATGTTGTGTTTCTCGAAGATAGGCGTGTCTTTAGATTGATAAAACTTTACTATTGATTGTTTTGACGGAGCGATTTCCTGTAAATACTCCTTTGTTTCATTATACAACTCTTCATCATCTATATGAATACCGCTAAAGGTATCATTAAAAACGTCTCTTAGTATTGAAGATGCCCGGTTGAGCTCTCCTAATACCTTTGACGGATGATGGGCGGTTGGGATTTTTTTGCACATTGCGTCCCATCTGCTAAGCAGGTTCTGCATGTCTTTGTCTAATTCGGCGACGTTTTTGCCTTCTGCTACTGTACGAACAATAACACCAAATCCTTTTGGCCTGATGGATTGTACAAGTCTCTTTAAACGGTCCTTTTCTTCTTTGGATTCCACTTTTTGTGAGATGGAAACCCTGTCGGAGAAAGGAACAAGAACAATAAAACGACCGGCAAGCGAGAGCTCAGAGCTGATTCGCGGACCTTTGGTCGATATCGGTTCTTTCACGACCTGAACCAAGACTGACGTATTCGACGTTAATACATCGGTGATGACGCCATCCTTGTTAATCTCTTTTTCAAACTTAAAGTTTTTGAGGGAGAAATCTTTTATTTTACCTGTAGTTACAAGTTTTATGAATTTCAGTTGGGAAAGTAAATTTGGCCCCAAATCGTGATAATGTAAAAAGGCATCTTTTTCAAAACCCACATTTACAAAAGCAGCATTGAGCCCGGCAACCGGCTTCCTGATCTTGGCAATAAAAATATCGCCGACCTGGAAGTTGCTTTTTTCTTCTTCTTTGTGTAATTCAATTAGTTTTCCATCTTTTAATAAGGCAAAATCTACGGCTTCAGAACTTGATCTGATGATTAATTCTTTATTCACACTGTAAATTTTTATCCGTACGAAGAGGTGTATGGTGTAAGGCATAAGGCGTAGGGAGAACCCTATACCGTAAACCCAATACCCTATACCTTAAGTAGGGATGGATTGAACAATAATATTTAACAGGTATTACCCGGGATTTCAGTTCGCAGTGTTCAGTCACAGTCGGCATAACTGCGGACTGGTACTGTAGACTGAATACTGAAATCTATTTCAATGAACGGTTAAAAAGAAAAAAGTAGTTAAAACTACTTTTTCTTTTTGTGACGGTTAGCTCTCGCCCTTTTCTTACGTTTGTGCGTTGCTACCTTATGTCTTTTCCTTTTTTTACCACTTGGCATACCTGATGATTTTGTGTTAGTTAATTAGTTTTATTTTGCTTCGTTATTCGTTTTCACGCCTTCAACAAACACTTTTGCAGGTTTGAATGCAGGAATGTTGTGAGCAGGGATTTTGATTGTAGTATTTTTAGAAATATTTCTGCCTGTTTTCTCAGCCCTGGTTTTGATAATGAAGCTTCCAAAACCTCTTAAATAAACATTGTCGCCTGTTTCCAGAGAAGATTTAACCTCGTCCATAAAAGACTCAACGGTTGCTTGTACATCACCTTTCTCGAGGCCTAATTTTTCTGAAATCTTCGCTACGATATCTGCTTTCGTCATTTTCGTTCGTAATTAATAATTTATGTGTAAATTTTTGAGGTTGCAAATATATGAATTTAAAAAAGAAATATTCTACCAATCCCGATTAAAATTTACTAGGCAAATCATTTACTTTTGCGTACAATTTACTCCTGATGAATTTCACTAAAAAGCTATTGCAATGGTACTTACAAAACAAACGCGACCTTCCCTGGCGTGATACAACCGACCCGTATTTGATCTGGCTTTCCGAAATAATGCTCCAACAAACGCGCGTTGCCCAAGGTTTACCATACTTTTTATCATTTAGAAATGCATTTCCGACCGTATTTGACCTGGCTGAAGCCGATGAGCAACAAGTACTTAAGCTCTGGCAAGGACTGGGATACTATTCAAGAGCACGAAATCTTCATCAAACCGCGCAATATGTTGCTGGTGAACTTGGTGGCACTTTTCCGAAATCGTATGCCGAGCTATTGAATTTGAAAGGTGTCGGATCGTATACAGCCGCGGCAATTGCCTCGTTTTCCTATAACGAGGCCGTTCCTGTTGTTGACGGAAATGTCTTCCGTGTTCTTGCACGCTTTTTCGATATCGAAACCGATATCTCACAGCCGTCTACAAGGAAATACTTCGCAGCGCTTGCGTCTGAACTGATGCCTGCCGATAACCGGGGCGGAGCCGAACTGAGCGAAGCTAATTCGGCGCTTTTCAACCAGGCTATAATGGAATTCGGTGCTTTGCAATGTGTTCCGAAGAAGCCCGACTGTTCGATCTGCCCATTAAACCCGGCATGCTCCGCCTTACAAAAAGGCAAAGTTGATATCTTGCCTGTCAACAACAAAAAGGTAAAAGTCACAAACCGTTACTTCAACTACCTCGTTTTTCAGGATGAGCAGCAGAAAACTATCATTCAAAAGCGGGTCGATGCCGGAATCTGGCAGAATCTTTATGAATTTCCGCTGTTGGAGACACTGAAGGAAGAAAGCCTGGATATGGTTTCGGAATCGGTTGTGTCAGAGTATGAGATCCTGTCGATAACCGAGTTCAATAAAAAGAGCATCATCCACAAACTATCACACCAACATCTGCACATTAAATTCTGGCAGATCAATGTAAAAGGCAGCATAAAAAACAGCGTTGATTACGATGAATTATTGACCTATCCGGTTCCGATCGTGCTTGCTAATTTTATGGAAAAGCATTATCAATAGTTTTCAAAAAGTAGTATATTTGGTTAGAAATACATTCATAAATGAGCGGTACATTAAACAAAGTAATGCTGATCGGGCATCTAGGCGACGAAGTTAAAATGCATTATTTTGACGGTGGCAACTGCATAGGCAGATTTCCGTTGGCGACCAATGAAACTTACATCAATAAGTCGACCAACGAAAAGATTATGTCAACCGAATGGCATAATCTTGTTGTTAGGAATAAAGCTGCCGAAATTTGTGAAAAGTATCTGTCGAAAGGTGATAAAATCTATGTTGAAGGCCGGATCAAATCGCGCCAATGGCAAGCTGAGGACGGTTCGACCAAGTTCACAACCGAAATCCAGGTAACCGAGTTCACGTTCCTTACAACAAGAAAAGACACCGATTCAACAAAAGGCCAGGCGCCCGACCAAAAGACGGCGAGCTTCGATCAACGAAACGCGCTGCCCGAAAACGATCTGCCGTTTTAATTGTTTAACTAATCTTCCGCATTTTGGACCCCGATCCCAGTTTAGGATTTTCAGCTTCAGATACCAACCTTTTAATTGGCTATATCGCCATATTTATTCTTCTTGCTTTGTGCGCATTGGTTTCCGCCGCAGAAGTCGCCTTGTTTTCTCTGACGGCTGCCGACCTTGAGACCGCTTCAAAAGAAGATGCCAAAAAAGCGTCAATCATTTCCCGATTACTCGAACGTCCGAAAAGACTGCTTGCGACGATCCTTGTTGCAAATACGTTTACGTCTGTAGGCGTTGTAATTACATTTTTCAGTGTTGGCGTTGGGATCTTTTCAGGTATTGAATCAGGCCGACTCAAATTCGCTCTCGAAATCATTACGATCACGTTCTTCATACTTTTATTTGGTGAAGTTTTGCCTAAGATATATGCAAACCGAAACAACATCCGGTTTTCGTTATTTATTGCCCGACCAATTGCTTTTCTAGATGCGCTTCTTTCGCCGATAAGCATGCCCGTCAGGTCTATTACAACTTATCTTGAAGAAAAACTTGGTAAGCAGAAGTCTAATTTTTCGGTCGACCAATTGTCGCAGGCACTTGAGCTGACCTCATCTGAAGGCTCGTCACATGAAGAACAAAAAATTCTTGAAGGGATCGTGTCATTTGGAAATACCGAAACAAGGCAGGTTATGAGTCCGCGTATCGATATTTTCGCGCTCGACATCAATTGCCCCTTTTCAGAAATTATGCCTAAGATCGTCGAAAAAGGTTTTTCCCGAATTCCGGTCTATCGCGACAACATTGACAAGATCGAAGGCGTGCTCTATGTCAAAGATCTTATTCCATACATTACAGAAACCGATTTTGATTGGAAAGCGCTTGTTCGCGAACCGTTCTTCGTTCCCGAAAACAAGAAGCTTGATAACCTTCTAAAGGATTTTCAAGGGATGAAAAGCCACCTGGCGATCGTTGTTGATGAATATGGCGGAACAAGCGGATTGGTATCGCTTGAAGACGTGATAGAGGAAATCGTTGGCGATATCAGTGATGAATTCGATGATGATAACCTGGGATATTCGCAGATCGATGAGAATAATTATATTTTCGAAGGCAAGATCAACCTGCGCGATTTCTATCGGATTGTGGATGTCGACGAACAATTATTCGATGAGGCCAAAGGCGAAGCGGAAACACTTGCCGGGTTCATCCTCGAGTTGCTCGGCAGCTTTCCGAAGAAAGGCCAAAAAATATTCTTCGACAAATGCCGTTTCATCATTATATCACTCGACAAGAAAAGGATCAAACAGGTTAAAGTCACAATCGAATAATGTATAAAAAATATTTCTCGTTTTTAGTTTTCACAATGATTTTGCTGCTGGTGATCGGATGTAAGGACGATGCTGTTCCGAAACCATCGGGATATTTGCGTTTGGATTATCCGGTAGCCGAATATGCTGCGTTTGCGAATGAATGTCCGTACGGTTTCCAAATGAATGCCGGCGCGGTTATAACCGAAAAGCAGCCGTGCAGTTTCACGATCAATTATCCGCAGATGAAAGCGACCGTGTTCCTTTCTTACAAACCCGTCAACAACAACATCAACATTTTGCTTCGCGATGCCCAGAAACTGACCTATGAGCACGTGATTAAAGCCGACAATATCGTCGAGCAGCCGTTCCTGAACCCCGAGAAAAAAGTTTATGGGATGTTTTATTCCGTTAGCGGAAACGCAGCAACCAACACCCAGTTTTACGTAACCGACAGCACAAGCCACTTTGTAACGGGATCCGTTTACTTCTACGCTAAACCCAACTTCGACTCGATCATGCCCGCTGCCGATTATATCAAAAATGATATGCAGGTTTTGATGGAAACGATGCATTGGAAATAATGCTGTTGTAGCAATTTCAGTTTAAAAATGGA
>DASVRQ010000065.1:0-34566 GCA_036388535.1 Flavobacterium sp. | reverse complement strand
ACCGCGGACTGTTTATCGTGCGCAAGAATGCTTCATTAGGCCTTACCGATTTTGAAGATACTTCGCTGCGCATGAGTCCAAATCCCGCTAAGAGCATCGTAAATATCGCATTCGATAGCGAACTCGAAAGCATCGAAATTTTTAATGTTCTGGGCGAGCAGGTACGTACATTCAAGGGCGCTCTGGGAACGGAATATTCTATTGATGTTGAAGGATTGTCTGCAGGTTTATACCTTGTTAAAATCAACAACGTTGTTACTAAAAAACTGATTATAAAGTGAAAAATCTGATTGTCCTGGCTTTTGCCGCTATACTTTTTAGCTCTTGCACCGAAGATAACGGAAGCGAAGGCGGCGATAATTTTACCGGTGAAATGGCATGGTCAAAAAGCTACGGTGGAAGCGCGGAAGAGACAGTCGGCGGGGCAGTCGCAACGCCTGATGGCGGAATGATCGTTATCGGATATACAGAGAGTAACGATTTCGATATCGTCAAGATGCATGCCTCATTGGATATCTGGCTTTCAAGATACGATGCATCGGGAAACCTTGTTTGGAGCAAAACGATCGGAGGTTCTCAGGATGATTATGGAAGTGGAATTATCGCTTCGGCGGACGGAAATTACGTGATCACAGGTTATAGCGGAAGCAACGACGGCGACGTCCCGGGAAACATCGGAATGCACGATTTCTTTGTTGCGAAAATTACCGGTGACGGAACTATTATCTGGAGCAAAAACTACGGTTTTATGAGCCATGATCATGCGCATAAAATCATCCAAACCAGTGATGGCGGATTCTTCGTAGCCGGATATGCTGATTACGCGGGAATCGACGGAAGCGGACAAGGCGGAAACAACGGCGAAGGCCATGAGATGAGAAATTCCGCGTCGGTGCTTCATGGCGTTGGTGAGTATTTCGGAATTAAAATCAATGCAACAGGTGATTTTCAGTGGTTTCGATATTTCGGAGGAACGATGAATGACCGGGTCAATGATATCGTCGAGGCAAATGATGGCGGAATTTTAATGGCTGGTTATTCCGAAAGTGAAGATTTCGATATTACCGACAGCAAAGGAAGCTATGACTACTGGGTTGTGAAACTTCACCATGATGGAAGCCTTCACTGGAAGCAAAATTACGGCGGAAGTGGAATTGATCAGGCTTTCGGAATAGCAAAAACTGATAATAACTCTTACCTGATCGTCGGTCGGTCGAATAGTGATGACAAACAAATATCTGCACCAAAAGGGAATTTTGATGCATGGGTTGTCCATATTAACGATCATGGAGAATTGTTATGGGAGAAGTCATTCGGCGGATCCGATTATGATGTCGCGACAGCAATTAAAAAGAATCGAGACGGTAAATTTACCGTCGTCGGAAATACCAGAGGCTCATTCGGCGAAAGCCAGAACCGCGGGCAAAACGACTTTTGGATTTTTGGAATCGACAACTTTGTTGGGACGGGAATCCTCTGGCAAAATACTTTTGGCGGTTCCGAAATTGATATAGCAACTGACGTGATCGAAACATCTGATGGTTTTACTATTATTGGGGATTCGCAAAGCTCGGACCGTGATGTTCCGGGCAATCATGGTGGCAACGATTTATTAATGATTAAAGTCCGCTAACCCGATAAAGGTGAGAACGCAATATCAAACGCGGCTTGAAAGTCCCGAAGTCTTCAAAATACAACTTCTGAACTGGGCGCAGCAATTTCGCGAGATTACGTATCTGGACAGCAACAACTATCAGCAGACATATTCATCCTTCGACGCCATACTTGCAGTTGATGCATTTACGTCGGTTAAAACCGATGCAGACAACGCGTTTGAGGGCCTCAGGCAATATCAGCAAACAACCAAGGACTGGCTTTTTGGATATATGTCATACGATCTGAAGAATGATATTGAAGACTTGAAATCGGATAATCACGACGGACTTAACTTTCCCGACCTCTATTTTTTCCAGCCGAAAAAGCTTTTTTTTATCATCGGAGATAAGCTCGAAATGCACTACCTGAAAATGTGCGATGATGAAATGGAATTGGATCTTGATGAAATTAAAAGTTTTTCACCTGATTATATAGTTGCAAATTCCGAAGCGAGAATTGAGCAAAGAATCAGCCAACAGGAATATCTGCACAAAGTAGGAGTGATGCTCGAGCACATCCAGCGCGGCGATATTTATGAAGCTAATTTTTGCATGGAATTTTTTGCAGAAAATACTTTGATCGATCCCGTATCCGTATTTCACCGGCTGAACGGGATATCTGAACCGCCTTTCGCTGCATACTTTAAACATCATAAACATTTTGCGATATCGGCTTCGCCTGAACGATATATCCGCAAAAGCGGAAGGAAGATCATTTCACAGCCGATCAAAGGAACGGCCAGAAGAAGCGATAATCCGGATGAAGATTCTGCTATTCAAAATGCACTTCGTCGCAATCAAAAAGAGCGTTCCGAAAATATAATGATAGTTGATCTAGTACGGAACGACCTTTCAAAAACTGCTGCAAAAGGTTCTGTTCAGGTTGAGGAACTTTGCGGAGCTTATGCGTTCAGACAAGTTCATCATCTGGTTTCTACTGTAGTTTCGGAACTTGCTTCGGACTATACTGCGATCGATGTTCTCAAAACCACTTTTCCAATGGGAAGCATGACCGGAGCCCCGAAAATTTCAGCTATGAAAATTATTGAACAGCTCGAAGAAACCAAAAGAGGTTTGTATAGCGGAGCAGCCGGCTATTTTACACCTGATGGAGATTTCGATTTTAATGTTGTGATCAGGAGCATTTTATACAATTCCGTGAATCGGTATGTGTCATTTTCGGTTGGGAGCGCGATCACATCCGAATCTACTGCTGAATCAGAATACGAAGAATGCCTGCTTAAGGCTAAAGCAATGCTGCAGGTTTTAGGTTGAGTGCGACAACGGATAAAAACGCTAATGATAACGTTACACTTATAGAATATGCTTAATAAACTGCGAGAACATCTTTCGGCAAATTTTCCGTTTTTAATCGATGGAAAGCTTCTTCTTGCAGTTAGTGGCGGACTCGACAGCATCGCGATGGTTGCTCTTTTTCATAAACTTGATTATAATTTTGCGATTGCACATTGTAACTTCCAATTGCGCGGCGAAGAAAGCGATTCCGATCTGAACTTTGTAAGGCAATTAGCCGAAAACAGAAATATACCGATTTTTACCACAGTTTTTGGTACGCAGGCTTTTGCTTCAGATTATAAGCTTTCAGTTCAGGTTGCTGCAAGGAATCTTCGCTATAGCTGGTTTCAGGAATTGGCGGATGCAGAAGGATTTGATTACATTCTGACTGCGCATCATGCCGACGACAATCTGGAAACATTCCTTATAAACCTTTCGCGCGGAACCGGAATTGACGGACTGACGGGAATTCCGTTAATCAACGATAAAATTATCCGTCCGCTTCTACCATTCAGCCGCAGCGAAATCGAGCTGTACGCAAAAGACGATCATCTTGAATGGCGTGAAGACAGCAGCAATGCGTCCGACAAGTATCTTCGCAATCAAATTCGGCATGACGTGGTTCCAAAATTAAAAGAACTAAATCCAGATTTTCTTGTGGCGTTTCAAAAGACGCAATCCTATCTGCAACAAACTGCGACAATGGCCGATGATGCAGCGATTATGATTTACCAACAGGTTGCACAGCAGGCAAACGATGAAATCCATTTTAATCTGCAGAAACTTACAAAATTGGGGAACTTTAAAGCTTATTTACATCAATGGCTTAAGGAATTCGGTTTTACTGCGTGGAATGATATATATGATCTAGTCGGTGCCCAATCAGGGAAGCAGGTGTTTTCGCCAACATACAAACTCTTTAAAACACGTCATTTTTTGGTATTGGCGCCTATAAAAGAAGCCGATCCCAACGCGGAATATTATATTGCGCAGGGACAAAACGAAGTTAATTTTCCAATAAATCTTACAATTTCAAAAGCAGACGCAATCGAAAGAGCATCAAATAAAGTTATCTTTGTGGACGCTGATAAAATTCGTTTTCCGCTGATGCTCAGAAAGTGTCGTGAGGCCGATTTCTTTTACCCGTTTGGGATGAATGGACAAAGGAAAAAGATCAGCAAACAATTTAAGGACGAGCATTTGTCATTATCTGAGAAAGAAAACATTTGGATTTTATGCTCAGGCGGTGAAATTGTATGGATAATCGGAATCCGGCCCGATGAGCGTTTTAAAGTTGAACCAACAACGACCAACATATTGCAAATAGCAACAACATAATGAGGAAGATTTATTTACTACTTTTCACTTTCTTCGCGATTGCCAACAGCCTTGCTCAAGTCGACGATGCCGTAAAATGGAGATCACGAACCGAAAAAATTTCCGACACCGAATTCAACCTGGTTTTTGAGGCTTCAATCGAACCTGATTGGCACATTTATTCGCAATTCACACCTGAAGGCGGCCCGCTTGCAATGGAACTTAAGTTTACTGCTGCAAAAGGTAATTTCGAGTTAATCGGAAAAGCAGCTGAGAGCGCGACGAAACGAGCTTATAATGATATATTTGAAGTTGACGAAGTGTTTTTTTCAAACAATGCCACAATTAAACAACGTGTAAAAATCACGAATCCCAACGTCACTTTCGTGGATGCTGTATTGGAATACCAGATATGCAAGGAAGTCTGTATCAACGACAAGAAAAAGTTCCGATTTGTAATTCCGAAGATTTCCGCAAATAAAATAACAGCTTCGATAATATCAGCGCCGACAGTCGATTCGGCCGCAACTGAAGAAATAAAAAAAGATCTTTCACCAACACTTGCTCCAATTGCGGAGAAGCTTCAAATATCTGACGAAAAGCCGGTACGAAGCCTGCTTTCGGTTTTCATCTTAGCTTTTTTAGCGGGATTCGCAGCGTTGCTGACGCCTTGTGTGTTTCCGTTGATTCCGATGACTGTGAGCTTTTTTACGAAACAAAGTAAAACACGTGCGGCCGGAGTTCGGAACGCGATCACTTACGGGATTTCTATTATTGTCATTTATGTTGCCCTAGGATGGACAGTAACTGCAATTTTTGGCGCCGACGCGTTGAATGCGCTCGCTACAAACGTCTGGTTTAACCTTGTGTTTTTCATATTGCTGATTATTTTCGCAGCATCATTTTTAGGTGCTTTTGAAATCATGTTGCCAAATTCATGGGCGAATAAGGTCGACCGTCAAGCGGATAGAGGCGGCATCATCGGAATCTTGTTTATGGCCCTGGCGCTTGCAATAGTATCCTTTTCATGTACAGGTCCGATAGTTGGAACTTTATTATTTGAAGCAGCTTCAATTGGGGGCATTGGGCCGGTGGTCGGAATGTTAGGATTTTCATTGGCTCTGGCATTGCCATTTATGCTGTTTGCTATGTTTCCCGGTTGGCTCAACTCATTGCCAAAATCGGGTGGATGGCTTAATACTGTCAAGGTTTTCCTCGGATTTCTCGAACTTGCACTTGCATTCAAATTCTTATCAAACGCCGATCTGGTATTACAGTTGCATTTGCTTGAACGCGAGATGTTCCTGGCGGTTTGGATTGCAATCTTTGCAACATTGGCGCTCTACCTCTTTGGAAAAATTACGCTGCCACATGATAGCCCGCTGCCGTTTATATCTGTTGGCCGGCTCTTATTGGGCTTGCTTGTACTCACATTTACAGTTTACCTGATTCCTGGGCTTTGGGGCGCACCTTTAAAGTTGATCAGCGCATTTCCGCCCCCGATGGAGTATAGTGAAAGTCCCCGTGGCGTAGGAAAGTCAAGCACAAACGTTACTGCGGCACCGCTTCCGGACGGTGCGGAATATGGCCCGCATGACATCATCACTTTTCACGATTATGAAATAGGTATGGCCTACGCGAAGTCTGTTAATAAACCGGTAATGCTGGATTTTACGGGACATGCATGTGTAAACTGCCGCAAGATGGAAATCAATGTCTGGTCGGATGCTTCAATTTTATCAACCCTGCAAAATGATGTCGTTGTTGTTTCCTTATACGTTGACGAAGATATCGATCTGCCAAAAGAACAGCAATTTGTTTCTAAACTTACAGGTGAAATGATAGTCACGGTCGGAGATAAATGGAGCGACTTTATGTTGACAAATTATAAAACCAATGCACAGCCTCTTTATGTTCTTGTAGACAATCAAGGCACGCAATTACATGAAACCATTAGCTATACCGATATTGACACCTACTCAAAATGGCTAAAAGACGGAATAGCAAAGTACAAGTGATTATTGGGAATCAAATTGGTCGAGTTTCTTCTGGATCGCTGCTGCTGATAGCCCATGTATAAAAACCGACAGTGTAATTGTCACTGCCGTGACCTGAATCAGTTTCTCTGCGTCGGGAAATTTAACCTCGCTTAGCGCGTACATCAGGTAAAATATCGAGCCAACGCCGCGTATGCCATAGAACGAAACCACCAATTTTTCAAAGTTGCTCAAATCACTTCTGCATAGTGCAAGCCATCCGAAAACCGGCCTGATAATTATAATGATAAGCAGGGCGAACAAGATCAGGCGCCAATCCATCAGTGCTTCGTAATTCTCACATAGATAAATTCCGATTATCACGAAAAGCAATGCCACAAAGATCCCTTCTATTTCTTCAGTAAAGTCATGCAAGCTGTCCATATGTTCGATAATTTTTTCGCTATTGCTGAACACGCAGGCGGCGACAAAAACAGCGATGAAGCCATAAGCTCCGACAATTTCCGTCAAAGCGTATGGCAGCAATGTTAATGATAAGGCCAAAATTCCACGGCTGATCTGCGAATGTTGATTACGTGATGTCATTTTATAGATCAAATTATGTAGCAGCCAGCCAGTCACAAGTCCCATGGCGCAACCCATACTAATCTTATAAAATACGTCAACCAGAATCCAATGTTGCAGCCAATCTGAATAATCACCTTTTTCGGTAGCCATGTAAAGCGCGAAATATACGAATGGGAAAGCCAGTCCGTCGTTAATTCCGGCTTCAGATGTTAGCGCGAGCCTAGTATTCGAGATGTCTTTTTCGCTCGGCGGCGAAGTCTGAAGGTCGGCCGCAAGCACCGGATCAGTAGGCGAGATTAAAGCTCCAAGTAACAACGCCGCAGCAGGAGCAAGGCCTAAGAATTCGGCGCCAGCCCAGGCAACGGCCAAAATTGTAAGAGGCATTGTAACGATAAGCAGCCAAAACGAATATTTCCATGTCGACCATTGAAAGGGTTTCCGAATCTTCAAGCCAGCATTTACAAGCGCAACAAGCACCACAAATTCACAGATTTTCCTGATGGTCATAACATTGTCTAGTCCCGCAATCGTTGAATAATTATTAGTCGCAAGATAGATGACGATACCGATTATCAAATAGACGATCGGTGCGGTTATATTGCGGCTTTTAAGGATATTTGGGATCGTTGCAGCCAATAATGTAATGAACCCCCACAAAATCATTTGCAGGTGATACGGATCAATTTGGGCGAAATCGTATGTCATATTTTCTTTTTCTTCTGTCCAGCAGGTGCGAATGAAAAGTTACAACATTTTCCAGACGAAGCAGGCCAAGAGCACAGGAATTCAAGATAAATTTAGTTGGTGCACATCAACGTGATTTTTTGGTAACTTCAACACCAAAAGATTTATGTTAGAAATTTTTTTTTTGAAAAAAGGAGGGTGTTTCAATTTTTAGTTGTCTAAGCTTTGAAAACTAAAATTCCAATACTATGAAAACATTAAAATTACTACTGCTGTTGTTGATTGCATCAACGATCTTCTTTTCTTGTTCGGATAATGATCCGATTAACAATCAAGCCGACACCGAATCCAGCACTGCCTTGCGTACCTTGCTCACAGAGTATAAAAAAGCACACGGTATTGCAGGAAGAACTGCTTCTGATGTCATGTTCTGCTTTGATTTCGTATACCCGATCACCTTGACGTACAACAATGGTACAGCGGTGACAGTGACATCGTCTGGGGGTTTGTTTGAAATTCTATCGAATGAATCCGAGCAATTTTATCTTGATGGCATTGTGTTCCCGTTCCAGGTCACATTATTGAATGCGACACAAGAAGTTGTGACTATTCATACAGAAACCGAATTTGTTGAATTACTGCAATATTGTGGAATTGATATTATCGATGAAGATCTGCAGACTTCCTTCTGTTTTGACATTGTTTTTCCTATTTCAGTCACTTCGTCACAAGGCAATGTCATAATCAATAATATGGAGGAATTTGAATTGTATATGAATTCAGCGTCAAGCGGACCTCAAACCGAAATAGTTTTTCCGATCTCAGTGCTGTACGCTGGACAAGTTGAACAAATAAATAATCTGTACGAGTTCTATGAATTGGTTTCCAGCTGCGACAGTTGTATATGTGAGGATGTTTATGCGCCCGTCTGTGTACAAACTGCTAGTGGATTGGTTGAATATGGTAATTCATGCCACGCGTTTTGCGCCGGTTATTCACCGATTGATCTAATTCAATGTTCACCACCAACAGATTGTACAATCAGCAGCTTATCAGTCCAAACCGGCACTTGCAACACCGATGGAACGTATGCGCTAACAATCAACTTTACATACAGCAACCCGGTGAGTTCGCAGTTTGAAGTACGCAACAACAGTAACCACCTAATAGGTACATACAATCTTGCCGACTTACCCGTAACAATTAATCACTATGCGAACTTCGGTCAAAGTGAAGATTTTATGACTATAAATATTGTAGGTGACCCGACATGCATTGCGGTACAGCAATGGACGGTTCCATGCGCCAACTCATGCGCCAGCTTATGCTCGACCGACTTTGAGCCTGTATGCGTAATGACTGCTACAGGGCCAGTCCAGTTCGGAAATCAATGTTTGGCGGAATGCGCAGGTTATACTCCTGCTGATCTTATAACATGCGGCGTCGCGGTTGATCCATTTACAGAGAATCTAGGAACCTGTTTTTTCATCTCTTATCCAGTTGCTGTTCAATATCAAGGCGCATTAGTGACCGTTAACTCGAACAGCCACTTGTTGCAGTATTATTCACCTGCTTTTATGACGATGCCGGACTTTAATTATCCGATCACCGTGACGTTTGGAAATACAGCACATTTGATAGAAAGCCAATCTGAATTTGAAACTTTGATCAGCACCAATTGCAATTAAATTAGCGTGTTTCAAAATGAATAATCCTCTATTACCACGCATTCTTTCTTGATGCGTGGTAATATCTTTATATAAAATATGAGTGTAAAGGAACAGCTTTCGGATTCGCTATTGTGCTCGGAAACAATCTACAAATCAATTTTTGAATCGTATTTCAAATTGTTGCGGAATTTTCTGATCTTCAAATATAAAAACGTCGACAGGGCTGAGGACGTTGCGCAGAACTCATTTGTGATATTATGGGAAAACTGCGGAATAATAAAGCCTGAACAGGCAAAAAGCTTTTTATTTACGACTGCAATACGTCTTTCACTCAATATGCTGAAGCACGATAAAGTGGTCATTAACTTCGAACTGAAGTCGGACAGGAATGGCACACATGACGAGTCACCTGAATTTTTGATGGTTGAACATGAGCTGCGAAAAGAGTTCGAAAAAGCAATCAGCAGTTTACCCGAAAAGCAGCGTACGGTTTTTTTAATGAACCGGCTCGAGAACCAGTCTTATTCCGAGATTGCGGCGCTGTTGGATTTGTCGGTCAAAACGGTTGAAAAACGGATGCACAATGCGTTGGTTTCGCTTCGGAAAGTGATCAAGAGTGTGTAATAAATAATGAAACTGATACATAATGAATGCGAATAACAAACACGGCGATAATACAACTTTCCTTTCCGATTGGTTGGCAGGCAAACTGTCGGATGAACAATTAAAGGAACGGGTTTCTGATGCCGATTTTGCGGCGTATCAACAGATTAGGGAACTGACGACATCAATCGGAGTCGCGGACCCTGATATGAACGCAAATTATCTAAAAGTTCGGGAGCGGCTAAAAAACGGAAGCCAACAGAAAGAAACCACAACTCGCAGGTTATATCCTTTTGCTGCAATAGCGGCGGCTTTGCTGACCTTCTTCGGATTATATCAATTTTTCGCATTTTCCAATTCAAATTTTACTGCTATTGGACAAACTTCAATAGTGCATTTAAAAGACAATTCGGCTGTTACGCTAAATGCAAACTCCACGATTTCATATCCGGGATTGTTTAACTACAATCGCAAAGTTAAATTGAAAGGCGAGGCTTTTTTCAATGTGGCGAAAGGACGGTCATTCATAGTCGAAACCCAGCAAGGATCAGTAGAAGTCCTTGGCACCTCTTTTAATGTGATATCCCGAGCCGGTTTTTTTGAAGTGATATGTTTTGAGGGACTCGTCGAAGTTAATAGCAAAGGACAGTCAGTCTTGCTTCGACCTGGTGACGCAATAAGGCTGTTGGGAGGCCAACTTGAAACCTGGAGCGATAAGCAGGCAACTCAGCCTACATGGATCAATGGTGAATCGAGTTTCAGTAACGTTCCTTTCCACTTTGTAATTGCCCAGCTCCAAAATCAATATCATGTTGATGTACAATATCCGCAAAAGCTAGAGCAGACAAAGTTTTCAGGGGCTTTTCCGAACAATGAAATTGATGCGGCGTTACAATCGATCTGCCTGCCACTGAATCTGGAATATAAAAAAACCACCGGAGGAAAAATTATTATTTCAGAATGAAACTATCTGTTGTGGTTTTCATGATGATGGTACAATTGTCGTGGTCTCAGGCCGAGCAGCACCGTTTTTCATTGTCGGAACTTAAACTTGAAAAGTTCCTCAACAAAATCGAACAGAAGTTTGATATCAAATATTCATACGCCGATAGTATAGTTTTTCCCCAGGAAATAAACTTGCCTGCAGGAAATTATACGCTTCTGCAACTTCACGAGGAAATTGAGAGGCAAACCGATCTAAAAGTCGTGCAGGTCAATTCACGTTATTATTCTGTTTGTCCGAAGCTTGAGGAGCCCATCAAAACCGAACATTTGGATGAAACATTGGTCGCAGGATTTATATCAAAAGGAATCAGTAAATCTGACCAAAAAATTATAATTTCACCTCAGGAAGTAGAAGAACTTCCAGGTGTTACAGATGCTGATATCATGCTGTCACTGCAACAGTTGCTCGGAGTGAAAAGCCCGAATGAGACTGCGACCGGCTTGCATGTTCGCGGTGGAACCTCAGACCAGAACCTGATTTTATGGGATGGCATCAGGATGTATCATCCGGGGCATCTTTTTGGGATGATTTCCGGATTCAACCCAAATATCAAGCAGACAGTTCATTTTTATAACAAGGCAGCAGATCCTAAATTCGGTGAGAGAATTTCAAGTATGATTGATATCCGGACAACTGATGAGATTCCGTCGCAGCTTAAGGTTGACGCAGGATTGAACGCATTGGATGCAGATGTTTATGTACGGGTGCCAATTGTCAAAGGAAAAGTCGGATTACAGCTTGCAGGAAGAAAATCGCTGACGGAATGGTTCAGGACGCCGACATTCAATTCCTTAGCCGATAAGGTTTTTCAGAATACAGATCTCACTGATTTTGATGATGAAAATAGGTTCGGGTTCCATGATTATTCGGCAAAGTTGAATTATGCACTTAATAACAGAAATTCCTTTTCTGTTACTGCAATAGCAATCGACAACCATCTCGATTTTGAAAGCATCGGGATAAAGCCGCAGCCGAAAACGCAGAAAATGGACATCCGCAATTTTGGTTCAAGTTTGAACTGGAACCACCACTACAATACCAAACTTTCGCACAAAATTCTGTTGCATTATTCGGCTTATACGTTCGATTATGAGAAAACGCAACAGTATCCAATTGAGGGCTCTGATACGTTTACCAAAAGGAACAGGATTACTGATTCAGGTGCCGAACTGAGTTTCAATTATGAGTGGACAAATCATTTCAAAGCAGATTTCGGATACCAGCTTTCTGGAAATGATATCTCGCATTCTTACGTCAATGAAAGTCCCGGCATTGTGGTCGAACTTGACCAGAAGCATTTGTTTAATTTGACACATGTCGGCTACTCAAACATCAAGTACGTGATCGACAATTGGAAATTTAATGGCGGATTTCGATATAACTATTACGTACATCTGAACAAATACAGTTTTGAACCGCGTATTTTTATCGAAAGAAATGTACTTAAAGACTTCGTGTGGCAACTCACATATGAACGCAAGAGCCAGATTGCGAGCCAGGTTCGGGAAAGTGTAGCGAATGATTTGAGTCTTGAGAACTATGTATGGGTTTTATCAGGAGATGGAGAATACCCGATTCAGAAAGCGCATCAGTATAGTTCCGGATTCATTTACAAAACAAAGCCATTTGTGGTGGATGTTGATCTGTATTATAAAACCATGAGCGGAATCACTTCAATGACGTTCGGTTTTTTACATCAGTACGATTCTTCGCTTCATTTCGGACAAGGATTTACCAAAGGAATTGATGTTTTGGTGCAGAAGAATGCGCCGACATGGCGGGCCTGGATAACATACACCTATCAGGATTCACAGAATAAATATGAAGGTTTGAACGACAATCGGTACTTCCCGATCAATTCCGATACACGCCATTCGCTTTCGCTGTCCTACTACAAAAAATGGGGAAATTACTCGCTTTCAACAGGGTGGTTTCTGCATAGCGGCCGGCCTTATAGCGAACTGAATGGTTCCAGTGAAATTTCTTCATTCAATGACAGGCGGTTGCCAACATATCACCGGCTCAATATTTCAGCGACGTATCAATTTCAGCAAGGCGATTCATGGAAAGGTAAGGTTGGTTTTTCACTTTTTAATGTTTATGGCAAACGCACCCCGATCAGTAAGGAATATGAAAGGCAATATTCCGACATCGAAGATATCATCGGATCGGGATACATTGTCCAGGATTATTATTCACTTGGATTTACGCCAAATGTATTTTGTAGAATCCGTTTTTAAAACTAATCTGCAGATTCGAGTTCGAATATATCTCCAACGGCAACTTCAAAGAACCGCGCCAGCTTCAATGCCAGAACTGTCGAAGGAACATACTTTCCTTTTTCCATCGCATTTATCGTTTGCCTGCTAACCTGAATTTGCTTTGCCAGTTCCTCCTGTGAAATGTTTTTCACTGCACGCAGTATTTTAAGCTTGTTCGTCATCTTGTAACGATTTATTGAGCTGCGATAATTTCACTTGAAACCGAATGATGAAAAACAGAAGCAAGGTGAAAAGGTTTGCTAATAAGACACTGAAATAATACGTCCCATATACAAAAATGGTCGCTAGAAGGATAATTCCGAAGTTTAGGTATGTTGCCCAAACAAGGCTTTCGTAGCGGATTTGAGCGATGTACTCGTCTTCATTCCGGTGCTTTGAGAATCCGATCAGTAGTCCGCCAACGATCAAAAAAATCAGCAGGAATTCATCACCCACTGAATTTTGGGTCATTCCAAATAGCACGTCATCACTGAAGATTCCGCCTTCGGCAATAGCGAATACTTTTGTTGGGAGTTGTGATTCAACGTTTAAATCGACGAACGGCCACAGCAATGAAATAATAATTGCAGGCACGAAAAGGAACCAGCCCAGCCTGCGAAACTTACTTGGTAATAAAAAATTAGTTTTCATATATGTAAATTTAATTTGTCTAAAAGTAAAGTTTATTTTACAATTAGACACATTAAGTTTACATAAAATCTAATAGTTATTTTAATACGTGTCGGCTGATGATCTGATAGACTTCGTTGATGTTGTTGCTGCCTTTTCCAAATTGCTTCTTGATAGGCATGCTTTCATCTTTGATCCAAATTTTAAGTTCAGCATCCAAATCCATTATCCCGGCGCTTTCCTTTGAGAATTTGATGATGTTGCTGTATGGAATAGACATGTAATCGACTTTGGTTCCGACGAGTTGTTTTTCAGCAAGGATCAATCGCTTATTGGTAAAAACAAACATATCCCTGATAAGTTTAAAAGCCTTTTCGATCGTTTCCCCTTCGATCAGCAATGGTTGAAATTCCTTTGCTACTTCAGTAATTGAAACTTCGGAAGCGTTACCCATTATTGCATTAAAAATTCCCATGACGTTTTATTTAAAAGTTGTCTTTCAAAGTTACGCAAAACTATTTTTCATCAGAAGTGAATTTTATTTATCTTAGTTCAACTATACGCCATTTAAATAATATATGCCATGTTAATCAAAGTTTTTGGAAGCGCCGTCTTTGGCGTTGAAGCCACTACCATTACTGTAGAAGTCAATATCGATAAAGGAATCGGATATCATCTTGTGGGACTTCCCGACAATGCGATAAAAGAAAGCAGTTTTCGGATTGCCGCAGCACTTAAAAACAACGGGTTCTCGATGCCCGGAAAGAAAATCACAATCAACATGGCGCCGGCCGATCTGCGAAAGGAAGGTTCAGCATACGACCTTACGCTTGCCATTGGAATACTCGTGGCTTCAGGCCAAATCAATGCCGATGAAGCCGACAAGTACATCATAATGGGCGAACTATCGCTTGATGGGAGTCTGCAGCCGATTCGTGGCGCGTTACCTATTGCAATCAAAGCAAAAGAAGAAGGCTTTAAGGGATTTTTTCTTCCAAAACAGAATGTAAAGGAAGCTGCAATAGTAAGCGGACTGGATGTCTACGGTGTCGAAAATGTTCAGGAAGTGATTGATTTTTTCAGCGGAAATGGTTCGATTGAACCGACTATCATAAATACGCGAGAGGAATTCCATAAGTCACTCGACTTTCCTGAACATGATTTCAGCGATGTAAAAGGGCAGGAGTCGATAAAACGTTGTATGGAAATTGCGGCCGCTGGTGGACATAATATTATACTTATTGGCCCGCCTGGATCTGGTAAGACGATGATTGCGAAGCGGCTGCCGAGCATTCTGCCGCCGATGACTTTGCGTGAAGCACTTGAAACTACAAAAATCCATAGTGTTGTTGGAAAACTGAAAGACATAGGTTTGATGAGCCAGCGGCCATTCCGGAGTCCGCATCATACGATTTCAAATGTAGCACTTGTTGGCGGCGGAAGTTATCCGCAACCGGGTGAAATTTCAATGGCTCACAATGGCGTCTTGTTTTTGGATGAGCTTCCCGAGTTCAAACGTGAGGTTCTGGAAGTGATGCGCCAGCCGCTTGAAGACCGCGAAGTAACAATTTCAAGAGCAAAATTTACAATAACATATCCATCTTCTTTTATGCTTGTAGCGAGCATGAATCCGAGTCCGGGTGGTTATTTCAATGACCCCGACGCGCCCGTTGCTTCATCGCCACAGGAAATGCAGCGCTATTTGAGTAAAATATCAGGTCCGTTGTTGGACCGGATCGACATTCATATCGAAGTGACGCCTGTGCCATTTGAAAAACTTTCCGATGAACGGAAGTCGGAGACCAGCGCAAACATTCGTGAACGCGTTACCAAAGCGCGAGAGCTGCAGAGTTTGCGCTTTTCTGAAATAGATGCAGTAAATTATAATGCACAGATGAACACAAAGCAGATCCGCGAATATTGCAAGCTTGATGATGTTTCGCTGCAATTGCTCAAGACGGCAATGGAGCGGCTCAACTTGTCGGCCCGCGCTTACGATCGGATACTAAAAGTAGCGCGGACAATTGCAGATTTGGAAGCGTCTGATGTTGTGGTTTCTTCACATATCGCAGAAGCAATACAGTACAGAAGTTTGGATAGGGAAGGCTGGTTGGGCTAGCAGAAAATTTTTGGCAAGGATTTTGAAAATGACCAAATACCCTTGATGCCTTTTTTACCCAAGCATGACCGACACTTTGTTGGTCGTGCTTTTTTTATGTTTAGTTGATTCCCCAGATCAACATGGCACGAAGATCTTTGATGTAGTCATGGAACTCGTCGAAATCTACTTCGATCCCGGCATATTCGACGATAATAAAGTCTTCAAATACAAGGTCGTGCAGAATGAAAACATTGCGTTGTCTTAGGACTTTGTAAACTTCAAAGTTCTCGATTTTGGTTAAGCTCTCGATTGCCCGGAAGATGGGTTTGGATTTCGACTTTTCTTTGATACGGTAATTCTGTCTCATTGTTGTTTTTGTTAATTGAGTTTAGTGTTTAGTTGCGGTCGTAAACCGATAATGTATTCTATGAGCCTCTCGTAAGCAAAAGGCTCTGATCCCATGTACTGGATCGTATAATAGCGTGATGAATAGGTATGATGGAATACGAAAACATTCGACTGGTAGCGCCTTCTGTAAACCGTGTGCCCGTGGATGTTTTCACAAACTTCAGCAAACAAAGGTTTGACAGGTGAGGTTCTGGTGATGATAAATTTTCTCTGTTCCATAAAACACCGTATTGGAATACCGTGCCAAGACTTATAAATCTTACATGCCAGCAGAATTGAGAAAAAGTGAAATTTAATTGTTAATGACTTAAATAGGTTGCTGGAACCTTTACTGGAGCGACCTCGGATTATTGTCGCGCGTGAAAAGTTTTTTCATCAATAACAACTCATTAACAAGTACCGTTAAGGAGATCGGTTGTTGATAGCTTGCCACTAATGTTAAAATAGGAAGCAATTCGGCAAGAATGAGGAAGAATACCCGTGGAAGACAAGATTGCGTGAGGGATAGAACGCAAAGCCCGCAAGTGAGGAACGAGCGCGGACTTGCAGTGATAGCCCGACCGCTTTACCGGCGTAAGCAAGGTGAAGCGGTCACGCCATAACAACCGGATAAAGCTGATGCGTTACACTTGCACTGAAAAGACGGGTTCGCGGATGACACGGATCAGCGGTTTTTGACGTTTATTTTCTTGGCTTCGACACTGGCGCGCGACCAGTTTGATTTTGTTTTGGGGATCGGTGATGAACGTTGCACTCATTAAATTATACACAAAAAGCTCAAGAGCCAATTGTGC
Source organism: Flavobacterium sp. (assembly GCA_036388535.1). GTDB lineage: Bacteria > Bacteroidota > Bacteroidia > Flavobacteriales > Flavobacteriaceae > Flavobacterium. The sequence goes on along the minus strand of DASVRQ010000065.1, from coordinate 17,577 downwards.
GAAAATTCCTCATACACTTTTAAAGTCTCGTTAAAAAGCGGAATGACTCTTTTAACATTTAGTAAATTTAAGTAGCGGGTCAAACTTGTTGACACCCGCCAATAACCTAAATAAAAATGTATCACTAAACAGAAAGGAGAACGATTATGTTAGCAATGAACTTTCGAGGACCATTTAGAGTCCGGGCCGACAAAAACCGCCCGTATCCAGAAATTCAGCATCCCGAAGATGCAATTGTACGAGTATTAAGATCCTGTATTTGCGGATCTGACCTTCATTTATACCACGGCCTTGTTCCGGACACACGTGTCGGGATGACATTTGGACATGAATTTATAGGTGAGATCGTTGAAGTCGGATCATCGGTACAAAACGTAAAAGTAGGAGACCGAGTAATGGTCCCGTTTAATATCGCGTGCGGAAGATGCGCTTTCTGTAAGCAGGAACTTTATGGAAACTGCCATGAGTCGAATACGCAAGCAACTGCAGTTGGAGGTATTTTTGGATATTCCCATACAGCTGGTGGCTTTGACGGCGGCCAGGCCGAATATGTACGCGTTCCGTACGCTGATGTGGGCCCGACAGTGATTCCAGATTGGATGGATCCAGATGATGCGGTATTGCTTACTGATGTTGTACCAACAGGCTACCAGGCAGCGGAAATGGGTGGAATCCAAAAAGGTGATACAGTTGTGGTTTTCGGAGCCGGGCCTATTGGAATAATGGCCGCAAAATGTTCGTGGTTATTTGGAGCAGGTCGTGTAATTGTCATCGATCAGTATGATTACCGACTTGAATTTGCTGAGAAATACGCACAATGTGAAGTTTACAATTTCAAGATGATTGAGGATCCGGTTGTGTTTATAAAAAAAATGACTGATTCGCTTGGAGCCGATGTCTGTATCGATGCCGTGGGTTGCGAAGCTGCCGGTGACGCAATGAACACATTGATGGGGCGAAAGTTGCTGCTTCAGGGTGGTTCGACAACGGCTCTCCATTGGGCGATTAATTCAGTAAAAAAGGGTGGAATTGTATCAATCGTCGGAGTCTATGGTCCGGTCGATGCTCTGGTTCCTATAGGGAATGTCGTCAATAAAGGAATTACGATCCGTGCGAACCAAGCGTCGGTAAAGCGTCTGCTACCAAGGCTGATTGACCATGTGAAGTCGGGAGTTTTAAATCCGAAAGAACTTATAACGCATCATATTCCTCTTGAGGACGTTTCCGATGCCTATCACATATTTTCACAAAAACTCGATAACTGCATCAAGCCTGTGTTGATTCCACCATCAGCAAGAACATAAGTCGAAATTATTAATTAAAATTAAAAATCATGATAGCAGACGAAACGAACCCAGGCGAATTCAGGAATATTCGAGGCGCAAACGACCATAGTCATATCAACGGATGGGGAATTGATGCCGATCCGGAGAATGATCCGACATATCCGATGAAAAAAAGGACTGATGAAGAACATCGGGGATATACGTGGGAAAGGCCGGAACAACAAGATGTTGATGTTGAACTTTTGAAATCGGTAGAGCGTCCAAATGTAACAGCTGTGTTCGGTACATCAAGCCCACCTTCGGGAATTAGTGGAATGATCCGTCGTAATGCCTTTAAATACAGTGAATCTGACTTGCGCAGATGGGTTCCATTAGTAATGGCGGATCGAATTAATGTTTATGAAGGCATCTTCGCTGATCTGGCGCATGGCTACATCCCGAATTTTTTCGCTGAACGCGGATGGAATGCCGAGTGGAAATACAACCGTAAATCTTTTGTAACCAAAGTAGCCATTGGAGCGGCGGTTACTGCTGGCATTGTTGCAATCGTACTTGCACAACGTGCCAAAAAAAGGAATTCGGCATACTAAATTTAATTTTATAATATGGAAAAGGGTGCAAATGATGGGTTTTGCACCCTTTTTTTATATCTTCTTCGAAATGATTATAAGGTCTTTCCAATAGGAGCCGTCAGATTTTTGATAATTTTTACGCAGCAGTTCTACAACTTCGAAGCCCGAAATGGCTAATAGTTCCCGCACATAATGTTCCTCAAGGTAATAGATATAAACTGTATGCCCTGAGCCACCGGTTTCATAGCCTGATTTATCATGCTTGTCTTCCATCATGCTGATATAAAAATATCCGCCACAGTGAAGTAAACCCGCACAATCAGAAATTAGCTTTGCACAATCATCACTCGAAAGGTATGGCATGCAAAAACCACAAAAAATTGCGTCATATTTTTTTGTAAGGTGATTGATATCGCGGCAGTCCATTATTGTAAAGCTGGCAAGCGGATTATTAGACCTCGCCAATTCAATCATTTTTGGAGCTATATCGATTGCATCGATTTTGTATCCTGAACATTTTGATAATAGATACCTTGTCACGTTTCCTGGTCCGCAGCCAATCTCAAAGATGTGAGATTTACGAGGAACAAGTTCACAGAAGCGGTCATACGAGTCATTATAAAAATCAAAATCCATGAATTTTTCCTGATAAACCTCCGCGATTTCATCGTAGGTGGTTTTATTCAGATCAGCCCGCTGCTTTTCCCTTATCAAACGCCAGCGTTCTGAAAACATCTCAAATCGTATCTCATCACCATGCATGCCACTTTGTTCCCAGCCAGATAATCTGTAGAATGTTTCTGCTCGCGTTCCGGGCGATGTTGACAACCAAAGTGTTTCATTCGTCTGTTCAAAATACCAACCAAGCATTATGTCATGCAATTTCCTGCCGATGCCTGATACTTCAAAATCTGGATGAACAAACAGAGCCCAAATGTTGTGTTGCTTCAGGCCAACTATTGCAAATCCCACAATGCGCCCATTGACTTCACAAACCCAGCCTTTTCCATCACGAAGCAGATAATCTATATTGTGCTGGCGCGTTACTAAGTTCCGATTGATCAGAACGTTTTCGCGCGCGGCCATACGAACTTCCATGTACTGGTCAATATCTGCGAGTGTTGCTTCCCGGAAGATCATAGTGATTGCGAGTCAATTGGAAGCGAATATAAGGAATCTGCCGTTCGGTATCAGCTACGTGCTGTGACTTTTCCAACCTTTCGACCGGTGCTGTTATAGATAATCCCTTTGGCGCCAAGGTAGAGATAATTGTAACTTTTATGGGACAACATTAGCTTGTATCCGCGCCTGTTTGACTCGGCGAGCCTCCCGATTACAAACATTGTGTTGTCGCTGATATTGACCAGGCTGCCATCGGTTGTTATATAATAAGAACCGCCTTTATCCGCGTCAAAATGAACATTAAAAGCAATGTATTCTTCTTCAAGTGTGTTCGATTCCGCGGGTTGTGATTTTACTGGTGCTGGCTTTCTGATATTTTCTGTCTCTTCATCTGAATTTGATGCAACACCAGTGTCAGCATTTCCGGCATTGTTCCAACCTCTTGCAATGGCCACCAAACGGTCTTTTCTTGCCGGATGCGAATGCGACGATTTTTGTGAAGCTGCAATGCTCATTGCTGCCTGCGCATCTTCAATTCCGGCACCTAGTTTATTAAGTACAAATCCTGAGAATTCATCAGCCTCAAGTTCGATGTCGGGGCGGCTGCCACCTTTTTTCAAGGTATGGCCATTAAGATGGTGCCCAATTTCATGTGCAATGATACTAATTCCTGCCCAGTCATTTCCGGAAGCGGCGTTTATAGCATTTATAAAGCGCTTGTTGTATAAGATGTAACGTTTATTGTCCAGAATTACAGCAGCGGCATTCGGTATATTTGCTGCTCGTATCTCGAAGTTTGGCTTCAATCCAACAACGGCCATAATACGACTGATCACTGCTTCAGCGCCTAAACCTGGAGCTGTCATGCCCACTTCAGCGGGTATTTTCTCGCCATAGTAGCTGCACGCAAATCCCTCACGAACATGCTGCGCCTGAACCGAGGAAAAATATGTGGAAAAGCAAAGAAGAAACAAAATGAGTCCTCCGTTGCGTAGTTTATTTACTGTTTTCATTGGAGTTGAGTTAAAGAAGACTTCGGAAAACAAAAAACGTACCGATTTTTCAATAATGACAGGTTTTAACTGATAGTAGAATTATGTAATAAAGTTGTTTGTTTGCTATAAAGGAGTTGCTCGGCAAATATGTAAATTTAGGTTCTCAAGTCGAATACCATGAAAGCCGAAAAAACTATTTTTTACCTCGATGATGATATCGACGACCTTTACATTTTTAAAGAAGTTGCTGAATCTCTCGGACACACAGTATGCATTTTTGTACAGGGAAACTTGATGTTAAAGGCCTTACGAAATCCTAATCAGCGGCCTGATATCATCTTCCTTGACATTAGGATGCCCGTAGTGAATGGTGAGGAGATTCTTCATATATTAAAGAAGTCAGACACCACGAAAGACATTCCTGTTGTAATGATATCAGGATACAATCCAAAATCGCTCATTCAACAATATATTAACGCTGGGGCAAACTATGTGATGAAAAAACCTAACAATATATCTGATTACAGTCCTGCATTGGAACAGGTATTGGCGATCGACTGGAGTAACTTCCAAATTTTCTCGTAGTACTATACTGGATCGACAACTGCATGAACTGCAGCGACACAGTCTTCAATATAATTGTGATCAGTACGCAAACCAATACTTTTGTTTCCGTAAGGCGCATATTTTTCAGGCATCGTGATACCAAACAGGCCTATAGTTGGTGTTTGTGCAGAACTTGCAAGGTGCATGATTCCACTGTCGGCGCCTACAAAAACAACTGCATTGGCAATGACAGCGCCAATTTCACGAATGTCTCTGCTGTAGAACGTTAGAGCTGTAAAATTGATTTGAGATACATTTTCCACTGGAAGAACTTCAATAATATTGAAAGCCTGGAACTCTGAAGTTAAACGCTTGTATAGTGGCATCCACCAACTTTCCGGATAACATTTACTTCCAGTTGCGTATGTAAAAATGCAAATTGTTGGTTTGTCGTTATTTGTTAGTGCGTCTAAAATATTTTTGCCATTCGCTATTTCCTCTGCATCCAACTTAAGGTCCAAAAGTGGAACGGGTCCCGTATCATGCGCAACTCCGGATTTAGAAAGATAGCTGCGGAAATTATAAACAGGTGCCTTTCCGTTATTTTCGTGATCGCTGTATTGTTGAGCAGAATCGCCTTCGGGATTACCAAAAAATTTAAATTCCGAATTTGCGAATTGCGTGGATAATCTTCCTGACGAAGATCCTTTTTCAAGATTTATGGCAAGATCGTACTTTTTCTCCTTTAGCTTTATCCAGCCACGAAGATATTGTCGTAATTGATCGAACGGCTTGCGAGGCGTCTTTATGATAGTATCAACATATTCGTAATTTTGATAGATAATTGATGCGAGGTTTCCCTGAACGAACAGATCGATTTTGCAATTGGGGAAAGTTGATTTTATTTCCTGTACGAGCGGCGTCATCAGAAGTAGGTTTCCAAGCCGATGATTCGGCCTGCAAATCAGAACAGTTTTTATGTCGGCCTTCCCGTTTTGCCTGGTTAAATAACTCGTTTTTGATTGGCCAATGCTACCTGTGATTTTCCGCATCAGGCTCCGTCTGAACTTATTTATCTTTTTTAACCTGGTCATTTATCAAGATTTAAATGTGCGTGAATTTACGCTTTTTTCGAGGTTCGAGAAATAACATTTGATTTTATCCAAACTATAATTATTGACACCTGATCTTTTACCAGTGTAGGATTTATTGTATCTTAGAGTGAATCGAAATTATTATGAAAATAGCAACATATAATGTGAACGGCATCAACGGCAGGCTTCCGGTTTTGCTTCGGTGGCTTCAGGAGTCATCGCCTGACGTGGTTTGTCTGCAGGAGTTGAAAGCCCCATCCGAAAAATTTCCGCTACAAGCGATCAAAGATGCTGGCTATAATGCAGTCTGGCACGGGCAAAAGAGCTGGAACGGCGTCGCAATCCTATCAAAAACGCATGAAATACAGGAAGTGGGCCGTGCTCTTCCGGGCGATCCGGATGATATCCAGAGTCGATACCTTGAAGCAATCGTCAATGGAATCCTGATATGTTGCCTTTATCTCCCGAACGGAAATCCTGCTCCCGGACCAAAATTTGACTACAAGATGCGATGGTTCGAACGTTTATCGGCCAGAGCCAAAGGGCTTTTGGATTTTGGAATACCCGTAATTTTAATGGGCGATTTTAATGTAATGCCGACCGAACTAGATGTTTATAAACCTGAACGTTGGGTTAAAGATGCTTTGTTTCGGCCTGAAGTCCGTGCTGCGTTTCACGATTTAGTCGCGCAAGGCTGGACAGATGCAATTCGGAAACTTTATCCTGATCAGAAGATTTTCACGTTCTATGACTATTTCCGGAACGCTTATGAGCGTGATGCAGGTTTACGAATCGACCATTTTCTGTTGAGTCCGCAGTTGGTTGACAAACTTAAATCTGCAGCTGTTGACAGGCACGTTCGGGGCTGGGAAAAAACCAGCGACCATGCGCCGGTCTGGATCGAGATCGAAGAGTAGGAGGCAGGTTAATTGTTTGCGGTGGTGAAGTCGATCAGGTAGGGCCGAAGCGCAAGTACGTTGTTTCCTGTGCTCCGGAATCTTTCACCAACAACAAGTTGATATCGCTGATTTGGGATTAGTTCAATTTCGAATGTGGCAGATTTATTGTCGGCCGACATTCCTTTGAAAGATTTCACGCGAAGCACATTTTGTTCTCCCAATGGACCGTATTCGAAATTTCTGAAACGGCCATCCATTGGATGCGAGAATTCTATTGTAATTTCAGTTAGTTTCGGATCGATAGATGAACTTCCATTGGAAAATTGCATAATCTTCGTTACTGTTGGGCGTTCATTTTCGAATATTTTGTGATAGCCCGCAACGGATTTTGGAAAGAATCCTGTGTCATCGACGAACTTCCATAATGCATTTTGATCGTTATAATCCAATTCGATCATCGTTTTTATTGCTGATTGCTTATCGGAACTATTATGGTAGAATTTTTCACAGATCGCATAGCCGACGTAGTAACCTAGATCGCGTGTGTTGAATTCATTCTGCTCATCGCTCGAGATCCAGAAGCCATTAAACGGATTGAGCATTTGAGCCGCAAAAGCATCGCTGACGCGTTTTGCACTTTCTTTTCCAAACTGTAAGGCTGGCAAGCCTGATTTTTTTCCGGATGCAGTCTCGGCAGCAAATTCGGCAACTCCTTCTATTACTGTTTGTGCTAATAGACAGTTACCTATTGTAGTTTTTTGCTGTGTATGCACATATTCATGCACATTCAAAAATACAATATTTTTGGATGGATCAGAATTAAAGTAGGGTCGTAAATGCGAGGACGATTGAGGAAATTCATCGGTAACCGTTAACGGATCCGCCATTGCGAGCTCGCTTCCAATCAGAACCATAGTTTCTGATGTTGTTCCGTTGCTACGCAATGCGCCGATGGTGAAATAGATCTTTGCAGGCTTCAATTCTGGGTACAGGAGTCTAAGTTTTTGAATGTCTGCGTATATCTCTTTTGCAATAGTTTTTGCTTTAAGCGTGTTCGGCCTGACCGACTTCCAAAACCTCGGATATCTTTTAATTGCATCGATATAGGACTTAGCGGTATAACTTCGGGCTCCCATCAAAGCTTTTAATCCGGGAGTTCCTTTGCTCAGAAAGAGGTTCTCCAGAGCATTATATTGAGCGATCATATCGTGGGTTGCGACAATTACATCATATGCCTTCCAAAAATTATCTATGTCGGAGGTCACAATTTCATGTTGTTCTTCCTGAGCCGGAAGAGATGTGGTGATGAGTAGCAACCAAATTATAGGCAGGCACCTGATCATGAGATGGGAATAAATTGTTCGGATCTAATTTACAAATTAAAAGTTTGAAAACTAGATTGTTATATGAAATATTAACTGAGAATCACTAGCGAATCGTAGTTCATCTACTGCTTCAATTCTTTGACCAACAGTCGCGACTGGAGTTTTAATTCAAATTGTCCCATTGCAATCCGTGCCAACTGCATTAGCATAGAAACTTCTTTAGGGTCAAGCGTCCTTGGATTTTTGTCAATAATACATAATGTTCCAAGATTATAACCGTCAATAGTTTTTAATGGAGCAGCCGCGTAGAACTGAAGTCCTAAAGCTCCTGCTACAAGAGGATTTGCCATTGTGCGCGGATCTTTACGTGCGTCTACTACGATATAAAGTTCATCTGACAGGATCGCGGAACTGCATAATCCGGGACTACGTGGAATTTCCTCGGCTTCAATGCCGTACGCCGACTTAAACCAGATGCGATCATTGTCGACCAACGAAATTATAGCTATTGGAACATTGAAGATTTTGGCAGCGAGCGCTGTGATTTCATCAAAATATCCATCCGGTGGTGTATCTAAAATCTCATATTTCAAGAGATTTTCAAGTCGCTGTTTTTCAATTGTTCCTGTCATATCATAAATATATACTATTAAAATGTAAAAGTAGTGGTGAAGAATGATTTGCAGAGGCTAGATTTCCCATCTTACGTGTTTTAATTTTACCTTAGCTTATAAACTATACAAATGAATATTGTCTCAGGCGGAATGGAATATGATCGCAAAAGGCGAGTGCAAGTCAAGCGTCAGCAACGCAAAGCACTGATTAAGGAAACTCAAAAACAACTTCGAGCAGGTGACATCAGCCTGATTACAAGAGTCGTTTTATATCTCCGATCGGGATTACTCATTTTAAAGAGTTTTCTTACTTCAGAATGTTATGGTAATCTGTATTTGTCGGAAGAGCGGTAATTTAAGATTAATTATCTCTTCGGGTTTTGAGTAACCTGCGCAGAAGTTTGAAACAGAACATCAGTGCAAATATATTGATCGAAAGAACAATGAATAGGAGGAAAGCGAAGATCAATATTTTGAAGACACTCGCATAAACAGGATCATCATGCATCCTGATGTCGGCTATAAAACCTGCAACTGAAGCAATTATTGATAAGATTGCGATTGAATAAACGATTGTTTTGTTGGTCACCTTTGGCTGATTAAACGTGCCGAAGGTAATAATTATCATTTAGTCCATTATTTTAATCACGTACTATCTGAGGTTCCAGTACAACTTTTATTTTCTTCTGTTTGATCAGGTCCTGAACCAGAAAGGATTGCGATTTGTGTTCGTATGATTTAAAATACAAAGAATCTTTTAGGTCCGCTTTTATCTGAAAACGACCTGTGCTGTCGGTTCGGACTACAAAACGCGGATCCTGATAGATCTTCATATACTTGGAGCGGTTTTTTTTACCGTCTTTCATAAGTTTTGCCAATGTATCATTGACGACGACTTCAATAACATAAACTCCTTTGGTAGAATCGGTCGCGAGGCCTTCAATTGTCACTTTTTGCGAAAAACTTTTTGTTGTGAGACACAAGGCAATTATCAAGTAGAATATCCACTTCATTTATATTGGATTTAATGAATTGACATGGGCGTCATTCCAGTTTGTTGTTGCCTTGCAATATTTCTGCCACAAAAGTTGCTGCTCGTTATATTCTGCAAGTACCTGGTATTATAGAATTTGTTTGCGCTTCCGCGCCAATACCTTTTCTCGTTCGGAATAATGTACGAAGTATGATCAGCCAATGCAATAAAGTTCGAGTGCAAATACTGGTTTAAAAAGAATATTAACAGCCTCATTCTAAAATATTTATCTTCTCTATCTTATTTGATATTCTACATAAAGAGTAGCTTGAACCTTTACGGTTCCTGCGTTAATTTTAATAGAATGATTGTAATTCGATGAGGCTTGTTCGGTTACTACGCCATCCATTTCATAATTTCGTGCTTTAGGCATTGACGAGGTTATTTCGATATTTCCGATCTTCACGACTTCTTTATCATCTTCGGGCAATTTTTCCAAAAGCTTGTCAGCCAACGTCCCTGATTTCTTTAAAGCTTTTACATACGCTTCATTTTGTAAACTGTCGATTTGCGAATGGTTGTATTCTAGTCCGCCAAGTTCAAGATTCCTATTCTCAAGCAGCTCCGTATAAATCTCGTCTAGCGTGTCGATATTTTTTATGGTTACAATCACCGATGTGGCACTTCTATATCCTTCAAAAACAGTAGAATTGCCACGCCAGGTATAGCTTTTTTCCATTGTAACAGATGTCGTCAGGATGTCATTTTTTTTAACGCCCATCGACCGGAGTTTATCGACCAGCTCATTTGACTTAAGCACGAGGCAGTTTTTCGAGGACTTCACTGATTTATCTAAACAAAAAAGGCTGATATGGAACGTTGCTTCGTTAGGCAATGCCTCAATCTCACCAACAGATTTGATCATGATGGTCTTGTACGAAGCGTCGACGGCTGAGGATCGTTGGCAGCCAAATAAAACAAGTAAAAGAGCAAAAGTTATTATACTTTTCATTTTTATATAATTTTTGACGTGGTAGAATTTCAACCTTTCGAACCAATATTAATATGGTCGCTTTTAAGAAACCATAAAATGTGCGTGCATTGAGAACAAACGAAGTAAGTTGCGGATCTGTTTGTCCAATCAAGATTGAAAAACGATGCAACAGCAGTATTTAGCTGCGCGGTACCCGTATAAAATAAGGCATTGGCACAAACAGGACACGTTAAATCATGATCTTTTACTTTAACTGGGAAGGCATTTTGAAGATTCTTACTCATAATGACAATTTTAGTTTATTTTTAAATGTGTGTAAACTTCCTATTTTACAGCCACGTTTTTTCTGCCTCAGTAGCATCAAGTACATCAACATCCAGCGCTAACCTGAAATGGTCTGCAACTTTAAAGGCGTCAGCTTTGTTGTCCGTTTTATAAAACGTCATGTGTTTATTTCTGTCAAAAAAAAGATTCAGCAAAAACACATTGGATGAAAAGGTCGTAGAGGCAGTAACGACGTTAACTGTCTGATGTTCTTTGGTGCGAAAGACAGATACGTACTCAAACGCCGGACATGGCTTCCAAGTACCAAAATCAATACTAAAAATCGACTTCAGGTTTCGGTAGATCTTATTGCTCAAATCTATTTCTGCTCCTTCGGTCAACAGTAAGTTTATAGCCAGAACAGTTGCAATTGCGCCAAAAATAAGGTTGCTAAACAACAAAATTCCAATGCCGGCTATTCCCAAAACAAATCCAAAAACTTTTTTTGCAAGCGGCACTTCTTTGAGATAACGAATTTTTGTCATTCAGATCTTATTTGTTCAATTACAACAGTCATTATGTACTTTGAATGCCTGCAAGATAATTATTCTGGTGTAGAAATAACATTCTGAAGCGTTTAAAAACGCCCAATTCAGAAGTTGTAATTTATTAAATCCTGACCGTAAATTATTCCTTGCTGCTTTCGCCTGTGTCAAAGAAATCTTTGTCTTCTACCTTTGATCCGAAGAAATTCAGGAATAAAACAATGAATATCAAAAACACTATCGACTGGAAGCCAACAATTAGTTTCCCCATGTCGGTTATAGGATAAATGTCACCGTAGCCTATTGTGGCTGAAGTCACAAAGCTGAAATATATAAAATCGACAACTGTTGTAGCGTTGTGGCTGAGTAAATCCAGGCCGCCGTAAATGACAGCAAAAGCGAAAACAATTTCTAGATAGTTGAAATAAAGTAGTAAGACGGATCTTCTATAGGAACGTGGTTTTGCGAATATATCGGATACAAAAATCAAGGTTGCTACATAAAGGATGGTTTCGGCAAGTAAATAGGTAGTTACCAGCACGACATAAATATTGGTGTAGATCCCGCTTAAAAGAAAAATTAAGGGAAGTGCTGTTTTAAGAACTACGTATGCTTCTACTGCGAGATTTTTGTAGGTTAATCCATGCCTTGCATATTTATCGCGAATATAAATTCCCGGAAAAGCAAATTGAATCGCAACCAGGAACAAACGCAGCATCTTTTCGATTCCGATGTCATTATGTTTATCATTATTCCAAACTCTCTTTAGATTGATCCGCTGGTTTACAATGGAGGTATGATCAAGTTTTATGTTTTCTTCCGGCCGACCAAAAAACAATTTTTTGACTATCTGTTTCATAACTAATGGTTGCTGGCAACGGGTCGAAGCTTCTTCATCACGGCTGAATACTAATTGATTTTATATCCGACCCCTATAAAGAGTACTCTGTTTTTAAGTTCAATTTCTCCGGCGATCGGATCATCTTTCCTGATATTCTTAAGCCCCAACGCGTACTTTGCTTCAATAAAAAATTTATCCGTCAGATTATATTCAGTTCCGACCACCAATCCATAATCAGATTTCTCGAAAGAATCCGAAACATCCTGTCTTCCATTGAAAAGTGATCCGCCATCAACTTCATACTTGACTTTTATGATTGTTCCGTAATATGCACCACCTTTAAGCACAAAGTCATCAAGCACATAATACTTTCCTGTGAAATTGAAGTTAACTGCATAAATATTTAAAGTCGAATCAAAAAATAGTGGAGCATCGTCGAAATTTTGCTGATACCGATTTTTGCCCTTAGATCCTTCGACAGCAAAATTTACGTCAAGATCCATTGCAAATTTTGAAATTTTATACTCCAGGAATCCGCCGCCGTAAAAAGAAAATTTGGATTTGGTTTCGTACTGTCCGGGTTCACTGCCTTCTATAGTTGTCAAAACTAATCCAGCCTTTGGCCCAAATGATACTTGCGAGTAAGAATTTAACGCGATGAGCGACATTAGAAGTAATAGGTATCTCATATATTTAGAGTTAGTAATTTTCAATTCTCTTTGATTAAATACGTGAATGAATGATAACTGTTTTCGGTTACAACCTGAGTGCTCCATTTAAATACTTCTCATAAAACCGTATGGCTTTAGCTAGGACAGTAGCCGGAATTTCAACATGAGTGATCGTATTGTTCTGCATCTGATGCTTTAATTTTCTTGTGAAAGATAACTATTCTTAATCAGAATAACATCCCGATTATTATAATGGACATTGTAACCAGCACTGATAGACTTAGCTTTCGATATAGCAACAAAAAAAACCGTCAACAAAAGCTGACGGTTTTTAATATTTTGGTTGTACCCTTCTAATTAAAATGATTCATAACGAAAGTGGCAAGGCTTTCATCGCTCATTTTATTAGATGTACTTTCAGTAACTGCTGCATTTTTATATTGTGCAGTTTCACTTAAAAATTTTTTAAACTGCTCCTGAATTTGTCCTGTTCCCGTCAGGTGTAGTTCATCAATATTAGGCATTTTACCTGCGATCTCCTTAAAGAACTTTTGGGTCAGCGCACTTTCCTGGTTGTTCGCCGAATGCTCATTTGAATTATTTGCGGCACCCGAGTTTTTAACGTGGCCAATTACCGAAAATTCTTCACTTTCAGCATTTTCTCTCCCAACGATTATAGCATCATGTGAATCCATCCAGACACCAAATTGCTTCTTGTTTTTATTTGACATATTTTGTTGTTTTGATAAAGGTAAATCTTTTGGGAAGCTGTTCACATGATTTAAAGAAAACATTATGATAAGTACGGATTTGCGCTGACAGTTTGCGTGTTGCTGCAGTCCATGCTTGGATCAATTTATTTTTATATAGGCTTTGCCATCGTCTCCAAATCCGTTATTTTTAAGGTACTCTTTAAATTGCTTTTCTGATGGATTGAATTTGGGTATGGAAATAATTGTATCTACCGGGGTTCCTGTAATTGTTTGCAGCTTTTTGAGTTCTTCCGGAGAATTAATTGTTTCTATTTTAAGGATACCTTTTACAAGCCAAAGATTCCTTACTTCCCATAGGTTCCCTTCTGACTTAATGTTCAAAAAATACTGACCTTTTTGCTTCCGTATTTGGTTGTAACCGTTGAGTCGGAAAATGGTGTCGACGGTAACCTTATCAAATCCTAAACTGTCGCCAATCTGATGCACTTGCATCTGTTCGCGTGTATCTCGCTCTTCAAGTATATTTCCGCGCAGAACATAATTGCTGTCAATATCGTTCAAATGGATTTTACCTCTGAAGTGGTTCTTTCTGATAATGACATTACTATTAATTAAGATAAAAGAGCTGTCGGTAGCATTATAATATTTTCCAGTTAATCGCTTCGGGATTTTTCCGAGGTTTTTAATTTTGATTGGTTGCGGCTGTTCAAAAAGTGCGACAGGTTCCTCTACGTTTTTACAGCAACAAAGAATTGCCAGGAAGGAGAATGTTACGTATTTTTTCATCTTGTGGTACAATCAGCTGTAAGAGGTAATTTTAGTCGACATTGATTTTATAACGTCTGTCCTCAATGAAGAGTTCAGTTATCTATATCAGGCATACTGCGTAACAAAACTATAGATAAAACGACTACTTATCAAACCTTTAGCTACTCTTATGAAAATTTACATTCTTGCTATCCTTACATCGGTATTATCCTCGTATGGCTGTTCTTCAGACGATGAACCACAACCGGTTCAGCCTGTCCAGCAGCAACCTGTGCAAACTGTTATTTATTTGATCCGCCATGCAGAAAAGGCAGATGCCAGTCCCAACCCGGATCTATCTGCCGTTGGTTTGCAAAGAGCAAATAATTGGGCTACAATTTTACAGGATGTCCAATTCGATGCTTTTTACAGTACCAATTACAACAGAACGCGCCAGACCATTCAACCCACTGCAACTACCAATGAAAAAGAGGTACTTCTGTACGATCCGGCAAGTTTTTCACTCGACGACGTAATAGTAGGCCACAATGGAAAGAACGTATTTATAGTTGGGCACAGCAATACTATTCCGCAATTGATCAATACCTATTTAGGAGCGAACATTTACCCCGACATGTCGGAAACAGAATTTGGCAACTTATATAAGATCACCATTGTGGACGGTGTGGTTTCGCATAATATGATTGTCTATAATTGATTGCTAGCCGCTGTCTGTGTTTATTTCCCTTACTTGCTTAAGTTTATCATAGGAACGCTACTTCCTAACGAGGTTGTAGGTAATTCCCCATTCCATTTATTAGCTTTAATGTATTCTACATAGAGTGGAGTTAATTCTCTCTGTTTTAACTTTAGTGCAGCAGCTTCCGAGCTTGCCTGGATAACTACTGTTGCGCTATCTCCTTTTGCCAGTGCGATCTTGCGTTGTGCATCGGCAGTAGCAGCCTTTGCTTGGGATTCGGAAGTAATTGCATCCTGAACCGCTTTAGCTTTTGCTTTAATCGACTCTACAATGCTAGGTGGCGGTTGGATATTTGTTCGTAACTGTGATATTGTGAACCATTTACCTACACGTTTATTAGCTTCGACAACAATTGCAGCTTCGAAGCCGCTGCGATTATTAAATATATCGTCGATCACCCATTTATTGGCTACATCGCTCACTGCTCCCAAAATGGCTATTTCTAACCATCCTCGCTCAATTGCTTCAAGACCGCCACTCCTGAAAGAGGTCCGTAAGTTTGTAAACATATCTGAACTGGTAGGCCTTTTAACCGAGTGGTTGAAACTGGGGGAGATGTCGCATGGAAAGCCACCCTTGGCAATAACAGTTTGTTTTTCGTACCGGATTGTTCTTTGATCTAGAGGAATCTGATGAATTTCTTCCGTCCAGGCATTATAAACCTTCCAGCCGGATACTTCCTTAATTGTTGAAGCGCCTCTGGAATCACCTACTAAGTCTACCAGAAGTCCTTGGTATCCTGCTTCTATTTTTTTCATTTCATATGGCTGAAGAAAAATAAACAACAAGGCTACCGTAGCGAACACAACAGGCTTGTAGTGAATCTTCACAAAATTTCCGTCAGTATCTCTTTCAACTACATTAAACCTTTTTTGTGCCCAAAGAATACCAAAGGTAAGGCTCGAAACTATAAGCAGTATTATTGTTATCATTTTAATTGAAAGTTTTGGACCGCAAGATACGCATTACAGCTTCTAAATCAGACTAGATTATTTACAGCTGATTAAGTAGTTGGTTTTCACTTAATTACTGAGGCAAAGTTTGGACACGTCGGCTGCTTATATAGATTGAAAAGCACTTGACAGAGCCGGATAGCCGCTGTCAGCAGCAGCTGAATTGTCAGCCTGTCGCTGCTAAAGAGCTTTCGGCGAAAGCAATTGAGTGCATTAGCTTCGCTCGGGTTGGCAAGATAAAGTTCTGGTAGACTAACATGCCGCAAAACAATGCAATAATCCCGAATAGCCGTGTTACTGGCCATGTGAAGTTATATAAATGAGTTGTATTTTACCCAAATGTCTTCGGCGTTCTTATCGAACAATCTGTTTAGGCACCAAATACACGGAAAAATCAATTTTCCTTTCCGATAATATGGAAAATCATCTTTGCTATGTCCGCTTAACTTCCTTTGTAAGTATCCTTGCCCGTGGTTTCTCTCATAAACCTCAATGACGTATAATCCGAAAACGAGCGCGAAACTTTCCAGTTCCTTTTCATGATTTGTATTCAAATAGTTCTTCCGCAGTCGCAAAAGTATGTTGTCGACACTCTTTATTGAATTTGTAGAATAGTCTAGTTTATAATTGTAGAGTTTCGCGTCTTCGGTTGCAAGAGCAGCACCTTCTCTCAGAATTTGCAAAACTTCTTTGTCGGTAGCTTTTTTAGATGTAAAGAAGGAAGCGAAAAACGATAATATCTTCATTGCAAGTCGGTGATTTTTAGTGCGTATGCAGTAACGTGTTGTTGCTGATTAACTTTGCCAAAGCAACTGACCAGAGGCCTCTGGTTGCACTGGCGAAAGCAGTTCTTCAGCTTCGCTCAATTCGCTGCCGCTCGGGTTGCCAAAATAAACATTATAAGTAGACGAAACGCGCGGCAAAACAATGCCAGAAGCCCGGAGCCATTGTTAGCAAATGTTGCGATTTTATTCTTTCATATATAAATTTAAATCGTCGGTTCTGAAATATTCAATTGCTGTTTTTTTGAATCCGTTCATTGTAAAGTAATTGATCGTTCCGCCTATTATTGCTCCAACTCCAAATGGAATTAATCTGCCTAAAGCTGCACTGCCTCTCTTGGTTCCGTACTTTTTAAGTATAGTTGTTCCAACCTTCTTATTAATCTGCTGGATAACTTTACCAGTAACGGCCTTATTAAAGCGAACCATTGCTAGTTTTGTAGTCACCAGGTCGGTTCCTAATTTTGCAACTTCGATTACTCCGCACCAGATACCTAAGATCTGAATAAATTCCTCATTAAACTTCCCTGATATATCCTTATCGTATATTAATCCGATCCCATAGCAATTTGCAGCCATCCATCTCAGCATAAGTACCAGATCTCCAGATACAGTTCCCACTTCAACTGCAACCTGAACCGCTGTTCCTAATCCTGGAATTGTACCCGGCAGCGCGGATACGAATCCGACCGAAGTATATTTTCTCTTTAGGCGGTTGCCATAGAGATCCGCCAATTCTGCCTTGGTCTTGGTTGGGGAACTTCTCTTCAATTCATCTATTTCTGCTCTTATAGATTCAAAGGATGGAGATACAACTTTTACAATGGTCAATAAATCCATATAAATTTTGAAGTTTAATTGATAAAGATAAGGTTCAATCT
>DASVRQ010000064.1:0-3720 GCA_036388535.1 Flavobacterium sp. | reverse complement strand
AGAACGCGGCGTAATGCTTTCTTCAGGTCAACGCCAGTTGATCGCATTTTTGCGTGCTTATGTCAGTAATCCCGGTATCTTAATTTTGGATGAAGCTACATCTTCGATAGATACTTATTCAGAAGAATTGATTCAACGTGCGACTGAGACAATTACAAAGGGACGAACATCAATTGTAATTGCACACCGGCTCGCAACGGTCGTAAACGCTGATAAAATTGTGGTTATGGACAAAGGTCTTGTAGTTGAAACAGGAACGCATCAGGAATTACTGAACCGCGATCAAGGTTATTACCGCAACCTTTATTATTCGCAATTTCTTACCGAGGAAATCAGTTGAAATTTTACTTTTCACAAGTTGGACGCAAAAAATCATTCAAAATATTTGCGTAATTTCGCAAACAATTCATCAATAGAAATACATTCAAAATGAAATACGACATAATTGTTTTAGGTAGCGGCCCGGGCGGTTACGTTGCTGCGATCAGAGCATCGCAACTCGGATTTAAAACTGCAATCATTGAAAAAGAAAGCCTTGGCGGAATCTGCCTGAATTGGGGTTGTATCCCGACAAAAGCTCTTTTAAAGTCGGCTCAGGTTTTTGACTACCTCAAGCATGCTTCTGAATACGGACTTACCGTTTCTTCTTTTGATAAGGATTTTAATGCCGTAATCCAACGTTCACGTGGCGTTGCCGACGGAATGAGCAAAGGAATCCAATTCCTGATGAAGAAAAACAAAATTGATGTCATTGAAGGATTTGGGAAACTAAAGCCCGGAAAGAAAATAGATGTGAAGTCGGCTGACGGAAATACGACTGAATATTCTGCCGATCATATCATCATCGCAACAGGAGCACGTTCACGCGAACTTCCAAACCTTCCGCAAGATGGAAAGAAAGTTATTGGATATCGTCAGGCAATGAACTTGCCTGAGCAACCAAAAACTATGATCGTTGTGGGTTCAGGTGCCATCGGAGTTGAGTTTGCACACTTTTATAACTCAATGGGAACAGACGTTACAATTGTGGAGTTTTTGCCGAACATTGTACCGTTAGAAGACGAAGACATCTCCAAACAAATGGAACGCTCAATGAAAAAAGCGGGAGTTAAGATCATGACCAATTCTTCGGTCGAACGAATTGACACGACCGGAACCGGTGTTAAAGCATATGTGAAAACGGCAAAAGGCGAAGAAGTCCTTGAGGCTGACGTTTTGCTTTCCGCTGTTGGGATTAAAACAAATATTGAAAATATCGGACTTGAGGAAGTCGGAATCGCAACAGATCGTGACAAGATTCTTGTAAATGATTTTTATCAGACGAACATTCCGGGTTATTACGCGATCGGTGATGTTGTTGCAGGACAAGCGTTGGCTCACGTCGCTTCTGCAGAAGGAATCACATGTGTTGAAAAAATTGCGGGAATCCACGTTGATAAGATCGACTACGGAAACATTCCCGGTTGCACATACGCTTCACCGGAAATCGCCTCTGTCGGTTTGACTGAAAAACAGGCAAAGGAAAAAGGATACGAGCTAAAAATTGGGAAATTCCCATTTACAGCTTCCGGAAAAGCCAAAGCTTCAGGAACTCCGGACGGATTCGTAAAAGTGATATTTGATGCAAAATATGGCGAATGGTTGGGTTGTCACATGATTGGTGCCGGCGTCACCGATATGATCGCGGAAGCTGTCGTTGCACGAAAATTGGAAACCACAGGACATGAAATCATAAAATCGGTTCACCCGCATCCAACGATGAGCGAAGCGATTATGGAAGCTGCCGCCGATGCTTATGGTGAAGTGATTCACCTGTAAAAAATTTGATGATAGGATCCCACGTTTCACTTGCAAAGTTTTTTGGAATATGGATTTACATCTAATTCTTGGATTAAAATAAATTTCCGTCCTTGTGGCGGATTTTTTATGGAAACAAATTTTGCTATATTTGAAAGTACCTGATAATCAACCAATATGAAAAATATCTTTTCCTTCATTTTTCTGGTAGCATTTGCAACTTTAACTGCGCAAGTGCCAAAATCCATTCCCGTTACCGATAACTTCGTAGTGGATGGGATTCCTCCTTTGCCTGCCACAATTGCTGAGGAAGTCAAACCTTATACCGAAGCACGAGGCGCATCATTTGAAGCTTGGCATCCAGTTTCAAAGCAAATTTTCATTATGACAAGGTTCGGTAATACACCACAGATCCATCATGTCAAAATGCCGGGCGGCGACCGCAAGCAGCTAACATTTTTTGGCGAGGCGCCGCAATCCATGACACTCCAGCCAACATTAGGCAACTACTTCCTATTCACAAAGGATGTAGGTGGAAATGAGTTTACACAAATGTACCGCTATGATTCCACTTCAGGAAAATCAACAATGCTTACGAATGGTGAGAAAGCTCAGAACGGCAACATCATTTGGAACAAGAAAGGCTCGCAAATTCTCTATACGAGTACAGTCCGCAACGGCGCTGATCGCGATATTTTCACTATGGATCCATTACGTCCGGAAACCAACAGGAAAGTTCTTGAAGTTGAAGGCGGCGGCTGGGGAATCAGCGACTGGAGCGACGATGAACAGTTGGTGCTTCTTGGCAATTATATTTCTGTAAATGAATCGAGTATCTGGTTGTACAGCCTGATGACTGGTGCCAAGACGAAGCTGCTGCCGCAATCAGAGGAACGCACAATTTATCAGGGAATTAAATTTACTCCTGACAACAAAGGAATCTACATTCTTACCAACAAAAATAGCGAGTTTCAGCAACCTGCAATTTTTGATCTGGCGACAAAACAAATCACTTATCTGGTTACAGATATAAACTGGGAAATCGAAAGCTATGATATTTCCGATGACGGAAAAAGCGCCGTTTTCGTCACCAATGAAGCCGGAATCTCAAAGTTATACATCCAGAATCTGAAGACAAGAAAATATACAGAGGTCAAAGGACTTCCTGCCGGTATAATTTCGGATGCCCATTGGCACAAAAACAATAACCTCATAGGATTTTCATTTGGAACTTCGACATCTAGTTCCGACATTTATGAATGGGACGTTGCAAAGCAGAAGTTGACGAGGTGGACAGAAAGCGAATTGGGCGGAATGAACCTTGAAGGAATTGAAGCGCCACAACTCGTAAAGTGGAAAAGCTTTGACGGACTCGAGATTTCTGGTTTTTTGTACAAAGCGAATGCAAAGTTCACTGGCCCGCGCCCTGTGATTATCAACATCCACGGCGGACCTGAAGGCCAGTCACAGCCTGGCTTCTTGGGCAGAAATAATTACTATTTGAACGAACTCGGCGTTAGCATCATCTTTCCGAACGTCCGGGGAAGTACCGGTTATGGAAAAACATTCACTGATTTGGATAATGGTTTTAAACGGGAAGACAGTGTAAAAGACATCGGAGCTTTGTTGGATTGGATTGCAACACAACCAACACTTGATGCATCACGCGTCATGATCACGGGCGGAAGTTACGGAGGTTATATGACCTTGGCATGTGCGTTCCATTACAACGACCGCATAAAATGTTCATCGGATATTGTTGGTATCAGCAATTTCAATACGTTTCTCAAAAATACAGAATCATACCGGCGGGATTTAAGGAGAGTCGAATATGGCGACGAAAGAATACCGGAAATGGCTGCTTTTTTTGAAAAGATTGCGCCTTTAAATAATGCTGGGAAAATTAAAAAACCGATGTTCATC
>DASVRQ010000063.1:0-8960 GCA_036388535.1 Flavobacterium sp. | reverse complement strand
ATTAAAATAAGGTGCAAACTTAAGATATTAGTTAATAACTGCATAAATATTTGTAATTTTGCAGTTGTTTATTGTTGACAATAAGTAATATAAAATATTTATGGAGGAAAAGAGGATATTGTATGTATCATCTGAAGTGGTTCCCTATTTAGCGGAAAATGAAGTGTCCTTAATGTCTTACGATGTTCCCAAGATGATCAATGATCAAGGTGGGCAAATCAGGATTTTCATGCCGCGCTACGGTAATATAAATGAAAGAAGGCATCAATTGCATGAGGTGATTCGGCTTTCGGGCATGAATCTGGTGGTGAATGATCTGGATATGCCGCTGATTATAAAAGTTGCTTCAATTCCCAAAGAAAGAATTCAGGTCTATTTCATTGACAACGATGAATATTTTAAACGCAAAGCTACCTTCACAGACGAGGAAGGTTCTTTGTATCCCGATAACGACGAACGTGCAATCTTCTTTGCAAAAGGCGTCGTTGAAACAGTAAAGAAACTCAATTGGGTTCCCGATATCATTCATGTTCATGGTTGGCTTGCCGCAATGCTTCCAATCTATATGAAACATTATTACAAGGACGAAGCGCTTTTTGCGAATACCAAAATCGTGACTTCCGTTTATACGCAGTCATTCGACGGCACTCTTGATGTTGATATGATCAACAAAGTTAAGTTTGATGGCATTCCCGATGACGCTATTGCGATGCTTGAAACGCCTGATTATGAAAACATCATAAAAGCCTCTGTAATGCACTCAGACGCAGTGATTATAGCGTCTGAAACAGTGTCTCCAAGTTTAACAAAATTTATTGAATCTTCGGGCAAACCTTTTTTACCTTTCGTCCCTAAAGAAAAATTCGCGGAAGCGTATACCAATTTCTACAAAAATACGGTTCTATAAAAAACAATTTAATTAAATGAAGAATACAATACTGAAAACGCTGCTTTGTCTGGCAGTAATTTCTTTCGCATCATGTGACAAAGATTTTAATGAAATCGGTGGCGGGATCGTCGGCGATGACCATTACAACGTCAAGGACACTATTGGTAGCCTTGTAGCAAATACTGTTGCGATCGGCCCGGTGGAATCAAAAAATCTTGATATCAATCCACTTGGTGTTTTTAACAACGGTGTTTTTGGTACAACAGTGGCAAGTTTTGCTACACAGCTTGAACTAGCGACTTCGAACCCTACGATCAACCTAGCTCTTGATCCTGAAGTTGTAAGCGTGGTGCTTACAGTACCATACTATAGCACAAAATTGACTACTGCCGCCGATGGCGACAGCACCTACGAACTTGATTCTGTTTATGGTACTCAAAACGGAAGATTCAATTTAAAAGTCTACGAATCCGGATATTACATGAGGGACATCGGTCACGATGGTGGCGAGCAGGTTCCGGAATTGCTTTATACGAATGATGCAGCGGAATTTAATTCGAGAGTTGTGGGAGATCCGTTGAACGATGCACAGGACCTTTTCCAAAATGAATCATTTTTATTTTCCAGAGATGAACATGAGCAGGATGGTGAAGGAGAAGATGATGAAGTGGTTCGGACCGCACCCGCGATGCGTCTGGAGTTGAATAACGCTTTCTTTCAGCAGAAAATAATTAATGCACCTACAGGAATGCTCGCTAACAACGGAGTTTTTAAAAATTACTTTCGCGGACTTTATTTTAAAGTAGAACAACTTCCGGGACAGTCAGGCGAGTTGGCAATGCTTAATTTTAAAGCAGGCACTGTCACGGTCACATATGAAGAAAACAAAGAAACTTGTACATCGGCAACTCCGCCCGTTTGTACCACTACGAGGGTGAAGAAAAATATTGTTCTTAATATGAAAGGCAATACAGTTAGCCTGCAAACCAGCACCTATTCGCCGCCAACAAGTGCGGAATTACTTTATTTGAAAGGCGGACAAGGTTCAGTGGCGACCATAGATTTATTCGGAGCCAGTAACTTTCTTGAAGAGGCACGTGCCAATGGATGGTTGATCAACGAAGCAAATCTCGTCTTTACGGTTAATAAAGCCGCGATGGGAAATTCTTCTATGCCCTTGAGAGTATTTTTATATGACATTGACAACAAACGTCCAATCATTGATTATTATCAGGATGCTACAACCGGTTCCGAAATCAAGAAAAGTAAGGTTGTATACGGCGGTATTCGCCAGGTTGTAAAACTGAGAAACAGCGCAGGAGATCTTGTTGATGAAACACAGTACAAGATCAGGCTGACCAATTACATCCGTAACTTGGTTTATAAAGATTCGACAAATGTAAGGTTAGGTCTATCCGTAACCGAAAACATACTTACAACATCAATGGTTAAGCTGAAGTCGGAAAATTCAACGCTCAACAATTATATACCAACGGGTTCAGTAGTGAATCCGCAAGGCGTCGTATTTTACGGAAATTCTCCTGCGCATGATGATAACAAGCGTTTAAAATTACAGATATACTACACCAAACCTGAATAAACTCTTTAATATATGTGCGGAATTGTTGGTTACATTGGCTACAGGGAAGCTTATCCTATTGTAATAAAAGGATTAAAACGGCTTGAATACAGAGGCTACGATAGTGCTGGGATCATGCTTTATGACGGGAAAGACCTAAAACTTTCCAAGACAAAAGGCAAGGTGACCGAACTTGAAGAAAGATCTGCGGCCGAAATTTCTCTGAACGGTACCATTGGAATCGGGCACACACGATGGGCAACCCATGGTGTCCCAAACGATGTAAATTCACACCCGCACCTTTCCAATTCAGGTGAACTAGCGATCATCCACAACGGAATCATCGAAAATTATGCACCGCTGAAAAAGGAGTTGATGAACCGCGGCTATGTATTTCATTCAGATACCGATACTGAAGTGTTGGTAAACCTGATAGAAGAGGTTCAGAAAAAAGAAGGGTTAAAACTCGGAAAAGCGGTACAGGTAGCATTGAACCAGGTGATTGGCGCCTATGCAATCTGCGTTTTCGACGTTAAAAAGCCCGACGAAATTGTCGCTGCACGGCTAGGAAGTCCGCTTGCTATAGGAATTGGAAAAGATGAATTTTTCATTGCTTCCGATGCATCACCCTTTATAGAATATACCTCCAATTGTATTTATTTGGAAGATGAAGAGATGGCGATTATCCGTTTAGGAAAAGCACTGAAGGTCCGCAAAATTAAAAATGACGCACTCGTTGATCCGTATGTTCAGGAATTACAGATGAACCTGGAGCAAATCGAAAAAGGCGGTTACGACCATTTCATGCTTAAAGAAATCTATGAGCAGCCGAACGTAATAAAAGATACTTACAGAGGAAGGCTTTTAGCCAATGAAGGAATTATCCAAATGGCCGGAGTCGAAGATAATATTGAAAAGTTTTTACACGCCAACCGAATTCTGATTGTTGCATGCGGTACTTCATGGCACGCAGGATTGGTGGCAGAATATATATTTGAGGAGTTTACACGGATTCCTGTTGAAGTTGAATACGCATCGGAATTCCGTTATCGGAATCCGGTTATAAATCCAGGTGACGTTGTAATAGCCATTTCACAGTCGGGAGAAACGGCAGATACTTTGGCCGCGATTAAGCTTGCCAAGAAACGCGGCGCGTTCGTATTCGGAGTCTGCAATGTCGTAGGTTCTTCAATTTCGAGGGAAACCAACGCAGGTGCTTATACACATGCCGGTCCTGAAATCGGTGTTGCATCCACAAAAGCATTTACTACGCAAATTACAGTGCTGACAATGATCGCACTGCGTCTGGCCAAAGCAAAAGGAACACTTTCAAATTCAGATTTCCATCGCTATCTGCAAGAGCTGGAGGTTATTCCTGAAAAAGTTCTTGAAGCTTTGAACACCAATGAAAAGTGCAAAGAAATTGCAGCCATATTTAAAGATGCACCGAATTGTTTGTATCTCGGACGTGGTTATAACTTCCCGGTTGCTCTCGAAGGTGCATTAAAATTAAAGGAGATTTCATACATCCACGCAGAAGGTTATCCTGCAGCAGAAATGAAGCATGGGCCAATTGCATTAATCGACGAGCTAATGCCCGTTGTTGTGATCGCGTGCAACCAAGGCCACTATGACAAAGTAGTGAGCAACATCCAGGAAATTAAGTCACGGAGTGGAAAGATCATCGCTGTTGTCACACAAGGTGATACACAGGTTCGCGATCTTGCAGATTACGTTATTGAAGTTCCGGAAACCACTGAAGCACTTACGCCGCTTCTGACTACGATCCCTTTACAATTGCTTTCTTATCACATCGCAGTAATGAGAGGTTGTAATGTCGACCAGCCACGGAATTTGGCAAAATCGGTTACTGTCGAATAAACATAAATTTTCAAATAAAAAAGCGGGATATTTCCCGCTTTTTTTGTGCCTTTTATTCGACGCTTGTATGTTATTTTATTGAATTTAATTCAATCTTTGTATGTATGCCTAGTATTATTTTTATCCATCTGAACAATTTGTTAACGAAAAGCCAAAAACTCCGTTCTTCTGTCGAATTGCTATTGATTGCTATCATTCGTTGATGATACTTAAAAATAATAGCCATCTTTTTACAATGTCAATTTAATTTGTACATTGGCTTTCTAAACCATCAAATTACTAACCAATGAGAATGTACTTAATGATTTTGTCATTGTTTTTTTGCGGCGTTTCCTTTGCCCAATCAACAATCACAGGTGTCGTCACCGACGAGAACAACCTTCCGGTTCCGGGCGCTAATGTTACGGTCGTAGGGCAATCCACATCCACTATTACTGATGCAAACGGAAGCTTTAAACTAAACTTGGCCAACCAGCCGCCTTACACGCTTGAAGTTTCCGGCATGGGCTTCGGCACAAAGCAGATCGAGGTAGCTTCAGCCGCTGCTCCGGTAAACGTGACACTGTCAGAAGCAGGGACTATCCTGGATGAAATTGTGGTTTCGGCTTCAAGAACGCCTGAACGAATTCTCGAATCTCCGGTTACTGTAGAACGGATGGGATTAAGGGAAATTAGAAACACGACGGCTCCGACTTTCTATGAAGGACTTGAAAACCTTAAGGAAGTACACTTTAATACAAGTAGTTTATCGTTTAAATCGATAAACACAAGGGGATTTGCGACAGTTGCAAATACCAGGTTCATGCAATTGGTTGATGGAATGGATAACTCCTCACCGGCATTGAATTTTGTTTTGGGGAACCTTGTCGGATTATCCGATCTTGATGTCCACAGTGTTGAGTTACTTCCTGGTGCTTCTTCGGCACTATATGGTGCCAACGCTTTCAACGGCATCCTATTTATGAACAGCAAAAATCCTTTCGATTACCAGGGGATCAGCGTTTATGCGAAATATGGTAAAACCGTTCAGGATATTGCCGGTACAAACGATTATTACGATTTCGGAATGCGTGCTGCACATGCATTTAATCCGTACATCGCAGTCAAAGCTAATTTTAACTGGTTAAAGGCGACAGAATGGATTGCGGGTGATGAAAGAAGCATGACAAATGGAGGTCAAGGCCACGAAGTGAATCAGAATTATGACGGACTCAATATATATGGTGATGAGGTTACAACGTTTATTCCTAATGTTGGACAAGTGTCACGGACCGGATATCGCGAGCAGGATTTAAGTGATAATGAAATTGAAAGCGTCAAAGCTGACTTCGCGATGCACATCCGTCCATACAAAAATGATTTTGAAATTATCCTGATGCACAAATTAGGATTGGGAAGCACGATCTACCAGGGAGCAAACAGGTACAAGCTTGATGATTTCATCATGCAGCAAAGTAAAATCGAGGTCCGAAACAGGAATTTCTTTGCACGTGTTTATATGACAACTGAAAATGCGGGTGATTCGTATGATATGCGTTTCGCTGCATGGAACATCAACCGTCAGTGGAAAAGCGATCAGGAATGGTTCACGAACTACGCGACTGCTTATCAATTGTCAAGCGCTTTAATGGGATCAAATACAGCTGAAGCAGCTTCTATCGGTAGAAATTATGCTGATTATAATCAATTGCCAGCTCAACTTCAAGGACAGCCACAATTTGCCAATGCGCCTTTAAATTCACGTTTCCTTCCCGGAACTCCTGAGTTCAATAATGCTATGGCGATTGTTACAGCTAATCCCGACCAAAGAGTTGGCGCAAAATTTCTTGATCAATCAAAACTATACCATTCCGATGTCAACTACAATTTCAAAGAATTAATCAAGCCGGTCGAAATTCAGGTTGGTGGTTCACTTCGTGAATATGTATTGGATTCAAAAGGTACCATCTTTACAGATGAAAACGGACCGATAAAATATACCGAATACGGACTTTACACGCAACTTCAGAAGAAATTCATGGAAGACCGTTTGAAATTCACCGGTTCGATCAGATATGACAAATCTCAGAATTTCGACGGACAGGTATCACCGCGTTTATCGCTGGTATATTCTGCAGGAGCAAGGAAAAATCACAATTTCAGAGGTTCATTCCAGACAGGTTTTAGAAATCCAACAACCCAAGATCAATATATCGGATTGGATTTAGGACCATTCGCATTAATTGGTTCGGCAGAAGCCAATCTTACCAGATATACTGAAACTTTACCTGTTAGTGCTGCGGGGCAAGCTCTGGGTAATCCGGAAACAGTGACTCTGACGGGCGAAAGCGCTTACAACGTTCCTGTATATTCTCTTCCGTCATTACAAGCATTTGCAGTTTCACAAAATCCGGGCGATCTTCAGGTAGTTAATGTTGCATTGGTTAAACCTGAGCAGGTAAAAGCATTTGAAGTCGGATACAAATCAGTAGTTAAAAACGATCTTACCGTTGACGTAAATGCTTATTATAACATCTATAATGACTTCATGAGCACGTCACGCGTGGTAACACCATACTACGGAGCTGTTGGAACAGATTTTACAAATCCACAGGTTCAGCAGGGTTTACAGGCATTAGGCAATGGCGACAGAAGAGTTTTCCAGGTTTATACCAATACAACTGAGACAGTAACTTCTTTTGGTTTTGGAGTTGGACTTACGAAGAAAATCTTCAAAACGTATGACATCGGAGTAAATTACAATCATGCTCAATTCGAATTTGACCAAGCAAAAGATCCTGCATTTGTTGCCGGCTTCAATACGCCAAGACACAGAGTCAAAGGTTCGTTCGGAAACGCCAACGTATTAAAAAACTTCGGATTTAATATCAATGTTCGTTGGAGTGATGAGTATTTGTGGCAATCATCTTTTGCAGACGGAATCATCCCTGCAGTTACTGTTTTGGATGCGCAGCTTAGCTATGCTGTTCCTTCGATCAAATCGGTTTTCAAAGCAAGCGCTTCAAACCTTGGTGGCGAAGATTACCTGCAAGTTGCAGGAGCAGGAAGAATCGGTCAGCAATATCTGATCTCATGGTTAATAAATCCGTAATTTAGAGTTACCTACAAAAAATATAAAAAATATGATTATGATAAAAAATTTTAAATGGCTGCTGTTGGTTTCACTGACCTTTGCAGCGTGTAACAATGAGGATGATGGCAATGATGTCGTTGTCGAGGAACCGATTACTGCCGGATCAGCCGATTTCTCAAGATATGTGGCGTTAGGAAACTCGCTTACTTCGGGATATAGCGATGCGGCCCTTTTCAGAGCTGGGCAGGATAATTCGTATCCGAATATAATGTCCAAGCAATTTGAGTTAGCCGGAGGCGGAGAGTTCACACTTCCTTATATGGATGGCGATCTTGGCGGATTACTGTTCATGGGTAGTCCTGTTGCGTCTACACGTTTGCACCTTAATGGTTTCCTCAATGCAACATCACCGAACATCATGCCTGTTCCTGGAATGCCAACAACGGAAATTACTACACATCTAAATGGACCAATCAGTAATATGGGTGTTCCCGGAGCGAAAAGTTTCCACTTGCTTGCTCCGGGTTACGGAAATCCTGCAGGAGTTCCAACTGGTCAGGCAAATCCATACTTTGCACGTTTTGCTTCTTCACCATCGGCTACAGTAATTGGAGATGCGGTTGCGCAAAATCCCACGTTTTTCTCATTATGGATCGGAAACAACGATGTATTGAGTTATGCAACTTCTGGAGGCATTGGTGTAAACCAAACAGGGAATTTTAATCCTGCGACATACGGAGGAAACGACATTACTGATCCAACAGTATTTGCAGCCACTTACAATGAACTTGTAAATCAACTGACTTTAAACGGCGCAAAAGGTGTCGTGGCCAATCTTCCTTATGTAACTTCAATCCCTTTTTTCAGGACAGTTCCTCATAATCCGATTCCACTTGATCAGGCTACGGCTGATATGCTGAACCAGCAACTATTAGGTCCGGCAATTCAAATCCTGACTGCTTTGGGTCAGCCTGATCGTTTATCACCTGTTTCTGCCGCTGGAAACAACCGTCTTTTGATTAAAGATGAAACTCTTGTAAATTTTGGC
Source organism: Flavobacterium sp. (assembly GCA_036388535.1). Taxonomy (GTDB): domain Bacteria; phylum Bacteroidota; class Bacteroidia; order Flavobacteriales; family Flavobacteriaceae; genus Flavobacterium. The sequence continues at coordinate 490 of DASVRQ010000063.1, read as the reverse complement.
CCACAAATAACGGGCGCTTTAATGCAGGCAGGTATCCCTGCTCCACAAGCTGGTTTAATGGGTAACCTTTACGGACAGGCTCGTCATGCGACTGCTAATGATCTGATTCTATTGACAACACGTGGAATTATCGGAACCAGCCAGCCTGGAATTCCTGCGCCATTCAACACAGTTGGTGTAACATTCCCGTTACAGGACAATGCAGTGTTGACAGCATCTGAAGCATTGGAAGTTAAAACTGCAGTCGATGCTTATAATGTCTCAATCAAATCTATAGCAGAAACCAAAGGTTTGGCCTTCGTCGATGCGAATGCAACTATGCAACAATTATTCAGCGGCGGACTGCGTTTTGGTAATCATCATTTATCGGCTTCTTTTATTACAGGTGGTGTATTTTCACTTGACGGAGTGCATCCGGGAGCACGTGGATATGCGCTTATTGCTAACAAATTTCTTGAAGCTATCAATGCAAAATACGGCTCAAACTTTA